>CAYMLO010000098.1:0-34126 GCA_964390905.1 uncultured Planctomycetales bacterium | reverse complement strand
CCACATCGTCGTCCTCGAGTGGACGAACCGCGAGTGCCCGTTTGTGGTGAATCACCACACCAAGCTGAAGACCACGCAGCAAGCGTACGCCCGATATGCCCCGAAGGGCGTCATCTGGCTCGCCGTGGACAGCACGCATTGGCGCAAGCCCGAGCAGAATCGTCTCTGGGCGGCCGCCCACCACATCGCCTATCCGATCCTCCACGACCCGACGGGCGAGGTCGGCCGGGCCTACGGCGCCAAGACCACGCCGCATGTGTTCATCATCCACAAGGATGGAACGCTGGTCTACTCCGGCGCGATCGACAATCAGAAGGGCCACAGCTTCGTGACCGCCGCGCTCGACGCCCTCCTTGCCGGTAAGCCCTTGGCAAGGAGTGAGACCAAGCCCTACGGCTGCAGCGTCAAGTACGGTAAGTTGGCCAAGTCCGGCAATGGCGGGAACGGCGGCAAGGCTACAGCCAAGTCGGGCTGCTGCCCGAAGGCCGCGGCGTCGGGGAACGGCGGCGAGTGCCCCGTTAAGAAGGCATGCTGCGGATCAGCCGATTGCCCCGCCACGGGATGCGGCGCCGCTGCCAAACCCCGTGCCTCCGGCAACGGCGGCAATGGCGACAAGCCCTCGGCCAAGAAGGCGTGCTGCGGATCGGACAGTTGCCCGCCCGCCGGCTGTGGCGCTGGCGCGAAGCCCCGTGCGTCTGGCAACGGCGGAAACGGCGGGGACTGTTCGAAGGCCAAGCTGCGGGGAGGCTGTGGTCTCTAGCAGCGAAACGAGTCCAATACGACCCCCGGCCGCCTCTCGCCGAGGCGGCACGGTCATGTGACTAGACCTCGGTGCATGCCGAGCCCGCAGGCCGGTGCAAGAGTGTGGGGGAAACGGTCGCCGCTCAGCCCTCGTGGTTGGGTGGCGGCCTTTCCGTTGCGCCCACAAAAACCGGGACAGGTCTTAACCAAGGACGCAATCACACAGGCCAGCCTCGTGCAGCGCCCTACATTATCGCCGCCGCCAGCGAAGTAATGCCACGCCGACGATAAGCACCGAGACGGCACTCGGCTCGGGAATCATTGCCACGCGGAAGCCGGTGTCGTGGATCTCTTCTTCCGGGTCGGCGACGTCATAACGCCAAGCCGCCGGGAGGAAGTACCCAACGTTGCTCCACGACCCACCACGCAGACCTCGATACGCCCCGGAGAGCAACGCCTCGTTCCATTCCCACATGTTGCCGTTCTGGTCAAACGTGCCGTATGCACTGCCGGACAGCGTGTAGGCCCCAACATCGGTGCTATAGTAGGGCGGGCCGGCCGCATAATCGTCCTCGTACAGATTGTAGTAGTTGACCGAATTCCCGCTATCGCTGGCGGGAGGGTTATTGTCGGGCTTCGTGTCCCTCTGGGTCGCATAGTCCCAGTACCCGGCATCTGTGCCCCCGCCCTTGTAGAAGGCCGCCTTGTACCACTCGTCCTCGCTGGTCAGGAACATCTTTGCTTCGGGGTTGCGGTCGCTCACCGTCGTCAGGCCGCTGAATGTGTAAGCCCCGTCCTCGGTAGTACCGGCGGTCTGCGCGCCGCTCGGCTGACCGTTGTGAAGCCAATTGGCAAAACGCAGGCAGTCGTAGTAGGACACGTAGTTGGCCGGCTTGGCGTCCCAGTTGGGATCATTCCCCTTTGGCGCATACGTGTAGTCGCCAGGGCTCCCATTCTGCGTGATTCCGCCATACGTGCTACCCATGTTCACGTGGTACAAGCCGTACGTATCCTCCGCGGCAACGGCATTAAGGAACTCCCGGTACTGCCCGTTGGTGATTTCGTACTTGCTGATGTAGTAGTCGTAATCGACCGCGCCGCAGATGCGATTCGGGCCGAACCCGCCGGCACCCACGCCGGACAGTTCCCCGGCGTTTCCGGCATCCCCGATGAAGACCCAGTCCAAGCTCACCGCCTCCGCCCCTGCGGTCCATACAAGAGCCACGGCCACAACCGTCACAGCGCCCCATCCTTTCATCGCCCTTCTCCCGCCCCCCGAGTTCGACCTGACTGACCCAAAAGTGACCCACTCGGGCCCAATCCGGGGTTTTCCGGGCAAACGCCCAACTCAAGTTGAGTCATAAGGTGTTGGCGAGTCAACCTTGAAGGAACGCGCCGCGCAGGACTCGAACCTGCAACCTTCGGTTCCGTAGTACGCCATGTGCCATTTCTTCATGCGGTTTTCCCAAGGAATTTGGCGTCCTTCGGGGTGCTGGGGCCAGCGTCATGCCAGATGACGGCCAACGGCCGGCCAGCGGCTACCCAGCGTCACGCAGAAAGGGGGCGCACTTCGGGGCGCACTTGGGCCTCGGTACACGCGAAAAGAGCTGGTCTTCCTTCCACATCGGCGTCGTCTCAGTCGCAGGAGCAGATCGTCCCTCATCTCGCGATGTTCGTCCGATCCCTTCGAGTCAGGTCCGGCGAGAAGCCATCGTAGCCGGCCAGGTCTGGAAGGGTGAGGCACGTAAGTCCCTGTGAATCAACGCGGACGGAGTCTTCGGGAGGGACGGGCGCGATTGGAGCGCTGCCCGGCTCACCAACACCGGCTTGGAGGTCTGGTGGCCTGGATCCTTCGGCTGGTACGGAAGTCGAGAATCAGCAACCAGCGAACAACAGACCGGTATCACATGTAACCGGTATCGCAGCCACGACTCGAGAAACTGAGACGTGGCAAGGCGGCCAGGTGCTTGTAGGATCAGAGCCGAGGATCGACGGTGCAGGTAGACGAGACGGGGTTCTGCTGCGCAGAAGACCGGAAGGCAGAGGAGGCCTAACCGAAAAAGAGGATTCCCATCCTGTTGAAAGCATACATCAAAAACATCACGCACGCGACCGGCCTCATCTGCCCTTTCGGGGGTATCGCTTCGCGTACTGGCACAAGGAGTTTCCCGCGCCAATCTGGACCAGGTAGTCTCGCGAGGAAGACTTGATGACGACTCGTTTGGTCTGGCTCAGCGACATCCACCTGAACTTCGTGGAAAGCATGAACCGGAAGGCGCTCCCGTTTCTGGAACATGTAAAGGCAGGGCGACCGGACAGCGTGGTCATCACCGGCGACATAGGCGAGGCCCCCAGCATCGAGAGGTACCTGGCGATGATGGCCCACCACTGGCAGGTGCCCATCTACTTCGTACTCGGGAACCACGATTTCTATCGCGGATCGATTCGCGATGTGCGGAGCCGGGTGGGGCTACTGGCGGCCGAGTCGGAGCATCTGGTCTATCTCACGCAGGCTGGTGTTGTCCAGCTATCAAGCAACACATGTCTGATAGGGCATGACTCGTGGGCGGATGCCCGCCTGGGTGACTACGATAACTCTGGTGTCGTCCTTAACGATTACATCCTGATCGATGAACTGGCCAACCTTGACATGGCCGAAATCAAACGGGAGCTCCGTGCACAGGGGGACATCGCCGCCGGCTACTTCCGGGAGATGCTCCGGAGTGCGGTGCAGCGATACCGGCATGTCCTTGTCGCAACACACGTGCCGCCCTTCCAGGCAGCGTGCAGGTACCGGGGGCGAATCTCGGACGACAGCTACCTTCCACACTTCGCCTGCAAGGCGGCTGGCGATGCGATCCGGAAGGTGGCCGAGACAAGACCCGACGTACAGATGGCCGTCCTGTGCGGGCACACGCACAGCTTCGGGGTTGCCGAGATCCTGGGCAACTTGATCGTCTATACGGCCGAGGTGGAGTACTACCGTCCGGTCGTGCAGCGTGTATTCGAGATAGAGTGAAGACCACCGACGACAAGCTTGAGCTCAGCGCAGAAACAAACACGACAGGGCCTCAGCTATGATTCTCAGTGCGTTCCCTTTGCACGCCTCAATCAGTGCAAGGTGGGGATCCTCGAAGGGACCGTCTGGCAGGTAAAAACAGTGCCTATTCAAGTCTCACACTCCTGAATGCGCCACATCGGTTCTCCTTGCCTATTCCGTTGACTCAGATGCGGGCCGACAATCTATTGCCCAAGCGGAAACGGGCGTCAACGGAGATTGCGCATTTGCCTGCCATCAGCGAACCAGGCTACCGAGGCCGGTTCTCAGGTCAAGCGAAAACGGCCCAAGCGGTTTCTCGACAACCGGTGAGCGCCAAGAGCAGCCGCCGGTCGAATCGCCTCCCCCTCACCAAACGTGTCCCGGACGGATGCCAGGAACGGGAGCTGCTCCACAGGGCTGCGGCCTGCCGGAATGTGAGTCATCTCATGCCGATCTTCTTCGGGAAGGTGTCTCTGGGCTGCAGCAGCATCGTCTCCTCTGCTGGCCAGGCCGCTTGAGTGGTGTGGATCTGACGTACCTCTCATGCCACACAGGTAGAGCTTGGCATCTGGGGTGGTCCATGGACCACAGGTACGTCAGGAGTGTAGGCACTGGTCTGAAGGAGGTAGCAATCATGAGACGAGATCGTTGGATGGGCAAGATCACTAGCGGCAAACACTTGGCCCCATGGACCCTAGCAGCGCTCACGACGCTCCATGCAGCTGCAGCTATCCGTGCGGACACGTGGACTGTGAACCTCGACGCCCAAGACAACTGCATCCTATTGGACGACGTGAGCCCCATGGTCACAGGACTCGTGACGGGGCAGCGGTACACGGTATCGGTCTCCTGCACCACGATCCATGCCCCCATGCGAGGGGCGATCCTCATGTACCAGGAAGCAGCGGGCGTGACGTTCCGGTACGCCACCTGCGGGAGCTCCTTCAGCTTTGTCCCATCCGTGCCGCAGCTTGCCCCGCTGTATGTGGATTGGAGTACGACGAGCGACAACAGCGGGACGATCACGATTGACGTCTCCGGGCCGACGCACCACCAAATCCAGCTTGATGCGAGAAGCGACTGCGTGCTACTGGACCATGTGACCCCGATCGTCAGGGGGCTGACGGTCGGCCAGACTTACCATGCACGCGTGTCAAGCTCCAACGTCGAAGCTCCGATGCAGGGCGCTTTCTTCATGTACCAGGAGGCCGACGGCATGAAGTTCAGGTACACGCACGACGGAGGCAGCTTCACCTTCGTGCCGGTGTACGGGCAGATCGCTCCCTTCTACTTCGACTGGTCCCGCAAGACGGACAACAGCGGAACGGTCACGGTGACGATCGAGTCGCAAGGAGGCGTTCCTGCTCCGGCTCCCGATCCGGGCCCACATGTGCCGCCCCAGTCGCCCTCGCAGGTGCCCCCCTCATCACTCCCGTACGTGCCGCCCCAGCTACCGTCGATCGCCCCAACGTGCTTCATCCCGGCGGCCTTGGCGGTTGTGGCTTTCGGATTCTCCGCGAGGGCACTCACTCGAAAACGAGGACACCGGTCGCATGGACAACGACAGAGCCGCTGGACCAGACCGTGATGGAGGTCGCGACCGCGCTGTCGGCATGGAGAACACAGCATGTCATCCGAGAACGTCCGCTTCCTCGAGCAGCTGGAAGTCCGGAGGCCTAGGGAGCTCGATAACCTGCTGGTCTTCGGACTTCGACGCTCGAGTGCAAGCGGTGGCCAATACCTGACGCTGGACGAGGCCCTGGGCACTGGGAAGTGTGAGGTGTCCGAGCTTGGTGAAGAGGGCCAGGTGCCAACGCTTGCGGTCAAGAACCAGCTCGCAGAGAGGGTCCTCCTGGTGGCCGGTGAAGAGCTGATCGGCGCCAAACAGAACCGCATCATCAACGCCAGCATCATGATTCCACCGCAGGCCGACGTAAACATCCCCGTGAGCTGCGCGGAGGAGAGCCGATGGCACCGTCGATCACGGACGTTCGGCAGCTCAAGTAGCTCAGCACACGCGGCACTCCGCTCCGCGATGACCCGCGCGACCTCGGAGGGATACCGTCGAACCGGCCGGGCTTCGTCCGACCAGCGCTCCGTGTGGAGCGAGATCAGAAGGAAGCTTGCCGCGATGGGTTCCTCCTCTCACACGGACGCCCTGCACCAGGCATACGATGACCAGCAACACCGCCTCGATGAGGTGCTTCGAAGCATGACGGTCCCTACTGATTGCTCCGGGGCCGTCTTCGCCATTGGCGGTCGGATCGTCGGAGCGGACATCTTCGACAGTCCTGCCACCCTCGCCAAGCTCTGGCCCAAGATTCTCCGTGGATACGCCATCGACGCGCTCGAGGCCCACGATGTGAAAGGTGCGGCGCTCCGTCGGAAGCACGGCGTGCGATGGCTTCGCTCCGCCTTGGAGCTTCGCGAGGAACCTTACGAGTCTGTCGGACTCGGCTGGGACGTTCGTCTGTCGAGTCCAACAACGCTAGGCGCGGCCCTGGTGGTGGACGGTTCGCCCGTTCACTTGACGCTCTTCACGAGGTGATCTGGGAGCTGACGCCGGAAGGGCGCCGATTCCGCTGGGCGTCCCGAGAACGAACCTCCGTGCGAAATAGGAGTGAATCACAAGACGAGAACCGCAGCAATCCAGAGGAGAACGATATGTCTCGCTTCAACGTGTTTCTCATTGCGCTTGTCGGCGTTGCCATGGTCATCCAAGGCTGTATACCGCCGCCGTCTCGTCCCACCGCACGCATCGCGGTTGAAGTGACTTGCGACGGCGATCCACTTCCCGGGAGGGTCGTCACGTTCAACTACAATTGGCAAGGAGAGACCTTCGACATGTTGCTGTTCACCACCAACGCCTCCGGGAGAGTGGTGGCTGACGTTCCACTGACGGGTCCAGATCCCTCGCGTATACGAGTGATGATTCCTCAATACTGGGGGGCCGACTTCCGCAATGTGGTCAACACAATCCAGACCTGGGTGCGGCTCCAACCTGGCGACAGCATCCGTTTGTCCGCGGACGGATGCACGGGGCGCTGGCTCTGAGCGGCTGCCGGTAGGCGATTGGTATCCGACGCCAGACGCCCGTCCGCGGCTATGAGAAGCAAAGCCCTTGAGATCGCCGCGCTTGCGGGTTTCGGCCCCAGAGCCATACAATGCCGAGAGCTTCGCCTTAGGCAAGTGAGGGCCCCCAACGTGGACGACACGTTGGACCATCCTGACGGGTGGACCCGTAGGTCCACGGCCAACCTGCCTGCAGGCGCACGTTCTGATGTAGCTCGTCAGCCCGGTGACAAGATTGGCAAGTTCCTGCTCGAAGTGAGGCTCGGTGGAGGGGCGCAGGGAGAGGTCTGGCAGGCGCTCGATACGGTGGGTCCGCTCGGGCATGTGGCCCTGAAGATCCCAGAAAAGCACATGGCGGCCAAGTGGGCCGAGCAATGGCTCCAGGACGAGGTGGGATCGCTCAGAAAGCTCGCCCAAGACCCGCACCCCAACATCGTTCCCATTTTGGACGCTGGTGTAGTCCAGGATGTCCCCTATGTGGCGTTCCGGCTTGTCGAACGGGGGCTGCCGCTGGACCACTACGTCGTGCAACAGAAGCTGCCAGTTCGCCAGAAGGCGCTCCTGGTGGCAGAACTGGCCCAGGGCGTTGGGCATGCTCACCAATGCGGCGTGGTGCATCGCGACATCAAGCCGGCCAACATCATCGTCGGCCGGGACGGCCTGCCCATGCTGGCGGACTTCGGGTTGGCGCGCTGGGTTGATGCATACCAGACCAAGTTGCCGCCTGAGCTTGCCGGGACCCCGAGTTTCATCGCCCCTGAGCAGGCGCGGTCCGAACCCGGTGTCGATCATCGGGTGGACGTGTTCTCGCTCGGCGCGACGTTGCGATTCCTGTTGACCGGGGAGGGCCCCTACTATGGAAGCCGCGATGAGCAACTCGCTCAGGCCAAAGCGGGTAAGGGCAGACTGATCAACCCGCTCGAGGTCCCCTTGCCCCCCAGACTGGCCGAGATCTGCAACCGGGCGATGGCCCCCCGGCTGGAGGATCGATACAGCTCCGCCGGGGAACTCGCCCATGACCTGTTTCGCTGGGCCAATCGGAGCCGTCGTATCACGAGGCCGCTGGGCGTGGCTGTAGCCGTCGCCGTTCTGGTTGGAACAGGGCTACTGTTCCTCCGCGGGAGTGGTCCGGAGGGTCAGGACCCCGGGCCGGCAAAGCCGTCCGTCGGTCCTTTAGATGCGGCCGACACGTCAACTCCGCTCGAGATCAAGTTCCAGCGCTCTGGCGAGACCGGCAGGCACCACACGCTCGACGAGGACCACCTCCCGCTGCGAACCGGCGACCGGGTTCAGTTTCACGTCAGGCTGCCCAGGCCGATGTTCGTCTATCTGTTGGCCCTCCAGCCAAGTGGCAAGCCCGTGCAGTTGTTTCCCAAGTCAGGCCAACCTTCACGGCAACAAGAGCTGAGAATCCCCGCGATCAGGAACGGCTGGCTGGAGCTAGCGGACCCGTCCGGCGTGACGACGGTGGCCCTTCTGGCAAGCGACGAACAGCGAGACCACACTGGCCTGCTCGACGAGCTGGCCGCCCTCGGCCCGCCGCCCCAGCTCGATCCGCAGTCGTTTTGTGTTCTCCGCAACGCCCGCACGGAGATCCGCCGCCCTCCGCAGCGAGACATTGTCACGACACGAGTCGTCATCTCCGACGAGGGATTGCTGGAGAAAGTACAACACCACTTTGCCGAACGGTTTGAGCTGATCTACGCCGTGGCCTTCCCGCAGGCGTCGTCTGGGACGGCGCCACCGAGTCAACGGGGAAGGCAGTAGGTGGGATAGAGCGTGCCAATGAACGTCCGCTCGCAAGCCATCACAGGCGTCCTTCTCGCGCAGTGGATGATTGCGCCACTGGCGGTAGCCGCTGAGGGTGCTCCCGCGTCAAAGCAAGCAGCACCTCGCTCGGACCCCCTGCCCAAGCCCGCAGCCGAACCCCAATCTCAACGTTCTCGCGAGCTGGCCGAGGCAGGTGAGCTTAGCCGGCGGGTGGTCGAGCTCTTCAATGCCAAGCGCTACGCAGAAGCCTTGCCGTTGGCGCAGCGTTGTCTGGCCATCAGGGAGAAGCGCCTTGGAAGCCAACACTCCCTCGTAGCGCAAGCGCTGATTAACGTCGCGGCGCAGCATAGAGGTATGCGTCAGTACACCGAAGCCGAGCCCCTGTACAAGCGTGCCCTCGCAATAAGACAGAAGATCCTGCCTGAAGACCATCCGGACACCGCTAAGAGCCTGAGGGAGCTGGCATTGCTGTATATTATTATGGGCAAGTATGCACAGGCTGAACCATTCCTTCGGCGAGCACTGCAGAATTCTGAGAAAGGGTTCGGCCCGGAGAGCTCTGAAACCGCCGATTGCCTCAACAATTTGGTCTTAACCTACTACCGGATGCAGGAATACACCAAGGCCTTGCCGTTGGCGCAGCGTTGTCTGGCCATCAGGGAGAAGCGCCTTGGATGCCAACACCCCCTCGTAGCACAAGCTCTGACCAACGTCGCGGCGCAGCATAGAGGTATGCGCCAGTACCCCGAGGCCGAGGCCCTGTACAGGCGTGCGCTCGCAATAAGAGAGAAGGTCCTGCCCGAAGACCATCCAGACGCCATTGAGAGTCTGAGAGAACTGGCAGCGCTGAGTCATGCGAGGGGGCGGTACGTCGAAGCGGTGCCGTTCTGCCGACGAGTAGTACAGATCAATGAGAAGCGGTTCGGGTCTGAGAGCCTTGAAGTAGCCCATTCCCTCAACCAACTGGCTGATACCTACCTCAGGATGAGAATGTATGCAAAGGCCTTACCGTTGGACAAGCGCTGTCTGGCTATTCTGGAGAAGCGCCTTGGCCGCCAACACCGCCTTGTAGCGCTGGGCCTGTACAACATGGCGGCGCAGTATAGAGGCATGGGTCAGTACGCTGAGGCCGAAGCGTTCTATCGGCGAGCATTGCAGATGTCTGAAGAGGTGTGCGATCCGGAGAGCCTTCCAGTCGGCAACTGCCTGGTCGGGCTTGCGAAGCTACACATGGATACGGGCCGGTACGCCAAGTCGGAAGCACTCTATCGGCGGGCATTGCGGATCTTCGAGAAGGTGTCCGCTCCGGGAAGCTTCGAGCTCGCCGATTGCTTCGCCGGACTGGCGGCCCTGCACTACTCTACCGGCCAGTACACCAAGGCGGTGCAGTTGCTCAAGCAGGCGCAGAGGATAACTGAGAAGTCGTTGCCTCACGATCATCCTGATGTCGCCGCTCTGCTGAGCGCCCTGGTGGCACTGTACCATGGCATGGGTCGCTACGCCGAAGCCGAGTCGCTGTGTCGAGAGGGTTCGGAGATCACGAGGAAGGCCCTTGGCGAAGCGCACCCTAACTACGCGCTGGCGCTGCACAACCTGGCGACATTGTATAGTGGCATGGGCCGCTACGCCGAGGCCGAACCGCTGCATCGGCAGGCCTTGCAGATCACGAAGAAGGCCCTCGGCGAAGCGCACCCGAGCTACGCGAGCTACCTGAACAGCCTGGGCTCCCTGTGCCAATCGATGGGTCGGTACGCCGAGTCCGAGCGGCTGACTAGGCGGGCCGTGGAAATCTATAAGAAAGCCCTTGGCAAAGAGCACCCGGACTACGCAAGGGCTCTGGCCAGTCTGGGGCATCTGTATGGGTCAACGGGTCGCGATGCCGAGGCCGAACTGCTCCATCGGCAGGTCTTGGAGATCACGAAGAAGGCCCTTGGCGAAGCGCACCCAGACGTTGCGGCAAACCTAGCCAATCTGGCGGATCTGTACCGGTTCATGGAACGCTACGCCGAGGCGGAGCCGCTGTTCCGGCAGGCCTTGGAGATCCGCAAGAGGGCTCTTGGCGAGGAGCATCCGGACTACAGCTCTACGCTGCACAATTGGGCCCACCTTCAGTACGCTTCGAGGCATCTGGAGGAAGCGTGGGAGACTGAGGGGAGGCGTCTGAAGGTCTATGCTCGTGCACGGCGCATCGGCGCCCACCGCCCGTTGGATCAGGTGTCTTGGCAAGAGAAGCACGGCGGATGCGCGCTGTATCCGATCCTGGCCCTCAGGCTTGGCAAGGACGTAGACGTCCTGCGTCTTCTGGAGGACCAGCGTGCGCTTGTGCTCCGGGAACTTTTGGAGAAGGGCGGGGCAGCCGAAGGGGCACGTCCTCGAGGGGATCCGTCGGTTTCGTTTGCGGATCTGGGGTCAAGTGGTCTGCTGAACGAAGCGAGGGCATTGGTTGGGTGGCTGGATCTGGGTACAGATCACTACGGATACGTTGCTCGACGTGGCGGGATACAGTGGATCAAACTGGATAGCATCCGGCTGGATGTTGATGGACTTCGTCGCTCGATTCTTGATCGAGGGCGTGAGGATTGGTCCGACGGCCTGCGGCAGCTGTACCGCGAGCGGTTGGCGCCGTTAAAGGAGGCGCTGAGGGGCGCTAAGCGGCTCATCGTGATGAATCAGGGATGGGCGGCGATGCTGCCCATGGAATTGATGCAGAGGGCGGAGGACCAGTCGACAGGCACATCTACTTCGACACGCTGGCTGGACGGACAGTACGAGATCCACTACTGCCCATCGGCGACCGTGGCAGTTCGGTTGGCCGAGGCAACGGACCCCGCTAAGCCGATGGCTTCGGCGGGTGTCCTGGCGTTTGGCGATCCGCCGTTCAGCAAGGAACAGTTGGCGGAGATGGCCAGGCCAGGTCACGAGCAAGTGGCGCTCGGGGTAGACCGGTCGTCAAATACATCTTCCGTCAAGCAAGTCTCTGACGCGTTTCACTGGTCGCCGCACGCGCGTCCGAATCGCCTGCCGTTTACGCTGCGTGAGGTCGTTCAGATCGGACGGTTGATCCGGCCAAGTCGGTTGCTCGTCGGCCCTCAGGCCAGTGAAGGACAGTTGTGGGAGCTGAATCGGTCGGGCGAGTTGGCGAAGTACCGTTACGTTCACTTTGCCACGCATGGGTTCGCGAATGAGGATCGCCCGGAGTTGTCGGGGCTGCTTTTGTCGCTGGTGGATCGAGATGTGCGGGACGGCCACCGGGATGGGATCCTACAGATGCGGGAGATCATGGAGCTGAAGCTGAAAGCGGACCTGGTGGTGCTGTCAGCCTGCCAGACGGGGCGGGGCAAGCTGACAAGGGGGGAGGGCATGGTAGGCCTGTCCCATGCCTTCTTCCACGCGGGCGCGAGATCCCTCCTGGTCAGTCTGTGGAGCGTCAACGACGTCAGCACGTCGTTGCTGATGGAACGGTTCTACGAGAACCTGATCCAGCGCAAGCTCCGCAAGTCAGCGGCCCTTCGCGAGGCCAAGCAGTGGCTTCGAGGTCTGACCCGCAAGCAAGTGACCAAGTTGATCGAGTCAGGCAATGAAGCTGCCCGTCGCAATCGCGACTTCGGCGCGCCGGTTGTCTCGACCGAGGGCATCTCCGATGAGGACACCAAGGAGCATCCCTACGCCCATCCCTACTACTGGGCCCCCTTCGTCCTGATCGGCGATGGGGACTAACACCGGGGTTGCGTCTGGTGCTCGCGAAGATGCGCCAGGCGGTCAACGGGCTCCCCGCGCTCGTCCTGACGATCTGTCCATAGTCCACTCCGCTCTATGGAGAGACTCCGCGCCAGTCAAACCGAACCGATCGATTCTCGGCAAGATCGGCGGATTCCCGTCCTCCTCTCGTCAGTCCCTCGTCTCCTTAGACAGTGAGCCGGCTTGGCGGAAGCTGGCCAGTGGGCACCAACAAAGGAGGCAGAGACAATGATTCGGCAAACGTTGGTCCTCGTGGCGTGCCTTGTGTGTGTGGTGGGCTTGGCCGCGCTGTCCGCTGGGTGTGAGAGAGACTGGCTGATTGAGGTGCTCCTGGGGATTGTGGACGACACAGGGGGAGGAGACGGCGACCCCAACCAGGGCGGCGGCGAACCGCCCAACGAGGATCCTCCGCAGGCCGGGCCACAGCCAGGTGATGACCACGTCGACGAGCCTCCTGGTGCCCTGGTCGCGACCGATGGCCAATGCGTGTCGGGACAGATCGACCCGGCCGGGGACATCGACTTCTTCCGATTCGAGGCCGAGGCCGGCCAGCAGTACGTGATCGAGACTCGAGGCGACAGCGACACGATGCTCGGCCTGTTCGATTCGGACGGCCAGACCCAACTCCGCTACAGCGACGATGACGGTGAAGGCTACAATGCCCGCATCGCCTGGACGGCGCCGGTCGCCGGTACGTATCACGTCGCGGTGGTCCTCTTCCGGGACGAGTGGACCGGGGGGTACGAGCTGTGCATCAGCACCCGTCAGAACGATCAGGAGGAGGGGATTGCCTGGTTGGACGACCTGGACCAGGCCCTGGCATCGGCCGAAGACGGCCAGCTGGTGATGGTCGATTTCTCTGCCGAGTGGTGCGGGTGGAGTCAGCAAATGGAGGCCGAGACGTTCAGCGATCCGCGGGTGATCGAGCAGGCGCGTCAGTTCGTGTGCGTCCGGATCGACGGTGACGAGCACGGCGACCTCCTGAGCGAATACGGCATCTCGGGATACCCCACCGTGCTGTTCCTCAACAACGCCGGTGAGGGAGTCTACCGTGTGGTCGGTTTCTGCGGCGCCGAGGAGTTCCTGGCGGAAATGCAGCGGGCGCTGGACGCCTCGAGTGGGGATGAGGACGGGCGTTCTCCCGACGACCATCCCGACAGCGCGCCTGGGACGCTTGTGGCCGTCGATGGTCAGTGCATCTCGGGAGAGATCGCCTCGGCTAGCGACGTCGACTACTTCTGGTTCGAGGCGGAGGTTGGCCAGGCGTATGTCATCGAGACGCGTGGGAATAGCGACACGGTCGTGGCTTTGTTCGACCAGGATGGCCAGACCTTCCTGCAATTCAGCGACGACGACGGTGACGGGGCTAACGCTCGCATTGTCTGGACGGCACCGGCAAGCGGCACCTACCACGTAGGCGTGGGGTTGTACTGGGACGGCGGAACCGGAGGATACGAGCTATGCGTTCGGACCCTCCGAGGCGACGGATAGACCACAATCCAAGCGCTACCGCTACTTCTCCCCGTGTCGGGCCGACACCGGCCTGGCGCGGGGCGTTCTTTTGAGCTCAGGTTACACGCAGCGTGAAGCCAAGACCGGTCAGACGACCGAGCAGCTGCTCCTGAGGTCTCTCGTCAAACGCAGCAATCAACCCGTTCTCCGCCGGTCGCTGCGCTCTACCTCGCTCCGCCGTCACAACCCCTCGGGGCCGCCTTGGGCTGTCGCACGATTCTCCATCTGCCCCAATGCCGCCCGGGAACGGATCGGTTGACAGCCCAGCGACTTGACGACATGCTTACCAGGCGTTGCCGGGACATGAGAGTCGTGCGACCCGGGATTGGCAGGGGCGATCACGTCTCACGGCCGCGAAGCCAGATCAACAGCACGGAGTCGCCTTCCCGCCTCCTAGTGGTCCGAAGAGATGCACAAACCGGCCGGCAGAGATAGCCAGGGCTGCCGGGCCACGGGCAGCACGCGGGAAGCGAACATGCCAACTGAGAGTCCAACAGGCGGTCACGACTGTGAAAAGGGCGGGGAGTGCGAACTGCTTCTGAGCGTCGCTGAGGATGGACCGTGCAGGAGCACGAGCTTCGAGAAGCTGTATGAGATCCATTGGCGGCGCACGGTCAAATGGCTGTGGGCGCGAACAAGCAGCGAGGGCCTTGCTGAGGACCTTGCGGCAGATGCCTGGCTCATAGTCTGGAGCAAAGCTGGACAATTCAAGGGCGGAACGGACGCACAGGCGAGGGCATGGATCTACCGTATTGTCAGGAACATCTTCCTTGATTGGCTGAAGCGAGCTGCGATTCGGGCCACGGTTGTGCGCCCCCTGACCGAGGACGAACGCGAGCTGCAGCGCGGACCAGGCAACCAGGCAATCGGTCCGGATCAAGAGGCAGCAGCTCGAGAGTTCCTTAGGTACTTGCGGGAGTGGAGCATCGAGTGCATCAAGTCCCTCGAACATGAGACCCAACGGCTCATCGTGTCGATGTGGTGGCAGACGCAATCGCCGAAAGGCATCAGGGAACTCCTGGCCGCAAGCGGGGGGGGATCGATGCCGAACATCTCGCGGGCAGTGAAGCGGTTCCGAGAGTGCCTCAGGCGCAAGGTCGCGCAGGGCTACCCGGACGGGCCGCCGCTGGAACTGCTTGGAATGTAGAAAGTTGCAGGAGAACTGTCCCTCGTTCACAGGTCTGGTCGTCTCTATGTTCAGGCGGGATCGTCACAGGATGCTGCAGAATCAGGCCCGCGGGTCCCAACGGAGAGAGACCGCAGACCCATCGGACGAGGAGTTGTTTCAATTGGCAGTCGCAGGGACGCACGAGGCAAGATCAGCGGCTCAGGCACTTGTGGCGCGACATGGCGATGCCTCCTACAGTGCGGTGCGCGCTCGGCTGGGGGATCTCGACGAGGCCGATTCGGTCGCGCTGTCGGCTGTTGTGGATGCTTGGGACAGCGCCATAGCACGCGGCCCAGAAAGACCGAAAGGTGAGCCGTTTTCGGACTACCTGTACAGACACCTCTACAACGCCTGTACGACACGACTCGAGCACGCAGGCCAAGGGCGAAGCGAGGAGACCGTTCTCGACGGACTGTTCATCCTGGAACGGAGCGGCGGCAGCCTTATCACTGAGATGGTTCGCGGCAAGTTGTTCACGGTCGATCTCGAGATGGCGCGCCAGGTCTGGTGCGAGCTTGATCACAAGACGTTGACGAGGTTCGTTCTGGACCTGAGGCGCGTAGAAGCCGTTGAACGTCCGTGGTCGCTGCTCTTCGCCCTGCCGCTGTCTTTCCAGCGCCGGTACGACAAAGTCGTTCACTTGACCAATCTTCAAGGGGAGCCTCTTGCGCTGGCCCTCATCTACGGGCAGTCTCCCTTTGTGCGACGGATGTGCCCCCAGATCTTTCGAGAAGCGAAGGAGCCCCCATCACGCTCGGGACCAAGGAGTTGACCATGCCATTGGACAACCTGAGACATGCCGTTCGCCAGCTGCTGCTTGAGCAAGGCGAAGACGACAGCGCCCCGACAGTAGATGCTGTTGTCCAGATGCTGACGACCGTCTCACAGATGCGGGCGACGGGGCGGATGGACGACGTCCCCGTCGAGAAGCTCATCGAGTACGTTGACGGTGCCCTGCCGGAGAACGAGCGCCGGGACATCGAGGAACAGACTCAAGAGCTGCCCGCAGCGATGGCTGACCTGGAGATGGTCCGCGCAATGCCATCGCTGGAAGAGGCCGACAAGCTCGATATCGAGGTGCCGGACGAAATGGGCCGACGGATCCTCGACCGGGTCAAGGAGAGGATCTCGGAAGAGGCTCTGGAGTCTCAGTCCTTCCCTTTCGAAGAAGCGCTCGAGCGTCAGGAAGCGGCCAAGATAGGCCTTCCGGTTGAACTCATGGGAATGGCCGCCTCGTGGATCGGCCCGCTTCTGCTGGCCATCGAAGGTTGCCGGCAGCTCCTTTTCATAACCCAGGCCGAAGGGCCGGTGTTCATGGGCGGCCCAAGTGACCTCCAGCAGTTGCCGGAGGTCGACTGGGAAGGCGGCAACCTGGGCGTGAAAGTGGCAAGGGCCGGCGACACCGAAACGGCAGCGAGCCAGGTATGGTTGCTCGACAACACGGGCCGGATTCTGCACCGTGCCACAATCGACGAGGCCGGGTACGCACGCTTCGCCGACTTAACCCTGGGCAAGTATCGAGTCAACACAGACCGTGGCTTCGGTGAGGTCAAAACGCGATTGCCGTAGGGCATTCCGGCAACAGCGGTTCCGTTGTTCTGGCACCAATAGCAGGTCAACATCGGGGTACCAGATATGGACGTATATGACACGACGGATGTTCTCAGCATTGCACTGCGGCAGCGACGGCTCATCGTCCTCTTTGCTCTCGTGGTCATAGTAATCCCCGAGCTCGTGTTGATCGGGAGGATGACACACCACGTCCCCGTCACTTTTCAGCTCGCGATGCGTCAGCTCCAGGACGCCGCTACAGACATGCTGGTTCTCTGCCTGGTAACTCCGTTCATCTGCGTGATCCATGTCTACCGGCTGGCTGCTGCCATGAGATCGAAGGTTGCTCCGTTGTGGGCTCTCGCTGTGATAGTTCCTTTGGTCAACCTGGTAGCAGTATTGTGCATCAACTCGATAGCGAGAAGGCTGCTGCGCCGTAGCGGCCTTCGCATAGGAATTCTCGGGGCAAAACGAGCAGACCTTGACGCACTGAGTTCGGGTGCTGCTGTTTCCGGAACCGAGGCGACTGGGCAGAAGTGATGGGCCAGTGGCCCGCAGGCGCGCTAACGTGTTCTTCGGGGGGAAGAGCGACATCAAGGAGCTGCCACGGAGCAGGTAGAGGGCGGGGCTCTGGGCGTGAAGGTCGGAAGGAGCGTTGGCACCGAAATCCCGGCCAGCCAGGTATGGCTGCTCGACAACACGGGCCGGATTCTGCACCGTGCCAGAATCGACGAAGCCGGGTACGCACGCTTCGCCGACTTGGCCCCGGGCAAGTATCGAGTCAATACCGACCGGCGCCTGGGGGAGGTCAAAGCAAGGTTGGGCACAGAACAGGCAGGAGACGAGAGACGATGACGAACACATGAGCGCCCCACAAACGAATCGAACGCAGCTGTACCGCCCCCGGATCTGGCTCGTCTCCTATCTTGGAGGCGAGCTCCCATGCAGACCCAGGCCGAGACCCGTGAGTCATCCGCCCGGAAGGAGAACCGCCGACAGGCTGGCGTCGTGATCTCCCTGACCGGCGCAGCCGCCTGCAGCACCGGGTGTGGGCCGACGGCTGAAGAGATGGCCTGCTACGAGCTCGAGGCGGCCATCATCAGCATCCTTGTAGACTACTCGATAGCGAGGCTCGGTGCGTGGGCGCACACTCTCCTGAATGGCGTTCAGTTCGTCTGCTCCAGATGTCTGCGGCTCCAGGCGATTCGTCGGAGCTTGGCGGGCAAGGTCGGGTGCTGTCCTGGATGTGGCGAATCGACGGCCGTCTGGCCGTACGATCCAAGGAGAGACGGCCCGCCACCCGACACGCTGGACGCGGCGCCCGGCCGCCGGAAGAAACTGGTGCGAGTTCGCGCACCTCTGATCGGGTTGGCCTGTGGCCTTACCGTGACCGCCGGGCTCTGGACGACGGGCTGCATCAGCGAGAACATTCATCCCAGGCTGCCCAACAGCTTGGCCGAGCGCAGCTGGCTTCTCGTCCCCGTGGCCGCTGCCTTTGGCAATCATAATGGCCACGGACCGACGTGGGGGTTTGGCGCATGGGTGTTGTCCATCAACTATGGCGCCGTCGTCCCACCCGCGAAGCTCCTGCTCCGCAAGCTTGACATCATGCCGTCGGGCCCGAGCGTGTGGGTTCTGGCGTTCTACGGCCTGACCGTCGCGGCCTTTAGCTGCATTGCCGCTTTCGGCGCCGCGCACCCACAGCGGTGTTGGCGGCTGGCCTTGGTTCTGGGATTGATGAACCTACTCCTTGCAGGCGGCGCGTACTTCCTACGAAAGGAGGGCATACTGCCGATTCTCTGATTCGCGCGGACCCGGTCCACCCGAGGGCGTGTCTGCTGCCAGAATCCCCCCGTGGGTCAGAGGGCGCGTGGTATCAACCAGGCCGATCGCGCCTGCAACAACCTTTGGACGCTCGTCGGGGGCAACGGAGGGTTCCCGACGGGTGCAGATCCACGCCGAGGCCGGCAGTCGCAGGCCCCCTCAGGTCAAGGGCTTGCAATGGTAAGCATGGGATCATATATGTAGCCGTAAGTTCCGCGGCCCGTCCGGTCCAAGGAGGGATGTGGGCCGACAAAGCTCCTTATGAGGTAGGACTCATGCCGCGGATCGTCGTTTGGAAGATCACCAGCGAGCCTTCGGGCGACAGGCATCTCGGCGAGGTGTCGTTCGAGCGAAGCCCGTTCAGGATTGGGCGGGCCTTGGACAACGACCTGCGAATCCGCGATCCTGCCGTCAGTCGCTACCATGCGGAAATCGTCCGCGACGACGAATCCGAATGGAAGGTCGTCAACAAGAGCCGGCGCGATGCCCTTGTGGTCGGGGGGATCTTCGTCGCCGCACATTTCCTCGGCGACGGCGAAGAGGTCGTCATCAGGCCCAAGTACAAGCTGACATTTCACAGGCAAGACGAATCGCAGCCCCCTTCGAAGTCGTCGGGGTCCCTCGTGACACCGGCCCAGGAGCCCTTGGTCGGTCCGTCATCGTCCTCCCATGGCAAGCCTGAAGGATCGAAGGAGTCCACCGACGCGGGATGGTCTCGGCTAACGACTGCTCTCCACACCGAAGCGCCCAAGTTCATCAGAGGCTATCGGATCGTCCGCCTGATCGACATAGGCGGCATGGGAATCGTCTACAGAGCGACGCTCAAGGAGTGGCGCGAGCATGTCGTGGCCCTCAAGGTCATCAAGGATGAGCTCCTTGTCTGGAAGAAAGCCCGCGACTGGTTCCTGAGAGAAATCGAGTACTCCCTGGAGCTGGACCATCCGAACATCGTCCGGGTCCATTATGCCGACCTCGATGAGTCGGGCCGGCCGTTCTACGTAATGCAGTACCTGGACGGTATCGCGCTCGACGACTACGTGGAGAAGCACAAGCCGTCCACTGACCAGCTGATACTCCTCTTCCACAAGATCGCATCTGCCGTGGGGTATGCGCACAGAGAACATGATCTTGTCCACCGGGACATCAAACCGAACAACGTCATGGTCACAGTCAAGGATGGCGAGCCGCACCTCCTGGACTTCGGGCTGGCGTGCAAGGACCCCGACCTGGAGTGTCAGAAGAAGGAGGATGCGTCGCGCACGGAGTCGGCGGGGCCGGAAGGCCCATTCGGTGCGGAAGCCTGGCGGTCACCGGAGCATTTCGAGGCTGACATTCGCAAGATCACCGCACGGTCCGACGTGTACTGCCTCGGGGTCTGCATGTTCAAGCTGTTGACGGGGCGATTCCCCTACCCGATCGGCCTTGGGCCTGCCATGCTGGAAGACGCCATTCGCCACCAACCGCCGACTGACCCGTCAACGCTTGTCCCCGGCCTCAAGGACGAACTCAGGTGGATCATCCTCCGGTGCCTGCGGAAGGACCCCCGCGACCGATACCGGGATGCAGCCGAACTCGCCGACGATATCGGCCGGTTCATGGGGAACCGTCCGCTGCTACCCCCATACCCGAGACCGGGATTGCCTCGGATGGTCTACGCGGGACGTAAGCGCCTGTGGCTGCACCGCCGTGCGGCCATCTGGTCTGTGGTGGGGCTCGTCATGGTTGCGGTGGCGGCCCTGGTCGGTCGGTCTCCGCCAATACCGCCATCGGAGAATCTAAAAGCCATCCTGCAGTACTTCCAGGGAAAGGACTGGTCGTATGCAGCCGGAGTGTGTGGGCCCTTGGCGGATCAGTTCGAGGACCCAGAGGTATATAATGATCCCAACGCTTCGACGAGAGTTCAGGAATGGCGCACGCTGGGCGAGCAACTTGGCCGTATGCCGAAGAACGGCGACCTGGATCTCGAGCAGATTCATGCTGTTTGTCTTTGTGTCCTGTCCGCTACGGGTGACTGCCCCAAACACGTAGATCCGAATTCATTTGTAGGGTTGCGCAGGGAGGCGGCCGGCCAACTCCTCGCGACAGCCATGACAGATTCGAAAGCGCACCTGGACGGCGGAAGGTACGCAGAAGCGTTTCATGTGCTCAAGAAGGGCTACGATGCGCTCGACCACCTTCAGGAAAGCGATCGCACATCATGGAGCATCGGTGCTCAGGCCGCTGTCAGCCGCCTGACCGAACATGTCTCCAGGCAACTGGAGTCACCGTCCGCGCACGTTGAGGTGTCCGAGCTGGTTGCTCAGGCCGCCGATTCCCTCAGAGGTACATCACTTGAGCCGAACGGAGTGGTGCTCTGTGACAAGCTCGCATCTGATCTCCAAGTGTCGCTTGATCAGGACCTCTCTGCGAAGAAATGGCCGCAGGCGGCGGGTTCCTGCCGGGCGCTCCTGCGTCTTGGGGACTACCTGGATTCCACAACCGCCGCAGCCTGCGAGACGCTGGCGAATCTACTCAAGGAGATCCGGGACAAGCTACGCGAGGACATGGACCCCGAGACGCGAGACGCCCCCCTTGTTCAGCTCTACAGGGCGTCAGACGCAGCATGGCAGGGGGCCCGCGAACCGGCAAAGAGGCGATTCGGTCACGTGCGTGACCATCTGGCCTCATGCGTTCTGCGGAGAGCTAAGGAGCTCCAGGCACCGGGCAAGTGGGGCCGTTCGCTGGAAATGCTTGCCGAAATCGGAAACTACGATGGGTATGCAGACGAAGTCGACAAGCTGACTGGAAGCGCGGAAGACGGTCGGGACGAAGACGTAAAGGGAGAGCGGGCGCTGGGTGATGTCAAGCATCACCTTGCCGCCGGCGTCAAGGACCCCAACGTCCTGACAGAAATCACGGCGACGGCAAGAACCTACAAGGAAACGGCTGCCAAGACTCAGCTGGCAGCCGAGCTCGCCGCAGCCAGCGCAAGGCTGTTTGATCGGGCAATCGAAGAGAAGGAGAAGCCGTCCGTCGAAGAACGGGACTGGTCCTTTATCGAGAAGGCTTGCCTCGCCCTGCTGGATGCCGACAAGGCCCTTGTGGAGCTCGGCGCTGAGCCCAGGGCATCCGACAAGGTGGCCTCGCTCCTGGGCGAGGCCCGGGAATCGCTCAAGAATGAGAGGCTGGCTCTAGAGAAGCTCGCGGCCATACGCGACCTTGTAGACACGGGCCATGCGGAGTCCAAGGAGCTGCTTGCGGCCCGGGACGCCGCGAACGCCTATGCGCACACCCGATGCGGTCCCAAACTTGCCGAGTGTCGAGACGCGTTGCGATCGATGGTCTTCAGAGAGGGAACCAAGCGCCTCGAGGAATGGCATTGGGACGCTGCGCGGACAACCTTCGAGGCCGTTTGCGACTGCAACCCGTCAGACGACCTGGGCAGGAAAGCCCAAGAGAAGATCGAGTTGGCGGCGTCTGGGGCGAGCCGCGGGCGTCAGGCGGAGCAAGTAGCGAAGGACGCACAGGGTCGCGTCGCCAAGCAGGAGTACGGCGAGGCCGAACGCGCCCTGGAGAAATCCCTGAAGGCCACTGGTGATACACCCAACAAGGCGTGGCTGGAGCAACTACACGATCTAGCCGCCGAGCTTCCCTCTGTGCACGAGTTTCTGAAGGAGCACGACCTGGCGTCGGCGTCAGCGGCCCTGTCCCAGCTCGCAGCGAAGCTGACGGAGCCGCGGCTCTCCGACGCCAAGAGAACCGCACAGAGCATTGCCCGCTTGCTCGCGCAGCTCAACCAGCTTGGCCACGAGCTGCGTCTTCTGCAAGAAAAGGACGAACTCAAGGCGCTGTCAGAGGCCGAACAACCCCTCAAGGCATACCTTCAGAATCTTGGCTCGGCGGTGGAGATTGCCGACCACGCACAGAACTCACTCGTCAAATCGATCGCCAAGAAGACGGAGTCCGAAAAGGAGCGACTCTCCAACGAGGCAACGTCTCTGATCGCCTATTGCGGCGCGACGCGGGGCCTGGCAGAGCTTGAAAGGCTCGTGAGGTCCAAAGGCGACCTGAGCGCCGTTCACCAGAAGGAGAAGAACCTGGATGCTACGGTGAAACCGCTTGATGCCTTCGGCCCGGCAGATCGGGCCAAGCACATTCGTGACAGACTGAAACGCCTGGTCTCGAAGGCGGAAGCCGCAGATGCCGGATGCCAGGATGTCCAAAAGCACCTGAGCGGTGGGGACTATGAGGCAGCCAGGAAAGCGGCGGACGAAGCAGAGAAGGCGTGCGCCGACACGTGGTTGCTACCGAGGGCCCAAGAACTGCTAGAGGCTGCGGAGAATCATGGATTCGAGTCACGGGTGCAGATCGAGAAGGAATCGGTCGTGGCCGCCGGTCAGAAATGGGAGTACGTCAACACGATCGGCATGAAGTTTATGAAGATTCCTGCCCTCCCGTTGACGGAATCCGGGCCGCTGTACGTCGCAGTCTACGAGGCCACCAACCACGAATTCCGGAAGCTCATCGATGGACACGACAGCGGAAAGACGGCACCCCTCGTAGGCGAGAGCTTGAATAAGGACAGGCAACCGGTGGTCCGTGTGTCTTGGACGGAAGCGAGAGACTTCTGTGAGCGGCTGACCAAAAAGGAGAAAGACCTGGCAAGAGAACAAGGTCTTCCTACACCATGGGTCTACCGCTTGCCGACGAGCGAGGAATGGGAGCACGCCTGCCGGGCCGGGGAGCTTTGGGGGAAATTCTGCTTCGGAAACGACCTCTCCAAGCTGAAGGACTACGCATGGTACAACGAGAACTCGGGTTCGCTTGTGCGCCTTGGTCGGACGCGCGACGTCGGAGGGCGGGAGCCAAACGCCTGGGGCTTGTACGACATGCACGGTAACGCGCGTGAATGGACGCTTACGCGCCACCCCTGGGTTCCAGAGAAACGTGTCATTCGAGGTGGGTGCTGGAGCGACGTGGGTGGTTTCCTAGCAGCGGACTGGCGCGATGAGGCTCAGATTCCACGCCACAAGGATGAGATGACCGGTTTCCGTGTCATTCGGGTGCGCCAGGCTGAGCCATCCGGAGCTGGACAGCCGACGACGCCGGCAAGCCAGATCCGTAGCCCACAGCGCTAGCCGCTTGACGTTGCAGAGAAACTACTACCGAACCGAATGAGATCGGCAAGGTTCCCAAGAATCGTGTACTCACCCGTTCGATCAGTCGTCTCCTGAGATAGGAGCGAGGGCCTCGGGACACGATCCCGGTGGTCACGGGACCGGGTCTGAGCCAGATCTGCTTGCCTGGGTCGGGGTCGCTGCCTCCGAGGCACCCTACGCGATTCGCTCTGCTTGGGCGGTGCGTACGGTCGAGGTCTGCCTGCAGCTCTATTCGAAAGGAGAAGATCGCAATGGAGACGCGTGTAGCTTGGTTGTTGGGCGCGGTTCTCACTAGTTCGAGTGCGCTGTTGGCGCTGGAAGTCGGCGATCCTGCACCCCCTGTGGAGGTGCGAGAGTGGGTGCGCGGCAAGCCGGTTCAACTCGCCAAGAGCAAGGGCAAGAACATCCTCGTGGTCGAGTTCTGGGCCACGTGGTGCCCGCCCTGTCGGACGAGCATTCCTCACCTCAGCCAGCTCCAACGCCGATTCGCCAAGGACGGCGTGGTCATCATCGGCATCAGCAACGAAGACGCGGCAGTGGTGAGGGCCTTCGTCCAGAAGCAACGGGAGATGGATTACCGTGTTGCGGTGGACGACGGCGGCAGGACCCACGCAAACTGGCTGAAGGGGATTGGGGGCATCCCACATGCATTTATCGTCAATAGCAAGGGGACGATCACCTGGCATGGCCATCCGAAACGGGGCCTGGACAAGGCGCTGAACGAGTTGGTCAGGACGGAAACGAGGCAAGCCAATCCGCACAAGGGCAAGCGTGCGACGTCTTCCCGGCCTGAGTCGCAGGAAGCGGGAGCCAAGCAGCGAGATCTCGACGAGGTCTTCTCCAGGCTGCTCGTCAAGGCGAGGAACATCGTCTCGGCGCTACCCACTGCCGCCGATGAGCGAGAGACCCGACTCCGGGAAGCCCAGCGGATCGTGGAGGCCGCCCTGATCTGCAAGCCCAGCGATCTCGGTGCTCTGGCGCTCAAGGCCACGATTACAGCCTGCATCAAGAGCCTGGGAAGAGGTGGCAGTCCGGCGGCGCCCAAGGCGAACCCGGCACAAACGGCCGAAGCCTGCCGGAGCCAGCTGCTGGGGCTCCTGACCAACGGTCGCTACGTGGAGGCGGAGAACCTGGTCGACGAGATGAGTAGGTCGGCCGACCACGCACGCCTCAAGGCAAGCGTGGCAGAGCTCTGTAGGGCTGCGATATGCCACGGGTTCAAGAGCCGATCGTGGCCTGGCGGGAATGAGGGAGTAGGCGGTCGGCGATGGGTTTACACGAACTGCAACAGCATGAAGTTCGCCCTGATCCCGCCGCTTCCGGGCCAGGGGACCCGACCGTTCTACATGGGCGTGACTGAGGTCACCAATCGGCAGTACCGACGATTCAGTCCCCGGCACGACAGCGGCAAGACGCTGGGAGGCGCGGACCTGAACGGCGACCATCAGCCCGTCGTGCGTGTCTCCTGGCAGGAGGCGACGGAGTTTTGTAGCAAACTGACGCAGCATCAGAAGAAGGCAACCTACGCCAGGAACCTACCGACGCCCTGGGCTTACCGTCTGCCAACGAGCGAGGAATGGGAACACGCCTGCCGGGCGGGAACCAGGGCGACTTGGCTATACTCGTTTGGCGATGATCTGGCGAAGCTGAAATACTACGCCTGGTACGACGAGAACGCGCCCCGCGCCTCCGCCAACGTCGGCCTGAAGCTCGCCAACGGCTGGGGCTTGCACGACATGCACGGCAACGTCTGGGAGTGGTGCAGCACGCCCTATCCCGGCGTTCCGGGCGCACGCGTCATTCGCGGTGGGTCCTGGGGATGCGCCGGCATCCATTGCCGGGCGCACTTCGTCAATGGCGAGGTGATCACGAACCACCCACTCAGCAAGGACGAGTACAAGGGCTTCCGCGTTGTGCGAGTCTTCGAGCCTGACGGCTCGGCAGCGATCGCTGGCGGCGAGTAGTTCGAGACCCAGGGTCGGCCGTCATGTGTTGGTCTACGTCGGGGTGCTGCCACGTTGGCGACTACTCTGGTTCTGCTCAGGAAATCGGCCAGGGGGGACGCCCCAGCCATAGTGGCACGGTCAGCGCCAGAGCGGTATCATGGCGCTCTAACCAGCAGGCGCCCTCGTAGGACCCGCGCCGATGGCATCTCATCCAACCAACAAGCAGCTTGAACAGCTTGCGCATTTGCAGCTAGGGGAACCGGAGGCGTCCGAGGTCCTGTCTCACCTTGAGTCGTGCGCTTCCTGCCGGCAGCGGTACGAAGCCCTCGTCCGCACGGCTCCCCGACCTGGCGGTGCGGACAGCGGCGAAGAACAACCCGACACCGCGCCGCTTCCTGCAACGCAGACTTCCCCAGACCAGCCTTCGATCACGTTGCCGGGCGGAGAAGGGATTGAAGGCTACCGTCTGATTCGGGAGATCCACGGTGGCGCCCAGGGCGCAGTGTATGAGGCGATCCAGGAGTCCACGGGCCAGACGGTAGCGATCAAGGTCATGCGGGGTGGGGCGTTTGCCGGCGAGGCGTCACGACGACGGTTCGAACGAGAGGTCGACTTGGCCGTCAAGCTGCGTCACCCCAACATCGTTCGGATCTACGACTCCGGCATCACACGCGGCCAATACTACTTCGTCATGGAATTCGTTGAGGGCGAGCCGCTGGATGGCTATCTGCGTGAACGGGAACCTACCATCGAGCAACGTCTGAGGCTGTTCGCTAGGATCTGTACGGCCGTGACCTACGCCCATCAGCGTGGTGTGATCCACCGTGACCTGAAGCCGTCGAATATCCTGGTGGACGAGGAAGGGGAGCCTCACGTCGTCGACTTCGGTCTGGCCAAGCAGCTCGAGGAGTCGGAGCGATCCCTCTTGTCGCTCGACGGTCAGGTCCTGGGCACGCTCCCGTACATGTCGCCTGAGCAGGCACGGGGCGAGCTGTCGGAGATCGACGTTCGGACGGACGTGTACTCGCTGGGTGTGATTCTCTACGAGATGCTGACGGGCAGCTACCCGTATCCGGTGGTCGGTCAGATGGCCGAGGTGCTCCGAAACATCGTCGAGGCCGAACCGAAACGCCCATCCACGATCCACGACAAGATCGACGATGACGTCGAGACGATCACCTTGAAGGCCCTATCGAAGGAGAAGGATCGTCGCTACCAGGGCGTCAACGACCTAGCCCGAGACGTCGCGCGATACCTCCATGCCGAGCCGATCGAGGCGAAACGGGACAGCGGATGGTATGTTCTGAAGAAGACAGTCACTAGGCACAAGCTGCTGGCAGGCGGCGTGACGCTGTTTGTGATCCTGCTCGCATGTTTCAGCGCTACTATCTCAGTGCTTTACGGACGGGCGGAGAAGAACAGGAGAGTTGCGGAGAAACAGGAACGGGAAGCAGTCGTCGCCCGCGATGAGGCTACGCAAGAGCGGCAACGGGCTGAAAGACAGCTCAACGGCGCGTACCTTGAGGCCTACAAGAAGTACGCCGGCAACAGGGCTGCCCAAGCCCTCGTCGCTCGCGCCGGATTAGACCACGCTATGCGCTCGGTGCTGGACGGCAACAGCACATGTCACTGGGAGGAGAGGCTGCGCAGCCGTCTACTGGGTTTGCCTCGGCTGGCCGGCATCATTGCTCCAGCCCAACCGCGGTGGATGAGGGTCCGCTTCTCGCCTCGAGACTCCTTGCTGGCTGCCGGGTCCAGCGAAGGCGATCTGGCGTTGTGGGACACCTCAACCGGACAGCTCAAGGCAACGCTCTCGGGCCACGAGAGCCCGATCTACGGGATTGCTTTCAGTCACGAAGGTAGGACATTGGCCAGCGCCTCAGGCGACAGGTCGATCAAGCTCTGGGACCTGGCAACGGCCCGGGTCAGGGCGACACTTCTGGGGCACGCCGAGAGCGTCAATGAGATCTGCTTCAGTCCGGATGGTCTCACGCTCGCGAGTGCGTCAGCTGACAACACCATCAAGCTTTGGGACTGCCGGACAGCGGAATGCAAAGCCACCCTTGAAGGGCATTCTGCAGGAGTGTCTTCAGTCGCGTTTGGCCCTGACAGCCGGATGATAGCCAGTGGATCCAGGGACAAGACTATCAAGCTCTGGGACCTGACCACTGGCCAGTTAAGCGCTACGCTTCGCGGGCACTCAGAAAACGTATCCAGCGTCAGATTCAGCCCGGATGGTCAAACACTAGCGAGCGTATCTGAAGACTACACCGCCAAGCTCTGGGATCTTGCCACTGGGCGAACCAGGGCCGCGTTGGGCAAGCACCTCTCGCGACACTCGCGCATCTGCTTCAGTCCGGACGGCTGGAGCCTGGCTATCTCCCCGGGGAAGACGATCGAGATCTGGGACGTTTCCACGGGCCGGCTCAAGCATGCCCTTCACGGATCACAAGAGTGGATAACGAGCATCAGCTTCAGCCCCGACGGAGCGATGCTGGCAAGCGGGTCCGTCCGATCGGGCGTTGCTCTCTGGGATGTGGTCGGAGGACGACTCGTTGCCAGACTGAAGGACTGTATGCGGGCATCATCGCCCTACCAATCCAGTAGAGCAGGACAGGATCACAGACTCGGCTCCGATCTTCGTACAACGCCTGTCGCGCGGAGCGAGGAAGCGCGCGGGCTTTCGGAGATTGCAGAGCACCAGCTGGCGGAAAGGGCCCAAGGAAAGGGCAGTCACTTGTTGCGCGTCTGGGTCGCGCCGAACGGGAAGCCCCTCGCTGGTGGTCTGATCTCAAAGAGGATCGATGTCTGGGATCCGTCCTCGGGCAGGCTCTTGGGATCATGCGAAGGTATTCCCGACCCCCCCTGGGTGGGACATCCCTGCTTCAGCGGAGACGGGAAGACGCTGGTCGTGAGCAGGTCTGGACGAGTGGTCAAGGTTTTCGACCTCCCGACAGGACGGGCCAAGGCGGAGTTGAGTTCCGCGGAGATACCGGCTCCAGGACAGTGGATTGCGCTCTGTGTGAGTCCGTACGGCAGGTGGCTTGCCGCTGGGTTTCCAACCGGAAAGATTCAGTTGTGGCGTCTGAGCGATCAGAAAGGCACTCTCCTGGAGGGCCACAGGGGACACGCCCAGACGCTCTCCTTCGGTCCGGCCGGGCGGATCCTCGCAAGTTCATCGAGTGGCGACAGAATGACGAAGGTTTGGGATACGGAGACCAAGGAACTGCTGTTCGTGCTGACAGGTCACCACGCTTCCCTCAGCTTCGCGACCGACGGACGCGCGTTGGTTGCGGGAGGACAGGGAGGTGTAGTGAAGCTCTGGGATCTTTCTGCCCTTCAGACCCGTCGACGAACTCAGTCGCGGGACCACTGGCCGTACGGACTGTGCTTCGATCCATCCGGCAGGACGCTTGCGAGCTGGGCAGGCCAGCAGCCGTTTGGACTCTCGGGCGGGTCAGATTGGGACACAGCGATCAAGTTGTGGGATGTGGCAACCGGCCAAGTCAAGGCTGTATGCAAGGGACACAAGGTCAATGTGGGCACTGTGTGCTTCAGCCCCGATGGCGCGACACTCGCGAGCACACCCGTTGACTTCGCCCCGAAATGGCGCAGCGATTCTGCAAGGCTCTGGGATGCAGTCACAGGGAGACCGAAGCGCACTTTGCAGGAAGAAGGGGAGACTGCGACCTGTGTCTGCTTCGGCCCGAGCGGCCGCCTTCTGGTCACCGTAACGAAGGAAACGGTTTTCAGGTTGTGGAACTTGGCTGACGGAAGCGTGACTCGCCTGTACATGCTCCGCCCGTCACGCAAACGGCCGGACTGTTGCGTTAGCCCAGATGGCACCACCCTGGCAGCCAGACTGGAGGATGGAACCATCACGTTGCTGGACTTGGCCAGGCGCAAGACCAGGATCCTAGGCAAGGATACTTCCTCTGCGATCTGCTTCAGTCCAGACGGTTCGACGATGGCTACAGCGGGCATGAGAACCGTCAAGCTGTGGGATGTAGCCTCCCGCAAGATCAGAGCGAAGCTGGAGAAGCCCTTTTCCTTCCCATGGCGTGTGTCGTTCAGCCCCGATGGTCGACTGATCACTACCCAGGGGAGAGAGGCAATCGTGATGCTCGATGTCATGGAAAAGAAGGTTGCCCGGACGGTGCGCCTGAGCGATACCCCAAAGGCGGATCTCCGTATCAGCCCCGATGGCAGTACGTTAGCGGTGGCCCTACGGGACGGGTCGATCGCCTTCTGGGATATCTCGGAGAAGTTGCCGACGATCCGGGAATTGGAGCGCATGACCGGGGCCCGGCTTGTGGATTTCGAGGTGAAGCCGCTACCTGAGAAGGCCTATCACGGGCCGCAGCACTTCGTGCCCGAGGGACGCTATTCATTTCCGAGGAAGGCGCGGGGGCCTGCGAGCGCACCGGGGAATCGTTTCCTGCGATTCCGTTGGACCAAGGCACATCCGTTGCATTGGATTGATTCTGCGCAAGACTCGCAGAATCCTGCACAGGCAGAAGCCTGCTACCGTCTCGGAATCATCTACGAACGCAGTATGGAATGGGAGCAGGCCGAAGCGTGGCACCAGAAAGCGATCGAAGCCGGACCATCAGAATGGGCGGATGAGTCGCGCCGGCGCCTCAAAGAGATGCCCGTAAGGATCAAGTTCCTAGAATCACTGGCGACTTCCCAGCCATCCGGTTCCTCCAAACCTGCAAGCACCCGCGCGAAGGAGGATTAGCGGCACCTTGCGGAATCGGCGTTGCGCCCAGGGGCTCCGGAGGGTCCATATGCTGCCCGGCGCCACCCGGGTTTCCCGCTGACGGCGCATCCGGACCCTCCTTACCTCCAGGAACCGCATTCTGTCGAATCGTAATAGTCGGGACGGTGCTATTGAGGACGCCTATGGCTCCTCCTCCGCTACTGCTGATGATGGGCCTTGGGTGGTTTCGCCTGACTCGATCAAGGCGGGCGGGAGCCTCGCGCCTCAGAGCCGCTGTGCGCAGAGGGCCACCTCGAGTTGGTCATCGGGCAGCACCATTTTGGCGTTGGCTATCATGCGGCACCCAGGAGTGCATGGGAGAAGCGCACTCAAGTGGCTGGCCTACGTCCTGGTCCCACATCTTGGACAGTACCTCCCTCGACGGTCCAGCCGACGACGGCACACGGCGCAGTGACGGGTCTGGTACTTCGCTATCTGAGCGTTGATGGCCATCAGGACCAGGATCAGCGCCGCCAGCATTGCCGCTGCGCCGACGACGAACGCCACAGGAGGGCCCTGAGCCGAAACATTGCGCCGCTTCGCACTGTCGGCGTTCACGAGGGTGATCCGTCGCTGCGGTGGATGAGGAGGGAAGTTCGACTGCAGGACGCTGGGGCGCCGGCGTGCAGTAGGTGCTGGCCTCGCGTTCCCGTGGGACCGATCTTCGCTTGTGGCGTGGACGATGAGGATCTCGTGTTGCGACGTGCAGCCGGCCAGGGGCCATAGGACAAATGGGAACAGGCGAACTATCGTAAGCGTCACCGCGGTGTTCCTCGATAGTCTCACCACTGGGCGCGACTCCTGTCCATGCCCCCCAAACAGAGAGACGATCTTGGCGCGCAGCGAGAACAGGTCTCCTCTAGGTTTCTCAAACAGGGGTCAACATCCCTGGAAGGGGATAAGCAGAACTTGGCGGCTCCCGCGCTATTGCCAGATGGGTCTGTCGGCCAACGCGGTAGCCAGGAGGGACATGCAGGTTCGGACCTTGGCGTCGATGCCGGCAAAGGGCAACGCCAAGACAACCGCCCCAAGCCATTGATCGCCGCTGACAATGGCATGGGCGGCGTATGCCTCGGCTGCGTGGTCGGAGAGCTCAACGGGTGCGGGGACGACGCTCCACGCCTTGCCGTTTCGATGGTGGCGTTGCAGCTGTTCGGCGAGGAGTTCGGCCGAGAAGTGCGTGGCTCGGACCTGGTCCCTTGTCTCGCCGGCGATGACCAAAGCACACTGGCTGTCCAGCTGGCCAATACACCCAACGATTGCGCCGGCCCGCGCGGTCGTCCACTCGAGGGCATGGGCCAAGGCATGACCAAGCAGGCTCATCGGGGCCGTGGGGCCGCCGAGTTTCTCGGCGATGATCTCCGGCGTGACCTCCGCACACGAGGAGGTAGACGGCGCATCGCTCTCACCAGGGGTGCTAGCTTCATCCTGACGACTCGGCTCTAACCTCAATGACATACTGGCGAGCAGGACCTGCGCATCGGTGTGGGCAGTCATGGTCTCGTCGTGGGGCTGGACGAGATGCAGGCGGTATCGCGGTCCTTGGGCATAGTCGCCGAAGTGGAGATCCTCCCCTGAGGACAGGCGACGACGTCCACCCGGCCTCTTATGATCACCGACCAGCATCTCGCCAACGAAGGTGCCCCAACCGCTGCCTTGATCCTCTACGTACCAGCCATCCTCACATCGCAGCAGCCGAGCGTGCTTTCGGCCAATCCGAGAACGCCTCCTACCATCGTCACAAGGCCAGCCTTCACGATCCAACAGGACCAGGTCATTATTCCCTGCTCTTCCAATCCTCAGTTCACTACGGTGCAAGCAGAACCGCCATTCGTTTGGCCCCAGATCCCATGGAACCACCGACAGGTACGTCGGTTCGGTCAGATTCTCCCCAGGGGAAAACACGACAGTCGACTTGAGGCCCGTCGGGAGGCCAGCCTGTTCGTCGCCTTCCGACCATTCGTAGGGTACGATGCTGCCCAAGCCCCGGAGGCTAACTGGATCTTGACGTCGCCAGTGGAGCGGCCCTGCCTTATCGTCAGTAGCTCTACGCAGGGCGTCATAGAAGCCGTAGCTCGCCCAGATCTTCCCCGGTGGCGCAGCTTGCCAGAACTGCTCGGCTTCGCTGAGTAGTCGATCATAGTCTTGACCATTGAGGTGGTTGCCGGACCAAACACTCCTCCGGTGTAGGACGACGCCGTAGCTGGCATCACCGGGCGGGGCTGCGTGAATCCGCAGGGCAGCGTCTCTGGCCTCTTCAGCCCCTCGGAATAACACAACGACGCAGTCGGCTCCTTCGTGGATCGGACCATGATACGGACCTAAAAGCGTCGACTTGGGATCCTGGGAGCGCAACAGGCCCTTCGGGATGACGGATCGGGCCACGGCTAGCGCCATCGCGCCTTGTCCCTGCAAGTAATCTCTCGCCCGGCTTCGCTGGCTCTGCTCGCTCTTGGCGAACAACCGCAGTTCGGGATCACCGTACATCACAAAGGCCGCCCAGGAAATGAGCTCCGGATAACGCTCACGGACCCGTTGGCGTGCCAGTTGCAGCGAACGGCCTACGGAACGACCTAGGATGGCGTGTCTGTAGAACTCAATCGCCAACTCAGCGCTTGGCTCGACTGCTACAGGCCAAGACGTACCGATCACACAGTTCGCCCCAGCACTGATGAACGCGTAGGTCAGGCTCTCAGTTAGGCGCAGAGACGTCATCCCGCTACCTTCCCCGATAGCCCTATCCGTTCCGCAAGCGTCGATGAAGATCATTCGAGGGAAGCGGTTGACCGTGCTCCCGAACGCGTTGTGGATGTCACTCGGGCGAAATGCCCCATCAGTCAGGATCAACCCCGCGTCGGCTTCACAATGACACGAAAGATGCAGTATGTCCACGGGCCGACCGTCACTCGACCTCAGCACTTCAGCGATGCGCCTCAAGGTAGCACCGGCGCCGGTCAAGATTGGCTGTCGGTCATGAGGCCTGAAGCTTGGGTCGACCAGGCTGTCTGCGAGCAACATCTCGTAGATCCGCTCGGCCTGCTTCTCGGCTTCAGGAAGGTTCTGGAGCCAACCGTATGCTGACGGTACTTCTGGATTGGCCACGAACAGCGTCCTGGCCTTGGTGTGAATGGCTTCAAGACACTTACCCCTGCCCGGTACCTTCAGGATGCGTCCCACCGGCCGAACCAGCCCGAGAGCCCGTTCTACTGGCGCAGCCGGATCAAGACAGAGACACTCCCATGGCAGGTGTGGGATGTCTGTCACTATGCTGACGTACTGGCCGAGATCATCGAGGAGTCGGTGTGGTTGACACTCGAGCGCTTCGCTCAGGTCCTTCGCAAGCTCAGCCAGCTCGGCCTCCTTCTCGCTCCCCTTCATACTTGCACAGCATTCCTCCAAACGAAGCAGGCGGTCAGAAGGCACCTTGTAGGAAACCACACCGCCAGGGGGGAAGGGCCTGTCCAAGCGAGTTACAGCCACGCGGCGGCCGTGGCCTGGATCGCCACGTTCGATGTGTATGGTTGTTGCTGGTACGCAGCCCCAACTCATCGTCGGTGTACCTCTCTGCCACACCCGAAGAGACTATACTTCTCGGCTGCGGGCATGGCAATCCGTCATCCGAACGCAGGAATCTGCGAGGGCCTTGCTCGATGGCCGAAGCGACCTGATGCCCTGGTTCGCGATGTCGGCTACAGACCTCTCCTCTTTCTATCTGATAAGAGACGACTACGAGCTCCACGAGGTACAGGAGCAGCGGCGCCTGCAAGTCGGTTCCGGCAGTACAAGCGCCGTCGCGCGTGCGCGAATGGCCTAGTACCTCAACACATTTGAACTTGTGGGTAGAGTCTCTTGAGCTTGCCGCGA
>CAYMLO010000097.1:0-38842 GCA_964390905.1 uncultured Planctomycetales bacterium | reverse complement strand
AGTTATCGAACTTGACCGCCCAATTTCTTGAGCCTACTTTGCGCTGTAGTGTTAGTTATGAGCCGATAATTTCTGGCGATTCCGACGCAGCTGAGGCCCCGCGGCCGGACCCGCCCGGACGTGGACGGGGATGGCCGGTCGTTCCTGCCCCGCGAGGCGCTGCCCGCCACTCTTGTGAGAGGGGAGGAGCAGAAGATTATCGGACCTTGGATCCGCGGTCTTGTTCTACAACTCCTCGTCGCCGATCTCGTCGGTGATGGGGTCGTAGTCGTAGTCGGTGGGTTGGATGGGGGTTGCCGACGACCGCTCGGCGATGGCGTCCCATTCTTCTAGGGTGATGAGGGCCTCGCGGGCTTGGCTGCCCTTGTAGGGGCCGACGATGCCGGCTTCGGCCATCTGGTCGACCAGGCGGCTGGCCCGGCCGTAGCCGATGGTGAGGCGACGCTGCAGCAGGCCCGCACTGTGACAACCCCTCCGCCGTCAGCGCCCTGGGTCTCGATGGATTCTCCAGGCGCCTCGGGCTACAATGCTTTATGTGGTGAACCTGCACGCCCGGATCATGGCCCTCATCAACGAAGACCGATGGGGGCTGACCTGGCATGCGAACGAATCGATCCAGGAGCGGGAGCTCGAGATCTGGCAGATCGTTGGTTTGACGCCGGAAGGCCGGTTGCTTCGCGAGATCGCCGACGCCAAGCCCCGTCCCAAGGTGGACGTCCAGATCACGCTTCCGGACGGCACGTTGGCCAAGACGATCTGGGCCTATGACGCACACATGAACAAAGCGATTCTGATCACCCTCCATTTCTTGGGCAGGGAACGACCATGAAGAACTGTCGGCGCGAGAAGAAGGTGCAGACGATCCGACGTGGCCGATACCTTGTCGAGGTGCCGATCGAAGTCACCTACTCCCCCGATGCCCCCGATGAGCCCATCATCGATGCCGAGACGGCGCGCCTGCTCGACGACATCGCCCGCCACGCCGCCGACGGCGACGTCCCATGGCTCAAGCAGCACGGAAAAGTCTACGAGCTGACCGAGGCACGATGACCCCGAGACCGGGCCCCCTCGATCCAACCCCAACAGTAGTAGGTGATGGATGCATCGCTGGACTTCCCAGCCCTCTACTCCTCGTCGCTGATTTCGTCGGTGACGGGGTCGTAGTCGTAGTCGGTAGACTGTCTGGGGCTTGAGGCGGCTCGCTCGGCGATGGCGTCCCATTCTTCTAAGGTGATGAGGACCTCGCGGGCTTGGCTGCCTTTGTAGGGGCCGACGATGCCGGCTTCGGCCATCTGGTCGACCAGGCGACTGGCCCGGCCGTAGCCGACGGTGAGACGACGCTGCAACAGACTCACGCTGCCCCGGCCGGACTCGATGATGATCCGGGCGGCCTCGTCAAACAGGCTGTCGCGCTCGCCCGTGGACGTCCCGCCGTTGGTGCCGAGCTTGACGAGTTCGGGGTGGAACTCGGGGTCGGTCTGCTCGGCGAGGAACTTGATCGCGCCCTTCAGCTCCTCGTCGCTGACGAACGCGCCCTGGGCGCGGATGAGCTTGCTCGTGCCGGGCGGCAGGAAGAGCATGTCGCCCTGACCCATCAAGACCTCGCCGCCGTTCTGGTCGAGGACGATCCGCGAGTCCATCCGGCTGGCGACGCGGAAGGCGATCCGGCAGGGCAGGTTGCTCTTGATCAGCCCGGTGACGACCTTGGCCTCGGGCCTTTGCGTCGCGACGATGATGTGCAGGCCGACGGCCCGGCTCTTCTGGGCCAGACGCGACAGGTGATGCTCCACCTCCTTGGCCGACGTCATCATCAGGTCGGCCAGCTCGTCGATGATGATGATGATGTGCGGTAGGGGGTAGGGGATCTTGGCCCGTTCCTCGTCACTGGTGGGCTGGAACAGCTCGTCCAGCTCCTCGCGGGTCAGCCGGTTGTAGGCGGCGATGTTCCGCACGCCGGCCTCGGCGAGCAGCTCGTAGCGCTCGTCCATCTTGGTGGTGGCCCAGTCGAGGATCATCTCGGCCCGCGCCATGTCGGTCACGATCGGGCACATCAGGTGCGGTACGTCCTTGAACAGGCTCATCTCGACCATCTTGGGGTCGACGAGGATCAGCTTGACCGCGTCCGGACGCTGGGTCATCAGGATGCTCATCACGATGCTGTTGAGGCAGACGCTCTTGCCCGAGCCAGTAGTCCCGGCGATGAGCAGGTGGGGCATCTTGGCCAGGTCGCTGATCAGGGGCCGACCGCTGGCGTCCTTGCCGAGGAAGAGCGGGAGCTCCATCTTGCCCGGCCGATAGCCGCTGATCGTGAGCAGCTCCTTGAGCCGGACGTTCTCTTTGTCGATGTTGGGCACCTCAATGCCGATCGTGTTCTTGCCGGGGATCGGCGCGACGACGCGGACGGACGGCGCCTTGAGCGCCCGGGCGATGTCGTTGCTGAGGGCAATGATCTGGCTGACCTTGATGCCCGGGCTCAGCTCCAGCTCGTACATCGTGATGACAGGGCCCGTGTCGATCTCGACGACGCGGGTGTCGAGCCGGAACTCGCTGAGCGTTCGCTCCAGGATCTTGGCCTTCTCGCGGACCACCGACTCCTGCTGAGCGATGTAGCCGTATTCGGGATCCTCGAGCAGCGCGAGCGACGGGAGCGTGTAGTCGCCCAAATGCCGCGGATACGGTACGGCCGAAGGCTCGGCTGCCGGTGTGGGCGTCTGAGACGAGCGGACGACGATCTTGCCGGGGCTCTCGGCGAGAGAGCCCTTCAACTCGTCGGGATCTTGCTCTACGTCATCGTCCTCGTCCTCGTCGTCCGGGACGTCGGCGTCTTCGTCCGTGAAGGGAACCACATGCGGATCGTCATCCGCGTCCGGGCCGTCCGGGTGCTCGTCTGCTGCCGACGCACCGTCCTCGTCGGTGTCGGGAGCCTGGTCGTCGTCGCGTTCTGTCTCGGTGAACGGCGCAGCCTGCTCAACGGCCACAGCGACGTCATCCGCCGCCGGGGACAAGGGCATCCGCAGCCGGTTGATGATGGGTTCTGGGCGTTCGGCCGGCTCGGCAGGGATGTGCCGAACATCGGCATCGGCCTGGGCGGGACGATCCTGCGGCTCGGCGTCGTCCGGTTGGGGCTTTGCGCGTCGGAGCCGGCCCAGGTCGATGCGGGGCATTCGCAACCAGCCGGGCAAACGCAAGCCCCGGTCAGGCTTGTCCGCGACGGGCTCGGCGGGCGCCGTTGCTCTACGCGTCGATGGGGCGGGCTTCGTCTTCGGAGCGGGCAGCGCCTTGAGCGTCTCTCGTTTGGCTGCTGCCGTGGCGATCGCCTGCCCGGTTCGGTCGACCAGGACGTATCCGGCCGTTCCCGCCATGGCCATCGCCTGATGTCCGAGTCGCCCCATGGCCCGAGGCAGCTTGATGGCCAACCCCTCCGCCGCCAGGAGCAGGCCGATGGCGATCCCGCACAACACGATTAGCGCCGTCCCCGCCGTCGAGCAGTATTGTCCTAGGAAGTGGACGATCGCGATCCCGACGACGCCGCCGGTGCCGTGGAGCATCGAGTCGGCCCCGTCCGGTGAGACCATCCGGACCGACGTCGCCGTCCCCGCCACCAGCAGAGCGACGCCCAACGCTCTGAGCCAGGGATCGTTGACCCGGCCGCGGAGGATCGCTGCAAGGATGGCCACCGTCGCGAACAGGACGATGACGTAGCTGCCCGGCCCGAACCAGTGAAACGACTGATACGCCAGGCAAGCCCCGGCCGACCCGCAGAGGTTGATAGGCGGCGAGGGGTGGGGCCAGACCTTCGGACTGGGCCAGTCGGCCGGGTCGAACGTCAGCAGCGACACCCAGTAGAAGCTGCACCCCGCCAGCAGGACCAGACGGTAGCACAACAGGAGGGCCTGCCGGCGCTGTTCGGAGCGTGTGACCAACGGGGGTCCTCGTGGTATGTAAGCCGTGTCCCAATGCGGCGCAAATCCGCTCCCAAAGGAGGCTTGCGCGCATCACCCTCGCTCAATGCACCCCTTCTGATATCGGTCGATCCAGCGATCTCGCTGCAGGATTTGCGGGCCCGGACGCTCCCCGTGGAGGTGGCGGCCCGAGGGAGCGCCCCCAGCAGCAGCGCCCGTGGCAACGACCAGGGCGCCAGTCGCTTGCAGCTTCGGACCCAAGCGCTTCGGACCACATCGACACCAAAGGGGTTGGCCATCGGCCCTGGTAGCGCTGGCCTCGACGGGTATAATGCAGGGAACATGTCCCGGGAAAGAAGCAGCATCCGGGAAAGAAGCACCATCCCGTCTGGACAAGTCCGACTGGTGCGTGGTTTCGGAGGCGAGCCATGAAGGTGCGTGTCGGTTTCGTCGTCGCGGCAGCCTTCATCGCTGTCGTGGGTCCGCAGGCGTTGGGCGTGGAGCGTTACGTCCCGAGCCCCAACTACCCGACCATCCAAGATGCCATCGACGCCTGTAGCAATGGTGACGAGGTGGTCATTGCCCCCGGCACGCATCAAGGAGACGGGAACCGGGACCTGGACTTCGACGGCAAGGCCATCACGGTCCGCAGCACCGATCCCAACGATCCCAGTGTCGTCGCCGCGACGATCATCAAGTGCAACCCCGACGATCCCAACGACCCGGATGACCCCAACTACTATGGCCAACACCGCGGGTTCTACTTCCACAACGGCGAAGGGCCCAACTCCGTCGTGGCCGGCCTGACCATCACGAGCGGATACATTGGCCTCGGCGGCGGGATACTCAACGACAACAGCAGCCCAACGGTGACGGATTGCACTTTCAGCGGGAATACGGCGGACTTCGGCGGCGCGATACTCAACGACAACAGCAGCCCGACGGTGACGGACTGCACATTCAGCGGGAATACGGCGGAGTACTACGGTGGCGGGATGGACAACTCGATTAACAGCAGCCCGACGGTGACAAACTGCACGTTCAGCGCGAATACGGGCTGGCGCGGCGGCGGGATGGGCAGCGAGGCCAACAGCAGGGCGACGGTGACGCACTGCACGTTCAGCGGGAATACGGCGGGTTTCGGCGGCGGGATGTGCAACTGGGGCAACGGCAGCCCGACGGTGACGAGCTGCACGTTCAGCGGGAATACCGCTGAGTACGACGGCGGGGGAATGTTGAATTACGACAGCAGCGCCCCGACAGTGACGAACTGCACGTTCAGCGGGAATACGGCCTGGGGCGGCGGCGGGATGTACAACAGTAGCAGCAGCGGCGCGACGGTGACGAACTGCATCCTGTGGTCGAACGCACCCGATCAGATCTACAACGAGTCTGGGGCCGCGACGCTGGTCGCGTACACGTGCATCGAGGGCGGGTGGACCGGGACGGGCAACATCAGCGATGATCCGCTCTTCGCTGACGCCAACGGGCCTGACGACGACCCGAACACGTGGGATGACAACGACTATCACCTCTCGCCCAACTCGCCCTGCATCGACGCCGGCGACCCGAATGGCGACTACACCAGCCAGACCGACGTCGACGGGGACCCGCGAGTCATGGGGCCCAACGTGGACATGGGCTCGGACGAGTACTGGCAGGATCCTCCTGTCCACAACATCACGCAAGACACTTACTATGGCGTCATCCAGGACGCGATCGATGACGCCAACGAGGGCGACGAGATCGTCCTCGCGCCGGCCACATACACCGGGGACGGGAATTGGGATCTGGACTTCGGCGGGCGGGCCATCACGGTTCGGAGTACCGACCCGAGCGACCCGAATGTCGTTGCCGCGACGGTCATCGATTGCGGGTGTGACCCAAACGATCCTCCCCTGGACCCGAATGACCATCACCGTGGTTTCCACTTTCATAACGGCGAGGGCCCCAACTCCGTCGTGGCCGGTCTGACCATCACCAACGGATACGTCGAGGCCGATGACTGGGATGACCCCAACGGCAGGGGAGGGGGAATCTACTGCGGCACGAGCAGCCCGACGGTGGCGCACTGCACGTTCATCGGGAACATAGCGGACCTCGGCGGCGGGCTGTTCAACGACGACAACAGCAGCCCGACGGTGACCAACTGCACGTTCAGCGGCAATGAAGCGGCGGACGTCGGCGGCGGTTTGTTCAACGACGACAACAGCAGCCCGACAGTGACGAACTGCACGTTTAGCGGCAACAAAGCGGCGGACGTCGGGGGCGGGCTGTACAACGACCACAGCAGCAACCCGACAGTGACGCGCTGCACGTTCAGCGGGAATACAGCCTACTACGGTGGCGGGATGTTCAACACGAACGCCAGCAGCGCGACGGTGACGAACTGCACGTTCGGCGGGAATGCGGCGACCGTCGGCGGCGGGATGTTCAACGTTGACAGCACCCCGACGGTGAGGAATTGCACCTTCAGCGGGAATACGGCGTCCAGCGTCGGCGGCGGGATATACAACAACGACAGCAGCCCGACGGTGACGAATTGTATCCTGTGGTCGAACACACCCGATCAGGTCGAGGACGTATCCGGTAGTGCGACGCTGGTCACGTACACGTGCGTCGAAGGCGGGTGGACCGGTATGGGCAACATCACTGACGACCCGTGCTTCGTCGATCCGAATGGACCGGACGGGGACCCGAACACGTGGGAGGACAACGACTTTCACCTCTCGCCCAACTCACCCTGCATCGACGCCGGCGACCCCAACGGTGATTACACCGGACAGACCGACATAGACGGCGACCCGCGCGTCATGGGGCCCAACGTGGACATGGGCTCGGACGAGTACTGGCAGGTTCCACCCGTCCACAACATCACGCAGGACATCTACTATGCCGTGATCCAGGACGCGATCGATGACGCCAACGAGGGCGACGAAATCGTCCTTGCGCCGGTGACCTACACTGGCGACGGCAACCGCGACCTGGACTTCGGCGGGCGCGCCATCACGATTCGAAGCACCGATCCCAACGATCCGAATGTCGTTGCGGCGACGGTGATCAAGTGCAACCCCAATGACCCCAACGACCCCGATGACCCCAACTACTATAGCGGGCACCGCGGGCTCTACTTCCACAGCGGGGAGGACGCCAACGCCGTCGTGGCTGGGCTGACCATCACCGACGGTTACGTCGAGGGTGATGACCCGTATGACCCGAATGACCCCAACGGCTGGGGAGGGGGAATCTGTTGCGACGCCAGCAGCCCGACGGTGACGCATTGCACGTTCAGCGGGAACACGGGGTTCGTCGGCGGGGGAATGTGGAACCACGCCAGCAGCCCGACGGTGACGAACTGCACGTTCAGCGGGAACACGGCAATCATCGTCGGCGGGATGGGCAACGACGCCAGCAGCCCGACGGTGATGAACTGCACGTTCAGCGGGAATACGGCGGAGTTCTCCGAGGGCGGCGGGATGGGCAACTTGGAGGACAGCAGCCCAACGGTGACGAACTGCACGTTCAGCGGCAATACGGCGAAATTTTCCGGCGGCGGGATGTTCAACGACGACGGCAGCCCGACGGTGACGAACTGCACGTTCAGCGGCAATACGGCGGAGCACTTTGGTGGCGGGGGGATGGGCAACAACAGCAGCAGCAGTCCGACGGTGACGAACTGCATCCTGTGGTCGAACACACCCGATCAGATCGACGATGGATCCGGTAGTACAATGCTGGTCACGTACACGTGTATCGAGGGCGGGTGGGCCGGGACGGGCAACATCACTGAGGACCCGTGCTTCGTCGATCCGAACGGACCGGACGGTGACCCGAATACGTGGGAAGATAACGACTATCACCTCTCGCCCAACTCGCCCTGCATCGACGCCGGCGACCCCAACGGTGATTACACCGCACAGACCGACATCGACGGCCACCCGCGAGTCATGGGGCCCAACGTGGACATGGGCTCGGACGAGTACTGGCAGGATCCTCCTGTCCACAACATCACGCAAGACACTTACTATGGCGTCATCCAGGACGCGATCGATGACGCCAACGAGGGCGACGAGATCGTCCTCGCGCCGGCCACATACACCGGGGACGGGAATTGGGATCTGGACTTCGGCGGGCGGGCCATCACGGTTCGGAGTACCGACCCGAGCGACCCGAATGTCGTTGCCGCGACGGTCATCGATTGCGGGTGTGACCCAAACGATCCTCCCCTGGACCCGAATGACCATCACCGTGGTTTCCACTTTCATAACGGCGAGGGCCCCAACTCCGTCGTGGCCGGTTTGACCATCACCAACGGATACGTTGAGGGCGATGACTGGGATGACCTCAACGGCTGGGGAGGGGGAATCTGTTGCGGCGCCAGCAGCCCCACGGTGACGCACTGCACCTTCAGCGGGAATACGGCGCGCCGGAACGGCGGCGGGATGGGCAACCAGCTCAGCAGCCCCACGGTGACGCACTGTACGTTCAGCGGGAATACGGCGGACTCCGGCGGCGGCGGGATGTGTAACTGGGACAGCAGTCCCACCGTGACGGACTGCACCTTCAGCGGGAATACGGCGGACTGGAACGGCGGGCTGGGCAACCGGCTCAGCAGCCCCACGGTGACGAACTGCACCTTCAGCGAGAATTCGGCGGACCTGGCCGGCGGCGGGATGGGCAACTGGGACAGCAGCAGCCCGACGGTAACGAACTGCACGTTTAGCGGGAACACGGCGAACGCCGGCGGCGGGATGTGCAACTGGGACAGCAGCAGCCCGGCGATAGTGAATTGCACGTTCAGCGGGAATTCGGCGGACTACGACGGTGGCGGGATGCTCAACTACGAAACCAGCACTCCGACCGTGAGGAACTGTACGTTCAGCGGGAATACGGCGGGCGACGACGGCGGCGGGATGTACAACAACGCCAGCAGCGCGACGGTGACGAACTCCATCCTGTGGTCGAATGCCCCGGAGCAGATCTACGACGATCCGAATAGCACGACGCTTGCCATATACACCTGCGTCGACGGCGGGTGGCCGGGCGTGGGCAACACCAGCGACGATCCGTGCTTCGTCGATCCCAACGGGCCGGACGGTGATCCGAACACATGGGAAGACAACGACTATCACCTGTCGCCCAACTCGCCCTGCATCAACGCGGGCGATCCGAACGGGGAGTACGCTGGCCAGACGGATATCGACGGGCAGGATAGGACGAATGGCGTTGTCGATATGGGGTCGGATGAGGTCTGGCCGGATGTCGATTATGCCCTCACGCTGGACGTGCGGAACGACGGTATGGGGTATGTCCAGATCGATCCTGAGCCCAATGACGCGAACCAGCCCGTCTATGCCGCTGGGACGGTGCTCACACTCCTGGGCGTGCCCAACGACGGCAAGAAGCTTGACCACTGGGAGATCTACGACCCCAACCACCCCGGTGACGCCAACTATTTTGCCATTGACTCGAACAACCCGATCATCGTCGTCATGGACGCCGATCGCGACGTCACGGCCGCCTTCAAGTGCGGCAGCGGCGCGGGGCCGCTCTTGCCGATGACGCTCGGCGTGCTGGGATTCTCCGTCTGGACAAGACGCAGGCGGTAGGGCGAGGCGAAGCTCATTCGCCTTCCAGCTCTTGGGGCGTCAGCGTGAGAATCATGCTGATCTGCAACTGCTCTTCCGGGACGAAGTCCTGCCCGATGATTCGCCAGACCAGGTTCTGCCGTTCTGATGGCTCGAGGTGCTCGAACTCGTTGGCCGTCACCAGGACCCTGCGCAGCCGAGTACCACGTACGGCTTCAGTCCTGACCGTGGCATTGACGCCCGAATTCGCCAGGCCTTCACGCAAGACCCGCCGGATCCGGTTAGCGAACGACCTGGAGGGTGCTCTCATCTCAGCCATTTCTTGAGCTTCCGAACCCGCTTGAGGAAGCTACTGGCCTCTTGCATCGTTGCCTGCCTCGGCGAGTAGCGGGCGTAGATGGTCCACGTCCCGCACACTTCCTTGAGCACTTCAAGCAATCCCGCGCTCGCCACGCGTTGGAGCGCGCCGTGCCTGAGGCGCTCGAGAATGCCGGCCAGATCATGCTTCTGATAGCATAGCGAATGGAGGGCCTGCTCGCGCCTGGTTCTCCTGCTCAAGTTGCCCGGGGGGTTCTGCAGCCAGTTGTGCTGTCTCTGCGACGCCCGCGGCTCCCCCCTCCCCCCAAGCCGGCTGAAGCCGGCTTGGGGGGAGGGGGGAGTCATGGATCAGGCCACGCGCCCTACACGGACTGAAGCCCGTGCCTAACGGGGGAGCCGGCTGAAAGCCGGCAATGGCCTTGTCGCCGTCAACGGGTACAACGCGGATCGCCCTGGGGACATTTCGTTCGATACAGCCCGGGAGGAACGGAACTGCCTAACCGAAGAGGACACAACCGGCCATGCTGAGGATCCACGAACACATCTCACGGATTCCGAGCGATTTGGGGAGCGCACCGTGACCGGCCGCGCTGGGCCTCGCACGACGGTGTTGAGTGAGAGCCCCATCGGTTTGTCGTCATGCTGCCACGGCACTGCGCAAGCCGTTGGGTGTTGACCCTTGTTGCACTATGGACCACGATGACGTCGATCCGTCGGAGCCGGCGAAGATCGGGCTGTGTGAGCAAGGGCAACACCAGGGAGGTAGAACCATGACGGGGCATGGGCGGTTTGCTTGGGTCGTGGTGCTCGTCTTGTCGGCGCGGGTCAGCGCCGCTGACCGGCAGGAAGGGACACCGGGGATGTCCCGACGGGGCGAGATCGCGCCGCCGGAGGTCTTTTTTCAGGAGGCGGGATACACCGTTCCCGCGCGCCTGCCGGACGGTCGGCTGATACGGTTTCGTAAGCACGACGACGGCAACACCGTCTCCTACACGTCCGCGGACGGGGGACGCACCTGGAAGCGACTGAAGGTCGAGGGCAAGCACGACGTCCACATCCCGCTGGTGGATACGGACGGGGAACTGCACGCCGTCGCCCTGGTGTGGCGCAACAAGGCGGGCAGGCGGATCGCGATCGATCGGTTCCTCGACGTCTGGTACACGCGCACCACGCACAAGCGGACCCGGTGGCAACCGCCCAAGATGATCTATAAGGGCTACTGCGGGGCGCTGATGGATTTCAAGCAGCTCAGCAACGGGCGCCTCATCGTGCCCTTCGCCTATTGGGTGGGCGGCCGGCCGTGCGCGCCGCCGGTCGGGGCGAACGTCGTGACCAGCTACTACTCCGACGATCTGGGCAAGACGTGGGCAAAGTCCGACGCCGACCTGACCGCGCCCTGCTACCCCAACTTCAACGGCAACAACTACGGGGCGGACGAACCGGCCGTCCTCGAGCTGAAGGACGGCCGCCTGTGGATGCTAATGCGGACGCAGACGGGGTTCCTCTACGAGTCATACTCCAAGGACATGGGGACGAGTTGGACGGACGCCCGGCCGTCGCGTTTCCATTGCTCCACGTCGCCGCCGATGCTGGCGCGCCTGCCGGACGATCGCATCCTGGTGATCTGGAACAACTACGAGATGCCGCCGCGTCACAACGGGGCGGGCGTCTACGGCGGACGCGACGCGCTGCACGCCGCGATCTCCGACGACGAGGGCAAGACGTGGCGGGGGTTCCGCGAGGTCTATCGCGATCCGCTGAGAAACGAGCCGCCGCCGCTGCACTGCGACCGCGGGACGGCCTATCCCACGCCGCCGGTCATGGTTGGCGGCAAGGTCCTGTTCCTCACGGGACAAGGGCCGAAGCGCCGCAACCTGATCAGCTTCGACCCGCGCTGGCTGACGCTGACGCATCACGAGGAGGACTTCTCCGGTGGCGTGGAAGCGTGGATCGCCTTCAAGGCCTTCGGCCCGGCGAAGGGCTGGTGGCGCGACCGCGTCCAAGGCCCGGCGGTCATCGACCATCCGACGAAGCCCGGCGCCAAGGTGCTCCACATCCGCCGCCCCGACGACAAGCTGCCCGACGGGGCGGTGTGGAACTTCCCGATCGGTTCTCAGGGCAAGCTCGCCCTACGCATAATGCTCCGCAAGGGCTTTGCGGGCGGTAACATCGCGCTGAACGACCACTGCTTCAATCCGTGCGACGACAACGGCGAGCGTGCGGCGATCTTCGGCCTCCCGATCCAGGCTGATGGGCAGCTCGGTGCGGGGTCGAAGCTTCAGATCGGGCGCTGGCACAACGTCGAGCTCGACTGGGACTTGTCGAGGCGGACCTGCAGCGTGTCGGTCGATGGGAAGCGGGCTGTAGCGCTGAAGCTGCTCAACGAGACCGGCAACGGGATCTGCTATCTGCGGCTTCGCTCCACGGCGAAGCAGGTCGACCGGGCGGGGTATCTCGTAGATTCGGTATCGGTGGATGTCCGCCAGCCCGTCGCGCCGGCGCGGACCCACGCGGAGAACATGCACATCTTCTCGAAGTACCGCCCGGCGTTCTACAACGCACCCGCCAAGCCGACCGCAGAAGAGAAGGAGTACAAGCTCTTCTGAGCTGTCTTGGCCTGTCAGGCGTTTCTGATGTGGTCGGTCGAGTCGGGTGCGTGACAGGTCTGGCGGGTTCCATTCACCCCCGGCTACGCTCCTGGGCCCCTCCAGGGCCGAGGGTCCGGGGGGCTTCGGACTGGCGTGCGTTTGCCTTGGCTTCGCTGGGCCGCCTGGATGGTTATGCAACCGGCCGAGTCTCGCGCCCGCTGGCCTATGGCAGGTGTTGCAGGATGCCGATCTCTTGCCTCGGGCGACCGATCAGTGCCCAAGCGGCCCGGCCGAACATGGCCGAGATGAGGTCGCCTCCGCGGGCGTTGACCAGGCGGGTGAGCAGCAAGAGCAACCCGATGACGGCCCCGACCGCGAACCCACCGAGGTGGGCCCAGTGGGCAACGGCGTCCTCGATGCCGAAGAGCGTGTAGGCCACGTCGAAGCCGATGTAGAACAGCACCACCCAGTATCCCTTCACCGCCCACATCTTGAGCGACAGCTGGAATCCGCCGATGAGTCCCCATCGCACCCACGCGGCCATGTGCACCTGGTTGATGGGGAACAGGACCATGTACATCCCTGCCAGGCCCATGACGGCGCCCGACGCTCCGAGCATGGGCATCGGCGGCTGCCCGGACATGGACATCATCTGGGCCAACCCCGCGCCGATCGCCAGCACCGGGTACAAAAGGAGCGTCAGGACGTTGCCGAGCAGGGCGTTCACGCGCGACCCGAAGACCAGCAGGAAGATCAGGTTGCCGATCAGGTGCACGATCCCCGCGTGCAGGAAGGCATGCGTGATGAGCTGGTAGGATTGGTATTGACCCAGACACTGCTGCTCGGGCGACAGGGCATTGTGGGCAGCGAGGACCTGGGCCTCGTCGCTGAGTTCGGGATGGGCCACCTCCTGCGCGGTCAATTCCCGGCCGAAGGCGTGTTTGTCGCCGTACTCGGTGAAGGTGTAGAAGAGAAACAGGATATCGGGGTCGGGCTCGGCGTCGCCCGCCCATAGCATCAGGTTCTTCATCGTCCGCATGCGGGGCGAAGAGGACCACTCGTAGCCCAGGAACCAGAAGCTGACCAGGACCGTGAGGATGGCGATCGCGCGCGTCGTGTACGGCTTGCGGGTCCCGAAGGCCTCCGACGCGATCGGGTAGAACCCGACCCAGAACACCCAACTGACGACGCGGATGATGCTCTCGGCGGCGATGTAGATTCCGTCCAGGCCGGTCTCTTGGGATGTCACCAGGGCACGGCCTGTCTTGATGTCGATGCCGCATTCCACGCAGATCTTGGCCTTGGGGCGGAGCTGCTTCTTGCAGGACGGACAGATGGGGGCCTCGCCCGTCTCTTCCATCTCGACCATGCCGCCCGCGCCCAGCGAGACCGCCGTGGTGGCCGCTGCCGGAGCCTGGGCCGGCTGCTCAGTGAGGGGAATCATCTCGCCGGCGTCGTCGGCGGTTTGGAAGACCTCGTCGGGGCTGGGCTCGTCCTCGCGGGACGGCTCCTGGGGCAGCTCAGACAGAAGCGAAGGCGCCAGCTCGGGCGTGGGTTCCTTCGGGGCCGAGGGGGCCTTCCGCTTGGCGGGGCCGACCCGGAGGTACGTCAATTCGTACTCGCCGATGCGAATCCGATCGCCGTGCTTGAGATCGTGACCGGTGATCCGCTGGCCGTTGACGAACAGGCCGTTCGTGCTGCTGCAGTCTTCGATTCGGTACCCCGCGTCCGTCGGGACAAAGCGGCAGTGGTCTCGCGAAACCAGGTCTCCCTCGAGGTGGAGGTGCTTGTTGCTGCGCTTGCCCGCCTCGATGGGCGAACTGCCCGCGAGGAAGACGAGCTCGCCGGCGTGATGCGGGCCCTTCTTGATGAGCAGTCCGCCTCGCGCTGCGCGGGTGTTTGATCCGTCCCCGTGCGCGATGATCCTCAGTTTGCGTTTGCACGACGGGCAGTTGGCGGACTTGCCGATGCGGGTCTGCGGAAACCCGAGCCGCTTGCCACATTTGCAGGCGACCTTGATCACACGTGGACCCGATTGGTCAGGAGCCATCACGCCCTCGCGGGAATCGACTCTGATGTGGCCATTGCCTCTATTGTGGCCAGTCACGCCACGGATGCAATCGGCAAATCGAGTCCTGGAGTTAACCAGTGTTTGGGGTTCCGGGCAGGGGGTGGAGTCATGTGGGGCGGTTGTGCTAAACTCCGTGGTTCGTCAGCGGCCTGATGGGATGCCACGTGTTTGGCGTGGCGGGTACGCTCGGGGGGGACGACGGTTTGAGGAATTCGCATCGCAAGGAGACTGACTATGAGTGAACGCGTGCTCGTCACCACGACCTCGTTTCAGGACACGCCGGGGCAACACCACGACCTGTTGGCCAAGGAGGGGTACGAGCTGATCAGCGCCCGGGGGCCGCTGCCGGAGGATGAGATCTTCGCGCTGGTCGGCGACGTCGACGGGATCATCTGCGGCGATGACGCGTTTACGCGCAAGGTGCTCGAGAAGTGCACGCCGCGGATACGGGTCCTGAGCAAGTACGGCATCGGGCTGGACAAGATCGACCTGGCGGCGGCCACCGATCTGAAGATCCCCGTCTGCTGCACGCCGGGCGTGAACCACACCACGGTGGCCGAGCACGTCTTCGGCTTGATCCTCAGCTTGATCCGGCAGATCCCGCAGCAGAGCGGCCTGATCCACGAGGGCGGGTGGAAGCGGATGACGGGCCACGAGATGTGGAACAAGACGATGGGCGTGCTCGGTATGGGCCGGATCGGCAAGGAGACGTCCAAGCGGGCCCGGGCGTTCGGTATGAAGGTGATCGGGTACGACGTCTTCTGGACGGACGAGACCAACTACTTCGCGGCCGAGTACGGCGTGACCCGTGCCGAGAGCCCCGAGGAGGTCATCCAGGCCGCCGACTTCCTCAGCCTGCACATGAACCTGACGGACGAGAACCGCGGGCTGATCAACGCCGAACGTCTGGCGACGATGAAGCCGTCGGCCGTCATCGTGAACACGGCTCGGGGGGCGTTGGTGGTCGAGTCGGACGTGGCCGATGCGATCAAGGCCGGCAAGCTGGGCGGCTACTGCGCCGACGTCTACAGTGCCGAGCCGCCGGCGTCCGACAACCCGCTGATCGGGCTGGAGAACACCATCCTGACGCCGCACATCGGCAGTCGCACGTACGAGAGCGTGGTCCGTCAGGCCACCAAGGCCGTGATGAACCTCGTTCTGGTGATGAACGGCAAGGAGCCGCTGGCCCGCGGGAACAAGGTGTAGCAGCTGACCCGAGCCGGCCTGTCCCCAGGCCGGTCTACTTGGTCGATGGCGCTTCGCGGTTCAGGACCGGCCCGAGGACGGGCCGGCTCGGGGGGGGGAGATCAGACTGATTCGTTTCTCTTGGCGGGTCCCGTTGTCCCATCCTCGACGCGAGGGAGCGCGCCGTCGCCTGGGGGGTCCTGCTGCTCGTGCTGGGCCCGGAGGGACCGGAAGAGCGAGCGGATGTCGTAGGCTCCACCGATGATGACGACGACGGACAAGACGGCGAAGGCGGTCGCGCCCAGGATCAGCGTCCATTTCCAGATGGGCAGCCAGAATTCCATCGTCACGCCTCCTCGACTGGCGCGGTGTCGCCCGCAGGTCGTTTCCGGTTCGGGAACAGCAGCGAGCCGATGATCATGGTCCCGAAAGCCGCCGCCACCGTGCCGAGCCCAACCCACTCGGTATCCCAATCGACGCCGAGGCGGTCCTGAATCGGCGCCAACCCCAGCAGCGCGCCGAACCCGCAGAGCAGCGCGACGTATGCCCCCACGGTGCTGGCGCGTTTCCAGTAGATCCCGACGACGAGCACGGCGGTCGCCCCGGTGAAGTAGATCGCCCCTGTGATGGCCATGTAGTCCCACAGGTCTTGGCCGAGCGGATACCACAGTCCCCAGACCAGCAGGAACACGGCGATCAGGAAGATGAAGAGGCGGGCACAGATCAGCCGGACGCGGGTCGTCATCCGCTCGCCCAGCAGCGGTGCGAGCACGTCCTGCGTCAGCACGGAACTCCAACAGAGCAAGTAGCTGTCGTGCGTGGACATGAAGGCCGCCAGCATGCCGGCCGTCAGGATGCCCAACAGGCCCACGGGGAGAATGGCGCTGAGGGCGAGGGGCATGGCCATCAGCGTGTGTTGCGGGTCGGGCTCGCCCTGGGTCGGGAGGAAGATCTCTCTGAACTCGGGGTGGCTGGCGACGTACGTCAGCGCGGCGATGCCCCAGAGATAGGGGATCATGATCCGGATGAGGTAGCCCACCGACGACCACATGTACATCCGCCGAACGACCTTCGTGCTCTCGGCCGCACAGGCCCGGATCACCGACGTCTGCCAGACCGCCGAGACCACCAGACCCAGGATGACCATCCACATCACGTAGCTGGTCCCGAACCCGGAGCCGTCGGACTCGTGGAACGGGTTGAACCCCCCCTCGCCCCGGTACGTCATCACCGCGTTGACCATGTTGTCCCAGCCCAGCTTGTTCACCGCGATCGCAGAGGTCAGCAGCAGGCCGATCGACAGGACCGCGAACTGGATGTAGTCGGTGATGACGACGGAGACCATGCCGCCCAGGATGGTGTACGTCAGGACCAGTCCGATCAGGACGCTCATGGTGATATTGAGGTACATCGGGTCGGTCATGCCCATCACGGCCGTGACGAACAGGGCGCCGGCCTTGAGGAACATGCCCATGTTCAGGATGCCCGCAAACGCGAGGATCGCGCCGCCCACGACGCGGACGCCGGGGGTGAACCGCTTCTGGTAGTACTCGGGGATCGTCATGACGCCCATCCTGCGGAGCGGCACGACGATGAACCCGGTGATCCCGACGAAGAGCGTGACCACGCCGGCGATCAGCCCGATGTGGAAGGCCGCGAACCCGCCCGTGAACCCCTTCTGGGCGGCGTACATGACCGTGACCAGCCCCATCTCCGTGCCGATCAGCGTGGCCAGGCCGATGTAGGTCTTCAGGGCCCGGCCGGCGACGACGTAGTCGGCCATGTTGGCGATGTAGCGGCGAACGTAGAACCCGATCAGCACCGATCCGGAGAGGTAGACACAAACGATGACCCAGTCCACCGCGCTGAAGTTCGAGTGCGCGGCGATCTTCTCGAGTGCGTCCATTCTGTCACCGTCGTCGTCTGGTGATGCGGGCCAATCCGTTCGCGGCGTTGGTCGTTCCAACCGGCGCGTCCGGGAGGGCGTATGATAGGGCCTCGACCATCGGTCCGCCAGGCGCTGTGGAGCCCGTCTGTCCTCGGGGGTAGGTGTGCGGTGATAGCGCCCCATCGGTGGCGAGTGCGGCCATCGCTCGGGTACACTTGTTGGGTGGAGCGCGCGGATCGATCGGGAAGGCATGGGACAGGCGAGATGACGGACGCCTCTGGGCAAACGAGCGAGCATGAACGGGCGCCCAGGAAGTCTTGGGTGGGTCTGGGGATCGCCGGCCTGGTGCTTGCGTTCGTCATCGTCGTGGTCGTCTCCCGGTTGGGCAGAAAGCCTGGTGGACTCGGGCCTCTGGGCGTGGCGCCTGGCGCCTTGGCGGGCTGGAACGTCTTGCTGGTCAGTATCGACACACTCCGCGCCGACCGGGTGGGATGCTATGGACACGCCGAGGCCGCAACCCGGGCGCTCGACGCGTTGGCGGCCGGCGGGGTTCGATTCCGCTATGCGATCGCGCCGGTCCCGGTGACGCTGCCGTCACACGCCTCTCTGCTCACGGGGCTGAACCCTCACCGCCACGGTGCCCGCGCCAACGGGGTGTTTAGGGTCGAGGGCGACCAGGTGACCCTGGCCGAACTGCTCAAGGGCCGGGGCTACCAGACCGGCGCGATCATCTCGGCCCACGTCCTGGACCGGCGATACGGTCTGGACCAAGGGTTCGACGACTACGACGACGATCTCAGATCGGGCGAGCAGCCGATGCGGTTCGGCTTTCGGGAGCGCCGCGCCCAGCCGGCCACAGACGCTGCGGTGCGGTGGCTGCGCGACCGAAAGGACGATCCGTTCTTCCTGTTCGTGCACTACTTCGATCCGCACGTTCCCTACAGCCCGCCCGAGCCGTACCTGGGACGATTCGCCGGCCGCCTCTACGACGGCGAGGTCGCCTACACCGACGAACACCTCGGGCGACTCGTCGCGGCGCTAGACGCACAGGGATTGGGCAGTCGGACGCTGGTGGTCGTGGTCAGCGATCATGGCGAGTCGCTCGGCGAGCACAAGGAACGGACGCACGGCATCATGATCTACGACGCGACCGTGCGCGTGCCAATGATCTTCCGCGCCGAGGGCGTCTTGCCGACCGGCAAGGTGATCACCGGACAGGTCGGGCTGATCGACGTCGTGCCGACGGTGCTCGACCTGTTGGGCATTGCCGTCCCGTCGGGGCTCGACGGCGTCAGCCTGGTCCGATCCGCCGCATCGGAACCGCGGGATCTGTACATCGAGACCCTCCTGCCGAAGATGCAGTACGGTTGGGCGCCGCTGATGGGTATTCGCAGGGACGACGTCAAGTTCATCCTGGCTCCCAAGCCGGAGCTGTACGACCTCCGCAACGACCCCAATGAGCTGAACAACCTGCTGGCGGCTCGGCGCGACGTCGCCGACGAGCTTCACCGTCGCTTGCGGGACGTGGTAGGGCAAGACCCAAGTCTGGTGGCCTCGGTGTCGGGCAACCTTCCGCTGGATGTCGACTCGCGCGAGAAGCTCGAGGCTTTGGGCTATGTCTTCGGCGTCGGGGAATCATCCGCTACGCAGCAGGCCCCGCCGGACCCGAAGGACATGATGGACAACTGGCGGGTGCTCCAGCGCGCCGAGGCGCTTGCCGACGCGGGGGAACACGCCAAGGCGATCCCGGTGTATGAATCCGTCCTGCGCAAGGAACCGAGGAACTGGCGGGCCTGGCAGCTTCTCGGGGAGAGCTACCAGGCCCTGGGGAAACTGGATCAGGCCCTGCCGGTTCTTCGTAAGGGTCAAGCGGGCTACCCCAAGCTGGAGGTGGCCGTACGAATCGGGGAAGTGCTGCTCGCGCAGGGAAAGGTGCCGGAGGCGGAAGCGGCCTTCAACCGGATCCTGGCGGATCACCCTCAGTTCTGGGGAGGGTTGTTCGGCCTGGCGAGCGTGCGCGTTGAGCAGAACCGCAAGGATGAGGCGCTGAAACTGTACCAGAAGTGCATCGAGGTCGGGCGAAGCACGACCGGGTCGGCGTACTTCAACATCGGCGCGCTGCATTACGCGGCCGGCAGGATCGAGGAGGCCCGCCAGGCGTTCGAGCGGTCCATGGCCGCGGACCCCCGTAGCCCCCGGGCAGCGCGAGCATTGGCGGAGCTAATGAGGCGAGAAGGGCGTGTGAAAGAGGCCATCGATCTGCTCCAGCGAACGATCGCCTTGCAGGCCGACGCCAAGGCGCTGATGGCTCTGGGCGGGCTATGCGCCCAGGCTGGACAGTCTCCTCGGGCCGAAGCTGCCCTGCGGCGGTGTATCGAGCTCGACCCGACGCTGCCCCGTGCCCACTACAGATTGGCGAAGATCCTGCAGCGATCGGACAGGAGCGACGAGGCGCTCGCCGAGATGGCGGCGTTCGTCCGCCTGCTTCCGTCTCATCCCAGAGGACAGCTCGAACTGGGCGTGATGCTCGCCAAGCGGAAGCGCTGGGTTGATGCCGAGAAGCACCTGCGAGAGGCCGTCAGACTTTCCCCGAAGGACTCTTCTGCCCATTACAACTTGGGCGTGTTGCTGGCCGGGCAGGACCGTTTTGCCGAGGCGGGTGCGTCCCTTCGGCAAGCCGTTCACCTGGATCCGAATCACGCCCCTGCGCAGAATGCGTTGGGGCAGGTCCTAAAGACACTGGGCCGGACCGATGAGGCAGCCGCGTGTTTCCGCCGGGCTTTGAAGATCGACCCGAAGCTCAAGAGCGCCCGTGAGGGCCTCCGCCAATGCGCGAGTCGCCCTGCCAGCAGCCCGACGCGTCCGGCCTCATCCCGGTGACTCCCCGATCGATCCATAGCACAGGAGACGCGGTGGCCCGGCAGAGGACTACGCCCGGCGCGTCCGGTGGTAGACGGCCATGCCGAGCAGCATCGCCATCGTCAGAGCGATGGTGGCCAGACCGGTCCCGCCGCACTTAAAGACGGCCACTACGGTCTTGTCCGCGTCCATGGTGATGGTGAGCGGGTTTTCGGTGGTGCTGCCGCCGGGGACATCGCCCTCCCAATGGCTGAACAGCCTGCCCTTGCTCACGTCGGGATAGGCCGTCAGCGTGACCGAGGCGTTCTCGAACTGCTCCGGTCCTTCCGGCGTGGTCAACACGTACCCGAACGCCGGGTTGGTGTTCTCGACGGTCAGCATCTTGGCGGCCCGAGGGACTTCGCCCGAGTCGCCCGTGTACGTGCCACCGAGGAAGAAGTTGACGTTGTAGTAGAAGGCCTCGGTGAGTTCGTCGTAGTCCAGCCCTTCGATTTCGCCGTCGCCGTCGTTGTCGGCGAATCGGTCGTTGTTGAGGATGGCGGTCAGCTCACCCTCGGTGAATTGCGGGATGCTCGTCCCGTAGAAGTCGTTGATGGCGTCGATGAAAGTGGCGGCCATCAAGGCGTGGCCGATGTCGCTCGGGTGGACGCCGTCGCTGCTGTAGATGCTCATCCGCGGCTTGCCCACGTTGTTGATCATGTACTGATCGTTGATCCGCCAACCGTTGACGTGGATCTCGCCGGCGGCCAGGTCGGTGATGAGCTGCTCGACGTCGGCCACCGCACAGGGATGGTTGGGATCGGCGGCGATGGCGCGAATCGTGGCGTTGAAGCCGACGACGGCGTCGTTGATCTCCTGGAGCTCGGCCGGCGTGTAGTAGTTGTCGTCGTCGGCCACCATGTCCACGTTCCAGGAAGGGATCCACGCCCGAAGGATGGCGGCCATGATGATCTCGTTCGTGTAGCAGTCCTCAGGCATCGGATTGGGGCCGACGATGGCGGTGAGTTCCTCTTTGTCCAGCACGCCTGCGATGTTCTGCAACCTCGGGAACGTGCCCACGCAGATGCCCCGACCCGGCGCATACAGTTGGGTGATCGCGTACTTGTAGCGGTTGTAGAATTCCTGCTGCGAGGTGGGACTCTTCTCGCCCAGCGGTTCGGGATCGACGCCCAGCCACTCGATGGGGGACAGCACCGTGCCGTATCTCAAGATGCACTTGAGGAAGTCGTTGCCGCCCAAGAAGAAGGTTACGAAGGTGGCATCGTCGGCCACGGCGGCCGAGACCTGGCTGTAGCCGTAGCGCGGGGCCAGGACCAGGTTCTCGAAATTCGAGTCCCAGCCAAACAGCCACCAGCCGATCTCTTGGCAGGTGTCGTCGTACGTGTCGTCCACGTCCGCGCCGTTGCAGGCGAGGTTGTGGCAGGTTTCGTAGTCGGGGTAGTCCCGGCGTCGTTGCAGACTGAAGAGGTTGGCCTTCTCCAGCAAGGGCAGGTTGAACGTCGTGCCCATCTTGGCGGCGAGCAGAACCGGCCAAGCCCGCGGCTGCGTCCGGTAGTCGACGACCAGGCCGCCCTGCGTTCCGTGGCTCAGGCTATCGCCGAGCGCTCGATACCGTTCGAAGCTAACCTGTGCCATTACGACGGCCGGGCAGATCAACGTGCTTGCCAGCCCCAGGATTTGGGAAGCCCTCCGGACACGGGGGGGTCTCATCGCAATGTCCTCCCAGAAGTGCTTTGCGCGGCTCGCATCGGACGTCCCTGTAAGTAAAGGGTACACTAACTTAGTACACGGTGTCAAGGTCCGCCCGGCCGGCAGCACGCAACGGGCAGTGCGGCCACGCCAATGTGCGGGGACCCTAATCTGTTCTTTAGAAAACATTTAAGGCATTCGCCCTTGTCGCTGGGTCAGCAGGCCCCAGGGACATGCGATCATGGGGTTGTGTACATTGATCTTACTAGACTCCCGGATACTCTCAGCATGTGCCTTCCCGAGACTGACCGAATAGGCTCCGTGCATGCTCATGTCTCCCCAGCCGGCGACCGGTCCGACCCGACGTGGCGGAAAGACAGGGCGTCGAGAGTCACCGACGGGTCCGACGACGAATGCGGAGCCAACCCCATCGCTCGTCTCTTCGACAGTTGAACGACAGGTCGAACGCTGATCCGCCGGCCGGTTGGGGTTCTGTCGACGAAGGTTTCAGGGGAGGCGGACAGGGCGATGGCCGTGGTAGAATGGCGCCCGTCTCGAGGTGACGAGGGCGGCCGGTGGGGGAGTGCGTTTTCGGTCATGCCGGCCAAGAACCGCTGCCGATATGAGACGAGCACGGTCCCGGCGTGGCGCTTCGGAGGTGCGACATGCTTCGCGAGCGGTTGGTGGTTGCTGGTCTGTTCGGCATTCCGATGTTGGCGGCGTCGGCCATGATCACCTGGTCGGTAGACGAGCGGGCGTCGGCCCAGACGACGGGGTCGGCTTCCCGGGTCGAGCCGTTGCTGGGGTTCGTCGAGCCTTCGGACATCGTTGACCTGGCGTGCTCGGAGAAGGGCATCATCGAGGCGCTAACGATCGAAGAAGGCGTCATGGTCAAGCAAGGCCAGGTCATCTGCCGGCTCGAGTCGAGCGTCGAGAACGCCGCCCTGGAGATCAGCAAGACCCAGGCCGACAGCGAAATCGGCGTCGAGACCGCCAAGATCGGACACGAGCTGGCCGAAATCCAGCTCCAACGGGTCATGGAGATCGATAAGCGGGGCGCCGCTGCGCGGATGGAGCTCGATGAGGCCCGGATCCAAGAGAAGTACACCCGGACCCAGATCGCCAAAGCCGTCCACGACCAGAGCGTCGTGAAGCATCAGTACGAGCGCGACCGGAAAGTGATCGATCGGCGAACGGTTCGCTCGACGTTGGACGGGTATGTGGCCCAGAAGCTCAAGAGCGTTGGGGAGCTGCTGGACGGGGTGGACGACACGGTCATTTGCCAGATCGTCAAGCTGGATCCGCTGCACGTTCGGGTCAACGCCCATGCCGATACCTACGGCAAGATCCGCGTCGGTGATCTCGCCAGGCTCGACGCCAAACAACTGCCCGGGGGGACTGCCTCGGCCAAGGTGATCCTCGTCGACCGCGTCGTGGGGGCTGACAGCCAGCTGTACATGATCAAGCTGGAACTCCCCAATCCCGACAAGGCAATCCCCGCCGGCATCAAGGTGACGGTCACCTTTCCGTAATCCGAAGGGGACCGCCGGCGCAGGAATCATGGTTGCCCATGACGCCGGCGTGTCCGGACGCAACAGGAGGCATTGATGATGGGGCTCAGATTGGCTCGGTTCGGTGTTTTGTTTGGTTTTGTGGTCATGGTGGGGTGTCAGCAGCCCGTCAAGTGGACCATCAAGTCGCAGCTCGACCCGGATCCCGTGAAGATCGGCAAGAAGTTCACGGCGACGTGCACGGTGACGGGTGAGGTCGACAAGATCGGATGGGTTACCGCGATGCCGGTCATCGCACCCGAGTTCGCCTCGGAGATGAGGGATGACGGCAAGGCCCCCGACGCCAAACAAGGCGACGGCGTGTTCACGACGGCCGCGGAGGTGCCCGTCGAGGCCGAGCCGGGCATTTACGAGGTCGAGTTCGTCGTGTACGACAAGAACGGCGATCCGCTTAGCGTGCCTTCCTTTACGATCCTGGACAAGGACGGAAAAAAGGTCCTCAAGGAAGTTGCGCCCGAGGAGCAAAACGAGGACAAGACGGCGACGGTTGAGTTCTCGTCTATCATCACGATCACGCTCGAGTAGCCGGCGTGCGATGCGCCGTTGTCGGCATGCTCGACTGGGGGACGTGACCGCGCTCCATGTCCCGGCGGCGCCGGAGACGGAGGCCTGACGTGAGCGCGCCGAGGCGATTCAAGGTCGGCCTGATTCAGATGGCGATGACGGACGACCCGGCGGAGAATCTGCGTCGGGCCGTCGAGAAGGTCGAGGCCGCCGCCGAGGTCGGCGCCAACGTCGTTTGCCTCCCGGAGCTGTTTCGGTCGCGGTACTTCTGCCAGCGCGAAGACGCCGATCGGTTCGACCTGGCCGAGCCGATCCCCGGTCCCAGCACCGATGCGCTCGGTGAGATTGCAGAACGGGCGGGGATCGTGCTCATCGCCCCGCTGTTCGAGCGTCGCGCCGCCGGCCTGTACCACAACACCGCTGTCGTCCTCGACGCCGATGGGCGCGTCGCAGGCCGCTATCGCAAGATGCACATCCCGGATGACCCGGGCTATTACGAGAAATTCTACTTTGCGCCGGGCGACCTGGGGTTTCGGGTCTTCGAAACGGCCGTGGGGCGGATCGGCGTGCTGATCTGCTGGGACCAGTGGTATCCGGAGGCGTCCCGGCTGATCGCGCTGGGTGGCGCGGACGTGCTCTTCTACCCGACGGCCATCGGTTGGCATCCGCACGAGCAGGTTGAATTCGGGCCGGCACAGCTCGACGCCTGGCGGACGATCCAGCGCAGTCATGCCATCGCCAACGGCGTCTACGTTGCAGCCGTCAATCGGGTCGGGCATGAGACGCCGGACACGGCGAGTCAGGGGATCAGGTTCTGGGGATCGAGCTTTCTGGCAGATCCGTTCGGCGTTGTCCTGGCCGAGGCCAGCGCGGACGACGAGGAGACGCTCATCGCCGAGGTGGACTTGGCGCGGCTCGAGGAGATCCGTCGGAATTGGCCGTTCCTACGTGATCGGCGCATTGACGCCTACGACGGAATCAACGAACGTTTCCTCGGCTAGGGCGAGTCTGCATTCAGGCGATGTGCCCGTCGGAGCGCCCGTTCGATCATGGTTCCGGATTCGACCACGCCGACCTCACCGTCGCGCACCGCACTGCGCATGCCCGCGGAGTGGGAGCCCCACGAGGCTACGTGGATTGCCTGGCCGCACAACCGCACCGACTGGCCCGGCAAGATGGCGGCCATCCACTGGGTGTACGCCGAGATCGTCCGCAAGATCGTTCCCGGGGAGATCGTTCGCATCTTAGTCAACTCGGCCGAGCACGAGCGGCGCGCGAGGCGTTATCTGAGCCGCGTCGGCGTGGACGCGTCGCGGGTCGCATTCTTCCGCGTTCCGACGGACCGAAGCTGGACGCGCGATTCGGGCCCGATCTTCGTGCGACGCGCGGGTCGTCGCGGCGGGCTCGCCATCGTGGACTTCCGCTTCAACGCCTGGTCGCGGTATCCGGAGTGGCGGAAGGACAATCGGATCCCGGCCAAGGTGGCCGAGGCGCTGGGCGTTGACCTGGTCCGTGCCGAGTCCCGGGGCCGACAGGTGGTGCTTGAGGGGGGCGCGATCGACGTGAACGGCCGGGGCACGCTTCTCGCGACGGAAGAATGCCTGCTGGACGTCGACGTACAGCCCCGAAACTCCGGCCTGACCCGGCGCGACATCGAAGGTGTGTTGCGAAGATACCTGGGCGCGTCGAACGTTCTGTGGCTGGGCAGGGGCATCGCGGGCGACGACACGCACGGTCACATCGACGACGTTTGTCGCTTCGTCGGGGCGCGAACGGTCGTTCTCTGCCAGGAGGATGACCCGCGCGACGAGAACTACGGACCGCTGCGAGAGAATCGAGAACGCCTGACCGGGATGCGACTGGAGGACGGCGGCAGGTTCGAGGTCGTGTCCGTGCCCATGCCGAGCCCGCTCTACCTCGACGGCGAGCGCCTGCCGGCCAGCTACGCCAACTTCTACATCGCCAACGCCGCCGTTCTGGTTCCGACGTTCAACGATCCCCGCGACCGCGTCGCCCTGGGCATCCTGGGCGAGCTGTTCGCACCCCGTCCCGTCGTGGGCATCCACGCCGTGGATCTGGGCTGGGGTCTCGGCACGCTCCACTGCCTGACCCAGCAGCAACCGGCCGTGTAGACCCCACCCTCCCCGACCGACCCCTCCAAGTTGGGCATCAAGGGGCCATGGGGTCATGCAAGGCATTCCCATCCGATAATCGCCATCGCGGTGTCCAGACCTCTTGGTTGTGCGGGTATGCCGAAGAAGGGAGCGAACCAGCCAGGCATCCAACCGTACAGAACCATAGCGTTGCCGGGGGGATGGTGTACAATGTGCCTTGGAGATCATAGGTCAAAGCGCGTGGTCGTTGTCGGGAGCGTGATAGCATCGTGTGGCATTCTGGGGCCAACATCCTGAGGACGTTTGTCTCCGTGATCGCGTTCACGGCGCTCGTGGTACCGAGTTACGCGCTCCCTTGCCCGGCCTGCGAGGCGCGCCCTGCTCCGGGGCATTCGCAGTCCGCCGACAAGCAGGATGCCGGCTGCTGTTGCTCCTGCTCAGTTAAGGGCCACACCGGGACAGATACGGGCACTGTTGAGAAGGACCGGCCGGTGAAAGACTCGTCGCAGGGCGAGTCGGACTGTCCGCGCGGCTGCGCTGCCGGCTGCATCGCGCTGTGTTGTGCGGTCAAGCCGGTCTGTCAATCATCCCCTGAGATGGACTTCGATCTCCGACTGCGCGAGGGCGGTCTTGCCTGTGATCTGCAGTCCGCTCGACCGCCGTCTGCAACGCCGAACGGTATCTTGCGCCCACCCCGCGATTAGCCCCACAGACATCCCATCGTAACTGACAGAACCTGTTCCGCGTCTGGCGGGTGCGGTTCTGTGGATGTCCGCCGGTGTACGCCAGCCGGGCAGGTCGTGATCCATGGGACTCCCCACCAAGTTGATGGGAGCGGAAAGCCATGCCAAGCAAAGCCGTTGATCTTTCAGTGTTGTCTCGTGACGTCGCCGGATCTCCGGTCTCTGCGGACCCCCAGAGGGACAGCATGCCGGTGCCGCGGTCGCGTTGGAAGACGCGGGTGCTGCTGCCAGGCCTCATCCTGACGGCCACGGCGACCGCGCTGCTCTATGCTGCCGGGGAATCCCTATGGCCTGTCACGGGGGTCCGCGTGGTGCCGGTGATGGTCAAGAGCGACGTGAAGGCGGTCGGCAAGGTCGTCGTCCAGGCGCCGGGGTGGGTGGAGGCGGACCCGTTTCCCACGGCCATCTCCGCGCTGACCGACGGCGTGGTCAAGGACGTGCTGGTGCTCGAGGGTCAGCCCGTCAAGGCGGGACAGATTGTGGCCCGACTGATCGACGATGATGCCCGTCTAGCGCTGGCGCGTGCCGAAGCCGTGTTGGCGGAGGGTCAGGCGGCGTTGCTCGTCGCCCAGGCTGCCGAGGTGGCGGCCCAGCGCGACTGGGACAACCCCGTCGAGCTGACGCGAGCGGTGGCGAGCGCTGAGGCGATGCTCGCCGAGAGGCAGGCAGAGCTGAAGCGCTGGCCGTCCGAGCTAGCGGCCGCAGAGGCGCTGGCGGCCGAACTCGAGGCAGAAGACAAGCGGATGGCCCGCCTCGAATTGCGCGACGTGGCCGCCGAGATCGAGGCCATCCGTGCCAAGAAGCAGCATGAAGCTCAGAAGGCCGAGGTCGACGTGATTCGGGCCAGGAGGGCCATCATCGAGGCCCAGATCAGACGTATGCAGGCAGAGGTCGTCGCCGCGCGAGAGAACCTGCGGCTGAGGATCCCCGAAACCCGCGCGCTGGACCAGGCCCGTGCGGAGGTGGCTCGCCAGAAGGCCGTCATCGAAGAGGCGCGGGCGGCGCGCGACGAAGCCCGGCTGCGGTTGGATCGCATGGAGGTGCGTTCTCCCGTGGGCGGCATCGTGATGACGCGGCTGGCCGAGCCCGGCTCGAAGCTGATGCTCAACGCGGATAACCCGCGTTCGGCCCACGTCGTCCGCGCCTACGACCCGAACAAACTGCAAGCTCGCGTAGATGTTCCCCTGGTCGATGCGGCCAAGGTCGGTGTCGATCAGCGGGCCGAGGTGGTGGTGGACGTGCTGCCGGATCGTGTCTTTGTGGGCCGGGTTACGCGGGTCGTCCATGAGGCGGACGTTCAGAAGAACACGCTGCAGGTCAAGGTCGCTATTGACGATCCGTCCCCGGAACTGAAGCCCGAGATGCTCGCCCGCGCCCGGTTCCTGACGAGGGCTGGCGGGGGAACCGAAGCGCGCGGTGAACGGCTGTTCGTCCCCGAGTCGCTTCTGAAGCGCAGCGCGGAAGGAGATGTCCGCGTCTGGCTGGCCGACCAGGCGAAGAACGTCGCCATTTTCCGGGCGGTCGTTCTGGGACGAGGTCGAATCGACAGCTGGATCGAGATCGAAGACGGGCTCAGGCCGGGGGACCGCTTGATTGCCGACCCGCCGCCTGACCTGCGGGACGGCCAGCGGCTCCGGATTCTTGGCGAGGGCTCCGTGGGGCTCTAGCAGACGATGAAAGGTATCAGCCATGGCACTCATTGAATGTCGAAACCTGACACGGTCGTACCAGAAGGGCAGTCACACGATCACGCCGTTGGCGGATCTGGACCTTGACGTGCCGGAGGGCCACTTCCTGTCCCTGATGGGTCCGTCCGGCAGCGGTAAGACGACGCTATTGAACCTCATCGCGGGCATCGACCGTCCGACGTCGGGACGCCTGACCGTTGCCGGGGTCGAGTTGACCGACCTGTCCCGGTCGCAGCTGGCCGCGTGGCGGGCCGAGTACGTCGGCTACATCTTCCAGCTGTACAACCTCGTCCCCGTGCTGACGGCCTACGAGAACGTCGAACTGCCGCTGCTGCTGAACAAGTTGTCCCGACGCAAGCGCCACGAGAAAGTGGCCCTCGCGCTCGAACTGGTCGGCCTGACGGACCGTCACGACCACTACCCGCGCCAGCTGAGCGGCGGTCAGGAGCAGCGCGTCGCGATCGCGCGGGCGATCGTGACCGATCCCAAGATCATCGTCGCCGACGAGCCGACGGGCGACCTCGACTCGCGGGCCGCTGAGTCGATCATGAACCTGCTGGTTCGTCTGAACCGGGAGTTGGGCAAGACGCTCATCATGGTCACGCACGACGCGAAGTGCGCCGACTACGCTACCCAGACACTTCATCTGGAGAAGGGCAGCCTGGTCGACGCGCTGGCGCTGGCCGTGGGCTGATTCGAAGGAGGTGCCGAGATGTTGTCCCCGAGGTTCTTGCCGCTCGTCGCAAAGCAAGTGATCCGGCATCGCACCCGAAGTCTGTTGACGGTGTGCGGAGTGGCGGTGGCGATGTTCCTGTTCTCGGCCGTTCAGTCCATGCAATCGGGCGTCGAGGCCGCCACGGTTCGCAACGCATCGGACACCACCCTCGTGGTCTATCGGAAGGATCGCTACTGCCCCTTCTCCAGCCGTATGCCGCAGTCCTACGTCGGCAAGATCGCTCGCGTACCGGGCGTGGCGAGCGTGGTCCCGATCAAGATCGTCGTGAACAACTGCCGCACGAGCCTGGACGTGGTCACGTTCCGGGGCGTGCCGAAGGAGCGCTTTATCGAAGCGTACGCACCCGCGTTCGATCTGCTTGACGGGTCGGTGGCGGACTGGGAACGGCGCAGCGACGCTGCGCTCCTGGGCGAGACACTCGCCCGACGTCGGGGCCTGAAGGTGGGCGATCGGTTCGAGGCGGCGGGGATCACGGTTTACGTGGCCGGCATCATTCGTTCGGACGAGCCGCAGCACGAGAACGTCGCCTACACGCATCTGGACTTCCTGCAGTTTGCGTCCGGCAGTCGTTCGGGTGGCGTCGTGACGCAGTTCAACGTGAAGGTGGATGACCCGAGCAAGCTCGAGGAGGTGGCCGCCGCCATCGATGCCATGTTCGCGGCCGACCAGGAACCCACGCACACGAGCCCGGAGAAGGCGTTCGTGGCGCGGGCGGCCTCCGACGTGGTCGAGATCGTGGGCTTCATGAAGTGGCTGGGATGGGGGTGCCTGGCGGCGGTGTTGGCGTTGGTGGGCAACGCGATCGTCTTGTCGGTGCAGGATCGCATTCGTGAGCATGCCGTGCTGCAGACGCTGGGCTACCGCAGCCACATCATTGCGCGACTGATCGTCAGCGAAGGGCTGATGCTGAGTCTGCTTGGTGGGGCGGTCGGGTGTGGTTTGTCGATTCTGGCTCTGACGTGGGGACGGTTCGCCCTGTCGGTGGACGGTCTGAGCATCCCGGTGAAGGCGGGGCCAGACGTCTTGGCATGGGGGCTGGCGATTGCGTGTGGGCTGGGGATTCTGGCAGGACTCGTGCCGGCGGTGCAGGCATCCCGACGAGAGATCGTGACCTGTTTTCGTGCGGCATAGGAGAAGGCGATGCGTCTGCTACCGTTTGAATACGCGGTTCGGAACCTCGGCCGGGTGCCGGTGCGGCTGGCAGCGAGTGTGGCAGGCAGCGCCCTGGTGATCGCTCTGGTGCTGACGGCCGGGGGATTCGTTCGTGGCATGGGGCGGAGCATGTCGGTCAGCGGCAGTCCCCAGAACGTGATCCTCCTAGGCGCCGGCAGCGAAGAAAGCGTCGAACGCAGCCAGATCGGCATGAACACAGGGACGTTGGTGACTGGGAGCGTGCCGGGCATACAGTCGCGGCTGGGCGTGCCGTACGTGTCGCCGGAAGTGCACATGGCGTTGGTGCTCAAGCCGAGTCGAGATTCGAAGCAGGAACTGCCCGCGGTCATCCGCGGGATCACGCCGACGGCGTTTCTCGTGCATCCGCAGGTTCGAATCATCGAGGGACGCGCGCCGAGACCTGGACACGATGAGATCCTGGTCGGCAGCCTGGCGGCCGTACGGCTGGGGACGAGTGCCGAGACCCTCGAGGTGGGGCGGACGCTGTGGTTCGACAACCACGATTGGACCATCACCGGGCGCTTCGAGGCGCCGCACACGGTCATGGACGCAGAGATCTGGTGTCCGCTGACCGATCTCCAGATCGCCACGAAGCGAGACACGCTGTCGTGCGTCGTCCTGACGTTGGGGGAGGCCCAGTTTGAGGACGTCGCGGTCTTCTGTGCGCAGCGACTCGACCTGGAGTTGGTGGCCGTCCGGGAGTCCGACTACTACGCGAGCTTGCTGAAGTTCTACTCGCCGGTCCGGGCCATGGTCTGGACGACGGCGATCCTGATCGCGTTGGGAGGTCTGTTCGGTGGGCTCAACACGATGTACGCAGCCTTCGCGTCGCGTGTCCGCGAGCTGGGGGCCCTGCAGACGCTCGGGTTCTCGCGGTTGTCGATCGTCGTGAGCTTCTTACAGGAGTCGCTGCTGGCGACGTCGTGCGGTGGGTTGTTGGCCGCGGGGGTCGCGCTGGTGTTCCTGAACGGGATCGCGGTTCGGTTTTCGATGGGAGCGTTCGCGCTGGTCATGGACGCTCCGGTGTTGGTAAGCGGCCTGGTGGCAGGGGCGTGCCTGGCCGTGGTGGGTGTGCTGCCCCCGTTGTGGCGTTGTCTGCGGCTTCCGATCGTGGAGGCCTTGCGGACGGCATAGATGAGGAGAACGGAACGATGAGTATGTCCTATCGACTGCTATGGCGGTTGCCCCTTTGTGTGTTCATTGGCGTGGTGATCGCAGGTTGTGAACGGTCTGCGCGTGACGCTGGGGGTCCGCCGAGTTTTGCCGACGCGTCGGCGAAGGCGGAACTCCCGGCAGGCCTGTTCCTGGAGCAGGCACCTGGAAACGCCAAAGACGTTGGCGAGCTCAAGGGCGACAGCGATACGGCTGGCGATGTTGTGGTTCACGGCCGGATCGGCGGACGGCGGGATCCGTTCGTCGCGGGCCGTGCGATGTTCATGCTGGCGGACCTCGAGATGCCTACCTGCGATGAGAGGCACGAAGACGAGTGCCCGACCCCGTGGGACTACTGCTGCGAGCCCAAGGACAAGCTCCTGGCGAGTACCGCGACCGTGCAAGTCGTCGGTGCGGACGGTCGCCCTCTCGCGATCGGCCTGAACGGACGAAACGGACTGAAGCCGCAGGCGAGGGTCGTGGTCTCGGGTCGGGTGTCCAAACGCGACGCCGACAACGTCCTGGTGATTGACGCCACGGGCATCTTCGTCCAGAAGGGCTGAGTTGGCTGCGACAGTACTTGAAGAGCCGTCTTGGGTTGCGCGACCAGGCGTGGGACGCTCTTGGTCAGATAGGCGCGCACTTCCTCGGTCCCGTAGGGACTCCGTGAGAATAGCCCAGGACCTCGGTCCTGGGAACGGGCGTCTCCCAAGGAACGAGAGTCCCGTAGGGACGGATGAGTTACGCGGAAGGGATTGAATCGTCCCTACGGGACTAGCGTTTCCGTTGCGTCCGGCAGTCCCAGGAGTGAACTCCTGGGCTATTCTCACTTCGTCCCTATGGGACGCGTCGCTGCCGCGCGGCGAGGTGGGTTCGCTTAGACGCAGATTCCGTTGACGCCAAAGAGGGGGCGAGCGGGTCAAGTGTGTCTGGCACCACCAGACTGTTGCGGTCTCTTCTTCAGGCAACCTGGCTTGATCTGGCCGTCAGAAGGCGTTAACCAGAAGACGAGACTGGCCCCGCCGTCCGGCCAGGACGTCACATAGATGCTGGAGGCGCGTATGTTACGACTCCCTGCTTTGCTGTCCTGGGCGACAGCCGCGTGTCCACTGATTCTTGGCCTGGCACGACCCGGCCAAGCGACGTCCGTCGAGCTAGTGATCTCCAAAGAGGCGGACACGTTAGAGCGATTCGCGGCTGCCGAGCTCGAGCGCTACCTCGAACGGCTGTTTGGCGCGTCTGCGACCATCGTGTCGTCGCCGAGCGAGACGGCGGAGGCCTACTTCCTAATGGGCACGTCAGACCGCCATCCCGCCAAGATCCTGCAAGCTTCGGCCCTGCCGAGACTCAACGACCAGGGATTCCTCTTGCGCAAGACGCAGTGCATGGGCAAGCCGGCGATGGCCATCATCGGCGGCAGTCCGGCCGCGACGATGTGGGGCGTGTACGAACTCTCAGAACGCTACGGCGTGCGCTATCTGCTGAGTGGCGACGTCTTTCCCGCCAAGCAGCAGGACTTCTACCTGCCCCGTCTCGACCGAGTGTTCGAACCCGTCCTTCGAGCGCGCTGGTTCAAGACCATGGGCGATTTCGCCATGGGCATGGAAGGCTGGGGCATCAAGGACTACCGTCCTTTCATTGACCAGCTGGCCAAGCTGAAATTCAACCGCATCCGAGTGGGCAGCGGTCCCTCACAGCCGTTCCTGGATCTTCAGATCAAAGGCGTCAAGCGCCAGACCGCTGTCTTGTGGTACGGTGCCCGTTTCCCCATCACGCCGGACATGCCGGGGCGACGGCTTTTCGGGGACGAGAAGGAGTTCTGGAATCCCGACCTGCCGCCGCCGGGGGCCCCCTACGAGCAACTCGTGGCGGCGGGCCAAGGGCACTGTCATGCGCTGATTGCGTACGCACGGAGCCGGGGGATCGAGGCGTCTTCTGTCGGGTCCTCGGTGACGGATTTCCCGAAGGACTTCCGCTCGATCGTCCCCGACGCGCAGGTTGTGCATCAGTTGGGTGGACTGACGGTGGCGCCAGGCCCCAAGGCCCGGCCCGACGATCCGGCGCTGGCGGAGATCTCCTCTGCCGTGATCCGGGCCGTCATCAACGAGTTCCCTGACGCGGCCTCCTACGGGTTCCCGGTCGGCACGGAGTGGCCAAGCTGGATCGATCTGTATGAGTGGGCGTGGAAGGCGCTCGACAAGCGCTACGGCATCGAGAGTATCCTGCCGCTTGAAGAGGTCTTGCGCAGGGCGAGCCAGCGCGCCGACTATCCGGGCGGGGCCGCGCGGGCGGTGATGGAAGTCAAGGGACACATCACCGGTCTGTACTTCCTGACCCGCTTGTGGACCGATCCCGACGTTCTGCCGAAGACCAAGAAGCCCGATGCTCGGCTCGTCGTCTACGAGGTGGCCGAAGAGCTGTATCCCGTCCTGTCGCGTGTCCTACCGAAGAACTCGGAACTGGTCATCGTGGTGGACTACAATCCGACCCGCGTACTCCGCCGGCGCCACGTCTTGGCGAACGTTCCCGCCAAAGAGGTCTTCACCACGCTGGTTCTGACGCTTCACGACGACAGCGTCGGTGTGCTTCCGTTGCTGACCACGGGTGCATTGCATCAATTGGTGTGCGACATGCGCAAGCACGGCCTGGGCGGCTTCTGTACCCGACAGTGGCTGATCAGCGATCACGACCCGTGCATCACCTACCTCAGCAGGGCGGCCTGGGACCCGAACACTACGCCGAGAGCGGTCTATGTAGACCAGATCCGCGCCGTGTGCGGTCAGGCCGCCGTGGAGCCGATGCTCGAGGCGTTCCGCGAGTTGGAGGCCGTGACCACCGCGCTGGAGGACCACGGCATGGGGCTGACCTTCCCAGTCCCCAACATGATGATGCGGCAGTGGAGTCCCGGTCCCTTGTCGAAGGAACTGCTGGAGGATCGTGCCGGCTATCGACGGGCCCTGGACGCAGTCCGGAGGGTGCCTCAGCCTTCGCGGCAAGAGGGAAGGGCATACGTGCGATACTGGATCGGCCGGCTGGAATTCGCCGTCGGATACCTGGACGCCATTGAAGCCGTCAAGAAGGCGGCCACCGCGTGGCAGGCAGCCCAGAAGGCGAAGGCCAAGAAGGACGCCCAGGCCCTCAAGACCCATCTGACTGAAGCGATGGAACAGGCACGAATCGCTCAGACAACGGCCTTCCGAGCCATCGAGGCCTTCGCCAACGTGGCGAAGAACCGAGCCGACCTCGGGGCGATCGCGACGATGGCCGAATATGTCTACCGCCCATTGAAGCGCAAGACCGAAGAGCTTCGAGCCAAGTCCGCCGAGCTGACCCCAACGACGGCACGTACGTAATGAAGCTCGCCAGATCGCTTCGCAGCTGGCGAGGCAGAAGAGCCGTTCTGGTATGGCGACGGCTGCAGGCAGATCGACAGGCCCGAGACCGTGCGATCCCGCAAGTCGGGCAGATCGTCGCATCCTCCCATCAGCCGCAGCCCGCGACTTGACACGACCGAACGTTGCTGATAGGCTTGCCCGAAGAGATTGCGGGGTAGAGCAGTTGGTAGCTCGTCGGGCTCATAACCCGGAGGTCGCAGGTTCGAGTCCTGCCCCCGCTACGTTGCCTAACTGACGCAGGAACAGGGAGTTACCGCCTGGTCCTGCGTCGTTTTTTGCGCCGGTCGGTCTCAGATTGTGGCGTAATTGTGGCGTGCCCGAGCGCCGACAGTCCGTCTGGCGGGGCAAACAAGTAGCTCGTCGGGGTCGGCCAACGGAGGTAGTGCCTTGCCGCCGTTCCCATCTTGGCGGACTTCACCACCACTACAGACGACGGGTAGCCTGGACCTCATCCAGGCATCAGGGCAACGAACCAGTGCGGATACCAGCAGGAGGAACGATGCCGCGGGAGTTGGTATCCTGCTTGGCCCATTGCTCCGGATAACTGCCAAGATACCTTGGTTGTGTTCTCGAGAAGGACAGGTGTCCGGCAAGGCGATTCGCGAAAAAGGGGTTCGAGGTCGTTATCCCGAACCGGCGCGATTCACGACTCATCTTCTACTCGAACGATCGTCGGTGATCGTCTGCCGTGAGTGGCCACGCGGTGTCTCCTGATGATTACGACGCGACCGCGACGAACTGAGGACGGAAGGCGGGAACACAGGGGAAGGCCAATGTTGGCAAATCGTCTCCAACCAACCATGATCGGGAAGACTCAACGATGTCTCCCCGTGTACGAGTCAGACAGTCTGGCTGCGCTGATTGGGATCTTGGCCTTGTGCCCGTTGTTTGTCGCGGCGCAAACCGTGCGTCAGGATCCGGTCGATGTGGCTGCCGTCGAGCGGGCCAACGAAACGCTGACGCCGATACAAACGTTTGAGAACGTCGAAACCAAGGCGGGCGACTGGCGGGTGGAGAAGAACGCGCTGTTGCAGGCCGACGCGTCGGCACCGTATGCGCGCACCTTCATCAAAGGGCCGCGCTGGCTGGATTGCGTCATCAAAGCGAAGGTGCGGGTGGATACCGTTGGCGCCACGGCGGCCTCGCCGGGGGCTCGCTTGATCGTACGCGGCGATGAGGCAACGGACACGTTCATCACCGTGGGCCTGTGGGCGGGCAGCCGCGAGGTCCGCATCGAGAAGTCCCGCAAGCTGGCCTTCGAGCCCATGAAGAGGGACCACTTCGGTGCCCCGGCGGTCGCGCCGTTTCCCGTAGAACTCGGAAGAACGTACGACATGACCGTGGTGGCCGACCATGGAACGATCTACTGCTACATCGACGGCGAGTTCGTGGTGCTGGGGCAAGAGCAGGATTTCACCATCCAGCCGGTCGGGCGGGTGGGCTTCTTCACGAATGCCGCGAGGGGCGCGTTCCGTGACGTTTCCGTCAAGGGCCTCTACGGCGTCACGTCGTCGCCCGTCGTTTCGTATGCGGGGAATCCTGTGAACCTCACGATCTACTCCCCGGCTGTGATCAAGGACGACAGGTTCCGAATGTGGGATTCGCTGCTGGGCCGATACGTCGAGTCGGTGGATGGCATAACGTGGACCTGGCCGGCGGGCAAGGAATCCGTCGTCAACCGGGGCAACACGGGCGATTGGCCGACCGGCAACCAGTGCGGCGATCCGGATGTTCTGAAGTTCAACGGCCAGTACTGGATTACCTTCTGGTCGACCTGCAACCGTCGCAACGGTGCCTTTGACGGCATGGGCATCAAGCGCTCGACGGACGGCATCCACTGGACGCCCGAGCCGGCGAACCCGGTCTTCTACATGGGGCCCTATGGGGACTGGGATGAGTTTGTGGTGGGCGATCACGCGATGATTCGAGACGGCGATCGCTTCAAGCTGTGGCATGTTGGCATCAATCACGGGGCGCGGGGCTACCGGAATGAATTCGGCTACGCCGAGAGCAAGGACGGCCTCCACTGGCGCAAGTGCCGCCTGAACCCGGTTCTGACCCAGGGCAAACCGGGCACGTGGGACGGCGGCTGGATCTACGCGGCGGGCGTCGTGAAGATTGACGACGAGCAGTCCGAAACGCACGTCTATGCGGGCAAGCCCGGCGCCAGCTATCACCTCTTCTACACGGGCCAACCGAGCAACAACGAACTCATTTGCGGCGTGAAGCGCATCGGATATGCCTTCTCGCTGGACGGCATCCATTGGGTCAAGTGGGACGATCCAAAGACCGCCGAGCCGTTTCAAGACAGCGACCCCGTGGTGACCTGGACGGAATACGGGCAGAAAGGACACACTGGGGTGGGCGCTGCCACGGCGATCCTCCTTGAAGACGAAGTGCGCGTCTACTACACCTACTACGAGGAGCGGCTGGACGTCGGTCGGCCGCCGGAAGGGCCCGTCGGCACCGCGTTCGCCACGGTCAAGGTGGATACGCTGCGACGAATCGTCGCTGATGCGAAGGCGAAGGGCCTGCTGCGGTGCGCTAATCGCCAGGAGGTCGAAGCTACGCTCGATGAGCCCTTGCCCCAGTCGATGTGGGACGATCTGCAGGGCCTAGTACTGGCGGCGGTGCAGGCGAAGCAGTCTGGCAACGCGGGTGGAGAGAAATCGGCGCTGGCCGAGATTGCGGCCACCCGCGCCAAGTTCACCAAGGCCCTTCAACGTTACTACACGAGTGCCTTCGCCCCGCTGAAGAAGGTCGTAGACCAGTTGGAGGCCGGACGTCCCGTGACCGAGAGAGTGGTCTGGAGTCTTCCGGCCAAGCGCAAGGGCAAGCACGCCCCGCAGATCGAACTCAAAGGCCTGAACGTAGCGGCCGGGAATCATCCCCTCATGATCGAGATCGAGGCCAGGTGCGGCCGGTTTGCCGTCGCGCGGGTGGGGTGGGCGACGGGCGATGGGTTCAAGCCCAGGCAGGGAATGGAATTCATCGCCGGTTACCCCCGGGTGGAATCCCCGACACATCGCGTCACGATCGCCACCGGCGGGAAGCCCATCAGCGCGCTGCGATTCCAGTTCCCCGCTAGAGCCACCGTGGATCTGAAACAGGTCCGCATCCGCGAACTCGGCATCCAGCCGCTGCCGACGAAGTAAACGCTGAACAGAATGGAAAGGAACCAATAGATGACACGAGGATGCTTTCGGACAGCATCGTGCTGGTTGCTTGTCATCGCGAGCGGAGCCGCTACAGACATGACGTTGGCGGCTGAGCCGGCTCGGCCCCGCCTGATCAAGCTTCCATTCGCCTATTGGGATGCGATGGAGCATACGCCAGTGATCTTCGATGGGCGGCCGCTGATGGTATTCGATTACCGGGACGACTCTAAAGGCTGGCATGACAAGTACGCTGAAAGCATGTACACGTACATCGTGGACATGCGGACCGGCAAGCGCATCGCAGAGTTCGCGAGGGGCCACTCGGCTCACAAGGCATTTGTGGACGGAAGGCGGCTCTACGTGTTTGCCACCAAAACAACGAACTACGAGTGGTTCAAGGATATGTACTGCTTCTGGACAGACGATCTGAAGACGTGGCACCGTGAGTTGGCCATCAAGCGGGAAGGTGGGGAGAGAACTGTCATTAATGGCTCGGTGTGCCGCGACGACCGGGGATTCT
>CAYMLO010000096.1:0-40074 GCA_964390905.1 uncultured Planctomycetales bacterium | reverse complement strand
TCCCTGGCGTCCCAGGAAGCCCGTGAACCAGAAAAAGTAAGCCTGACCCCCTTTCGACCTGCGGGCAACGGACTTGGCGATGGCGGATCCTGATCCGAACGTTCAATCTCACCTGCTGGAAATGAACACGCTCCAACTGCCGATCAGGCCCGGCGCGCTATTGGGCAGCTGGTCTGGCGGATCTGCGAGTCCCTATCCTCCGACCGACCTCATGGCGAGGTCCGCCCATTCCCAGAGTCTCTGCGGTTGGTAGCGGACGGTGCTGATGTCTTTCAGGATGAACTCGACCGGACATCCGTGATGGGCGCACCGTTCGATCACGTCGCGTATGTCCTGCTCGGCGGCATTGGGATTCCAGGTATCGCTCGCAAGCAACGCCGGGCTGGGTTTCCGCGAGAAGACAAAGCCCCGTCCGATCTGTTCAGCGCCTTGCTCGACGTCCACCCAGGGGCTCATGGAGATCTTTCGCAAGTTCGGGATGGTCTTGACGAGGTCGAGCTTGCGGTGGAGCGGTTCGCAGCAACCGTAGTACACCAGACCAAACCGGGAATACCATCGGGCTCCGTAATCGAGATCGAATTCCTGGTGCATTGCCGGCGAGACCGACGCGAAGATCTGCGCCATGCCATATGTCCACAAGTCCTTTGCGCGCGGTGTCCTGGGATCGAATCCAGGCGCGGGGAGTTCATCGCTGTGCGCACCGGTGCAGTGGACCCGGCTCATCCGTGGCGTTAGTAGACCCCGGGCCTCCGCCTGATCCAGCAGTGTGAGCGCCGCTTCCGTAACGCGCGACATCAGTCGGTGCATGAAATCCGGACGGTCTGCCAGGTCAATCAGTGTATTCTCGGCCCCGTGCCATACCACTATCCAGTCCCATGCAGCGAATGTCGGCGCCAACCCCTCCATCTCGATGTCCAGGATGCCGTCAAAGATCTCACGGGCCATGGATTCCCGCCGAGACGTCTCCGACGCATCGAGGCGGGCGTCGGGCATCCGGATACTCTGGAGATCCTCGTCGGTCTTCAGCTGATCGAGGTAGAAGTGGCCGACCACGTCGTTGGCGGGGTCCGTGACCGCGCGTTCTTCGGCGACCTCTATCCCGAATTCCGCTCCGCAAATGGCCTTCGGGACCGTCACCACGGGTTCGACCACCATATCCGCACGCATGTGGTTCCATGAGTACAGTGTGCGGCGCAGGTCACGCTCGATGTTCCGGCAGAACTCATCCTCCGTGCGGATCGTCAGTTCGTCGTCAACGTTCATCTCGTTCCAGCACACCTGGTCGATCATGACCATGGGCCGCTGCGGCTTCAGGCCGTTCAATGCCTTCCACAGGGAGATGGTCTCCTGCTGAATGGGAAGGGCCGCGATCTCCGCGACCTGTTTGCCCAACTCCCTGAGCACGTGCCGATCGCTGCTACTCACTGACATGCCTCATCCTCCTGCCTGGAAAGAGCACCGTGCCGAGAGCGCTGCGGTTCCGGCCTTGTCTTATGGCGAGTGCGGTCCGACCCTTCCTGTGACCGGTCTTCCGCCGCTTGTTGTCGGCCAGTCTACCAGGTGTGGGGAATGAGGACAGCTCCTGGCTTCACACGGCAAACAGGCACGTACCCATGGGTGACCCCCTTTCCCTTTCCCCCCACGCAGTCCGCTGTTGAATCGATCGACGTACCAACCCCTGCTGGCAATCGAAGTGGTCGGCGATTACGCTCAGGCGAGTGACGACGTCTCCGGGAGGAATGGCATGCCGCGCAAGAGCTGCCTGTTGGTCCTGTGGGCGGGCCTTGTTGCGGCTGGGTCGGCGGGAGGTCAGGAACGGTCCATCCAGCTCGGCAAGCACCGACAGCTCTTTGTCGACGATTATGTCATCGCTCAGATGGTCGGTGTGCGCAGAGTGCTCAATCGACCCAGGAAGCACCCGGCCAATCCTGTTGTGGTGGCTGACCGTCCATGGGAAGGCCTCTGCGTCTACATTCGCGGGACCGTTCTGCATTCCAGAGAAGAGCGCGTCTTTCGAATGTGGTACAGCGGAATCGCCCCGGGCAAGCGGGCGTGGTGCTATGCCACGTCAAGGGACGGCGTGCACTGGCAGAAACCCGAACTCGGCCTCGTGGAATTCGGCGGCTCCAAGGCGAACAACCTCCTGGGTTGGGACAGTCCCCGCACCGTGATGCACACACCAAACGACTCGGACCCAGCCAGAAGGTACAAGGCGCTGCTGGGCAAGCGCGGCGCGTTCTCCCCAGAGGGGCTGCGGTGGCGATATGGGGGCAGCCAGAGCATGAAGGGCAACATCGCCAGCGATAACGTCACGATGGCCTGCCATGATGCATCGCACGGTCGGTACATTGGCTTTGCCAAGGTGAACGTCACGTCGGGCAAGCACATGCGACGCTCCGTGGCTGTGGGGCTGAGCAGCGACTTCCTGACGTGGTCTCCGGCCAAGATCGCCCTAGTGCCTGACGCCCGCGACGATGAACTGGCCAGGCAGCGAATGCCGGCCCTGCGGAGCCACGTCTGCTACGACGACGGGCCCGCGTGGTATCTCTCGCAGTTCTACTTGATGGCGGGGTTCCCGTACGAAGGGATGTATTTGGGGATGCTCGAGGTGTTTGACATTTCGGGCTGGCCTCCAGGCAAGCCCCGTCGGCCCGGCGCGGGCGGCGAGGATGGGATCGCCCAGGTGCAGCTCACGAGCAGTCGGGACCTACTTCGATGGGACCGCGTTTGTGACCGCGATGTGTTCATTTCCGTGGGAGAGGCGGGGACCTGGGAGGCCGGGTGGATCGGCACGGTCAGTCGTCCGATCGTCGTCGAAGACGAGATATGGATCTACTACGGCGGATTGCAGACCTCGCACGCCGGGCCGTGGCTTAGCGCCGATGCACCCGGACACAAAGAGGTGGCAGCGGACTACGCAAGAAAGGCCCGCGAGAGGGGCAAGCGGCATGGCGCGGGCGGCATTGGTCTGGCCACACTTCGCCTGGACGGATGGGTGAGCATCGACGCCGGCGACGAAGCCGGGCAGCTAACCACCAAGCTCCTTGTCCTCGAGAGAGGCACGAGAAGACTCCTCATCAACGCGAAGGCGCGAAAAGGAGGGGTCGCTGTAGAGATACTCGACGCCGACGGTCGGCCGTGCGACGGCTACTCGAAGGACGAATGCCGGGTCTTCGTCGGGGACGCGATCCGACACACGGTCAGGTGGCGGGGCGGCTGTGATCTATCCAGGTTGGCTGGCACAACGATCAGGCTCAGGTTCCATCTCCGCAACGCCAAGCTTTACTCCTTCGTCTTCGCCGCGTGACGGGCGCGGGCGTCCGCCACCGAGGGGCTCCGGTCGGGTGTGGTGAAGCGACCGTTGTCTTCTGCGATGCCTGAGGTGCTAGACACGCGGGCTCGGTTCAGTTGGCCTGTCCAGAAGCAGTACGCCCCGGCTAAGCTGCGGGTCAGTAGGGCGATCTGGTCAGCGAAATCAAGGGCTTTCTGATGGACTTGCGGCTACTTGAATGCGAAGGGCATGGCGAGGGCACAACCGCACGTCCAGAGAGTAGAAAGGAGAGAGTAGACCGCAGGAGAGGTCATGACGCTGCCGAACGTTGGTGCCTTCGTCCGGGCGTCAGCCTCTGCTCTACTCTCTACTTTCTCCTCTCTCCTGCTCTAGTCGGCCTCTGGCCGACTCGGGGCGACTGGATTCGAACCAGCGACCTCGGCGTCCCGAACGCCGCGCTCTATCCAGGCTGAGCTACGCCCCGTCCCATTTCCCCCAGAAGGTGATGCGCCGTGGCGATTCGTCAGTCGGCGTCGTCCTGGGCGGCCGGCGGCTGGTAGTCTCGTTTGGGCGGTTTGACCACCAGGCCCATGCGGATCGCCTTGGCGGAGACGCGGATCCGGCAGACCTTGCCGTCGACCACGGCTCGGACGCGCTGGATGTTGGGCTTGAACTTGCGTTTGCTGCGTCCGGTGATCTTCCGGCCGACGCCGCCCAGGTATTTCGCCTTACCGCGCCGGCTGACGCTGCCGCCGGATCGCGTCTTCTTGCCGAGGAAGTGACATTCCCTACCCATCGTCATCCCCACAACTTAAGGCCTCGTGGACAACCGGTAATCCTCCACTATACCACACGGCACCGATTCTGCAAGCCCGTCAATCGACGCATGCCCCCCGCGCGAGCTGACTCCGTCGGGGATGGCGAATCTGGGTATCGACTTGACGGGCGGTCGATTCCGGAGGATAGTGCTGTCTCGACCTGGGGTTGGAGCGCACGGGTACTGCTATCGACGAAACAGGAGGTCCGAGGAATGAGCAAACCCCCTGAGATAAGCCGTCGGCGGTTTTTCGAGCGGGCGGCCGCGGGTGCAGGGCTTGGCATGGCCGCACCATACGTGCTGACCAGTGCCGCGTTGGGGAACGCCAAGAAGGCGCCGGCCAACAGCCGGTTGACGCTGGGGTTCATCGGCGTGAGGAACATGGGCGGCGGACACCTGAGTCGGTTCCTCGGCAACCGCCGGGTCGAGGTCCGGGCCGTCTGTGACGTCGACCGGTCGGTCCGCAAGGGCAGGGCCAAGCAGGTCAAGGAGGCCTACGAGCTCGAGGGGACCATCGAGGACTACAACGACTTTCGGGACCTGCTCGCGCGGGACGACATCGACGCCGTCGTCGTCGCGACGCCCGACCACTGGCATGCCTTGGTCTGTATCGCCGCCTGCAAGGCTGGCAAGGACATCTACTGCGAGAAACCGCTGACGCTGACGATCGAGGAGGGCAAGGAGCTGGTCAAGGCCGTCCGTCGCTACGGGCGCGTGTTCCAGACCGGCAGCCAACAGCGATCGGACGACAAGTTTCGTTTCGCGTGCGAGCTGGTTCGCAGCGGGCGGATCGGACGGGTCCACACCGTCAAGACCGGCATCGGCGGCGGGCCGACCTGCGGTTGGGAGCCTGAGACGGATCCGCCGGAAGGACTCGACTGGAACATGTGGCTGGGTCCTGCCCCCTACAAGCCCTACACGCCGCGGCGGTGCCACTACGAGTTCCGTTGGATCTACGACTACTCGGGCGGCAAGATGACCGACTGGGGCGCCCACCACAACGACATCGCCCAGTGGGGGTTGGGCATGGATGGTACGGGGCCGATTCATATCGACGGTCATGGGGAGTTCCCCTCGGACGGTTTGTATGACACCGCTACGACGTTCACGGTGACCTACACGTACGCGAACGGCGTGAAGCTGATCTGCGGCAGTCACATCCCGCGAGGCGGGGCCCGGTTCGAGGGCACGGAGGGATGGGTCTGGGTCACGCGGGGCAACATCGACGCGCATCCGAAGTCACTGCTGAGAGAGAAGCTCGGCCCCAACGACGTGCACCTGTACCGAAGTCCGAACCACCACAACAACTGGCTGGAGTGTGTCGCGTCACGGCGCCGGCCGATCTGCGACGTGGAGATCGGCCATCGATCCGTGACGGTCTGCCACCTGGGCACGATTTCTCTGCGGCTGGGCCGGCCGATCCGGTGGGACCCGGTGGCCGAGCAGATCGTCGGCGATGACGACGCGGCGCGCTGGGTCAGCAAGCCGATGCGGGCGCCGTGGCATCTCTAGAGGTCGAGCGGTCGAAGAGCGTTAGAACGATTCACCGCGAGCAAGCGAACCCGAAGAGGAGCGGAGCACAGAAATGAACCGGAGCACAGCGAGCTGGATTGGGATCGTTGCACTGGTCGCGATGGGGATGGGGTTGGCGGGACCCGCCTTGGCCGGTCAGGCCGAGATCGACGCGCAGCTGAAGCAGTTGACGAGCGACAACAAGGACGCTCGCAACAAGGCGCAGGAGGCGTTGGGCAAGATGGGGCTGCCGGCCGTTGGCCCGCTGCTCGCCACGGTCGACCACAAGAAGGAAGAGGTGGGCAACGCAGCCCGAGGGGCGCTGCACCGGATCTTCGAGCCGATCGGACGGGCTGGGACGGCGCAGGAGGTGCAGGCCGCTCGGAAGCTCCTGCTGGCCAAACTGGCTGACGCCGGGCAGCCCGACAAGGCGCGAGCGTGCGTCTTGCGGCTGCTGAACTACGTCCGCACGATTGAGATGATGCCCGTGCTAATCAAGGAGGTCGGGCACAAGAGCCGATCGGTCGGCAAGGGTGCCGAGATCGTGCTACACAACATCGCTGTGCCGACGGGTCGACTGGGCGGGGAGTACGAGCGTCTGGCGGTCTGTAGGATCCTGACGTCCGAGCTGAAGAACGCTGCGCTGCCCGTCAAGACCCGGGCCTACGTCTGTCGGCTGCTGAGCTGGGTCGGGCGTGAAGAGAGCGTCGCTGCGCTGGTCACGGCGATGTCGGCCCCGGACATCGGCGAGATGGCCCGCTGGGCGTTGAGTCGCAACCCGACGTCGATCGCCCTGGACGCGCTTCACGCGGCGCTCGAGAAGGCCGACGCCAAGCAGCGCGTGGGGCTGATCAACGCGATCGGTGCGCGGATGGAACGCCGGTCGGTCAAGGTGCTGGCGAGCCAACTTGCTCATCCTGACGAGGCGGTTCGCATTGCGGCGATGGAGGCGATCAGCCGGATCGCCGATCCGTCCGCGATGGACAGGCTCAGACCGATGTTGAAGGAGGGTGTGGCCAGGCAGCAACAGGCGGCTCGGGCCGCGTGGTTGGCGCTGGGCGAGACGCTGCTGGACAGCGGCCGGCCCGTCGCCGGCAGTGTGGCGTTCAAAGAGGCCCTGACTTGGGAGACGACCGTCCAGGACCGCTGCGCGGCGCTCAACGGCATCGGCAGGGCCTGCCAGCCCGATGCGCTGGGGGCGTTGCTGGCGGCCATCAAGACGGCCGACCACGACGACGTTCGGGGGACCATCGGCCAGGCCCTCGAGCAGATGCCTACGGCCGACGTGGTCCCCGCGATCGTGAGCGCGCTGACCGAACGCAAGAGGGGGCTGGCGCTGTTCGGAGCCAAGTCCCTGTCTCCCGAGGCGCGGGTTACGCTGCTCGGCGTGTTGGCTGGGCGGAAGGACAGGGCGGGCCAGCCCGGGGCAATCGCCATGCTGACATCGGGCGACGAGTTGGTCCGGATCGCGGCGTTGAAGTGCCTCGCCGTCATCGGCGATGCGGCGGCAGCCCCGGCCTTGGTGCCGAGTCTGCAGAAGCCCCCCGGCGACGAGCAGAATGCGGCCGTCCACGCCCTCAATCGGCTGCGCGCGCCTGGCGGCCTGAAGTGGTTGCTCGAGACGATCAACCAGGACGGGTTGGGCGATCCGTATCGATGTCTGCTGATCAAGTCGGTGAGCACGCGGCGCGATCCGGGCTGCGTGGCGGCGCTCAGCAAGCTGGTGGCAGACAAGCGGTGTGAGTCCTGTCGCGTTGCGGCGTTCAACGCTTTTGGTGAGATCGGTCGAGTCCAGGCCTTGCCCGCTTTGATCAAAGGTGTGGATAAGGAAGTCGGCAAGGACCGAGACGCGGCCGAAGAGGCGATGCGCAAGCTCGGGGATGACGCGACCGGGCCGATGATCGATGGGCTGGCCAAGGCGAGGCGGTGGCAGCGCGTTGCCCTGCTCAAGGTGCTCGGGTTCCGATCGCATGAGAAGATCAAGTCCCTGTTACTGGCCGGATACAAGGACCAGGACACGGAGATCAAGAAGGCTGCCATCGAAGGCCTGCGCCGGATGGCGGATCCCTCGACGCTGGGCGTCTTGGAGGAGGCCGCCAACAGGGGACCGGCCCAAGGACCGGCCGTGTCCGGCATGATCCGGATTGCCACCAAGCTCGAGAAGGACAAGCGCGCCGAGGCGCTGCGGATCTACCATCAGGCGCTCAAGATGGCCAAGCGCGACAAGGAGCAGAGGGCGGCGATCGATCGCCTGGCCGGCCTGGCCGACGTGTCGTCGTTCGATGCGGTCCGACCGTTCCTGAAAGAAGGCAACGCCAGGCGCCAGGCAGCCGAGGCTGTCTTGGCGATGGGCGTCAAGCTGCCCGACGACCGAAAGGCCGACGGGATCGCCGCGCTCAAGGCCGCCATCGCGATCGCTCCCAGCTCCGGACGGGCCAAGGCGGCGACCGAGAAGCTCGGGAAATGGGGCGTGGCCGTCGACATCGCCCGGGAAGCGGGATTCATCACCCACTGGTGGATGACGGGTCCGTTCCCCAGTCCCGACAAGAAGATGTTCGACGGCAAGGCGTTTCCGGAGGACAAGGTGGATCTGGCCGCCAAGACCAAAGTGGGCGACAAGGCGTACACCTGGAAGAAGGTCCACATCACGGCCGGCCACGGGGTGATGGACCTGCGCAAGACGGTGGCTTCGGCCGATAACGTCGCGTGCTACGGCTATGCGGAGATCACTTCGGACAAGGCTCAGGACGTGTTGCTCAAGATCGGCAGCGACGACGACGTCGTCTGCTGGCTGAACGGCAAGAAGATTCACGCTAACAAGATCAGTCGTGGCTGTGCGGTCGACGCCGACGTGGTCAAGGCCCGGCTGGAGAAGGGCGTGAACCGCATCTTGATGAAGGTGCTGAACGGTGGCAGCCATTGGCAGATGTGCCTACGGATCACGGATCCGCAAAACAAGCCGCTGAAGCTCAAGCAGCGCGAAAAATAGGCGAGGGCCGCCTAGCGTTGCGCTCGCGGCCGTGTCTATAGAGGCGAGGCGTGGGACACACGGCGGGATAGAGACACACCGTTGGCGTATCTAAGGAGAACGTCTCATGAACAAGACTGTGTGGTACGGATTGTTGGCGGCGGTCCTGGCGGTCAGCGTCGGTTGCCAGGACGAGATCAAGACGATCGATCAGAAGGAACAGGTGCATACGGCGGAACCCACGATGCAGCCGGTCGAGATGACGATGCCCGCCGAGCAGCTGCCTCCGCCGGCCCGGATGCCCCCGACACCGGCGGGCGTCAGCGCCCAGGCGAAGCTGATGGCCGTCCGTGGGGCGAGAATGGACGCCTGCCGCAAGCTGGCCGAGACGATCAGGGGCATGCGGATCGACAGCCGCACGTACGTCAAGGACTTCGTCACCGAGTCTGACACGATCAACACCGAGACCGTCGCCCACATCCGTGGCATCCGCGAGACGCGGATCGCGTTTCCGCCTGAGGGCGGCATCGCGGAGGTCGAGATCGCCGTCGGGCTCAGCCAGATCATCACCTACATCAAGACGCTGCACACCCGGGAGATCAAGGGTGACAACGTCAAGGCCCTCGATTACAACACGATGCGGCAGGTCAACAAGAAGACCATCTTCACCGCGACGGGCCAAGCCGCCATCAGAGGGCAGTGATCTGATCCACGTGCGGCGCCCGAGGCCCACGGGCGTCGCACGTCGGCCACCTAACGAGGGGGACGTCGCCGCACCGCAACCGGGCGGCGGCGTTGTGTTCCGATTGGGGGGGACGATCCTGTTGCCGGATCAGGATTCCTCGGCCTCGGTATCCTTCTCGTCCTGGTCGCGTAGGCGTTGGCGCAGTTTCTGGATCCGCTTGCGGAGGTCGGACAGGATCTGGTGCTCGAGGCTCTGGTCTCGTCCGGCGCTGCTCCAGACGGTGTTCTGGCTGTCGGTGGTGGCGCCTTCGCGCTCGATGGGCGTCTCGGTGGGCGCGTCGTCGAACTGTCGCTGGCGGGCCCAGACGCGATGATCGGCCGTCGTCAGCCGTTCCAGCTTGACCTGACACCATGCCTGCAGGTCGCCGCCCCGCTTGCTGAACTCCAGGGACGCGGTTCGTCGGACGCGATTGGGGAGCTTGACGACCGAGTCGCGAAGCCGGCCCTCGCCGCCCCGGACGGTCTTCTCGGAGGCGAACGTCTCGATGGTCATGCTGTCCACGTCGGCGGTCTTGACCTTGAACCCATGGCTGGCCAACACGCGCCTGCCCAATGCCATGGTGACATCGTCCTTGATGTCCGTCGCCGGACACATGATCTGCCGCTTGTGGCCCGTGTAGCCGATCCCGCCGAACCCGCTGCTCTCCATGTCACAGCCGGCGACCAGCAGCATCGCCAGCGCGGCGGAGATCCGGACCGCCGATGTTGTCAGTGCGTCACTTGTGACCTTCATCCCGCTGACCTCCACAATGGCGGCCATTATGCCCGCAGCCTGCTGGGTGTCAACCAGGGGCGAAGGTCGTCGCACACGATTCGACAGAGGCCTGGACGGCGCAATCCGCGGGGCAGCGCCCTCGCCACCATCGCTGGTTGCGTTATAATCCGGACTCGAAAGGAATCACACCACCATGCGCGACAGCAAAATCCTGGCCAAGCTCCGATCGGGCAAGACGGCCCTGACCTTCAGCGTTTCGTGTGGGGTCAACACCAAGGCGGTGGAGTTTGCGGGTCGGCTCGGCTTCGACGGCGTCTGGATCGATATGGAGCACCGGAACCTCACGGATGCCGATGTCGAGACATTGATCCTGGCTTCGCGGACGGCCGATGTCGACACCGTGGTTCGCATCCGGAAGGGTAGCTATACCAATTACTTCCGCCCCCTCGAGGCCGGCGCGTCCGCGATCATGGCCCCGCACATCAAGGACCGCGCGGAGGCCGAGCTGGCCGTCTACAACACCCGCTACCCGCCGATAGGACGTCGTGGGTTCGACAACGCCGGCGCCGACGGCGATTTCTGTCTCGCGCCACCGTTGGAGTACCTCGAGCACGCGAACCGCGAGACGTTGCTGATTGCCCAGATCGAGGACCCCGAGGCCATCGATCGCCTCGACGACATCATCGGCGTCGAGGGGATGGACGTGTTGTTCGTCGGGCCGGCTGATCTCAGCGTCGCGATGGGGATTCCGTTCCAGTTCGATCACCCCAAGTTGCTCGACGTCTACGAGCGCGTCGCCACCGCCGCCCAGAACGCCGGCAAGTGGTGGGGGACGGTGGGCATCAACGCCGAATGGGTCAAGCGGCACTGCGAGCGCGGCGGGCGGTTGTTCAACACCGGGTCCGATCAGATGACACTGTACTTCGGGATGCGCGACCGGCTGACCGAGTACCGAGAGCTGCTGGGTGATGCCGTGCAGTAGGGGTAGCGCAGAAATGGATGGCGACCGCCCCATCATCTCGATCGTCGTACCGAGCTACAACGAGCAGGAGAACGTTCGCCGACTGATCGAGGGCGTGCGTTCCGTCCTCGACCCGATCACCCCCGAGTATGAAATCATCTTCGTCAGCGACGGCAGCACGGACGAGACGTGTGCCCGCGTGGCGGATGCGCACGCCGAGGACGGGCGGATCAAGCTGATCGAGCTGAGCCGTAACTTCGGCCATCAACTGGCCTTGATGGCCGGCCTGGACGTCGCGGCGGGGGATGCGGTGATCACCATGGACGCCGACCTCCAGCACCCGCCGGCGCTGATTCCGAAGCTGCTGGCGCGATGGCAGGCGGGCGACGACGTGGTCCACGCCGTGCGCGAGCGGGGGGGTGGGGGATGGTTGCAGCGCAGTCTGTCGGCGGCGAGCTATCGGTTGCTGCGACGGCTGTGCGAAGTGGATATCCTGCCGAATGCGGCCGACTTCCGATTGTTGGACCGCCGCGTCGTGCTTGCGATGCGGCAGCTCCGCGAGCGGTTTCGCTTCGATCGGGGCCTGGTCCGTTGGCTGGGCTTTCGTCAGGGGGAGGTGCCCTATCAGGAAGGCCCCAGACTCGCGGGTCGGCCTGGGTATCGGTTCGGGCAGCGGGTTCGGTTGCTGGCCAATGCGGTCTTCTCTCTGTCGAGCCGGCCGCTGGCTGTGGTGGGGATGGTGGGCCTGTTTATCTCGATGGGGACGCTCGTCTACCTGATCGCCGTCTTGGCGGCACGCCTGCTGGCGCCCGAACGGTTCGGCGTCCAAGCCGGCTGGGCCAGCACGATGGCGACGATCCTGCTCGTCGGGGGGTTCCAGTTGGTGGCGATCTGGCTGTTGGGTCAATACGTCGGACGGACCTACGAGGAGACCAAGCACCGCCCGCCCTATATCATCGCCCGCGGCCTGGGCTTCCATGACCCTGCGATTCCGGACCTATATAGACGAAAGATCGACCTGCCAGGGCCTGGCTCCTCAGACCCGCCCTCTTCACCGTAAGGTGCACAGGAGCCTCCCAACGTGCCCACACCATCTCGCCATGAGTTCCGGCGTGCCATGGTCTGTGCGGGTTCATGATAAGCGTTGTGTTTCCAAGATACTAGACCACTGCCCGGCCTCTCGTGGCCCGGGGCGGAACGCCCCCGGCCGAACCCCGCAGCTTGCATATTTTGCCTATCTTTCCAGATATCGTACTGTGCTCTGTGACCGTGCGTGCCGACGGTCTCGGTTTCGGCGGTCGTCCTGACGAGCTGGGCTTCAGGGGGGAACGCCCTTGTACCGCAAGTCTACGCGTCTCATTATCGCTCTCGGTGTTGCCTGCGGATCGTTGGGGTTGCTCGGCGGCTGTGGGACACTGGCCGGGGGAGGGGATGGTGGGGTCCTTCCGCCGACGGTCGTGGGCGGCGTGGTCGAAGAGGCCGACGACGAAGGCGTCCCCGTGGTTCGCTTCACGCTGGAGCCCGTGTCAGGGCCCAGGCCGCTGATCGTCACCGGCACCGCCATCGCGAGCGACGGCGGGGAGCTGCCAGCGGGGACCTACGTCTGGCGGCTGGATGGCGTCGAAAGCGCCGGCCCCAGGGAAACCCATGGCCAACAGGAGGGAGCTGTGATCGGCTGCGGGGAGCACACCGTGACGTTGCAGCTCATCCTGCCGGACCCCGGCGACCCGATCGACTGCACGAACGTCGAAACCGGTTCTACCACCGGTGTCGTCGTTGTCTGGCCCCGAATCTCCGGACGGCTTCTTTCCGCCGACGGCCGAGGTGTGCCCGGCGCGACGGTCACGGCCAACAACGGTGGGACCACGGTTGTCACGGATAGCGCCGGCCACTACGACGTAGATGTGCCGCACGGCTGGTCGGGTCGGATCACCGTGCAGACGGACCAGTACGTCCTTGATCGGTCCGAAGGGTCGTATACGAACGTGACGACCGACGTCGCCGACCAGGATTTCGAGGTCGTTTCAGGATGGGTCAAGATTGCGGGTCATGTCTTTGACAATGACGGCGAGCCCCTCGCGGAGCTCTCGCTGTCGGCCAAGAACGGCGGCGCGAGGGGGGTCACTGATCCAAACGGGTACTACGAGCTGAAGGTTGATCTCGGATGGACCGGCGAGGTCGTCCCGGACCACGGTAGCCATGTCTTCGATCCGCCCAGGCGGTCATACGCCAAGCTCGTCTCGAATCAGACGGGTCAAGATTACTGGGCCGGGCCTTTTGCGATGGCCGACGCCCTGGCGATGATGCAGGCGCTGCCGACCTACAGCGGAGGGCCGCGCATCCTCCTGCTGAAGAACACCAGCTACTGGATCGAGGCCCCGTTAGGGCGTGCGCTTCTCTGCGAGATGGCGCGGGTGTGTGGTGGTCTCAGCGTGGGCGTAGATGGTGTTCTGGCGCATGGGGTAGACTCCCCGCGGATTCGATTGGCCATCGAGTTGGCCGAGCAGGGCGTTCCCATTTGGCTGGCGATGGGCAGCATCGGCGGGTTCGGCACGTATGCGTCGATAGAGGCCCTCGACCCCAACTATCTTCACGACACCCCGCAGCCGCACGAAGCGTACCTGAACCCAGAGCATCCGTTGAGCAAACCGTCACGCCGGCTGGTGTGCGCCGCACGCCACGCGACGCGACGACAGATCGCGCGGGCGTTTGCGGCCGGGGAGGTGCTACGGCGGGCGGGCCTGGATGCCCAGAACGTGGCGGGGCTGTTCATCCATGACGAGATTGCGTGCGTGGCCGGTGGGTCAGAGGGGTACTACGTATACGAGACCCTCTACACGCAGTGTGCTGCTTGCGGAAGTGTTGAGCAGCACGACCGAGGGATTGCCGAGCTCCAGGCCGACATCGTCCACGCGATGCTCCGCGGCCTGGGGGCCGAGCTTGCCGGTGACCTCAACCGAGATCGGGTCGCCGACGAACGCGATCTGGCGATTTACCAGCAGGCCGTTCAGGATCAGGACCCGATCGGGGACCTGAACAACGATGGTCGTGTTGACGGGGATGATGTGGCTGTCTGGTCGAGCCTGCCCCCAACCACGCTGGGCCACGTCGAGCGTTTCTGGTGGTCGGGGGGATGGCGCTGGAACGCCCTCAGGAACAGGTATGATCCGTCGCCCTGGCTGCCCACGGAGACGTCTCCAGACGTTCCGCAGCAAACCTACACCTCCTTCTCCAACTACGGCACCAATGAGGCCGCGTTGACGGAGCTGATCAAGTCGATCGAGTACAATCAGTCTGTATTCGGCAGGGGGGTCGTGCCCTTCCTCTCACTGACGTACGACGGCACGGCACAAAAGGAACTCGGCGTCGACCCCGAGCTGAACCGCCAAAAGGCGCGAGCGGCGGCGGACCGTGGGTGTCCGCTCATCTGGTGTTACGCGCTGAACCCGCCCTATACGGGCTGGATGACGCCGGAGCTGTTCCGTAGCCAATTCGAGAATCTTCGCGCCATCATTGAGGGAAGTCGATAGGGCGCTAGGGCGCTGCAAGCACGTCACGCCGTCGCCGATCCCTTGTCGGGATATCAAGGTCCATCAAGACTGCACGTGAGTCCGGTGTCGGGCTGAGATCGCGGCGACGCTTCCCAGAGCCGCCATCGTCGGATATAGTCCACCCGTTCCTCTTGGGGGAGAGGAGTCTTACCGTTTCTACATTACAGGTTTTGGCGGGGGATGGGAGGCGAGCGATGAAGGTGCAGGTGGGTGTGTTCGTAGTAGTGTGTTTGTTGGGCTCGCAGGCGCTGGGCGTCAGCATCGAGACGGTCCTCGTGGGGAATCCGGGGAACGCCGGGGAGTGGTCGGGTGAGAGCTACGGCGGCTACGGCCCTGACCGCATCTGCGGCGCGGTGGACTACACGTACATCATCGGCAAGTTCGAGGTGACGACCGAGCAGTACACCGAGTTCCTGAACGCCGTGGCCGCCACGGACACCCACGGGCTGTACAACGAGAACATGTGGTTGTCGAGCCGCGGCTGCAAGATTCAGCGGAGCGGGTCATCGGGAAGCTACACGTACAGTGTGCCCGATGCCAACTACGCCAACCGTCCGGTCAACTACGTTTCGTGGGGTGATGCGGCGCGGTTCTGTAACTGGCTCGAGAACGGCCAGCCGACGGGTGCGCAGGACCTGACGACCACGGAGGACGGATCGTACTATCTGAACAGTGCGATGACGAATCCGCAACTCCAGGCCGTAACGCGCGAGGCGGACGCGACGTGGGTGATCCCGTCGGAGGACGAGTGGTACAAGTCGGCGTATCACAAGAACGACGGCGTGACGGGTAACTACTTCGACTACCCTACGATCAGCGACACCAAACCGAGCAACGATCTGATCGATCCGGACCCGGGCAACAACGCGACGTTTTTGGACGTCGATCACACGATCGGCAGCCCTTACTGGCGGACCGAGGTGGGCGCTCACGAGAATTCGGAGAGTCCCTATGACACTTTCGACCAGGGCGGAAACGTGTGGGAGTGGAATGAAAGCATACTCGGTTCGGGACGCGTTGAGCGGGGCGGGTCGTTCGACTACTCCCACGAAGACTTCATGCACGCGTCGGGTCGCTACTCCAATGTCCCGACGAGCGAGATCGACGTCATCGGGTTCCGTGTTGTCCTCCTCAAGCCTGCCCTCCACACATTGGTGAAGCCCCACCCAGAATGGGGTTACGTTACGGTCGAGCCGAATCTGCCTTCCTACGAGCCCAACACGACGGTTACGCTGACGGCCGTCCTGACTGAACCCGGCAAGGTGTGGACGGGTTGGGCTGGCGACGTGGACCCGAACGACATCTACATCAATCCGCTGACGATCACGATGGACGCCAACAAGACGATCACCACGGGGTTCAAGTGCGGCATGGGCGTGGGTCCGATGCTGCCGATGATACTCGGCCTGCTGGGGCTGTTCGTGTGGGCGAGGCGGAGGGGGTAGGACGGCGGGACATGGCGCGACTCGCTTGGTTCCTACACAATGAGACAGGCAGCCATCTAGGCTGCCCAACCCGCAGAATCCGGGGGAGTTGTATCTAATGTGTGCCGCGTGGAACGCGCCCGTCAACTGCTCAACGCGATCGGTCCGGACGGCGTTCCCGTCTTCTGTGCGCTCTCCCCTGCCCCTATCGACGTGGTTGAAAGGGGCGAAGCCCCTGCGGGATCGTCGCACGGCCAACGCCTGCTCGCTGACGGGGAAGGTCAGCAGTAGACGCCGCGGACGACCATGAACGCCTCGACGGCGTGGCGTCCGACGGTGCTGCCTCGCCATCGGGCGAGGGCCTGGATCGCCTCGATCGAGCGCGCGTCCGGTGCGGGCTTGAGCTGCGATGCGTACAGCCGCATCGCTTCGCACTTGGCCTCGAGGTGATCGGTGATGTCAACGACGTACTGTGGGTCGAAGGTCGGCTCCATGGCTCCCGCAGCCCAATGCGTCTCGCTGACCGTTTCGTAGCAGAGCACCATCTCGAGGTACTCTCGCTCGGGCAAGGGACGGATCGCCACCATCGAGGCATCGAAGACCTGTCGATGGTCTTCATGGCGGTCGCCGGGGAACGGCAAGAAGACCCAGGCCGGCCGGACGTCGTCGACCAGGTCGCCGAACGTCTTGTTCAGCTCGGCCTCGGGTAGCTCCTGCAGCTTCGTGACGGGCAGGTCGAGGAACCGCAGGTCCGCCACGCCGAGCGCGCGGTTGGCCTCGGTCGATTCGGCCCGGACGCGAGCGACCTGTGCCTCGTCGAAGAGCGGAGCCCAGCCCTTGGTGGCGATGGCGACGACGAGTTCGTGGCCTTCGGCGGCCAGACGGTGCATCGTGCCCCCCACGCCGAGGACCTCGTCATCCGGATGCGGGGCGATGATCAAGACTTTCATGGGCAGTCACCTGTTTGCGTTGCCGCTATCCTGCCGAATCCGGGACGCTCGTCAACACCTCGCCGACCGTCAGCAGCGAATCGGCGGCCACCTGAGCCGTGGGCTGGACCTCGGTCAGCCAGATCGCGCCATCGCCGGTGGCGAGCAGGCACCCCGCGTCACGGTCAGTGGCTAGGACGACGCCGGGCTCTGCCTGGCCAGGTTTGGGGACCGCCTCAGGGGAGGCGGCACGCCCTCGCCAAACGATGATCTTCTGCCCCCGTAGGTAGGCGAATGCGCCGGGATACGGTCGACCTGCGGCCCGGATCAGCCTGTAGATCTGGTCCGTGCGCTGGTCCCAGCGGATCAGGCCGTCATCGGCGGTGCGCTTCGGATAATGCGTCGCCTGGCTGTGGTCCTGGGGCGTGCGCGGCACCTCGCCGGATATGATCCTGGGCGCCAATTCGCACACCATTGCCCCCAGCACCTGGTTGGTCCGCGCGATGAGGTCTTCGGAGTAATCATCGGGCAGGACGGGCACGGGCCGTTGCATGATGATGTCGCCTGCATCGGGCTCATCAGCCAGGTAGAACAGACTGGCTGCGGCGGGCTGATCGAGCAGAATGGTCCAGGCGACCGGGGCGCGGCCCCTGCCCTTGGGCAATGGGGTCGGATGGAACCCGACCCCCCCCTGTGGGGCGAGCTCAACGAGGTAGCGCGGCACCAGCTGGCTTAGGCCGATGACCCACAACATGTCCGGTCGATACTGCTCGAGGAATGCAGCGACCTCGGGCTCGTCGACCTTGATGAAGGCGCGGAAGGGGATTCCTGCCTGTTCGGCGAGTGGCCTCAAGTCGCGGTAGTCGCTGACACGATCTGCCAGGGACGCGTTGAGGCCCAGGACGCACGTGATCTCGACGCCGCTTCGGCTCAGGGCATCGAGAACGGCGTGTGAGGAGCTGACGCTGCCGATGAGGGCAAGGTTCATGGCCATGCATGTTCGGGCGAGCGCAGGGTGAAATCAAGCGGGGATCCGATCGCCAGGGGCCGGCCTGGCTGATGGTGCCGCGGCAGCCGGAGGAGGTGCGCCACAGGAAGAGTAGCGGCGTACCTCTTGGGGTGGCCCCTCGTCGCACACGGCTGCGTCGAGGGATGAGGGAAATCTGACCAGGACGACTTGCCACATTCTGGTCATGCGGGTTACATTGAGATGATCAGGGCGTCGATCCGGTCCCCAGGGGTCTCTGGGTCAATCGTTCATGTCCGCGCAGACACCGGACAATCAGGTACCGGCGGAGCCGACGTTGGATGGACCGTCGGCTGTAACCGAAGCGCGCGACCGCGTGGAAGTAGAACGACTTGCGGGTCGGCGGCGTCGCGTCTGGCGGGGGATTCTGGTTCTGTTGGCCTCGACGGTGTTGCTCCTGGCTGCCGTCGGCTTGCGAAGGGACTACCGCAGACGACAGGCCGTGGTGGACGACATAGGGCGATTCGGGATTGTCTTTAACAATTGGATGAAGGACCAGTCCTACTATGTCCAGCGGGACGGGCAGTGGTTACCTCGGCGCGGGAGACTACCAGAGAATCTGGGTACGCTCGGCCCGTCCGCGGAGGGTTTTGCTTCGCGGTATGCCTATGCGGATCTCCAGAGGAGGCTCTTGGCCGACGAAGGCGACAGCAAGGTGGCCGTTGTGTTTGGGCGCGAGCCTGTGGAACTCACGTTGGGGGTGGCAGGGCGCCCCGTTCTGCTCTACAAGCGGGGCAACTTCCAAGCCGCATGGATGAGCGAGAAGGACTTCGCCGACCAGCGCCGAGCCGAGGCGCGGGAAATCGAGAAGCTCGGCGATGCCCCCTACGGTCGGGACCCGGACTGAGACCTCTCTCCCGGGCGGCGGAGGCGGTGGGGGGCGGGGTCGCGAAGATGCCTAAATCGCGCAAAATTGTAGACGGCAACAAATTACCTTGACAAGATCCGCAGATTTGCTAAACTGACCTGTCTGTCTTTGTGGCTAGCGGGACAGGGAGTGTGTCAGCCGATGGACGGAGAGATGATCCGGATTCGCATGGAGGCGTACGACTGCCGGGCGTTGGATGTCTCTGCGCGTGAGATCGTGGACCACGCAAAACGGACGAATGCTCGGGTTCGCGGCCCGATACCGTTGCCGACCCGGATCGAGCGGTACACCGTTCTTCGGTCGCCGCACATTGACAAGAAGTCTCGTGAACAGTTCGAGATGCGCACCCACAAGCGGGTGATCGACATCTACGAACCGACGGCCCGTACGGTTGAGGCCCTGAATCGATTGGTGGTTCCCGCTGGGGTGTTCGTCAAGATGCAGCTGAAGTGAGGAGTGGGCCTGACGCCCTATCGGGTCTAGCGCAAGCGCACATGGCGGCGTTCTTCGTTTGCCCCGGGTCTAACTAACAGAACGGATGCGTGAGCCGAATCGCGTGTCAAACCATCGCTTGGTCCAGGCGACAGGGGAGTTCTTTTGACATGGTCGCGGCGTTGCTGGGCAAGAAGGTCGGGATGACCCAGGTGTATGACGAGGCCGGTCGGGCCGTGCCGGTCACCGTCATTCAGGCCGGTCCGTGCGCCGTGCTACAGGTCAAGACAGCCGAGGTGGACGGCTACGAGGCCGTTCAGTTGGGCTATGGCGACGTGAAGCCGCATCGTTCGACGCTGCCGCAGATTGGGCACGCGGCCAAGGCAGGCACCGGACCGAAACGGTTCATTCGGGAGGTACGCTTTCTTGAGGGCCCGGCCGACGCGCAGGCAGGCGACACCTGGACGGTAGCCGTCTTCGACGACGTACAGTTCGTGGACGTCGCGGGAACGACGAAGGGGCGCGGCTTCGCCGGCGGGATGAAACGACACGGATTCGGCGGGCAGCCCGCCTCGCACGGGACGGAGCGAAAGCACCGGTCGCCCGGGTCGATATCCAGCCACGGTGCGGATCTGGGCCACGGCGGGAACCTCAAGAAGGGCAAGCGGATGGCCGGTCACATGGGCAACGTGCAGCGGACCAGCCGCAATCATGAACTGGTCGGCGTCGACAAGGTCCGGAATCTGCTGTTGGTGCGCGGCGGCATCCCCGGCCCGAACGGGGCCGACGTGATGATCAAGAAGAGCGCGGCGAAGGCCCAGCCCAAAGAGATCAGCCGGTTGCTGTACGTGGTTGACAGCGAGGACGCGCCGCAACCGGCGAAGGTTCACCGGCTGTCGATCTTTGGGGCGAGTGAGGAGATGGAGGCGGCCAGTGCCGCAACAGGCGACGCGTGATGGATGAGGTAGAACGCCGATGTCCCAGGCGTTCGTGAGGCGAAGTGATGCTTGACGTCCCGGTCTACAACGAAAGCGGCGACCAGACGGAGACGATTCCGGTCGATGAGGCGTCGCTCGGAGGGCGGGTCCGCCCCGCGCTGCTGAAGCAGGCTGTGGTGATGTACCTGGCCAATCGCCGTCAGGGATCTGCTGCGACACGAAGCCGGTCGATGGTGGTTGGGAGCACCAAAAAGCTCTACCGCCAGAAGGGCACCGGTCACGCGCGAATGGGGAGCTCCAGAACAGCGATTCGACGGGGCGGTGGGGTGGCCTTCGCGAAGCGCCCGCGGAGTTACCGGCAGGGTATGCCCAAGAAGATGCGACGCCTGGCCCGAAACAACGCCATCCTCGCCAAGATCCTCGCCGGCGACCTCCTCCTGCTTGACCAACTCCAGTACGACGAACCGAAGACGAAGCGATTGGCGGGAATGCTCCGCGTGCTGAAGGCCGATCGAGGGTGCGTGGTTGCCTTGGCGGCGCGAGACGAGAACGTCTACAAGTCGGCCCGGAACCTCCCGCGGACGGAGGTCCGTCCGGTCGAGGGGTTGAACGCCTACGATGTCCTGCGTCGCAACCGTCTGCTGATGACGAAGGAGGCACTGGCCTGGTTGCTGGGCGAGCCTGAGTCGGGAGAGGATCAGGTCGCGGCGGACGCGGAAGGGCAGGAGTAGCGGCAGATGGACATGTACCACACGATTGTCAGGCCGCTGGTAACCGAGAAGGGCACGTTCCAGAGCCAGCAGAGCCACGACGAGACGCACACGATGCCGGCGCGGGGCGGATCCTACAGTTTCGAGGTGCATCCCGAGGCGAACAAGGCGCAGATCAAGCAGGCGATCGAGAGGATCTACAACGTGCGGGTGCTGAGCGTCAGGACGGCGAACCGGCATGGCAAGCCGCGTCGGGTCCGCTACAAGCGGGGAACAACGAAGCGGTGGAAGAAGGCGGTGGTCGTTTTGGACCGGGACAGCCACATTGACCTGTTCTGATCGGACGGGCGGGTGAGTTGAGCATGGCGATCAAGATTTACAAACCGACCTCCGCGGGGCGGCGCAAGGCGTCGGTGAACACCTATGACGAGGTGACCGACAAACGCCGGAAGCCCGAGAAGTCCTTGCTGGAGCCCCTGAAGAAGACGGGCGGGCGGAACCACCACGGCAAGATCACGGCTTGGCATCGGGGGGGCGGGCACAAGCGTCGGTACCGCCGGATCGATTTCAAGCGGAACAAGGACGACGTCGAGGCGAAGGTGGTTGCGGTCGAGTATGACCCGAACCGCACGTGTCACATCGCGCTGCTGGCGTATGCGGACGGTGAGAAGCGCTACATCCTGGCACCGCAGGGGCTGACGGCGGGCGACGTGGTCGAGTCCGGACAGCAGGTCGAGCCCAAAGCGGGCAACTGCATGCCCCTCAAGTCGATTCCTGTGGGCCTGGACGTCCACAACATCGAGCTGATTGCCGGTCAGGGCGGCAAGATGGTGCGTTCGGCGGGGGGATCGGCGCGACTGATCGCGCGCGAGGGGGACTGGGCCACGCTCCTGTTGCCGTCGGGCGAGATGCGGCAGGTCCGGACGGGTTGCCGTGCGACGATCGGCGTGCTGGGGAACGCGGATCACCAGAACGTCCGGTTGGGCAAGGCGGGGCGTCGGCGACATATGGGCTGGCGTCCGCACGTTCGGGGGACGGCGATGAACCCCGTGGCCCATCCGTTGGGCGGGGGCGAAGGAAGGAGTGGGGGCGGGCGGCATCCGTGCTCGCCTTGGGGTAAGTTGGCGAAGGGGGGTCGGACCCGGCGGAAGGGCAGGGCGTCGAGCAAGCGGATCCTCCGTCGGCGTCGGTCGACACGGTATGGTCAGCTGCCGCGTCCCCAATAGTGGGCGGCGCTATGGCGGCGTGTGTCTAGGAGTGGCTGAGGAATGTCGCGGAGCCTGAAGAAAGGCCCCTACGTGGACGAGAAGCTGTACCGTAAGGTGATGCGGGCGAAGGAGACGGGCGACCGCTCACCGATCCGGACGTGGTCTCGGTCGTGCACGGTCGTTCCGGAGTTCGTGGGGCACACGTTTGCCGTGCACAACGGCAAGATCCACGTGAACGTGTTCTGCAGCGAGGACATGGTGGGGCACAAGCTGGGCGAGTTCGCACCGACGCGGATGTTCCGCGGCCATGCGGGTAAGCGGCGGTAGCCCGGCGGCTTGGGAGAAGCGGTGATGCCTTGGACAGCGACGCATAGATTCGCCCGAATCAGCCCTCGCAAGGCACGGCTGGTGGCCGATCTCGTGCGCGGGCGTCACGTGAATGAGGCCTTGGAGGTCTTGTCATTCACCAAGAAGCGCGCGAGCCAGATGGTAAGCAAGGTCCTTCGGTCGGCCATCGCCAACGCCGACGAGCAAGAGGCGGACGTCAACAGGTTGTTCGTGCAGGATATTCGGGTGCAGGAGGGTCCGCGGATCGGTCGGTGGCGGCTGAAGGATCGGGGTCGGATCCATCCGTATGAGCGTCGGACCAGCCACATCGTCGTGACCGTGGAGACGGGTTGGTAGAGGTCCCGGGGGACTGAGCGTCGGGAGTGCGTGTTGTGGGTCAGAAGGTAAATCCGATTGGCTTCCGCACGGGGATCACGGAGGGCTGGAAGGCGCGGTGGTACGCGCCGAAGGCCGCCTACGGCGAGTTTCTGGTCGAGGATCAGACGCTCCGGAAGTACATCGATGACAAGCTGAACCGTCGCCCACCGTCGGCGCAGATCGCAAAGGTGGAGATCGAGCGGACTCGTAACGAGGTGGTGATCTACATCCATACGGCCCGCCCCGGGATGGTGATCGGGTCGCGTGGGGCCGACATCGAGAAGCTCCAGGAGGAGCTGGAGGACCTGATCGACCGGAAGGTCGACATCAAGGTGATCGAGATCAAGCAGCCGGATCTGTCGGCCCAGCTGGTGGCCGAGTCGATTGCCGAGCAGCTCAAGAAGCGTGCGAGCTTCCGCCGGACGATGAAGCAGCGGTGCGAGTCGACGATGGCGGCGGGTGCGAAGGGCGTCAAGATCATCTGCAAGGGCCGGCTGGGCGGGGCGGAGATGGCCCGCAAGGAGAAGCAGACGCTGGGGTCGATTCCGCTTCAGACGCTGCAGGCCCACGTGGACTACGGCTACGCGGTGAGCAGGACGACGTACGGGACGATCGGCGTCCGTGTGTGGGTCTACACGGGGATGTATGGTGAGGAAGTGGCGGAGGAGCCGCCGGGTGGTGGGCGCCGACCGGCACGTCGAGGGAAGCGGTAGTCGGGTCGATGCGTCTGCCGGCAGGGGATCATGAGACGGCGGGCCATCAGGAGTCAACGCCATGCCATTGATGCCGAAGCGGGTCAAATACCGCAAGTCGCAACGAGGGCGAATCCGCGGTCGGGCCCAGAAGGGCAACTACGTGGCGTTTGGCGAGTTTGGCCTTCAGCTTCTGGAGTCCGGGTGGGTGACGTCGGCCCAGATCGAGGCGGCGCGCGTGGCGGCCACGCACTTCCTGCATCGGGAAGGGCGGGTCTACATCCGGATCTTTCCGCACAAGCCGGTTTCGTCCAAGCCGCTGGAGACGCGGATGGGCAAGGGGAAGGGGGAGCCGGAGTACTGGGTGGCCCGGGTCAAGCCTGGGACGATCGCGTTTGAGTTGGGCGGCATCGAGGAGGATGTTGCCCGGCAGGCGCTGGCGCGTGTGGCGGCCAAGCTCCCGTACAAGAGCAGGATGGTCTACCGTCGGCATACGGTGTAGCAGGAGTACAGGGCCGTGAAGGTAAGCGAGGTACGCGAGCTATCGAGCGAGGAGCTTCACAGCGAACTGGACCGGCTGCGTCGGCACCTGTTCGAGCTTCGCAGCCAGGCGGTGACCGAGAAGCTGGAGGACCCCGCCAGATTGGGCAAGACGAAGCGCGACATTGCCCGCATCTTCACGGTGCTTCGTGAACGTGGGGAGCGGGACATCGAGCAAGGACAGTATCACCTGGAGGCCATCGCGACGCACAAGTCGGGTGGCTAGGCGTGTTGGACGGCGCGGACGAGGTGCGTGCAGTAGGGATGGAGAGGTAGGCGATGGCAGACGAGCCAACGACGGCGGCAACCGATACGAGTGGCCCGGGCCCTGCCGTGGCCGGGCGGGTGCGTCGACGATGTCGCACCGGTACCGTGGTCAGCGATTCGTGCGACAAGACGATCACCGTGGCGGTGGACTACATGACCAAGCACGGCAAGTACGGGAAGTTCATTCGCCGACGGACGAAGCTGCACGCTCACGACGCGGGAAACCAGGCAAAGGTGGGAGACATCGTGGAGATCACGGAGTGTCGTCCGGTCAGCAAGATGAAGAACTGGCGTCTGGTTCGCGTGGTGGGCAAATCCTGAGGGTGTTGTGACGAGGCGCTGAACGGGCCGGGACGAACGGAGCAGGGACCATGATTCAGTTGCAGACCATGCTCGACATCGCCGACAACACCGGCGCGCGTCGCGCCCAGGTGATCCGCGTTCTGGGTGGCTCGACGTCGCGAAGTGGAAAGAAGAAGCTTCGGACTGCATCGGTTGGGGACATCGTGGTCTGCACGGTGAAGGACGCGATGCCCAACAGCGAATTCGCGGCGGGCAAGGATCGGCGTGAGAAGTCCAGTCGACGGAAGGTCCGGTGCGTGATCGTCCGGACGCGCAAGCCGGTTCGTCGGGAGGACGGGTCGTACGTTCGTTTCGACAGCAACGCCGGGGTGATTCTGGGCGAAGACGGCAGCCCACAGGGGACGCGGATCTTCGGGGCGGTGGCCCGGGAGCTTCGCGAGAAGGGGTTTATGAAGATCATCTCGCTGGCCAGCGAAGTCGTGTAGCGGCCGGCGGGGGACACCGGATCGTCGGGAGCGAGGCGATGGCTCGACATGTCCGCAAGGGCGACATGGTGGAAGTAATCAGCGGCGACCACAAGGGCCAGCAGGGCCGGGTCCTCCGCGTGAACCCCAAGCGGGACGTCGTGGTGGTCGAGGGCGTGAACATGGTGTACCGCCACGTTCGCCCGAGTCGACGGAACCCGCAGGGCGGGCGGTTGGAGAAGGAGGCGCCCATCCACATCTCGAACGTCTTGCCCGTGGACCCGAAGACGGGCCGTGGGGCCCGCGTGCGATTCCCGACGGAGCGGGAGGCTTCGGGACGGATCACGGCGAAGCGGCGGGTCACGGTGGGGGGCACGGTGCTGGGCGACCTGAGTCGGTCGGAGGGTGAAGCCGCCCCGTCGACCGGGGAGCAAGCGGGGCGGGCCTAGGCGTCGATGGGGCGCGTGTTCGGGCCGGCGTGTCGGCCTGGTGTTGGATGAGAGAGTAGTCGGCCATGGCACGGTTAGCTGAGAGGTACGAACGTGAGGTGGCTCCTGCCTTGGGCGGAGAGCTGGGCGTCAAGAACCGGCTGGGGATCCCGCGGATCGAGAAGATCGTGGTGTCGATGGGCGTGGGCCGGGCAGTGCAGGACAAGAAACACCTGGCGTCTGCCAGCGGGGAGCTGACCATCATCACGGGCCAGAAGCCGGCCGTTTGCAGGGCTCGCAAGAGCGTGTCGAACTTCAAGCTTCGGGAGGGGCAGGACATCGGCCTGAAGGTGACGTTGCGGGGGGAGCGGATGTATGAGTTTCTGGATCGTCTGGTCAGCTTGGCCATTCCGCGTGTGAGGGACTTTCGCGGGCTGAACCCGCAGAGCTTCGACGGTCGGGGAAACTACTCTTTGGGTCTCAGCGAGCAGACGGTCTTTCCGGAGGTGGACCCAAACAAGGTGGAGTCTCAGCAGGGCATGGACATCACGATCGTGACGTCGGCGCGGAATGACGCGGAGGGGCGTCGGTTGCTGACGTTGATGGGGATGCCGTTCCGGGAGTAGGGGAGGTGAGCGGGGCTGACGCGTCGGCGTCGGCCTTGGCGAGGGAACAGGCTGGTCTGGGCGTCGGAGATGACGGGGTTGGCAACCGGCTCGGGCCGGCACCAAGTTAGGGAAAGGTTGAATGGCACGAAAATCGCTGATCGCCAAGTGTAATCGGCCCCCGAAGTACCGGGCACGCGCATATCGGCGGTGCGAGCTGTGCGGCCGGCCTCGAGCCGTTTACCGCAAGTTTCGCCTGTGCCGAATCTGCTTTAGAACGCTGGCCAACGAAGGCAAGATCCCCGGGATGAAGAAGGCCAGCTGGTAGGGATGACGACGGGGCGTTGGAGCGGCGGCTGGCGGAGCGTAGACCGGAGCGAACGATGTGGAGTGATCCGATTGCCGACATGTTGACGCGGATCCGCAATGCCGTGCGGATCAAGCGACAGGAGGCGACCGTCCCGAGTTCGAAGCTGAAGGTTGGCATTGCCAAGGTGCTGAAGGACGAGGGGTACATCGCCGACTACGACGTGATCGAGGACGAGCGCCAGGGAATCCTCCGGATTGGGCTGAAGTACGGCGCGCGTGGCGAGCAGGTGATCACGAAGATCGATCGGGTGAGCAAGCCGGGATGCCGCGTCTACGCCGGTGCGGCAGACCTGCCGAGCGCGTTGGACGGGTTGGGTGTGGTCGTCGTCTCGACGAGTGTCGGCGTACTGAGCGACCGGGAGTGCCGGGAAAAGAACGTGGGCGGCGAGGTGCTGTGCACGGTGTACTAATCAGAGGGATCATGCGATGTCGCGCGTAGGCAAACAACCCATCCCCATCCCGGACGGCGTGGAGGTGTCGGTCAACAACGACACCATCCAGGTCAGCAAGGGCAACGCGTCGCTGAGCCTGCAGTTCTCGCGGAAGATGAAGGTCGAGGTGGATGAAGCGGGCAAGCAGATCGTGGTCAGCCGCCCGGATGACTCCCGGCAGAGCCGGTCGTTGCACGGGCTGACGCGATCACTGATCAACAACATGGTCGTCGGGGTGACCCAGGGCTACGAGCAGCGGCTGGAGATCTACGGGGCGGGTTACGGGTGCAATCTGCAGGGCAACAAGCTGCTGCTGAACTGCGGGTTCATGGGCCGAGGGCTGAACCGGCCGGCCCAGTTCGAGTTCGAGGTGCCCCCCGGCGTCGAGGTCGTGGTGGAAGCGCCAGCGGCCCGCGGCGACGATATTCCGGCCAGGTTGATCGTGCGGGGTCCGGACAAGCAGTGTGTCCATCAGTTTGCGGCCAACATCCGCCGGACCCGTCCGCCCGAGCCGTACAAAGGCAAGGGGATTCGCTACGTGGGCGAATACGTGCGCAGGCTGCCGGGCAAGGCGTTTGTGGGGGGAGCGGGCTAGTGCGACGTGGGGAGGCCTCCGCGGCTCGAGCCGTGGGACGCCCACCCGTGCTGTAACGGGATCAGGACGATGGACGCGAATCGCAAGAAGCGACGACAGCGGCAGCGACGCAAGATTCGGGGGCGGAAGCGCGTCTTCGGGGTGCCGGACCGTCCCCGGTTGACCGTATTTCGCAGCCTGAAGAACATCTATGCACAGATTGTAGATGACACGGTCGGCCGGACGTTGGTGTCTGCGGCGACGCGGGACAAGGCGTTGCGGCAGAAGGTGGGGTACGGGGGGAACAAAGCGTCAGCTGCTGTGGTCGGAGAGCGTTTGGCCCAGCTTGCCAAACAGAAGGGCATCGAGAAGGTGGCGTTCGACCGCAACGGGTACCGGTATCACGGCAGGGTCAAGGCCCTGGCGGAATCGGCCAGGAAGGGCGGATTGGTGTTCTGAGGCGGGTGGCTTGGCGCCAGGGAATCGAAAGGCCCATGTGAAAGAATCGAGGTCGTAATGGCTCGTGACTATACCCCGCAGATCGAAGAGGAGAAGGTTGTCGAGGAAGAGGTGGTGAAGGTGTACCGGTGCGCGACGGTGGTGAGGGGCGGTCGCCGGTTCAGTTTCGCTGCGTTGGTGGTGGTCGGCGACCGTGCGGGGAACGTCGGGATCGGTTACGGCAAGGCAAACGAAGTGCCGCCTGCGGTGGAAAAGGGCATCAAGAACGCCAGGAAGGCGATGGTGAGCATTCCGTTGAAGGGCACGACCATTCCGCATCGCGTGGTGGGGCGGTTCGGTGCGAGCAAGGTGGTGATGGTGCCGGCGAGCGAGGGGACGGGGGTGATCGCGGGCGCGAGCGTCCGTCCGGTGCTGGAATTGGCTGGCGTGCATGACGTGCTGACCAAGAGCTACGGGAGCAACAGCCCGAAGAACCTGGTCAAGGCGACGATGGCCGGGTTGTTGAGCCTTCGGAGCAGAGAGGCGATCGAGGAGCTGCGAGGGGTGAAGATCGGTTCGGTTGAGCAGGAGCGGTTGTAGGGCCGGCGTGATCGACATCCGATCGGCAGAGACTGAAGGGGTTGCCAGGCGTGAACTTGAGCGAGGTCACCAGACAGGCCGGTTCCAACAAGCCGCGCAAGCGCGTGGGTCGAGGCAATGGCAGCGGCAAGGGCAAGACGTGCGGGCGGGGTCACAAGGGATGCAACTCGCGTAGCGGCGGCGGGGTTCGACCGCTGACGGAAGGGGGACAGATGTCTCTGTTCCGCCGGCTTCCCAAGCGCGGGTTCAACAACGCCCAGTTCCGGACCGAGTACGAGCTGGTGAACGTTTCGGATCTAGAGGCCCGATTCGAATCGGGCGCGACCGTCGGGCGGGACGCCTTGGTGGCGGCCGGGCTGGTTCGCCAGAGGAAGTCACCGCTTCCGATCAAGATCCTCGGCGACGGGACGCTGAGCAAGAAGTTCATCGTCGAGGCGGACAAGTTCAGCAAGTCGGCGCGGGACAAGATCGCCGCGGCGGGCGGCGAAGCGAAAACGATCGGCTAGATGCCATGTTGCGTGCGTTTCTGAACATCTTCAAGGTCCCCGAGCTTCGCAACAAGCTGCTGTTTACGCTGGGGTTGCTGGCCATTTACCGGGTGGGGTTCTTCGTGCCCCTGCCGGGGGTGAACCAGGAGCAGCTGAGCAAGCACTTCGGCAGCGGGGGCGGCGCGGGGCAGGTGGCGGAATATTTCGCGATCTTCACAGGGGGTGACTTGCAGCAGAGCACGATCTTCGGTCTGGGGATCATGCCCTACATCTCGGCGGCCATCATCTTCCAGCTGCTGGTGACGGTGGTGCCGGCCTTGGAGCGGCTCAAGAAGGAGGGCCAGACGGGCCAGAAGAAGATCCAGGAGTATACGCGGTACGCGACGGTGGGGTTGTGTCTGGTGCAGGCGTTCTTCTGGCTGAACTACATGAGCAGTCAGAGGTTGCTGATGGCCGACTACGCCGGCTGGTACACGGTTCGGCTAATGGTCGTTCTGGGCCTGACGACGGGAACGATCTTCCTGATGTGGCTGGGAGAGCAGATCGACGAGTACGGCATCGGGAACGGAATCAGCCTGATCATCATGGCCGGCATCGTGGCGAGAATGCCGCAGGCCATCATCATGGTCGTTCAGCAGGCCGAACGGATGGGGGGCGCCGGCGGTAGCAGCGCGATGGACCCGAGCAAGATCTTGTTCTTGATCGTGGCGTTCGTAGCCGTGGTGGCCGGGTCGATCTTGATTACGCAGGGGCAGCGTCGGATCCCGATTCAGCAGGCGAAGCAGACGCGTGGGCGACGGGTGTACGGCGGGCAGCGCCAGTATCTGCCGTTGCGGGTCAATCACGGTGGGGTGATGCCCATCATCTTCGCGAGCTCACTGTTGATCTTCCCAGGGATCTTCTTCGGTTGGCTGGACACCGCGTTGCCGAGCTGGCGGGTCTTTCGCTTTTTGTCGGAGGCGCTGCGCCCAGGGGCTTACGTCTACGAGCTGGTTTATATCGCTTTGATTTACTTCTTCGCATATTTCTGGACGACGGTTCAGTTCCAGCCCAAGGAAATGGCCGAGCAGTTGCGTGACTACGGGAGTTTCATCCCCGGCCTGAGGCCCGGCAAGCGGACGGCGGACTACCTGGAGAAGGTCATGGGCCGCATCACCTACGTGGGCGCGGCGTTCCTGGCCATCATTGCTGTGATTCCATCGGTGGTGGCGGTGTGGCTGAACATCCCGTTCCGGGTCTCGGCGTTTTTGGGCGGGACGGGCCTGTTGATCTGCGTCAGTGTGGCGTTGGACCTGGTCCAGCGTATCGAAGCAAACCTGATCATGCGGAACTACAGCGGCTTCCTCGGGGGCGAGGGCGGCGCTGGCCGGATCAAGGGGGCGTATGCATGAATCTGATCCTGTTGGGGCCACCCGGCGCCGGAAAGGGGACGCAGGCCAAGCGCGTTGCAGAGGCGTTTGGCCTGAGGCACCTGAGCAGCGGCGATATCTTGCGGGCCGAGCGGAAGGCGGGAACCGAACTGGGCAAGCAGGCCCAGTCCTACATGGATAGCGGCGCGCTGGTGCCCGACGAGCTGGTCGTGGCGATGATGGTCGAGCATATCCTGGCCCCCGAAGCGGGAGTGGGTGTGCTCCTGGACGGGTTCCCCCGGACGCGTCCTCAGGCGGAGGTGTTGGACGAGAAGCTGTCGAGCGCGGGTGAGCAACGGATTGATCTGGTGATCGACCTGGCCGTCGACGACGAGGACGTGGCCGGCCGGCTGATGGGCCGACGCAGTTGCGCCAAGTGCGGGGCGGTCTATCACGTTCGGTTCAGTCCGCCGAAGGAGGAAGGGGCGTGCGACAACGGGTGTGGTGAGTTGGTGATCCGACCTGACGACACGGAAGAGGTCGTTCGCCAGCGACTCAAGACGTACCACGACCAAACTGCGCCGCTGACGGCGTATTACCGCCAGAAGGGCGTGTTGCGCGAAGTGGACGGGTCGAAATCGGTTGATGAAGTGAGCGAGGCGGTGAAGGCCGTGTGCCAGGAGATCGCGTAGGGACTGTGCGGCCGTGCCCGCAGAGGGGCGGCTGCGTTTGATGGCGGGCGGATGGCGATTATCAAGAAAAGCCGGCGCGAGATCGAGCTGATGCGTGCGGCGGGCCGGTTGGTGCACCAGGTCCTGGCGGCGATTCGGGCGGCAGTCGAGCCCGGCGTGACGACGGAGGCATTGGACCGTATCGCGGACGAGATGATTGGGTCGGCCGGGGCGGAGGCGCTCTTTAGGGGCCAAAGGACGCCTCAGGCCAAGATGCCCTACCCCAGCGCGATCTGCGCGAGCGTCAATGAGGAGGTGGTTCACGGGATCCCGGGCTCGCGGGTGCTGAAGGAGGGCGACATCATTAGCGTGGACGTTGGGGTCCGGCTGGACGGGTATTGTGGCGATTCGGCGACGACGATTCCGGTGGGCGCGATCTCGCCGCAGGCCCAGCGGCTGCTGGACGTGACCGAACACGCGCTGCAGATCGCGGTGGAGGAGGTCACCCCCGGTCGTCGGTGGAGCGAGGTGGCCGGTCGGATGCAGCGGTATGCGGAGCGTGCCGGATTCAGCGTCGTGCGGGACTTCGTGGGGCACGGGATCGGTCGTGAGCTGTGGGAAGACCCCAAGGTGCCCAACTTCGTCGACAAGCACCTGAGGCAGCACGACATTCATCTGGAGCCGGGCCTGGTGATTGCGGTCGAGCCGATGGTCAACGCGGGGACGACGAAAGTTGAGTACGCCGCGGATGGGAATGGCTGGTGTGTGGTGACGCGTGATGGCAAGTGGGCGGCCCACTTCGAGCACATGCTAGCGGTGACGGAGGATGGGGTGGACGTGCTGTCGGACGGCCGGTAGGGCCGGTGGCCGCGAGGAGTCGAGGCGATGAAGGTGCGAACCAGCGTCAAACGGATTTGCGAGAACTGCAAGGTGATCAAGCGGCGCGGCGTCGTGCGCGTGATTTGCACGAACCCGCGTCACAAACAGCGGCAGGGGTAGTCGGCGGGCCCGGTGGGCGGGCCTTGCCGAAAGGGCCTGATTGACAGGGAGAAGACCATGCCCCGAATCGCGGGTGTAGACGTACCGAACGACAAGCGGATCGTGATCGCGCTGACGTACGTTTACGGGATCGGTCCGACGCTGAGCCGGCGGATCCTGAAGGAAGCGGGCATCGATGAGTCGGTGCGAGCGGGCAAATTGTCGGAGGACGAGATCTCGCGTCTGGCGTCGGTGATCGACCGCGGGTTCGTGGTGGAGGGGCAGCTGCGTCGCCAGATGCAGCAGAGCATCGCGCGTCTCCGGGACATCGGGTGCTACCGGGGTCTGCGTCACCGTCGTGGGTTGCCGGTCCGAGGCCAGCGGACGCGGACGAACTCGCGAACGCGCAAGGGCCCGCGCAAGACGGTTGCCGGCAAGAAGGGCGTCAAGGAGATGCATCGTGGCTAAGGGATCCAAGCGCAGGACTCGCCGCAGTGTGCCCAAGGCGATCGCCCACATCAAGGCGACGTTCAACAACACGATCATCACGATCAGCGAGCCGGGCGGGGACACGCTGTGCTGGTCGTCGGCGGGCTCGGTGCCGGTGGGCGGTGGCGAGCGGAAGTTCTCGGGCACACGCAAGAGCACGCCGTTTGCGGCTCAGCGTGCGGCGTTGTACGTCGCGAACGAGGCCAAACGGATGGGGGTCAACGAGCTGGAAGTCAGGGTGAAGGGCCCGGGCTCGGGACGCGAGTCAGCCATTACGGCGCTGCAGTCCGCGGGCCTGAAGATCATCAGCATAGAAGACGTCACGCCGCTGCCCCACAACGGGTGCCGGCCGGCGAAGCGACGTCGGGTGTAGCGAAATGTCGAGGCACACAGGACCAGTCTGTCGTCTGTGTCGGCGTGAGGGCGTCAAACTCATGCTGAAGGGGATCCGGTGCGAGACGGCCAAGTGCTCCATGGAGCGTCAGGGCCGCAGCAACCCGCCGGGGGCGCATTCCTGGCGGCGAGGCAAGGCATCGCCTTACGCGGTCCGGCTGCGCGAAAAGCAGAAGGTCAAGCGGTACTACGGCGTGTTTGAGCGTCAGTTCATGCGCTACTTCCGCCAAGCTGAACGGCTCCGCCAGAACACGGGCGTGGCCCTGCTATGTCTGTTGGAGCGCCGCCTGGACAACTCGGTGTACAAGGCCGGTTTGGCGGCGTCGCGACGCACGGCCCGGCAGTTGATCTGCCATGGGCACATCTACGTGAATGGGCGGCGTGTGGATCGCCCGAGCTACCGGGTTCAGCAGGGCGAGCGGATCTCCGTGAAGGAGTCCGATCGCAGCCAGAAGCTCGTCCGTCAGTATCTGGAGGGGGATGGGATCCGGACGGTCCAGCCGTGGTTGCAGGTGACGCCCGAGCGCCTGGAGGCCGTCGTTGTCGCGCTGCCGACGCGCGACGACGTCCAGATCCCGGTCGAGGAACAGCTGATCGTCGAGCTGTGCAGTCGTTGATGTGGATGTCTGCGAGCACGGGCAGCGACAGGGCAGACGGCACACGCAGAAGGGAGGCAAACCCGATGCGCATCAGGTGGCGGGATTTAGAGCTTCCGACGAAGGTGGAATTGGACTCTCGGGTTAGCACGGACACGTATGGGTGTTTCGTGATCGAGCCGTTCGAGCGCGGGTTCGGCACGACGGTTGGCAACAGTCTTCGTCGGATCCTGCTGAGCAGCCTGGAAGGGGCGGCCGTGACCCGCGTCAAGATCAAAGGCGCGCAGCATGAGTTCAGCAGCCTCAACGGGGTGCTCGAGGACGTCACTGATATCATCCTGAGCATCAAGGGGCTGATCATCGGGCTCGAGGGGAGCGGTCCCAAGACGATGTTCGTCACCAAGCAGGGCCCGGGCGAGGTTCGCGCCGCCGACATCCAGGCCGATCCGGCGATCGAGATCGTCAGCAAGGACCAACTGCTGGCGACCTTGACCGACGAGGTCGAGTTCCACGCCGAGATGACGGTCAAGAACGGTCGTGGATACGTCACCGCCGAGGAGAACGACACCGAAGAGCAGGAGATCGGTGTGATCCCGGTGGATTCGGTCTTCTCGCCCGTGACCCGCGTGAGGTACAAGACCGAGGATACGCGCGTGGGTCAGCGGGTGAATTACGACCGATTGGTCATGGAGATCTGGACGAAGGGCACGATCACGCCGGAAATGGCCTTGGTGGAAGCGGCCAAGATCCTGAGAAAGCACCTCAACCCGTTCATCCAGTACTTCGAGGTGGGCGACCAGCTGGTGGCCGAAGGGGTCGGAGAGGCAGAGGTCGAGGGCATCGACGCGGAACTCCAGGCCAAGCTGTCCATGCCCATCGCGGAGCTGGACCTGTCGGTCCGGGCGGGCAACTGCCTGGATTCGGCCAAGATCAGCATGGTGGGGCAGCTGGTGCAGTTGACGGACGCGGACCTGCTTCGGGTCCGCAGCTTCGGGAGGACCAGCCTGCGTGAGGTGAAGCGCAAACTGGCAGACCTGGGCTTGTCGTTGGGAATGAAGACCGGCGCGGCGCCGGCGCAGTCGGACGCGGATGACGAGGAGCAGGATGATTCGGATCCCGGCAGTGCATCCCCGGTAGCGTAGGACTTCGTAGGGCAGGACGTTTACCATGCGACATCGTGTGGCCGGTCGAAAGCTGAATCGTACCTCTTCTCATCGCATCGCGATGCTTCGAAACCTGGCCCAGAGCGTGATTGAGCACGGGCAGATCCGAACGACGCTCGTGAAGGCGAAGGAGGCCCGGCCGTTCGTCGAACGGCTGATCACGCTGGCCAAGAAGGCCCGAGAGGGCGATCTACCTGCCCGGCGGCGGATTATCGAGATCCTGTCCGACCGGGCCGTCATCCCCGCCGATCATCGGGAGGCCTACGACGGGATGTCGGACGCCGCCCGTGCCAAAGTCCGTCGCGCCAGGACGGGGCGTCGTCACCGGACGGGTGAAGCCAGACCGGGGACGTCCTTCACGGCCGAGTCGGTCGTCCACCGGCTGATCGAGACCGTGGCGGCCGAGTTCGAGGACCGTCCAGGCGGATACACGCGGATCATCAAGCTGGCCGACACGCGGATCGGCGATGGGACGCCGCTGGCGGTGCTCCAGCTCGTCGGACAGGAGGAGGATCCCGGGTCGGTGAGGCGTCCCGATCCGACGGCCCGTCGCCGTAGGACCGAGTCCCGCCACACGATGGCCGAGCGAGGCAGTCCCCGGCAGCGCCGGGCCGAGGCTGCTGCACGTGCCGGCAAGAAAGCCGAACCGGCTCCCGAGGTCGATGAGCCCGCCCAGGACGAAGAGGCCGACGCGAGCGAGCCCGCCGACCAGCCGGACGCAGCGCCGGAGGCGGGTTCCGAACCACAAGCTGAAGCCGGGCCGACCGAAGACGGTGCCGAGGCCGACGCACCCCAGGCGGACGAATCCGAAGAGAAGCCTGCCGGATGAGGCCAGCCGAGGGGTGGTTCGTCAGTTGGGCGCTCGGGCACTCCCTCTGATCCTTGGGGCGAACCGATGACAGACCCGAGCAAATCGTGCGTGTTCTGCAAGATCGTGGCGGGTGAGATCCCCTCTTCGAAAGTCTTCGAGGATGATTACTGCCTCGCCTTTCTGGACATCGGCCCGCTTGCCCCCGGGCACCTGCTGGTGATTCCCAAGACCCACGCCGACCGGTTGTGGGACCTTGCCGGCCAGACCGCCTCGGCCATTGGGGCCCAGCTGCCTCGCCTGGCTCGGGCGGTGATGGCGGCGACGGGTGCAGCCGGCTGCAACATCCTCCAGAACAACGGTCAAGTGAGTGGTCAGGTCGTGGAGCACGTGCACTTCCATATCATTCCCCGCCGTGCGGAGGATGGCTTGGGGTATCGGTGGCCGGCGGGGTCGTACGGCGAGGGGGAGATGGGATCGATGCAGCAGAAGATCCAGGACGTGCTTCAATAGCCTACGAAACCCCATAGAGTCCTGGAGGCCGAGAAACCCCGCGTTTTGCTTGCATTCTGCCGGGCGCGCGTTAGAATGGTCTAGCAAGTCGGTTCGGTCCCGATGACCGCGCTGCCTTGTTCTGCCGGGTGACAATGCGATGGGCGAGTCCGGGACGGACGTTATCGCCGTGGGCGTGGGCCACCAGGCCATCCTCGTTGTGTACATGACGATCTTGGCGTTGGTGTGCGTCTATGCGCTCCATCGCTACCAGTTGGTTCACCTCTACTACAAGCACCGCAAGAATACGCCCAGGCTGGACCGGTGTTTCGTCGAGTTGCCGAGGGTGACGGTTCAGCTGCCCATGTACAACGAGCAGTACGTGGCCGAGCGGATCATCGAGAGTACCTGCGGCATCGACTACCCGTCCGACAAGCTGCAGATTCAGGTGCTCGACGACTCGACGGACGAGACGACCGACATCGCACAACGTGCGGTGTCGCGGATGCGTGCAGCCGGGCACGACATCGTCTACATCCATCGAGAGGACCGGGAAGGATACAAGGCCGGTGCGTTAGAGAACGGGCTCGAGACGACGACGGGCGAGTTCGTCTGCATCTTCGACGCCGATTTCATCCCGCCCGTCAACATCCTCAAGGAAACGATCCACTACTTCGCCGATCCCAAGGTCGGGATGGTGCAGGCGCGTTGGGACCACATCAACCGCGACCACTCACTGCTGACCAAGACACAGGCGATCCTGTTGGACGGGCATTTCGTGATCGAGCACGCGGCCCGGAACCGGTCGGGGCGGTTCATGAGCTTCAACGGGACGGCCGGCATGTGGCGGCGGACGTGCGTCGACGACGCGGGCGGATGGCAGCACGATACGCTGACCGAGGACCTGGACCTGAGCTACCGGGCGCAGATGAAGGGATGGAAGTTCCTGTTCCTGCCCGACTTGGTGAGTCCGGCGGAGCTGCCGCCGGAGATGCAGTCGTTCAAGGCCCAACAGCACCGCTGGGCGAAGGGCGGCGCCCAGACCTGCAAGAAGCTGCTGCCGAGGATCCTGCGGTCGCGCCTGCCGCTCAAGATCAAGACCGAGGCCTTCTTCCACCTGACCAGCTGCACGGTGTACCTGTATATCGTCGGCCTGACGCTGATGCTCTATCCGGCGATGAAGATGCGGTTGAGCCTCTTCGAGGCGCACGAGACGGTGAGCAACGCGGTGTTCGGCATGACGTTGTTCGTGATCGCCACCTGCTCGCCCAGCGCGTTCTACATGTGCAGCCAGCGCGAGATCTTCCGCACCTGGGCGGACAAGATCAAATACCTGCCGTTCCTGATGAGCGTGGGGATCGGCATCTCGCTGAACAACGCGCGGGCGGCGCTCGAGGGTTTCTTTGGCAATCCCGGCGAGTTCGTTCGGACGCCGAAGTACGGCGTGCATACCTCGCAAGACAGCCGCTGGCGCGGACGCGCCAAGACCTTCCGAAACAAGATCAAGATCCAGCCCTTCCTGGAGCTGAGCATCGGGATCTATCTGCTGGTCTGCGTGATCATGGCACTGCGCGACGCGAGCACCTTCTTTGGCGCGCCGTTCCTGGTTCTGTTCGCCAGCGGGTACTTCTACGTGAGCCTCAGCACCTTCTACGGCCAGTTCGTCCGCGGCCGCGAGCACGTCGCCGAAGATACCAAGGGAGACGTGTTGGCCTGACGGGGGGGGCGCGTCCCTACCTCCAACCGTGGTTGTCCGTGCTTAGATGTCTTGGCATGTGTACCGGGGCTCGTATCCCAGCAAACGGCGGGCCTTGCCGATGTTGTAGGCCGACGCGCGCGGGTTTCGCTCGAAGTAGTCGGGCGGCTTGACCGGGGGCGTTCGCTCGCCGAACGCGTTGCGGATGGCTTGCAGCGTCGGCGCGGTGTAGAGCGGTTCGGCAGCCACGATGTAGCAGGCCTCGAACGGCATGGCAGGATTGGGCAGCGAACAGTCCAGCGCCCGCCGGACGGCCTGTGCGACGTCTTCGGCCAAGACGTAGGCGCCGAAATGCCACTGCTCGTCCTCGTCGCCTCGTTCGGCCACGAGCTTCAACAGCGCGTCGCGGTGCTCCCGGAACCAGACCCAGCCGTAGCGGAGCGAAACCACCTCGACTCCGTCGGCCCGGGCGAGTTCCTGGAACATCAGTTCGCCGAAGTACTTGGTGAAGCTGTAGGTCTCGTGGGGCCAGCAGGGGTGCTCCTCGTCGATGGGCACGTACAGGGGGACATGCTCGACGCGGTGGATGCCGAACCCGCTGGCCGATTCGCTGCACCCGTACACGACCCGGCGAATCCCGTTCTGGCGGATGGCTTCCAGGACGTTGTAGGTCGTCAGCATGTTGACGCCCATGACCCGTTCGCCCGGGTCGTTGTTGGGGTTGGGAATGGCCGCCAGATGGACGACGGCGTCGGCGTCCTTGATGGCCGCCTTCGTCGCCGTTGCGTCCATCAGGTCCACCTGACGGAACCCCGCTCCCGAACGGTGTGACGGCTCGCCGGGGGCGTCAGATGGGGGGCGGATGTCCAGGTTGACCACGTCGACTTGTTGGTCGAGCAGTTCGTCGATGACGTATCGTCCCACGAGTCCCGATCCGCCGGTCACGATGACCTTCATACTCACGCTCCGTTTGCCGAACCGCGCCTGCGTTGCGAAGCGGTGATGATACCGCTTGCGGTCGCTGCTGGAAACACGTACTTGACGTGCCCCACAGGGAGCCGGGCAGCAGCGCGAGATTCAACGTGGGGGCGCATTCGGTTTCGCGGGCCCAGGGCGTATGGGATATGGCGGAGGCGACATTGCAGGATTCGCTTTGATTCGTAGGCTCTGCACGATCCGATAATAGCCCTTGAGCGGAGGCACAAATCCGGTGAATCGTCGTGTCCGATGGGGAGACGCGCGGGTCGGGCTTGGGGGGCCTCCTGTCTGACCGGATGTAAGTTAGTGGTCCCTAAGTTTGGTCTTGTCGGTGATGCCCAGCACGCGTAGGATTGGATGGCAGGTTTGGCTGCCGTCTTTGGACAACGGGCTCCAGGGCCCGGCTCAGCCCAGGATGCCTCGTAGAGGGAAGGTCATGAGCGCGAGGACAAACACTCCCAGGCAGCGTCGAGGCGGTTTCACGCTGATCGAGCTGCTGGTGGTGGTGGCCATCATCGCGCTGTTGATCTCGATCCTGCTGCCGTCGTTGAACAAGGCCCGGGCCCAGGCCAGGGCGACGGTCTGCAAGTCGCGGATTGGTCAGCTCTGCAAGTCGGTTCTCATGTACGCCGACGACTACGACGAGGGGCCTCCCTTCCTGGGGGTGGGCTTCGAGGACTGCGAGGAGGACAAGGACTTCCAGGGGTTCAAGACGTGGAGCTACTGGGCCGTACACGAGAACTGGCTGATCCCCGGTATTCCCGACATCTGGAACGTGCCCGAGGATGCCTGGCCCAAGGCCTCCCAGGTGAAGTACGGCAAGCTGTTCGGGTACTCGCGCTACGAGAACCTGTATCGGTGTCCTGATTTCGAGCGGATTCCGAACAAGGAGCAGAGCGCCTTCAACTACACCCGGGCCGTGACCTGCAGGCAAGTCCTCTCCCAGTGGGTGGGGGACGCGACGGAGGACGATCTGGCGCCGGGTCGGATCCTGAAGATGAGCTCGGTTTACTCTCCGGCGGTCCTATTCATGCTCCTCGACGAGGAGTGGGACTTCCATGTGGCGGGCAACTACAACGGCCAGCCGGACGGGGCCATCGAGCTGTCCGGCTACTGGATGGGAACCGAGTCCATCCACGGCGTCATCGGGGACACGATCGGGGGCTACCACGGGGTCACGGGCAAGGCGATGCAGAGCGACATGATCCTGGCCGGCAAGCGAGGCTCCGTTGCCTTCTACGACGGGCACGTCGACATCGTGCAGGATCCCCTTCCTTATCGATACGTTGACCTGACCGATATGACGGAGTGGTCCAGCCTCATAGAGGAGGCCGACAAGGTCCTGGGCTTCATCCTCACGCAGATCTACGCCCAGCGAGGTCTCAAGACGAAGATCGCAGACATCGTCGGGTGGCTTTTCAACACCGACTAGTACCTCAACACATTTGAACTTGTGGGTAGAGTCTCTTGAGCTTGCCGCGA
>CAYMLO010000095.1:0-40075 GCA_964390905.1 uncultured Planctomycetales bacterium | reverse complement strand
AGCTCGAGAAGTTCATGGACCAGCAGAAGAAGGTCATCGACGCCAGCAAGTACCTCGCCAAGCGCCCCGTCGACAACTATACCGAGGAGGACCAAAAGCAACTCGAGGAGCTGGCGGCCATGGAGGACCAGTGGGAGAAGTTCCTCGCCGAGCAGGTCACCGACTTTTCCAAGCTGGCCGAACAGGACTTCTCCGACGCGCAGCTCCTGCAGGAGCTGATCGAGATCCAGGACGATCTCAAGATGGTCAAGGACGGCCTGAAGAAGAAGGCCACCGAGATCGCCGTGCCCATCGAGGAGGCCGGGCTCGAGCTGGCCGAGGAGCTGACCACGCACTTGGAGAAGTGGCTCAGCGACAGCCCCGACCGTGAGGCCTGGAAGATGGAGGAGCCCCTCGGCGATCAGACCGACGTGCCGATGTCCGAGCTGCCCAAGGAGCTCGAGGACCTCATCGGCGAGCTGATGGAGGACGAGGAGGACTTGTTTGAGGAGATGGACGACGTCACCAGCAAGTGGTCCGACTCGATCGACAAGGGCGCGGGTTGGGACTGCCTGGACGGCCCGATCAGCAACATGTCGGCCCAGGGCGTGACGGGCAACCACCTGCCGAACACCAGCGAGATCAGCGGTCGGAGCGGCCAGGGCCGATCAGGCAAGGCTGTTGGCGAGATGGTCGAGGAGTCGGCCCAGGACCTCGGCGGCCGGCGGACGCCGACCCGACTGAGCCACGATCCGTTCCAGAAGGGCGAGATCAACGACATGAGCAAGGAGGACGGCCTGGGCGGCGCGACCGGCGGCGGCAAGCTCAGCGGCGCCGGCGGTGAGGGGCTCGAAGGCCCGATCCCGCCCGAGCTGCAGCGCGAGCTCGGCCGGCTGTCTCAGAAGCAGGCCTCCCTCCGCAACAAGGCCGAGAAGATCAACCTGGCGTTCAAGGTGAAGAACTTCAAGAACTTCAAGCTCCTCGAGTCGATCCGCATGATGCGTCGCGTCGAGGACGACCTGTCCAACTACCGCTATCAGAACGCGTTTCGCCGCAAGAACGTCGTCTTGGAGGGCCTGCGGACGTCCCGGATGCTCCTGGGCGGTCAGATCGCCGTCCAGGAAGACGCCACCCCCAACCTCCCCCGCCAGGTCCGAGACGACATCGCCGACGCCATGCAAGGCGAGATGCCCAAAGGCTACAAGGACCTGCTCAAGAAGTACTACGAAAACCTCAGCGCCGCCGGCGCGATGGAGAGATAGGACAACCCTCGCGCCGCTTTCAAGCATGAGCGCCGCCACGAACAAGTGTTGGGCTGTTCAGCACCAGGCAGGTTTTTTCCCTTGACATCCATGGCTGACAGGGCAGAATTTTTCGTCATTTGGAGTTGTGTGTGCGTAATTATCGTGGAATCGGGCGCTTCTCAGTACCAATGATGGCTTGCTGCAGATGACGGAATTGCCTGCTTAAGCCGCGCAATCGGGTTGTGCATGCCATGAGGATCCTACCTGAGGCCCTGGTCGTCTCTTTTGTCAACTACAGGGGGAAGCCCAGCCGAGCGGACGAAGCTGTCGGCGAAGGGGAACCAGCACCCTCGTCTGCATGCAGGCTTGCCTGCTTCCACCACTATGACGAGATTCACTTGGGGACAGTCCCTGGGAGCACCGATGACGTTATCAGCCTCTTCTCCGCACCGGCACCCAGAGACGCAATCGCGGCGAGGAAGGTGATATGCTATTTCGTCGATGGCGAACGAAGCGCTGACTTCGATCTCAACAGCATGGGGTTGGCATGCGAAGTGCTACTCCTGAGGTTGAACCAGCGGCTGAAGGTACCCACTCTCCACGCGGAAGCTGAGCTCGTGCAACGCATCAAGGGGTTGGTCGGTGAGTCGCTATCCTGGGCTGTGGCCCATACCTTCGCAAGGAACGAGTTGCTGCTGATCGTCTCAAGCGATGACTCGTTGCGAGCTTGCGAGCGCGTGGGTCACTCCCTCCGTACCGTGCAGCTTCACAAGAACAGCAAGGCCGCCGCCTTCGAAGCAGTCATTACTTGGCCGTGCCGACGACTTGATCCTGGGCAGACGGTTTACGACGTTGATGAGGAGGCCCTAGTAGGAGAAACGCTTGATCACGTTGCTGCCGTGCGCGTAGTCGGCCCATGTCAGAAGGAGTTGGGGGAGAAGTACGCATGTGCTGTAAATCTGAATAGGTACGTGCACGAGGAGCTGCTAGCGGAAGACGGAGCTGTGCGGAAGAGGAGAGCCGTTGTTGGCTCGGATAGGGACAGGCAGGTAGCATGGCCTACTGGTACCAAGAGCGTTCTGGCTGAGGTCCAGCGGATGCGGAGGTTCTGCTCAAACACCTGCTGCTCGAACTACCTGAGATGGAACCTGGATGCGCCCGAAACTCAACCTTGGGTCTTCGACCATGAACCGCCTGTTGCCGACGGGGAGCTTGTCCCGTTCCCCGCCGTCTCGCTTGCCATAGTCAAAAAGCACCCGGGTAGCAAGCTCATCGGTGAACACCTTGAGAGGATCAGCAACGAGATCATGGAGGCGCTTTCGAACCCGCTGATAGCGCCGGAATTCCAGGACCTAGTCGCGGTGCCGGACCTGCTCCAATACGTAGTCGATATGTACGAATGGGCCTGGGGCGGTCGGGCCAAGGGTTGGCTGGATGGGAAGAGGGAGTACGAGGCTTGGGCCAACTGTAGGGGGTTGGCAAGAAGGCTTGCCCTATTCCTTCAGCAGGCGATTGACGAGCGGATACGTGAGGACGTTCGATCGGAAAGTCATCACATTGAATCCGCGGGTCTCGGTGCAAGTGGGATCTCCCGCGTCGCAACAGTCGGAAGTACCGCCATCCGCAAGACGCTTGCGGCATTCGCCATTACCGATTGGGGTGGACTGTGCGTTAACGGTGTGTTTCCGGCCTATCGGAACGATGCGCTCCTTGAGCTGTACAACTCGCCTGTCCAGGCAACACTGCAGCCGCACTATCACTTCGGGCTGGGTCATGAGATCGGGCACGCGATTTGGGAGAGCATCGTGCTGGGTAAGGGAACGAGGCGAAGTGGCAAGAGCGGCACCGTAGAGGATGGGGCAATCATCACTTCACAGCAGCTCGGCGAGCAGCTAGGCCCGAGCGAGATAAGGGAATTGGCGGAGTACTTCTGCGACGCTGTCTGCCTGAAGTTCACATTCGGTATGAACATCGAGGCCTATCTGCAAGATTGGATTCCGTACTACCATGATTGGCTTGAAACTGAGATCATGCATGATTTCCTGGCAAGCATATCGGGGGACTCCTTCTGCATAGAGAATGAGGCTTCCAGCTGCGGGGGAGCTGCCAGTAGCCTCGTCTCTCGTCGGCAGTTGGGCCTGCGGACCAAAGCAAGAGTCTACTGCGAGAGGCTTCTTGTTGCTGCTGCTGTGGCTGCCCTGGAGAGGTCTGATCGTGAGGAAAGCGCGGTCGAAGTCGCTGCCGAGGCGCATAAGCTTGTGAGAGGGCACGCGTACGCTGCAAGTCGCGTTCTGCCCGATGCGCAGGGCGTACCGGCATTCCAGAGCACGCTTGATCTCTACGCCCGTGCCGTCGAGCACCTTCGAGCGAGGGACACGACCGCTTCGCGTGAGGGCGCAGTAGACGGTGTGGCGCAAGGGGTGCCTGACGACGAGGAGGATGCGGTGGTGTTCATGAGGGAGCTCGGGGACACGGCAAGACTGGTTCTGTCACGCTTCATCGACCAATTGCCGACTTCGCCTTCGGAAGAGGATGTGATAGGCTCTTTCGAGGTCGGGGCCAGCGCGGTCACTGACGGAACCGTCGTGGAAGACCCCGTACAGATGCCGCTGGCTTTCCTCGCTGGGGTACCAAGGGACGGTGGGTTCAACGCCTGCGTCGCGGCGTCTCTCAGCTTGACACATTGGGGTGAAGTTGGGTAATGTTGATGGGTATGGGCTATTGGGGTCGGAGGAAGTCGGGAAGGGGCTCACAAATTGGACCGGTATATGAATGAGAATGCAAGGCTGGGTCTGGAACGCCTGCTTTCGAACGGTGTCAGGGAGTTCGCCCACAGCAGGGAGATGGTCGGGATGTACGACCCCCCTCCCAGAACCGAGGCAACCCTTGAGCAGACTCTGGGCTTCGAAACCAGTTTCTGGCGGCCCAGACCGGGGGAGATGCTCAAGCGGATAAACTCCCTGGTGTTCTAGCCAAGTCTTCGAAGCGTAGGTCCAGGTGCTATGCCCAATGTGGATCGTGCCACAGGCGCTGTGCACAAGGGTTGTCCTACCTGCGCACACTTCGTTGAGGCGCGACGAATACGCCTGGGTGACCTGCCTGAGGAGTGCCTCGAGGGGGTCAGAGAACCACAGGAGGATACAGGCGCCTTGCCCCAGCATGACGAATGTGGGAGGTGGCGTCCAAGGCAAGATCTTGAGGATCAGCAAGTGAAGAGGGAGTTGGACCGCGTTACCCTACGCCAAAGGCGCGTGGCTATCCCGCTGTCGATCTTCGCGACCGTGTTTTCCTGCGCTTCGCTGTGTCTTTCCCTTTCAAGGTGGTACAAGGAAGGGACGTTGGAGCGAAGGCTGAGCGGAGTCGAAAGCCAGGTCCATCGAGCGACGGGCGAATCCGCCTCCAGCTCACTCGGTGGACACGCTCTGTCTGCCCCGCCACCACCCCCCCCTGGCCGATCCCCTGAAGATGAGGCAGCAGAATCCCCTGCCCACAGGGCGCCGCTGCTCCCGAACGTGCGCAAGACGAGCCCGACGGTGACAAGCCACTCCCCTACTACTAAGGCAGTGGGGTCAGAGCGCTTCTAGGCCTTAGGGGAAACGGGGGCAGGCTACTTCTCTCTGCCAGCGGTCGGCAGCAAAGAGGCGAGTCAGGACGTCGCCGACACGACGCTCAGTAGTCCAGCGTCAGGATTCGGCCCGGGGTGAAGCCGAAGAAGGCTTCCTTGGTGGCGATCTTCACGCCGGGCATCAGGTCTTCCGGCTTCTTGTGCGCGGCCTTGAGACAGCCCGGGCAGGCCAGGACCGGGACGCCCTTGGCGATGAGCTTCTTTATCGCCGTGCGGGATGAATCGAAGGGCTCCATCTGAAGGTCCGGCGCGGTCTTGAGGAGCAGGTCGATGCCCTTGACGTCCACGTAGACCAGGACGTTCTTGTCCTTGGACATGATCTGCGCCATCTGAAGCGCCATCAGCGCGGCGTGGGCATGCTCGGGGCCCTTGGCGATGTGAACGAAGACCCCGTCCTGTTGCTTGGGCGTCGCCTCGCTGCTCAGCGCCCCCGAGGACAACGACGACAACGCGAACATGACGCCCGCGCCCACCAGGACACCAACCATTGTCTTGCTGTACGTAGCCATCAGCGTTGCTCCTATGGAGCAGTAGGGGGCGTCTTGACGCACCTCCCTCTGCTCACGATCCAATGAAATGGCGCGTCAAGACGCACCCTACGTCTGACGCCCCTCGGTCCATGGCATCGGCCCGTCAGGCGGCGTGTTGGGCCTGATAGGCCCTTGCGGTGTTGAGGAACGCGCCCAGGTCCGCCTGCTGGGCGAACGCCCGTTTCGGGACCACGTGTGCGGACGTCGCCGACAGGTAGATGAAGACGTAGTTTTCGTCCTCGGCAATCTTCTCGACGACGCTCCACACGTGTCGTTCCTCGCCGAATTCCGTGGTATCGACGACCCCGTCGGGCCCGAGGGTCATCGTGTGTCGGCCGATCATGCTTCGGTTCTGCCCTTCCTTGTAGGCCTTGGTGACGTTCCTCTTGAGGAACACTCGGAAGAACGCAGGGATCAGGAGAACCCAGGCGATGGAGTAGATCACCCACAAGACCAGCCCGATCACCATCGCCACAGAGCCACGCCAGCACGTCGGCAGAACGATGAAGAGCACACCGAGCCCCGGGGCGAGGACCTGCCACATCCGTACGGTGCGTCGCCCGCTCCGTGAGGTCTTGAAATGGTACAGCGACAAGGCGACAAGGTCTTCGAGCGTGATGCCGTAGGTGACTTGCATGATCAGCTCGCCCGCGGACCACGGTTCGCTGCAATTCGTCCCGGGAGCCCTATCACGGCATCCCAGACACGTAGAACGCAACGACACTGGATAGTCAGCCTATCGGAGCCGGGCGCCCTCGGCAAGCCGTCACCGTCCGGGCAATCGGTGGCGGGCGGAAACACCGACGCGAACCCCTTGACGAGGATGCGGCCCGCTTGCTATGGTGCAACGTTCCAAGCGCGGGCAACTGAGGGGATTGGGCTGGCCCGCGTCAGGCAGGACCGCCCGGCGGACGGATTCGGGCGGGTCGTAGCGCGGGAGATATTGGGTCTCCTCGAGTCCCCCTACCGGGCTGGCCCCATGAAGGACTCTCCCAGCCTTTGGTTTCGCTACGCGGGGATGGGGGCCGAATTCGCGGCGGCGTTCGGGGCGTTTGTCGCGCTGGGTTGGTGGGTTGGAAGGCACTTCGACTGTAACCCATGGGGGATGGTCGTCGGAGCGGGCCTGGGTTTCGTCGGGGCGATGTATAACCTGATCCGCGAGGGCCTCAAGATGCAGCGCGAGGCGGATGCGCTGCGTCGGCAGGGGCGTTCGCAGGATCGTGGCAAGCAGACGGATGAGCGTGACGGATCCGGCTAACTTCACCGAAGCAGGCACCTTGAGCAACGTCCGAGCACATCAAGTCATGTGGCTGGCCCTGGCGCCGGTCCTGGCCGTCCTGGCGGCCGCGATCATCGGGGCGATGCCCACCAAGAGCCTCGGCGGCGGGAAGGGCCCGCCCGAGGTCGTTGCAGCCGCCAGCGCCAAAGCGCTGACCGCGATGGGCGTGGCCTGCGGTCTGAGCGTCCTGGCCGCGGTCCTGGGTAGCATCCCGGCGATCTGGGCGGCCTTGCGTTCCCCGGATAAGCTGATCGCCCTCGCGCTCGCCTCGACGGTGCTTCGCGTGGCCATCCTGGTCGTGCTGGTGGTGCCGGTCGCGATCCTCTCCGAGCTGCCACTCTTGACGTTCTTGCTGTGGATCGCGATCAGCTACGCGGTCGCATTGGCGGCCGAAACCGTGTCTTTGGTGTTGCTGATCCGGCGGATGGAGACGCAGAAATGACAGGTGTCGAGCTGTTGGCTTCGGCCAACCCCCTCAGTCACGTGACCGACACGCCCGTGGTCCAGTCGGGGGGGTTCAGTGTCCTGAGCCGACACATCCTGATGCAGCTGACGGCCGCGGGGTTGCTGCTCTGGCTGATCCCGCGCCTGGTTCGTCGGATGCAGACCGGTTTGGAGGCGCCGTCCGGCGGGTTGAATTGCCTGGAGGCGATCTGCCAGTACTTCCGCAATGAGGTGGCCCGGCCAGCGCTGGGCGAGCACACCGATCGGTTCGTCGCCTACGTCTGGTCGGCGTTCTTCTTCGTGTTGTTCTGCAATCTGTTGGGGCTCGTGCCCTTCGACACGATCAGCCAATGGCTGTTCGGGCACACGTATTATGGCGGAACGGCGACGGGCAACATCTACACGACAGGCACGCTGGCCGTGTGCACGATGTTCATGATCGTCGTGAACGGGATCCGGCTGCAGGGGGTGGCGTACATCGCGCACTTCTGCCCCGGGCCGTTGTGGCTGGCGCCGCTGCTGGTGCCGGTCGAGCTGATCGGCCTGGTCGCCAAGATCTTCGCCCTGGCCGTTCGTCTGTTCGCCAACATGCTGGCCGGACACATCCTCTTGGCCGTGCTGCTGTCGTTCATCGGCTCGGGCGTCGGGATGCTCGGCGGGGGCGTCGGATCGTCGGCGGTGGGGCTGTCCACGATGATCGGCAGTTGGCTGGGCAGCGTGGCGATCTACATGCTGGAGATCTTCGTCGCCTTCCTGCAGGCGTTCATCTTTACGTTCCTTACGACGCTGTTCATCGGGCAGGCGGTCAACATCGAGCATCACGGCGAGGAACACGAGGAGGGCGATGCGCACGCCGCCCACGCCCACTGAGGTAGAGGGCCAGCGAGGCGCAACAAACCAAGAGACATGCCATGGTCGGCGAGTGGGGCGTCGGCCCGAGGCCGCGAGGCAATGGCATCGATAGGAACCAGCGTCTGACCCCGCCGGACGCGACGACGTGAAGGAATCAGGAACGATGAACAAGAGGACAGCAACGGGCATGCTCATCATGATGGTTGGGGCCTACCTGCTGATGAGCGCATCGTCGGTGGCGATGGCGGCCGAGGGCGCGAGCAAGGCCCCGGAGACCAGCCTATCAAGCCTGTGGCTCGATAACCGAGGTGCGGCTGCACTGGGCGGCGCGATCGGCGCCGGGTTGGTGGTCATCGGCGGGGCCCGCGGCATCAGCCGGATCGGTGGCAGCGCGGTCGAGAGCATGGCGCGTCAGCCCGAGGTAGCCGGCAACATCAGCACGGCCATGATCATCACGTCGGCGATGATCGAGGGTGCGACGCTGTTCGGCGTGATCGTGTGCCTGCTCGCAGCTATCAAGGAAGGTGCGGATCCGCTGTAAGGGAAGGTGCGGATTCGTAGGCGGTTTGTGAAAGACGGGTTGTTCTGGCGACCAGACCGGCGGCGACCTTCGGGTCGCGCCGGTCGACGCTCCATGCCGCAGGTCCGACGTGGGCCCGCGCGGGAGGCAAGGGATGAGTAGACGGTGGTGGTGGCGATTGACGATGGCGGTGGCGGCGCTGGCCGTCGCCCCCCCGCTGGCGTGGGCGGCCGGTGCTCACGGCGATGAACACGCCGAGCCGAGCATCTGGGCGGGCGATCTCGGCAACGTCGTCTGGACGTGGGTGATCTTCCTGACCGTCGTGTTCGTCCTGCGCAAGTTCGCGTGGCGGCCGCTGCTGGGGGCGCTTCAGAAGCGCGAGGAGTTCATCCGCGAGTCGCTCGAGAACGCCCGCAAGGAACGCGAAGAGGCGAAGAAGCTGCTCGAGCAGTACACCGAGCAGATCAACAAGGCCCGCGAGGAGGCGTCGGCCCTCTGCGACGAAGGTCGCCGCGACGCCGAGGAGGTCCGTCGCCGGATCGAATCGGAGGCCCGGGCCGAGGCGGACCGGATCGTCAAACGGGCGAAGCGCGAAATTGAGATCGCGCACCAGGACGCGATCAAGGAGATCTACAACGAGGTGGCCGACCTGGCTACCCGCGTGGCCGGGCGGGTCCTGGAGCGAGAGGTCAGCGCCGACGACCATCGACAGCTGGTGTCCTCGGCGGTGGAGGAGTACAGGCAGAAGGGGCAGGCCTCGTCGAACTGAAGGCCGCGATGTGGGCGCGGCGATTCGAACGAGAAGACCTGTCTGACGAAGCGAGTGAGCGCGTATGGCATCTGAGCTCGACATATCCCAGGCGGCCGCGGGCATCTACGCGGAGGCCCTGCTGGAGTTGGCCAACGAGCGCGGCGTGTCCGAGACGCTGTTTGACGAGTTTCAGTCGCTCGTCGAGTACATCGCCAGCGACGAAGGATTCGCGGGATTCATGGCCAGCTCGGCCGTGGACGACGACGATCGGCGTGAGGTGCTGCAGCGAGTGTTTACCGGCCGGGTCAGCGAGATCCTGCTGAATCTGATGCTCGTGCTGAACGACCATGACCGCGCCGGCATCGTGCCGCTGGTTTTCGAGCGGTACAAGGCGCTGCTGGACATCCAGTTGAACCGGCAGGACGTGCACGTCCGGTCGGCCGTCGCGTTGGAGGAAGATCAGCGGACGGCGATCGTGTCGGCGGTGTCGGCAGCGACGGGCAAGGAGCCCATCCTGGTAGAGAAGGTGGATCCAACACTGCTAGGCGGGGTGATCATCAAAATCGGGGACAGCCAGTACGACGCGTCGCTGAGTCGCAAGCTCGTTCGGATGCGGGAGACGGTCATCGAGCTCGGCAGGCAGGAGATCCTGTCCGGGAAACACAAGTTCTGGGTGGAGTAGTGGGCATCGGCCGGCAGGCCCTGCTCAGGTCGCAGGCAACGGAACAGTAGGTAGCGGTCATGACACGAATCAATGCGGACGAAATCCGGTCGGTCATCAAGCAGGAAATCGCCGAGTACCAGCCGGAGATCGAGGTGGCCGAGGTCGGCAAGGTCCTGGAGGTGGGGGACGGGATCGCCCGGGTCTACGGCCTGAGACGGGCGATGGCCGGTGAGCTCCTGCGGTTCAAGGACAAGGATCGCGGACCGGCCGGGCAGGTCTTCAACCTGGAGGTCAACTCGATCGGGGCGGTCATCCTCGGCGAGTACCTGGACATCAAGGAAGGCGACGACGTCTTCAGCACGGGGCTGCTGTTGTCCGTGCCGGTGGGCGAGGCGCTGATCGGCCGGGTGGTCGACCCGCTCGGTAACCCTCTTGATGGGAAGGGCGCGATCCAGTCGCCGCACCGCCGACCGCTGGAGTACAAGGCCCCCGGCATCGCCGAACGGCAACCCGTCAACGAGCCCCTGCAGACGGGGATCAAACCGATCGACAGCATGATCCCGATCGGACGCGGACAGCGTGAGCTGATCATCGGCGACCGCAAGACGGGCAAGACGGCCGTCGCCGTCGATACCATCATCAACCAGAAGGACAACTGGGGCACGGACAACGCCGTCATCTGCGTATACGTCGCCGTCGGTCAGAAGGAGTCGACCGTTGCGTCGGTGGTCGAGACGCTCCGCGAGCGCGGGGCGATGGACTACACGATCGTGGTGGTGGCGGGCAGCGCCGACCCGGCCCCGCTGCAGTACATCGCCCCCTACGCGGGCTGCGCGATGGCCGAGTACTTCATGTACGACGAGGGCAAGGCCACGCTGTGCGTCTATGACGACCTGAGCAAGCAGGCCGCCGCGTACCGACAGCTGTCGCTGCTGCTCCGCCGCCCGCCGGGCCGCGAGGCCTATCCGGGCGACGTGTTCTACCTGCACAGCCGGCTGCTCGAGCGGTCCTGCAAGCTGGCCGAAGAGCGCATCGTCGTGGGGAAGGGCGCGTCGGAGGAGACGAAAGAGGGGGTGAACGGCAAGGTGTACATCGGCGTGCCGGGCGAGTGGGAGTCCGAGGCCGACGCGAAAGAGCTGGGCGAAGAGTCGCACGAGGTGCGGATCCTACCGGGCACGGGCGGATCGCTGACGGCGTTGCCCATCATCGAGACGCTGGAGGGCGAGGTCTCCGCCTACATCCCGACCAACGTGATCAGCATCACGGACGGGCAGATCTACCTGGAGCCGGACCTGTTCTTCGCGGGCGTGCGGCCGGCGGTGAACGTGGGGATCAGCGTGTCGCGGGTGGGCGGCAAGGCGCAGAACCGGGCGATGTTCGGCGTGGCGTCCAGCCTGCGTCTGGATCTGGCGGCCTACCGGGAGCTGGAGGCGTTCGCGCAGCTGGGCACCGAGCTGGACGCCGCGACGCAGGCCCAGCTGGACCGCGGGGCGCGGATGGTCGAGCTGCTCAAGCAGCCGCAGTATCAGCCCTATCACGTAACCGATCAGGTCATCTCCATCTTCGCGGGCGTGAACGGCTACCTGGACGACCTGCCGGCCTCGAAGGTGATGGAGTTCGAGCGGGCCTTGCTCAAACACATGCACGACGAGTTCCCGGAGGTGTGGAAAGAGCTGGACGCAAAGAAGCAGCTCCCTCCGGTGGAGGAGAAGCTCCGCGAGATCATCAAGAACTTCAAGCCGCGTTTTGCGGAGGCTGAGAAGGAGGAGGAAGGCGGATCGTCGTAGGGGCGTGGCCCGTCGCGGGCGCGCCGCACAGGCCAGGCCGCCGGCGGCGTGACCTCGGCGGCCGCAACGGGCCGGGACGATATGCTCGATTGGCTCAAGAGGCGGTACTGGCGGCTGCGCGAGTGGGTGCGGCAAGACGCCCGGGATTGGCTGATCGAGCGACTGCCGCGGCGGAGCCGGTGGCGGTGGCGGGCGGCCCAGCAGGAGGAGCTCGACTGGTGGCGGGGATTCCTGACGACGGGCCGGTGGCGTGAACACGCCGACCCGAGGCCGCTGCCGGGCCTGAGCTGGATGGAACACCGCCGGTCGGTGATGGGCCGCTGGGAAGCGGAGTTCGATCTGCCGCTGGCCAGATTGATCGGGCAGGGCGACCGGGTGTTGGACCTGGGCTGCGGCCCGTACTCGCTGGTGCGTCGCGGACGGGTGATCGGCGTCGATCCGCTGGCGGGCCGGTACGGTGAGCTGGTCGATCTGTCGGCCGATGACGGCGTCGACTACGTGGCCGCGGCCGGTGAGTCGTTGCCGTTCGCCGATGAGGCCTTCGACGTGGTCTGGTCGCGAAACGTGATCGATCATGTTCGCGACCCGGCGGCGTTTGCGGCCGAGGCGATGCGGGTGCTGCGACCCGGCGGACGTCTGCTGCTGACCTTCGACGTGGTCAGTGAAGGCGGGGTGGCCCACCCGCACGGGTACATCGACGAGACGTGGGTCCGACGGCACGCACCGGGACGCATCGTACAGACGTGGCGGTGGCCGTCGGACGAGATGATGGTGACGGTTGAGAAGCCGGCCGGATGATGTGATGCAGCGGCTGGCGGGCGGATGACGGGAACGAATCCATGGCAAAGGCACGTGCGATCGTCAAGCGTCGCAAATCGGTTCAGAACATCCGCAAGATCACGCGGACGATGCAGCTGATCGCGACGGCCCGGTATCAGCAGGCGTACAATCGGGCCGTGGCAACCCGGCCCTACACCGATAAGATCACCGAGCTGGTCGAGCAGGTCAGCAGCGCCGTCGAGGGCCAGATCGATCATCCCTTGCTGCGCGTCAACAAGGGAGCGGGCAAGTCGGCCCTGCTGGTCATCACGTCGAATCGGGGCCTGTGCGGCGGGTACAACAGCAACATCCTGCACACGGCGGTGGCGCATATCGAAGCCTGCGAGGAGGCGGACCAGCGCGTCGAGATCCACATGGTCGGCAAGAAGGGCATCGGGTACTTCCGATTTCTGCGCCGGGAGATGGCCTCGACCAACACCGAGATCGAAGACAAGCCGAAGTTCACCGACGTCGATCCGATCGCCCAGGGGTTCATCGACCAATACACGAATCAGGAAGTGGACGCGGTCCACGTGGCCTACATGAAGTTTATCTCGGTGGGCAGGCAGCGGCCGGAGATCCTGCAGCTCCTGCCGTTGCAGCACATGAGCCAAGACGATCAGGCGGGTGAGGCCGAGGCGGGCGGCGCCGCAGCATCCGCAGCGGCGGACTATGACTTCACGCCCGAGCCGGACGAGATCCTGGCCGAACTGCTCCCGATGACGGTCAAGACGCGCCTGTTTCAGTGTTTCACGGACGCGGCCGTCAGCGAGCAGGTGGCGCGGATGGTGGCGATGAAGCAAGCCACCGACGCCGCCGAAGACATGATCAAATACCTGACGCGCAGGTACAACCGTGCGCGTCAGACGCAGATTACCATGGAGCTGCTGGACATCATGGGTGGGGCCGAGGCGCTGGCCTAGGAGTACATCGATGGCGGAAACGACGACAGGCAGTATGGGCAAGGTCACGCAGGTGATCGGTTCGACGCTCGACGCGGAGTTCGATCCGGAACACCTGCCGGCGTTGTACAACGCGCTGAAGGTCAACGTGACCCGGGTGATCGGCGACGAACGCCGCGAAGAGGTCTTATGGTGTGAGGTCGCCCAGCACCTCGGCGGCGGCAAGGTCCGCGCGGTGGCGTTGGACAACACCGACGGCGTCGTCCGGGACACGCCCATCCAGGATACCGGCGAGTCGGTCAGCATGCCCGTCGGCTACGAGACGCTGGGCCGGGTGTTCAACCTGGTGGGCGAGCCCGTCGACGGTCGCGGTCCGGTCGACATCAAAGAACGCCGCCCGATCCACACCGAACCGCCGGAGTTCGCCGACCTGACGCCCAAGACCGAGATCCTCGTGACGGGCATCAAGGTCATCGACCTGCTGGCGCCGTTCGTTCGCGGCGGGAAGATCGGGCTGTTCGGCGGGGCCGGGCTGGGCAAGACCGTGCTGATCCAGGAGATGATCGCCCGGACGGCCCGCGAGCACAGCGGCTACTCCGTCTTCGCGGGCGTCGGCGAACGGACGCGTGAAGGCAACGACCTGTGGCTCGAGATGCAGGAGGCCGAGTTCAAGGACGACGAGGGCAAGACCCGGAAGGTCATCGAGCACACGGCGATGGTCTTCGGTCAGATGAACGAACCGCCGGGGGCCCGCCTCCGGGCTGCGCTCAGCGCCCTGACGCAGGCAGAGTGGTTCCGAGACGACACGGGCGTCGATACGATGCTGTTTGTCGACAACATCTTCAGGTTCAGCCAGGCGGGGTCGGAGGTGTCGGCCCTGCTGGGTCGGATGCCGTCCGCCGTCGGATACCAGCCGACGTTGGGCACCGAGATGGGCGAGCTGCAAGAGCGGATCACCTCGACCCGCGCCGGCGCGGTCACGAGCGTGCAGGCCATCTACGTACCCGCCGACGACCTGACCGACCCGGCGCCGGCCACCACGTTCACCCACCTCGATGCGTTCATCGTGTTGGAGCGAAGCATCAGCGAAAAGGGCATCTACCCGGCGATCGACCCGCTGGCCAGCAGCAGCCGGATCATGGACGCCCAGTACCTCGGCGACCGGCACTACGACGCGGCCCAGCGCGTGCAAGCCATCCTGCAGCGGTACAAGGATCTGCAGGACATCATCGCCATCCTCGGCGTGGACGAGCTGAGCGAGGAGGACAAATTGGTGGTGGCCCGCGCTCGGAAGATCGAGCGGTTCCTGTCGCAGCCGTTCTACCTGGCCGAAGCCTTCACGGGCTTCCCGGGCAACTACACGCAGCTGGAGGACACGGTCCGCAGCTTCGAGGAGATCTGCGACGGCAAGTGGGATCACCTGCCCGAAGCCGCGTTCATGTACGTCGGGTCCATCGAAGAGGCCGCCCAGAAGGCCGAGCGACTCCAGAAGCAGGCCGAGAAGTAGCCTCCCCGGCATCGCCGGAGCAGGTAGGGCGGGTTCCACCCGCCCGTGATGGTAAGCAGGACGGACAGGCGGGTGGAACCCGCCCGACATCAGGGACCGATCGAAAGGACCATCCGCATGGCCGATCAGAACGGTGAAGTGCGTTGTGCGGTGATCACGCCCGATCGCCAGGTGCTCGACGTCAAGGCGCGATCCGTGGTGGTGACGGCCCATGACGGACAGATCGGCGTCTTGACTGGACGCGCGCCGCTGCTGTGCAAGCTGGGCATCGGTGTGGTCCGTCTGGACGTCGGCGGCCAGGAACGCCGCCTGTTCGTCGACGGTGGGTTCGCACAGGTCCGACAGAACGAGGTGACCGTCCTGACGCCCGCCGCCCTGGAGCCCGAACAGATCGACCGCAAGAAGGCCGAGGCCGCCCTCCAGGCCGCCATGGACATGCGGATCACCGACGACGAGTCATTCGCCGCCCGCACCGACGCCATCGCCCGGGCCAAGGCACAGCTCTCCTTGGTCTCGTAGACCTGACCCGACGCAACCTGTTGCCGGCCCGCGCACAAAAAAGGGGACCCGGCACCGCACCGGGCCCCCAGCCGCGTAGACTCCACCGCCTACGATCTGCTGTTGTGATGACTCCCCACGAATGCTCTTACTTGGTGGTCAAGCCACCTCAATCGTCATACTTGATGATGATCGGGCCCCGACGACCACAGTGCCCTCGATACGCTCGTTGCGACCAGTGGGACCTGTGGGACCGGTAGACCTTGTGGCTGCCGCATCGGGGCGACTTGTAGTGGTGGTAGCTCCCATGGCTCTTGTAGTGGTGACCGTGACTGGACCCACTGCGGTACACGCGTCGAACGTATCCGCTGCTGTGATACCGCGGGCCGCAGCTGCTGTAGGAGTAGTAGCGAGGGCTCGGTGCGCACGGGCTGCAGTAGCTCGGCGACTGGTAGTAGACCTCGCGGTACGCCGGCGTGTAACACGGCGAGTAGCACGAGGAGGAGTAGGTAACGACCCGTGGCGCCGGAACGGAGTAGCACCCCCACGATCCGCCGCCCACATTGACCGAGACATAGACCCCCGCGTTGGCCGGATCGACGCCCACGCCGGCAACTACGGCCACTGCAAGCAGCCCGCCAAACATCGTCGCTCTTGTGGTACCCATGCCAGACCTCCTCATCTCGCTTGACCCGTTCTTGGCTAACGCCTTGTCCAATCCGGGTGGGCATCCGTCCAGTCCGCCCAGCCCACGACCAACCATCACGCCCTGTTAGACAGTACACGGCCGCGAATAGTTAGCAGCAGGAAATAAAAATAATGAGGCGACGATGCGGTTATTTGTTCGAGGAATTTACTGTTTTTGTAACATTGGCCCGGATGAGGCGGAGGATCCGCATGAATTCGCTCCGATCCCGCTCGTCCAGTCCGGCCAGGACCCCCATGGCGCTGGCCAGTTTCTCCTTCTGGTACGCTTGATGAGCCTTCCGGCCGGTCTCGGTGATCGATACGTCGATCTTCCGCTTGTCGTCCGGGTTGAGCGCGCACGTCACCAGGGGCCGGTCCCCTTTCCCCTCGAGGCTGCGGATGATGCGGGACATCTGCGCCGGCAGCACGCCGACGCCTCGTTGGAGCTCGCCAACGTTCAGCGATTCGGTCTTGGTCAACAGGTCGAGCGCGAGGAACTCCGACTCGCCCAGATCGTACTCATCCTTCTGCTGGCGCTTGGCCGCCCCCAGCGAACTCAGCTTCCTGAGTTCGAGGATTTCCTCGGCCATCTTCTGCACGTCTTCTGGAGGGAACTCTGTCGACACGATCCCGGGGTCCTTGGCTAGTATAGTCACGACTCCCTCGAATTCTACGGCATCTGCCGCGGGCGTCAACAAAAATAGCGCGCCGTCGACTATTGTTTCAGGGAAAAAGTTGACGCGGGTCAACCGATAGGCTACTGGGGATCACCGTCGGGCGCCGTGAACGCTCCGGAGCCCCAGGGGTAGGAGCTTCGCATGAGCCATTGCCCTTCACGTTGCTGTTTCTTGGTGATGTTGTTGGTGGGCCTGGCGGGTCTTCCGGGGTGTCGCGATCGTCCCGAGCCCCCCCCTCCCCAATCCGCGTCTGAAGCACAGCAGACCGGTTGGCGGCGGGCATCTGTCCCAGCGACGCGTCCGGCAACCACGCGGGGCGCAAGCACCCCCCCGACGGGCGTGTCCGGCTCCGATCCAGAAACGCTCCCTCCGATGGCCGTCCTGTCCCGCGCTCCTGTTGGGCAGTGGGCCCGCTACCGATCGGCCGGGGGGTTCGAGCAGCGCCTGGTCGTGCTCGATCGCACCGACCGAGAAGTCCGTTTGGAGGTGACGATGTGGCTGAACGGCGAGCCGGCAGGCCTGCCGGCGACGCGCGTCGAGCCCATCGACGTCGACTGGGCCCTCCGCGACGCCAAGCGCGTCAAGGCCAGCACCGAGGCGCGCCAGACATCCCTGACTGCCGTGCGCCGACAGTGGCCGACGCGCCTGACGATCGCGCGGTGGCGGTATGAGGGGGTCAACTACGAGCGGCGGACCTGGACCTCGTCGGACGGCCCGGTCTACGGCCTCATCCGAATGCTCCTGACGGGCGACGACACACTGGTCACGTCGATGGAGTTGACGGCCTTCGGACACGCTCCGTGCGACGCCTCGTCACCGCAGTAACCGCGGAGGTCCCGATCAGGCCGGGACCTCGGGTACGCTCGCCATTGCGCTGGCAATCGCCTCCTCGGGATAGGCGTAGTCGGTGAGCTGCCCCGACAGGTACAGATCGTAAGCGGCCAGGTCGAAATGCCCGTGGCCGGAGAAGTTCAACACCAGCACCTCCTCGCTGTTCTGTTCTCGACAGCGGGTGGCCTCGTCGATCAGCGACTTGATCGCGTGGGCCGTCTCCGGCGCGGGGATGATCCCCTCGGTTCGGGCGAACGTCAGCGCCGCCTCGAACACCTCGTTCTGGTGGTAGGCCACCGGCTCGATCACCTTGTGGTCGATCAGGAAAGAGATCAGCGGCGCCATCCCGTGATACCGCAACCCGCCGGCGTGCACGGGTGGGGGAACGAAACCGTGCCCGAGCGTGTGCATCTTGACCAGGGGCGTCTTCTGGGCCGTGTCACCAAAATCGTATCTGAACTCGCCGCGGGTCATGGTCGGGCAGGCCGTCGGCTCGACGCCCACCAGCCGGATGTCCTTGCCGTCGAGCTTGTCCTTGACGAACGGCAGGGCCAGCCCGGCGTAGTTCGATCCGCCGCCGCAGCAGCCGATCACCACGTTGGGCGTCTTCTCGCCGACCAGATCGAGCTGCTCCTTGGCCTCCAGGCCCTCGACGGTCTGATGCAGCAGCACGTGATTGAGCACGCTACCGAGCGAGTAGTTCGTATCCTCTTTGGTGGCGGCGTCTTCGACGGCCTCGCTGATGGCGATGCCGAGCGAGCCGCTGGTCTCAGGATCCTTGGCGAGGATCTGCCGGCCCGACTCGGTGTCCTCTGACGGCGAGGCCACGACGTCGCCCCCCCACGTATGCATCATGTGTTTGCGGTAGGGCTTCTGGTCGTAGCTCACGCGGACCATGTAAACCTTGCACTCCAAGCCCAACAGACAGCAGGCGAAGGCCAGGGCGCTGCCCCACTGCCCCGCCCCGGTCTCCGTGGCGATTCGCTTGAAGCCCTCCTGCTTGTTGTAATAGGCCTGCGCGACGGCGGTGTTGGGCTTGTGCGACCCCGGAGGCGAAACGGACTCGTTCTTGTAGTAGATCCGCGCGGGGGTCTTGAGGTGTTCCTCCAGGGCGGTTGCACGCACCAGCGGCGTGGGCCGCCACAGGCCCAGGATCTTGCGGACCTGCTCCGGTATCTCGATCCACTTGTCCGCGCAGACCTCCTGGGCGATCAACGCCTTGGGGAAGATCGCCTCAAGTGCCTGCGGCGGCAGCGGCTGCAGGTTGGCGGGGTTGAGGGGTGGGGGCGGGGGCCAGGGCAGATCGGCCACCACGTTGTACCACGCCTTGGGAATCTGATCGTTCGACAACAGAATGTGACGTTGGGTCATCTTGAGCACTCCGGACGGGCCTTGTCTTGGCAAACCAGCCAGCGCAGTGTCGCCAGCCATTCTCGGCAAAAGGGGATATTGTAGCGAAACGGCGCTACGGGGACAATCCGTTGCGGTCAGAAGATCGCTGCAGAACGCAGCAGGGAAGGTCACGGAGCTGGTGAAGTCGGGGCAGTGACTCTGCGCCCGCTGGCGTACGTCGCCCCCGAACGGCGTCGTCCTCTTCTACGGCATCGTCAGGCGACCAGGGCCGGTCGATGGCCCCGTTCGCCGGACGGTCGGCCGAACACCTCCTGAAGGTGCTCGAGATACTGGAGCAAGTCCCGCTCGCAGAAGCCGGCCAGGAACTCCGCCCTGGCAGTGGGGTTCATCTGCCTGATCGCGTCAATAATCTGGCGCTTGCTCATAACGGCCAACTTCCCTGGCGAGAGGGTGGGTGTCCCGGAGGACCCGGGCGGCGGGTCAATCCGCCCCCGGATGGTTTTATCGGCCATTCCTGCGCGCCGCCTTGAGGAGCGCTGGTTGCATCCCCATGAGGCGCGGACTATATTCGCCAGCAGTGCAATATGGCGAGTAAGTCCGATAACCAAGAAGCCCAGATGACGCCCCGGCCCCAGATGAAATCGCAGGCTCGCGAGGAGTTCGAGGCCTGGGCGGATAGCTACGATACACACTACCTGAACCGCTTCCTGTTCCGGCCGAGCTATCGAATCTTCATGGAGGAGCTCTATCGCTGGCGGGGCCTCGACGGTTCGCCCTACGACCTGCTCGACATCGGTTGCGGGAGCGGCACGTTGGTGTCCCTGTTGGCCAGCACGAATCTGCCGCTGCGCCGCGTGGTCGCGCTGGACTACGCCGAGCAGATGTGTCGGGTGGCCCGCGAGAAGGGGCGACGTGTGGGCTGTGACGGTGTCGTCTACGTCAACGCCGACAGCGAACACCTGCCCTTTCCCGACGCCGCCTTCGACGCGATCACGTGCAGCAACTCGTTTCACCACTATCCGCACCAGCAAGAGGTCGTCGTCGAGATGCGTCGGGTCCTGAGGCCCGGGGGCCGGTTGATGCTCATCGACGGGTTTCGCGACAACGTGGTTGGGTGGTTCGTCTTCGACGTCTGCATCGCCGCCGTCGAAGGGCTGGTCCACCACGTCCCGTGGTCGGGCGTGAACCAGTTGCTACAACAGGCCGGCTTCCGGCAGATCACCCACCGAAAGTTCAACTGGTGGTTCCCCGGGCTGCTGACCACCGGTGTGGCCTGAGTGGAGTCCGCCATGGACCTGCCCGGTATCGAAGAGCAGCTTTCGGATCTGAAAGGCGTGCTGGTGGTCGCCCGTGAGCTGGGGGCCACCGTGGACCTTCGCACGATGCTTACGCGCATCGAAGGCGCCGCCCGTCACGTGATGGAATCCGAACGGGCCAGCGTCTTCCTCTATGACGCCAAGACCGATGAGCTATACAGCTATGTAGCCACTGGCGTGGAGGAGATTCGGTTCTCCTCGAAGCTCGGTCTGGCGGGGGCAGCCATCCAGGAACGCCAGCTCATTAACGTCCCCGACGCGTACGCCGATCCCCGATTCAATCCGGAGGTGGACAGACGGACCGGCTTTCGCACGCGGAACATGCTCACGCTGCCCTTGATCGGGTTGGACGACGCGATGGTCGGCGTGCTGCAGGTTCTCAACAAGGAGCAGGGGAGTTTCACGACGTGGGATGAGCAGTTGGCCGCCACGCTGGCCGCCCAGGCGGGGGCAGCCATTCAGCGACAGGTGCTCCTGGAACAGTACGCCGAGAAGCAGAAGCTCGAGCGCGACCTGGACATCGCTCGGGGCATACAGCAGGAGCTCTTGCCCGACGCCCCGCCCGAGGTCGACGGGTTCGACATCGCCGGGTGGAACAAGCCGGCCGACCAGACCGGCGGCGACGCCTTCGACTTCATGGCCCTAAACGGCGGGCGGATCGCCATCACCATCGCCGACGCCACTGGCCATGGCATCGGCCCGGCCCTGGTGATCGCGGAGTGCCGGGCCTTGCTGCGAGCCACGGCCCTGGCGAGCGACGAGCCCAGCGAGATCATGGCGCGCGTGAACGACTTGCTGGTCGACGACCTGCCCGCCGACCGATTCGTGACGTGTTTCTTCGGCCTGCTCGACCCGAGCGACACATCGTTGCGGTTCAGCAGTGGCGGACACGGTCCGTTGCTCTACTTCCGTGCGGCCGATGGACAGGTTGTCGAGCTACCGGCCACGGGCCTGCCCCTGGGCATCATGGCCGGGATGCGTTGCGACCCCGTCCCCCCCGTTTCGTTTCAGCCTGGCGACATGTTGGTGTTGGTCACAGACGGGTTCTTCGAATGGCTGAATGCCAACAACGAGCAGTTCGGCATGGAGAGGCTGTTCGACGTCGTCCGCAACAACAGACAGCTCCCTTCCGCCGACCTGATTCAGACGCTCTACCGGGAGGTGCTTCAGTTTGCCGGCGGAACACCGCAGGCCGACGACCTGACGGCCGTCGTCATCAAGAAGGCCTGATGGATCTGGACGGGATCTAAAAGTCCAGTCTTGGCGGATTGCGGAATTGGGCCGCGATCCCCCATGAGCCGGTGTTGCCTTCCAAGGGATCGACCCGCACGACCTCAGCTTCGCTGCTGATGCGTCCTTCGTAGGGAAAGTGCCCTTGCCCCGGCGGAATGCTGAGCTCCACATTGAGTCGCCGCCCGGGCGCCAGCCCGGACTGGCGCGTGCCGAAGTAGACCCCGCCCGTGCTGACATTGAGGGTGGTCGTGCTTCCGCTGGTTGGCGTGCCCTGGTCAACCGTAGCAAACGCCACGGGGAGACTGATGTCGAGGCGGCGATGTTTGCGCTTTTCCGTATGCACTGATATTAATTGTCCTTAACCATCCAACCCGACGTGTGGTCAGACCGTGGACCGAACTCTCCTCCGGACGGTATGAGCAGCAAGTCTGGTGCCATCCGCCGAACCGACATGGCACTGGCGGACCGGCTCGACAGAACAATCTGGCGGTGTGGCCTTTACGTCGCTGCCCCCCACCGGGGGGCGCTGGCCCCAACGCCCTTTCTTGTTGTGAGCCCGCAACATTTGGGCCGATGGGCGTCCGATAATACTCCATAACACCTTGAACCCCAGCAGCTTTGGTTGCTGTTTCGGAAAGGCAACGCGCCGTCCAGAAACGACAACGCTTGCCAAGCCAACCCGCTGGGTTACCTCCCGAGGGGGTCTGTCCGCTTCTTCGTACCCTCACGGCATCATGTCTGCGATGGGCACCGAATCGGGTTGGATCCAGGCATCTTCTTGGGGGATGGACGGGGGCTCAACGGACTGCGGAGCGGGCCCGTCGATGGGCAGCACGACGATGTCGATCCGGACGACATCGCGGTCTTCGGCCCTGGCTCGGTGTGGCGTCTCACGCTCCGGGTGGGGATCGGCAACGGACAGAACGATGGCGCGGAGATAATGCGTGCCGGGCTCGTCCAGGCAGACGGGAACCGCGACCTGGGCCCGGGCGGAGGTCGGGCCGACACGCCACCCGCCCACGCCGCCCGATCCGATCGTCACCCAATCGCTATCGCGCCAATGTTGGACCAGCACGTAAACCCCGATTCGGCCGCTCGTTTCGTCTGACCAGTCCGCACAGCCCTGGACAAGCATCATGAGCGTGTGACCCTGAGGCATGGTGAGTTCGAAGGCGGGCCTGCCAGCGCTGTCTGCCAAGCCGATGTCACCATCATCGCTGGATTCGATGGCCGTCCGCGGCTCGGCCACCAGAGATTCGACGATGGGGCTCGGCATCGTCGGGTCGGTCTGTCCCGCTGGGTCGAGCAGCTCGGCCATGGGCTTGCCCGCGACCAGATGCAGGCATCCCTGTCCCTGCGCAAGCAGCATTCCGATGGGAAGGAAGACCGCACGAAGCGTGATGGCATGACGTCCCACGCGAGGGCACTCCCTGCCGACGAAGGCGGCGTCCGCGGGGTCGGGGGGCCGGGCTGACCTCCTCACAACGGGTATCGTCTGTGAACGCGCGCGACTTGATCTGGTCAGGTCCGAAAACGGCGCAGCACGGCGCCGGCAGGCCCGAAAATCGCTCGGTGTGCGCTACTGGGAGGCCACGCCCCCGGTCTCGATCGGCTTGGGGAACACGATGTGAGACGGGTGCCGGCGATCGAAGTAGATGGTGTTTCGGGCGACCCGCGTCTCTCCGTCGACGCCGGGTTTGCCGGTGTTGGGGTTGGCGGCAAACCTCGGGTAGTTGCTGCTGCTGATGGCCACGCGAATCTGGTGGCCCTTGTTGAAGATGATGCTGGTCGACCACAGGTCGATTTCGAAGGTGTAGATCTTGCCTGCCTTCATCAGCTTGGGCTTTGCCATGGACTCGCGGTATCGGGCGCTGACGATCCCGTCGAGGACGAGCATGCTCCGGCCGTCGGGATAGACGTCGGTCAGCTTGGCGGTGAAGTCCGTGTCCGGGCAGTTGGAGCTGGCCCAGAGCTTGACCTTGATTCGTCCGGTGGCCTCCACCGGCTCGGTCAACACAGGCGTCGTGAAGAGCAGGACGTCGTCCCGCTTCTCCACGTCGCGCTGGTCCATCGGCCCCTTGGCGAGCTTCAGGTTTCCGCCGCCTCGTGTGGGCGCGGGCTTCTTGGGATCATATTTGTAGCTGCTCGAGGCGCTCTGCTTGGCAGGCTTGTCGGTCGACAGGCCGCCGTTGGCTTGCAGGTAGTAGCAGATCTCCCGACTGGGCGGCGGCCAGGTGTCGGCGTAGCGCCAGACGTTGCCCGGCGCGTCCGGTTCTCCACAGGCGCCCATGACGTAGTAGTGAACGGGTAGCTTGTCCCTGTCGAGGTCGATGCCTCGCAGCCATTTGTTGAACCAGCCCAAGAGCAGCGAGATCTGCCGCTTCATGTCGCTGTTCTTGGGGTACTTAAAAGACTTGTCCTTGAATGACCCGTGCGCCCACGGCCCCATGACGAGTCGGCATTTTCCCCGCGCGCCCTTGTCCCCTCTGTTATGGATGGTCACGAAGCTGTTGATGGTGCCCTGCGAGAAGATGTCGTACCAACCGCCCACGTAGCACGCGGGGACGTTGACGCGGTCGGCCACCAGCTCGGTGCTGTACTTCTTCCAGAAATCGTCGTAGCTGAGGTGCTTCCGCCACAGCTTGATATTCCGCGGGTCCAGCTTGTTGCTCTTGGTCCACATCTCCGACAGGCTCTTGCGGGGGGTGCCGTTCCAGGTGGCGCCTTGCTTGTAGATGTCCGAGGCGGCCACGACGACGAACTGACAGGTCAGATGTGGGGGGCGGCTGGGGGCGGTCGCGTTTGCGCTGATGCCCAACGCCGACGCACCGAATTGGCCGATCTTGCCGTTCGACCACGGCTGCTTGGCGACCCATTCGATCGTGTCGTACCCGTCCTGCAACTCGTACCAACCGCAGGACGCAAAGATGGGATAGTCCACGCCTTCCGAGTCGCCCCGACCGCGCATGTCCTGGCTGACGATGGCATAGCCGAGTTTCGCGGCGACCCCGCCGATCTGGGTCAGGCCCGCACCAGCCCTGCGACCGTAGGGCGTCCGCATCAGGATCACCGGTCGCTTACGATCACCCACAGGTAAGATGACGTCGGTCGCCAGCTCCACGCCATCCCGCATGGGGACCATGACGGTCCGGAGCGGCTGGGCCGCTCCTTCCCCGAGGGACGAGAGCACGCCTTCCAGGCTCCCGCCCTTCCGCTTTCCCCTACGTCCCTCCGCCAGCGCCGGTGAGATGAGGCCCAGCGCAAGGAGATACACGACGAAACGCGTCGTTCGATTGGTCATGGGATTCCTTTCAACTCGCCGTGGGGACCACCCGCCCCCGGGGCCAACACCGGTTGCATCGTAGCAGATGGCCTCGGCTGGAAAAAGGGGGCCGGAGGAAGGGGCCTTTCTCCCTCGGCTAAGGACGGCTACACTGCGTACGTTCTATAGTAGGAGACCACACCGATGCATGCAGCAACCACGTTGGCGCTGTTCGTGATGGGGGCGGGACCGGCTTCTGGGACAGCGGGGGAGCTCGACCACCTGTGGCGACCCTCCGACGCCCAGCCGAGACGTGTGACCGGGACACACCAGACCATTGCAGCCGGCAAGGAGCGTGTGCTGGCCACTCTGGAAGGCCCCGGGGTGATCCGGCACATCTGGTTCACGGCCGCCCTGGGCAAGCCGGAGGAGGTCGTCCAGTTCCATCGGGGCGTGGTGGTCCGGGCCTACTGGGACGACGAGACCTCGCCCAGCGTCGAGGTACCGTTCGGCGACTTTTTCGCCGTCGGGCATGGCGTGCAACGGCCCTTCGACTGCGCGGTGTTGTCCATGACGCCCCACAAGGAAAACGTCCGCGCGGGGTTCAACTGCTACTTCCCCATGCCGTTCAAGAAGCGGGCCCGCCTGGTCCTGTCCAACGAAACGCCCTCGGACGTCAACGGCGTGTACTGGCACATCGACTATGACCTGGACACGTCGATCTCGGGGGACGTGATGACGTTTCACGCGACCTATCGCGCGTCCCGACCGGTCGTGCGCGAGGTCCCGCACGTCATGCGCGACGCGCAGGGCCGGGGCAAATACGTGGGCACGGTCTGGAGCGTGCACCTGCTCGAACGACATAGCTGGGTCGAGAGCCGCGAGGACTTCCACGTCGACGGCGACACCGAACCGACGCTTCCCGGCACGGGCAGCGAGGATTACTACGGCCAAGCCTGGGGCTACCGCGCCGACCTGCAGACGAGCTATCTGGGCACGAGCGTGAGCATCGCCGAGGGATTCGGGAAATGGACGGCGTACCGCTTCCACCTGCTCGATCCCATCGCCTTTCAGAAATCCATCCGGGTCACGATGAAGGATCGGGGCTACGACATCGGATACCGCTGCGATGACTTCGCCACCGTGACCTACTGGTATCAGATCGAGCCGCACAAGTCGCATCCGCAGCTTCCGCCCTACGAGAACCGCCTGCCCGTCGACCACGCCGACAGCTATGCGCTCGGGTTGGCGATCATTCGCGACTTCGAGGTCAAGGGCGACCTGGACGGGGCGAGCCGGGCGGCGCAGCTGCTGGGAGAGAAGTACCCGAAGAACCCGTTGGCGATGGATCTGGCTTGTCTGCACGCGGACCTGCTCGAGCGGGCCGGCAAGATCGATGCGGCCAAGGCGGCGTTGCGCAAGATCGCCGCACAGGGCGGCAACGAAGCGGCCACCAAGGCCGCGACCGACAAACTCTGGATGCTCGAGGGGCCCGGTCGAGCGTTGCTCAAGGCCTATGCCCCGAGCGGGATCGAGGTCTTCCTTGACGGCCAGAGCGTCCACAAGGCCGGTCCATTGAACATGCGCGACCTGGCTGCGGTTCGACTCCAGACGGCCAAGGGCAAGCACACGCTCGCCGTCCGCGCCGTGCGTCTTCAGGACAAGCCGTTCCCGTACCTCCGGCTTGGCACGCTACAGGTCTGGCTGGACGTGCCCGGGCCGGACATCCAGGCAGACAGGACGTGGAAGATCAGTCCTAAGCCCGTCGACAACTGGAATCAGCCGGGCCTGGACGTCTCTGCCTGGCCGGCGGCCACCGAACACGCCGGGTTGCCCGACGCCGCCTGGTTCCGGTTGTCCGGGCCGGGCATCCGGACGATCTCCTTCCCGATCAAGCGGATCTGGTCGGCCAACTGCAATCCATACCACAAACAGAAGGGCCCGTGCTTCCAGGACCTGTACGCTCGAGGCGAGGTGGAGATTCCTTGAGGCGCGCGTTCGGATGCGGCGCGTGGCAGGACGACCAGCGCCTCGTCCCAGGATCAGGCTACGGCATCGTCTCGCTTGACCGCAACACATCGAATCATGCATCATTGGCAGTGGCAGGTCCGTCAGGACGTGAGCCTTGGACGCCGCCCATGACAGGAGCCACGCCCATGACACGGGACGAACTGTTTGAGCGCATCTCAATCGACCCGAACGTCTGCTTCGGCAAGCCGTGCATCCGCGGCCATCGGATCTGGGTTTCTTTGATCCTAGACTTCTTGGCCAGCGGAACGACCCACCAGGAAATCCTGGAGCAGTATCCGGGGCTGGAGGAGGCGGACATCCTCGCTTGTTTGGCCTACGGCGCGGAGATGTCCCGCGAGCGCGTCGTCAACATTCCGCCGGAGCCCGGATCGTGAGGATGAAGCTTGACGAGAACCTCGGCGCTCGTGGGGCTGACTTGCTTCGGGCCGCAGGACATGACGTGGGCACCGTCTCTGAGGAACACTTGTGCTCGGCAACCGATAGGGACCTCTTTGCCGCATGCGTTGCCGAGAAGCGATGTCTGGTCACGTTGGACTTGGACTTGGCCAATCCTCTTCTCTTCAGGCCGTCCGATGCTTGCGGGATAGCGGTGCTGCGACTCCCGCCTACCTCTACGCCGAACGATCTTGCCGAAGGGATACGCACGCTCATCGCCGGCCTGGCGCGGACCCAGATCGAGCGGAGGCTGTGGGTCGTCCAGCCCGGACGCATCCGCGAGTATGAGCCGGAGGACGACGCTGCGCCCTGATCGGCTCAGTCCTCCCCTTCGATCTGCCGCAGGGCCTTGCGTCGCAGGCGGGTCCATGGGCGGAACAGGACGCGGTGCCAGGAGATCGAGAGGGGCGGTTCGTAACTGGCGGCCAGCTCAGACGGGGACATCAGGTCGGGCCGCTGGCGGCGGCGGTGCTTGAGCAGGTGGTAGTCGTCGGCGTCCTGGAATGCGCGGAGGAGGAGGCGGGCTGGCCAGGTCCGGCCGCCGCGGTTCGGCGGCAGGTGCCACGAGATCTGGAAGTCGATGAGATAGGGCTTGCCGTCGTCCCCGACGAGGATGTTCTCGCGCTTCTCCATGTCGACGTAGGCTGCGTCACGACGATGCAGCTCGCGGATGAGGGCGGTCAACCGGTCGAAGAACGCGTCGTTGACGGGTTCTCGCCTGACCAGCTCGTGTCCTTCGATGAAGGCGTGCGCGAACCCGTTGTCGCCCCACCGCCCGATGAATCTCGGGATGCCGGGAATCCCGTCGACCAGCGCGTACAGCCGCGCCTCATGCTTGACGAGCAACCGGCCGATCCAGGCCATCGGCACGCCGAGGAACCGCGACCGTCGGCCAAGCTTCAGCACGATCTTCCCGCTGGCACCCTCGTACAGCGCGGTGGCGGCGAAGAAGTCGTGTTTGAACACCGTCACACGGCGATAGACGCCGCCAGCGATGGCGATCTGCTCGGGAGGCTCATGCCGACCGAGGGCGCGAAGGGCCATTCGAAGGTAGTCCCTACCGATCATGGCTCATCGCCCCATCGCCAACGTTCTGACATGAGCGAATGCCCGCTCGTAAACCGCCTCGTACTGCTGGACGAATCTACTTGTGGGATAGGCCTCAGCGGCGTGCTGGCGGGCCGCCTGGGTCAGCCGGGCTCGCAACCCAGCGTCCTCGATGACGCGCAGGGCGGCGCCCGCCAGTTTCGTGGGTTGGCCCAGCGGGGCCACGAGGCCAGTGACGCCGTCTTCGATCACCTCCCGCATGGCCGGGATGTCGCTGGCCACGACGGGCAGACCGGCCGCCATCGCGCGAGCCACCGCTCCGGTTGGACCGTCCACTAGGGCTGGGGCCGCGAGCAGGTCGGCCACGCCCATCAGCTCATGGCACGACCATCGATGCCGCGTGCAGACGACGATCTCGGGCAGCTCGAAGCTGCGGGCGAACCGTTCCAGGCGAATCCGTTCGGGCGCGTCCCCCGGTACGATCAGCCTGACGTCTGGAAAGAGCTGCTGGAGCAGCGCCCCCGCCCAGACGGCGTAGTACTGACCTCCATTCCGGGACGGCGGGCCCGGTGTCAGGAGTACTGGCTGATCGTCTGGCAACCCCAGCAGGTCTCGCGTCGGCGTGGGTCGGGTCGCGTGCCTGGCGTCGAGTTCCGCGGTCGGGCGAACCACCGCGCAGCGGGACGCCGCATGTCCAGACCGAACGACCGCGTCCCGGACGGCGTCGCTGTCGCAGACCAGCGTGAGGCGTCGGTACAACCTTTTGAGGTGAAGATGAGGCCCTGACCGACCGGCTCGGCACGGATCAGCCGTGGCCACGACGGCCAGGTCGTCGAACCCGAGCAGGCTCCTGAAGGGGGTCGGATCGCCCCCCCACACGTGCACCAGGTGAGGCCGTCGATTCGCCGTCCACCCCGGTCCGGTCGCTCCGACGTATCCCCAGAATCGCAGATGGAGCCGCCGCACGTCGACGCCCAGCACGGGTTCCGCCCACGCAGCGGTCGCGCCGTCGGCGCAGGCCACGTCCTGCTCGAAATGGCACGCGCTCAGTCGGCCCAGGAGCTGACCGATCGTGATCAGGTCCTCTTGGCAGGCGTCCGAAGCCAGTAGGTGGCAGATGCGCATGATTCTCGGGCGGGTCGCTACAGCCTCTTGGGCACCGTGTGGTCGTAGAACAGCTTAGCGACCTTCTCGGCCATTTCCTCGCAGAGGCGCCGCGTGAGCTTCTCGCCGTACGTGGCGCCCTTGCCGGCATGCAGATCGGTCGTGACCTCGACGATCCTTCCCTCGGGGGACCTGGGCCACACCCGCACATCCTCCGGCGTCGTCGCCTTCACGTTGAGGACCTTGGCGGCAAGGCTGAACCGCCCTCGGTAGGCGGGTTTCACCGTTTCGTCCAACAGCGTGAACTTGCGTACGTTCAAGTGCAACACCTGCTCGGCCTTCACGCGCTGGCCGACCTCACGCGCGCCGCGTCGCTCGAATTGCGGATCCTTCTGCCGAAGCCGGGTAACGACCTCCTGCGACACGACGTTCTCGTTGACGTCGTGCTCGGAGAGCTGCTTGATCAACGCCTCCATCAAGAGCGGTCGGACCGACGGGTCCGCCAGCCATCCCTTGTCTTCGTCGATGAGGATCAGGAGGCGGCCCTTTCCCAATTTGTGCTCGGCCTTGACCTTCTCTTCGGGATCGGTCAGCCACCACAACCACGCACCGGCCGTGCCCCCGCAGCCGGCTTGGACAAGCGCAGCCAGCATCACCAGGGCCAACACGATCGTGGGTCTCGGGCCCGCGACGGAACCTCGGGGTGCGTACATTTAGAGCTTGACCTCGTGCTCGTAGAACTTGCGTGCGACGGTGCGCCCGAATTCCTTGTACGTCTCCGCGCGGATGATCCGGTCGTCGGCCCGCAGGACGCCGATGGGCCGGTCGGGCGGATAGACGGCCTCTGCGGGTTTCAGCGCGACGCCCTTGGGCATCTCCTCCTCGCCGGTCAGGTCGTACATCGTGACCCGAGCGCGCGCCCGGCCGCGAAACAGACTGGGGCTGTCCGGTTCCCGGGTCGTGAACTCCATCAGCTCGAGCATCATGACCAGATCGGCCTTGAACTGCGCCCCGACGCGGGCGGGATGTTCCGTCGCCCAGTCCGGGTTGCGCTTCATGTACCGGTCGACCTCGCTGGGCGCGACGACCTTGAGATCCTTGAACTTCTCCTTGAGGAAGTAGCGGACGTGGCTGGCGATCTCAACCTGGACGTGCTGGTATTCATACAGGGTGGCCTGTTCGGCCCAGACCAGGATCAACACCCGCTTGCCCTTGAGGTGGGTGAACTCCGCCGCGACCTTCTTGCTGGGTTCTGGCGCGAACAGGACAAAGGGCAGTGAGATGAGGTTGCAGCCGGTCGCCATCGACGCGCCCAACAGGACTGCACCGAGCCTCCAACGTCGGTTGCATACCATCCTTGGCCTCCTTGGACAGGCCTCCTTGCGCCTCCGGGTGGCCCGGTCTACCGGGCGTACGGGCGCTCGAGCAGCACCATCACCACCTTGAAGGTCCAACTGCCCACGAAGATCACCAACGAGGCGACCAGCACCCGCATCGGGTTGATCCGGTACCAGTTCAGCTCCAACCGCCGCCCCGTGATCATCACGACGACGGCCACGACGCCCAGCGCGATCGTGAACAGCGCAAGCACGGTGCCCGCGGGCTGGGCACGGGTCGCCTCCAGGAGGTGCCCCCGCACCGTGTGGGCGAAGGCCGTTGTCATCCCACACGTCGGGCAAGGCAATCCCGTGGTCACCAGGAACCCGCACGGCGGCAGCCCCAGTCGCTGGTGGGTCCCAATGCCCTTGGGGTCGGGGTTCATGTACCAGGCCATTCCCATGATCCCGGCCACGCCCAGGAACACCATCAGCGCCGTCAGCCGCGTCAGGTGATCGCGATCCTCGCTCAGCGAGATCAGCGGGCCCAGCGGGTGTCCATCGCTGTCGCTGGTCGGATCGTACGCGGTTTCCTCGGCATTCGCCGCAGGGACGCTGGACGGGCGCGATGTCGATTCGGGCATTGCCTTATCCTTGATGAACCCACATCTACGTTATTTCGGCAGGCCGGCCTTGTCAATTCGCCCGCTGATCGCGCGTCGGGCGACGGACGCCAGGGCATCGGTTCGACGCATTGTGTCGTCAGGATACCGCGAAGTAGAATGCAGACACCCCCCTGGGATCCCGGGAGAAGCTCGAGCGGATGACCGGCGAGGAACCTCATACCACAGAACGCGAGCCTTCGGTGGGCAAGTCCGCGTCACCTCGGACGTGGGAGGGGGCGCGCTGGCTCCTGGCGGTCGCGTCCGTGGGCGCGACTGGGGGAATGTGCGCGGGCTTGATCGAACCGTTGTGGCAGCTGTGGCGGGCGCACGGCGTGATGACATTGGGGTTGTGGCTCGAGGCCCTCAGCTTCTCGCTAATCACCCACATGGCGCTCTGGGTAGCGGTCTGTGTGACCGTTTGTCTGGTCGGGTGGGGGATCGCGCGGGTCAGTGCCGGATGGCGGGCGGCGGTGCTGCCGGGTCCGCTTGCCTGTGCAGGATGGGGCATCGGGCTCACGGTGGTGTTCGCCTGGCCGAACCAGGGACGGTGGGCAGGACCGGTCTGGGCCTTGATCGCGGGCGTCCTCGCCGTCGCGCCGGTGGGCTGGGCTTTCACCCGCGTGCGGGCGAGCGTGGTGGGTCGGGGGCTGGCGGCTGCATCGCGCATTGCCGTATGGCCGGCGGTGGTCCTGGCGGTCGCGTCGGTGGGCCTTCAGTGGCAAGGACGATCTCGCGTCGCGTCCCCCGATGGCTTCTGGCCGGGGACGACCTCACGACCGGCCGAGCGGCCAGCGGATCGTCCCCCCGACGTCGTGTTCATTGTCTTCGATACGCTCCGCGTCGACCGGCTCGGCTGCTACGGGTACGCCAAGCCGATCAGCCCCCACATCGACGCCTTCACCGACGACGCGGTTCGCTTCACGCGGGCCATCTCGCCCAGCGTCTGGACCCCGCCTGCCCATGCCTCGATGTTCACGGGGCTCCATGACTCCCAGCACGGGATCAGTTGGCTGCGGACCTGGCTTGAAGATCGCTTCTCGACGCTGGCCGAGCTCCTCCGCGACCGCGGCTACCAGACGATGGCCCTGTCGAATAACCCCTACGTTTCCCCCGAGACCAACATGACGCAGGGCTTCGAGCGGTTCGCCGATCCGTCTCGGCTGGTCTACTCGACGCGAGGCAGCGTCTATTGGTTTGCGCGGAACGTCCTGTTTGAGCGCGGTCCTCTGGGATCCCTATTGGGTCGGTGGTTCCTCAGCCAGGCCGGGGGGCACGCCACCACGCCGGTCGCCGCGCGGTGGCTCGCCGACCGCGATCGCTCGAAACCGTTGCTGATGTTCATTAACTACATGGAGACGCACCGTCCCTACGATCCGGCTCGGGCCTATCGGCGACAGTTCGTCCAGGCGGGCGACCTGGCCCGGTCCTACGAGATCGATCAGGGCGGGCCGGCCGTCTACCACTACATGCTGGCCGGTGCGCCGGTCTACACGCCCCGCGACCTGCAGATCCTGTCGGACCTCTACGACGCCCGCGTCCGCGAGCTCGATGACTATTTCGCCGATCTGATGCGCGTGCTCGCCCGGCAGCTGGATCTGGACAATACGATCATCATCCTGACCTCCGATCACGGCGAGAACCTGGGCGAGCACGGGATGCTTGATCACCAGTACTGCATCTACAATACGCTGATCCACGTGCCCTTGATCCTTCGTTGGCCCAGGGCGTTTCGACCCCAGAAGGTGGACCGGTTGGTGCAGACCTGTGACATCTTCCCGACCGTCCTGGCCTGCGTGGGGGCCGACGTGACACAGTCCAGCAAGGTGATGGCCAGATCCCTTGCCGCCGCGCTGCGACCCCAGGTCGGCGGCGACGACCGGTACGCCTTCTCAGAATACCTCCGCGCTCCCGTGTGGCCTTTCCTGCTGGTCCGGCAGCGAGATCCCACGTTCAACGGATCGCGGTGGGAGGTGGGCTACCGGGCGATCTTGGGCAAGCGTTGGAAGCTGGTCACGCGGTCCGACAATCGGGTCGAGCTGTATGATCTGCAGGAGGACCCCGCTGAAGCGCACAACGTGGCCGCGAAGTATCAGGCCCAGCGGATTCGGTTGGAGCAGCGCCTTGCGGCGTGGCGGAAGTCGTTCAAGCCTTTCGACCCGAGCCAGTCGACGGCGCCGGATGCGCAGCGTAGCGACGCCGAGCGGCAGCAACGTCTCCGCGATTTGGGTTACGTGCCATGAGCATCGGCCCGGGCTTGATACACGGTCTTCAGCGTCGAGGAGCCCGCTGACGTGCGAATCATCTTGCTCTCGGTCATCGTCGTCTGCGCCGGGGTCCACGCCCTGTCGTACGTCTACGTCAGCTCTGACGACGCTTTCATCTCCCTGCGCTATGCCCGCAATCTGGCGGAGGGCCACGGGCTGCGCTACAACGCGGGCGAGCCCCCCGTCGAGGGGTTGAGCAATCCCCTGTTCAGCACGTGCAACGCCATTCTCATCGCGGCGGGGCTGCCGCCGGTCTGGGCGATGAAGCTCGTCGGGTGGGTGTCCTACCTGGGGGCGGTGGCGCTGCTGCCGAGGTTGGTCCGCGCGTACGATGATCCGCCGCGTGCGGCGTGGCCGGTCGCGGCTGCGGCGTTGTTGGCGGCGTCGGCGTTTCCGGCGGTCTGGGCGGTCGCCGGTCTCGAGACGGGGTTTCATTGCTTCCTGATCGTTCTGGGTGTCGTGACGGCGGTGGGGGAGTGCCAGCGGGGGTCGGTGCGATGGTCCCCCGTGGTCTTCTGTTTGATTGCCGCGAATCGTCCCGAAGCGGTCATGCTCGGCATAACCGTCTTCGTCGTGCAGTGGTGTCTGATACCCGCCAAGCGCAACCTACTGATCGCCTGGTTTGTCGGCATGGTCCTGCCCTGCGCGATCCTGCTCGGGCTGCGTTTCTTCTACTACGGTATGCTGGTCCCGAACACCTACACCGTAAAGGCGCTCTTCGGGTCGAGCGCGACGCGGCGTGGCGGGGCCTACCTGCTCGGGTTTGTCCTGTCAGGCGGATACTGGGTGGCCGTCCCGGCGCTCTTGGGATGTTGTACGGTGCTCGTGCGACGCATCCGCGAGCCCTTCGTAGCCGTTCCGTTGAGTATCATCGCCTGCCACGCGGTCTTCGTGGTCCTGGTCGGCGGGGATTTCATGCCGGGCTACCGCTTCGTCATGCCGGTCTATCCGCTGCTGTGCGCGTTGGCGGCCTCGTCGGTCGCGGCGCTGACGCAGAAGATCCCCGCGGTTCCCGCGCGCGTTCCTGGCACGTGTGTCATGGCGATCCTCTGTGCGGGCAGCTACCTGTCTCAGTCGGCCGGCCTGCTTAGCCATTCCCGACGGTCGTGGTTCATGCACGACCGTCCTTGGCCAACCTACCTGACCCAAACGGACGTGAAGGGCACGTGGCTGGGAGGCCATCAGGCCGTGGCCGACTACGTGAGGCCCCGATCCGGCCCCGAGGACCTGCTGGCCGTCACCGAGGCCGGTGTCATGCCGTTCTTCTCCCGCCTGCCGGTACTCGACATGCTGGGGTTGAACGACCGGACCGTTGCGACGCTGTGGCGCGGCCGGCCGGGTGAGAACGTCCCGGCGGACCAGGCCACGCTCGAGGTCCTCCAACGCGTGTGGGCCGAGCGGCTTCGCACCGTCGCCACACACATCCTGTCTCGGGATCCACGCTGGATCGTTCTGGACGGCCACTTCCATCCGATCACGGGCAAGTTCGTTCCCCGGCTGGATATCGGCAAGACGCTGATGCAGAGGGTCGCTTGGCGATCGTATCGGCAAGTCTTCACCGCGACGGTGTATGAGGCCCGCTGGTCGGAGACCGGCCTGATCCAACGCGTCAACGTCGTCTTCGAGCGGAAGGGACCGGCGATCCGCGTGCCACGCCCCTGAAGGTATGGCATCTCTGCTGGGGGGGCTACTCAGGGGGCTTGAGTTCCTCGACCTTGGGCAGGTCCTTGAGGCTGGCCAGTCCGAAGATCTCCAAGAAGCGCTTGGTGGTTCCGTAGAGCATCGGCCGGCCGATCTGCTCGTCTCGGCCGACGATCTTGATCAGGTTCATCTCGCGCAGGCGGTGGAGGACCTCGCCGACGGACACGCCGCGAATGGCCTCGACGTCGGCGCGGAGCACGGGCTGTCGGTAGGCGACGATGGCCAGCGTCTCGAGCGCGGCGGGGGACAGACGCGTGTCATGCCGGGTCCGCAACAGCGCGGTCAGCCACGGATTGAACTTCGGCAGCGTGAGGATCTGGAAGCCGCCAGCGATCTCTTCGATGCGGAAGGCCGAGCCCATCTTCTCGTAGCGCTCGTTGAGCGCGTTGACGTGCTTGCGGACGGTTCGGGCGTCGCCGACGCCCATGATCTGTGCGATGCGGGGAGGCGGCAGGGGAGAGTCGGTGGCGAAGAGAATCGCCTCGACGACGCCCTCGGCCTCGATCGTGTCGGTTGCGTCGGAGGCGATCTGGGGTTCGGCACTTACGCCATCCTGGGCGTCGTCCGCAACTTCGACATCGGGGTTGACGGCGTCGTCGGCCTCCGGGGTTTCGTCAACAGGTTCGGTCTGAGGAGCAGCGTGGGCAGAGGAGGCATCCTCCTCAGCAGCGCCCAGAGGCGCATCGTCTGCGGCGGAAACGTCTTTCGTGGGGTCGTCTGCCATGAGGTCACTATAGCTGGGCGAGGGCAGATCGTCTAGACAGAGCCCGTGCGCCAGCCGGGGTCGGGTCCGTGACACTCCGGCGGCCCCATCAGAGACGCGACCGTAAGGGAGCGTTCACGCCAGCGGTCACGCTGACGTGCCCGGATTGCATACGCCGGACGCGAAAGCAGATCCACCGCGGTCTGCATCGTTCGCTGTCCGGGTCAGACCGATCCAGGCAGAATCGGTCTGACCGAACGCTCCCTCACGGTCGCGTCTCTGATTCGGATCGCGGCTTCGACGCGTCTATACACGAAGATCGTGCGATGTTCCTCCGCCAATGCGTCATCCGCTGGCGCCGATTCTGTCACGGACCCGCCGGGGCTGCCCTTGCTGGTCCGTTGCGTCGTGGGCTATCCTTGACGCGTTGACATGAAGCACATCTTTGCGGGCATCTTGACCTGCCTGGGCGTCTGGTCGCTGCTGGCCTGGCGGATTGCGCCGGAGACCCGAGCACGCCAACACGTCGTCCATGTCTCACCGAAGAAGGCGGAAGGGTGGGCGAACCTGCCCCAAACGCCGTCACCGGTCCTGGCCGCACCGATCGCGTCGATCTGTGGCATGCAACCGGACGGCGTTGATGAACTGAACCTGCTCGTCCTGGGCGGCGAGGCGGGCTATGATCGCGTGGCGCTCTGTGCAGGTCGTGACTACGCCGCCAGGCTGGCCGAGGCCCGAGTCTCGTCGTGGCAGTGGACCGAGCCGTTCCAACTCGACCTGCGCGGCGAAGGGGGGCGGCCGGCCATGGACTGGCGGATGAACCTCCGGCAGTTGTCCGCGGACGGCTCGGAGTTGTTGGTCTACCTCAGCCACGTGTTCGCGGACGAGGAACTCCGGCCGCTGCAACAAGTCGTCTACGCCGGGCTCGACCGCCCCAGCGACTGGCGGATCTCGATGACCCGCGTGACCGATCCGCACCCGAAACGCCGCTTGGAGCTGGAGGCCTTCAACCGCTGGTTCCCCGAGTGCTACCTCCGTCTGGACCCGAGCAACACGGGCGTACAGAAGGTCATCGTCCAGACGTGCAGCGGCGTGGGGCCGAGCATCGTCGACGTCTACGGCGTCCATCAACTGCAGATGTACGTCAACGCCGGCATCCTGCGGGACCTGACCCAAGACGCCAAGCAAATGGGGTTCTCGACCGACGTCAGCTATCCGAAGCTCGCACCGGCGCTGTGCATCGACGGGCGTCAGTACTGCTTTCCCTGCAACGTCAACGTCCGGCTCTTGATCTACAACAAGAACCTCTTCGACCGCTACGACGTGCCCTATCCGCCGACCGATCGCGTGATTGGCTGGCTGGAATTCGTCGAGGCGTACGGCAAGCCGCTGACGGTGCGTGCGCCCGGTCGGCCCGTGCCGGTGTGCTTCGGTCTGACGCTCGCCGGTTGGGAGCAGATGATCTACCAGGCCGGCGGGCGCCTCTACAGCCCCGACGCCACACGGTGCGTGATCGACTCGCCCGAGGCCATCGCGGGCATCAAGATGTACCGCGACTTGATGCACGCCTACAACGTCATGCCCAACCCCATTCAGCAGTCGGGCATGAGCGGTCAGGGGGGATGGGGACAGGGGTGGATCAACTGGTTCGCCGGGCAGAAGATCGCCTGCATCCGGATCGGCAAGTGGGCCCTCGACACGTTCCGTCGCTACATCACCGAACAGCGCCGTCGGTTCGCCAAGCGGTTCCCCGGCGTCGAGCCGCCCAGCGATCCGGAGCGGCTGCGGGCCTGGACGCGGGCGTGGATGATCGAGCACCCGGACCCGGTCGACTGGCCTCCGCTTCGTCTCGGCGCGATGCACGTGCCTCACATGCCGGGCCGGGCGCCCCTGGTGTTGCTGGACCACAAGTCGGCGGCCGTCCCGGCGCGTCGGCTCAACCCGAACGTCGAGCACGCCCTGAAGTTTCTGAGGTACCTCGCTGGCGAGGAGTACTGTCAGATCATCAACGACGGGGCCGACGCCCTGCCGCCCAACCGCAAGTACGCCACGATCGATCGGCAGGTCCATCCCGACTGGCCCGACGAGCGGATCATCCATGTGCTGACGAATCAGGCCACCGAGTGGGGCTACGTCCGCCAGGTCAGCCCGTTCATCGACGCGCTGGTGATGGATCGCCTCATCAACGCCCAGGTCCAACGTCTCGAAGCCGACCGCACCTTCACCGCCGCCCAGGCGATGCGAATCGCCGCCAAGGACATGAACGACGAGATCGCCAAGAACCTCCGTAACGACGCGAAGCTGAGAGAGAAGTACGAGGGGATCGTCGGTAGGAGCAAGGGCACGTCGGTCGCCAAGACGGACGTGGTCCGGAAATGACCCCAAGGAAGGTTGCCTAACAGGAAACGGCCATGACACAGGCCATGCCAGCAGCCCAGGCCGCCGACGGGCCTCGTCTGGCGTACCTTGACAATCTGCGGACGTTCCTGACCGCGCTGGTCATCTGTCATCATTCTGCGATCTCTCAGGGGGCGTCAGGCGGTTGGTACTACATCGTGCCGCCGCCGGAAGGGAGCCTCGCCCCCGTTCTGTTGACCATGTTCGCAGGCGTCAACCAGGCGTTCTTCATGAGTCTGTTCTTTGCGGTCTCGGCCTTCTTCACGCCGCGGTCGTACGACAAGAAGGGGCCCGCGTCGTACATGAAGGACCGTCTGGCCCGGCTCGGTATTCCGCTGGTCGCCTACTTCTTCGTGTTGAATCCGAGCGTCGTGTACCTCGTCCACCGATTCACGGGTCGGACGCAGGACGGCTACTTCGATTTCATGCTCCGTCGCGGCATCCACGAGACCGGCACGGGCCCCCTATGGTTCGTGATGACGTTACTCATCTTCGCGGCGCTATACACCGTCCTGCGTCTCACGGCATCAGGAAGCCGGAATCCAACCCGTGCGCGCCCGCTGCCGACGAACCGTCAGGTGCTCGGCTTTGTCATCGGCATCAGCCTCTTCACGTTTGTCGTGAGACTGTGGTTCCCGGTTGGCTGGGCCATCATCGGGATGCAGCTTGGCTACTACCCGCTGTACGTGTGCATGTACGTCTTCGGCGTGTGGGCGTGCCGTTATTCGTGGTTCGAGGATCTGCAGCCCAAACAGGTCAGCCTGTGGTTTCGCGCGTCGCTCGGGCTGATTGCGCTGATGCCGGTGCTCATGGTGCTGGGCGGGGCATTGAAGGGCGGCACGGACGTCTTCATGGGCGGCGTGAGCTGGCAGGCCTGTGCGTACGCCGCGTGGGAGCCCGTGCTCTGCGTTGGCATCAGCATGAAGCTGCTGGTGCTGTTCAGGACCAGATGCAACGGGGAGAACGGGGTGACACGGCGGATGGCCAGAAGCGCCTACACCGCCTACATCCTCCACCCGTTCTTCGTCGTCTGCGGGACCTACCTCGTTACGCACCTGCCCGTCGATCCGCTGGTCAGGTTCGTGGCGCTCTGTCCGTTGGCCGTCGGGACGTGCTTTGCGGTCTCCAACGCGGTGAGACAAGCGCCGCTGTTGAAACGAATCCTGTGAGGGCGTCGGGGGCGCCTCGACGTCGCGGCGATCAACGAGCGGGCCATTCGCTGCTATGAGAAGGTCGGCTTCGTTCGAACAGGAGAGATATGGCGTGACGCGCCCGACCTGGAAGGGTTCGATATCGCCGAGATGCGATACGACTTCCTCCGTCCTCATGTCCGTGCGGAAGGAGGTCGCCCCGAGCTCCGCTTCTGGCTGATGCAGCTCCGACGGGAGTCATTCTGGCGGCCGACCGTATGATCTAAGCTTGCCCTGGGGAGGCCATTCTCGGCAAACATCGGTCGCGATTGTCACGGTGGCGGACGGTGCACTGTCTTTCATCTGTTGGCATGAAATATGTCTTCGCAAGCGCCCTGACGGTGCTGCTGGTCTGGTGGGCGGTCCTGGGGTGCGCGACGCAACTTGATTGATCTGCAGCGGAAAGTCCCTAGTGCTCTGTCGCTACTCAATTGATGGATACAGCTTCCGCAACTTGATCCG
>CAYMLO010000094.1:0-40914 GCA_964390905.1 uncultured Planctomycetales bacterium | reverse complement strand
CCCGATGGCCGCTGCCCGACCGGGCGATCGCCGCCGTCGACGATCGGCGATTCCGGAGGTGGTCCGGTCGAGCCACCCGCGGTCGGCCGCCGTCCGCAGGCGTCCCGCACTCTCCGCTCGGTCGCCGCCCGGACCGGTCGCGTAGCCGTAGTACCGGGTCCGGGCGCCTTGCACGACTGGCAGGACGTTCATGCAGTCCAGGCGACTGTTCGGGTCGTACCAGCGCGGGTCGGGCCCCACGTCGGCCGATTCGCCCATGTAGGTCCAGTGGACCAGATCGGCCGACTCCCAGAAGCGAAGGATGTTCTGCTTGCCGCGTGCGTCGAAGCTGCCGTGGTTCATGTAGAACCGGTTCTTGACCTTCCAGACGGCCATGGCCCAGATGAAGAACGGTGCATTGGCGATGACGGGGCCGACGTCCTTGAAGTGGACGCCGTCTTCGGACACGGCCGACCAGACGTTGCGATAGCCCTCCCCGCCGCGCGCGTACATGCTAAACAGGTGGTAGCGTCCGTCGTGCCAGAGCACGCAGTTGTCCTTGAACTTCCCGGTCGATGGCTTGTAGATCACGTCGTGCCTCCCAAGAGGGCTCTCGTCGACACAGAGGCCACAAGGCTACCCGATTCTCCTGGCCAAACAAGATCGAGGGATCAAGTCGCTGGTGAGAGACAAGCGAGGATACTTGGTCCATGAACTAGGGGCGGGTCATTGGTGCTTCGCTCAAACCATGGGGCTCTCAGCGAGCGGCGGCTTGCGTGAGGTCCTTTCCCTCGAGCCCAGCCGAGTCGGGGGACAGTCGCGTCGCCCGGAAGAGGGCGTTGGGTCGATCGTGGCCCCCTGGTGGTGGGCGGCGAGGGGGATGGCGCATTGCGCCCAGGCCTCGCGGCGGACCCGGCGGAGGACCATCAAATCTCCGTTCGCGCTTCGTACGTCCGGAGGGATCTGCGCCTTCGTGTGGCGGAGGCCTGAACCGGCCCCACGGTCCGTCGGGCCTCCCCCCCGGGCCGGGGGGGCGTATGTCGCCGCGGAATGGGCTGACGTACTTCCAGACCGTCTTGCCCTTCGCATTGACCTCGAAGAGCTGGCCCTGCTCCCCCGAGCATATGAGCGTGTTCCCGTTCGGCAGACGCTGCGCACCAGAGATGTGGCCGGCGAAGAAGTCGGCTTGCCGCGGGCTGGTGTAACTCCAGACCGGTCTGGCCGGGCCGAAGGCGGTTCCCGGCTTGCGCGCATACCGCCCCTCGGCGTCCAACGGCAGGACGATCTCATCGACGGACGAATGATCGCCGCCCGGGCGCCCCCGTCCGTTGTTGAAGATCAACACATGGCCGGCGCCCGGGTGCCCCGGCGGGATCCACCGAGCGTCGTGTTGGGCGAAGAGCTGTTGGTCAGCCGGCGTGCCCGCGCGATAGGTCTTCGGGTTGCCCCAGCGGTACAGCAGGTCGCCGCCCTTGCCGTGCTTGCCGCCTGCGTGACCGGCGGCCTCCTTCGTCGTTGTGCCGTGGTCGATGATCCAGACCTCGTTGAACGAGAGCACGCTGAGGATGATCTGGTCAAGCTCCGCGTTGTAGTCGATCGAGTTCGTGTGGTTCCAGTCGGCATGGCCCCCTCTCGGGCGACGGTTGGGCGACGGCGGTAGGTAGCCCAGCGACTCCAGTCGCATTCGCTGCTCGCGCGATAGGCGCATGCCTCCCCCGGCGTAGTTGATGTCGATGAGCTCCGGGTGCTCTGCAACTTTGCCGTAGTTGGCCTTTGTTGAATCGTAATCCTGAATCAGGTGATCCCAAACATGCCACTCCCATACGATGGTTCCGCCGCTCGATCCGCTCGGCTTGACCTCGATGATGTGGTCCGGCCAGAGCCCCTCTCGACCCGTGAGCTCCGGATCGCGTCCAGCGGCGATGGCCTCGGCCCTGGTCTTGCTTTCCCAGGCAAGTACGAGCACGTTGCCGTTGGGCAGGGGCTCGATGTCATGGTGCTGGCAGTGCTTGCTGTTCGAGTAGACGAATCCCCAAACCACGTTGCCGTCCCAGTCGAACTGTCGGATCCTGCCGCCGATCCCGCCGCCATGGAACGCCCGGTTGCCGCCCGTGTGCTCGCAACGCAGCAGATGACCGTTGTCGAGCAGATACACGGTCTGACCCGGAGGCGCATCGCTCTTCCACGAATGCACCACGTTCCCCTGCATGTCGATCAGGTAGGTCTTCGCCGACCGAAGGGGCGAGAAGAGCGTATAGCCCGCGCACGCACCGCGCTCACGTTGTTGGAGACCCGTTGGGGACTCCTGAGCGGATGCAGCATAGGCCACAGACACGATCGCGCTGGTCGCCGCTACCCAAGTCACGGGATGGCTCACCGGCTCTCTCCGAACACGCGCTGGGATTGACACTCAGGTCGAGGATGCTGGTCGCCGCAATCCTACTGCTGGCCACGAGCACGACCCCGCGGAGGACCGCCACGTCCGCGGCCCAATTCCCGCGCCGCCTCCTCCGCTTCGCCCTGGTCGATCGCTCCATCTCCGTCGAGGTCGGCCCGATTCAGAAGGTGTTGCATGGGCTCCGGCAATTCGTTCTTGGTGACCTTGCCATCGCCGTCTTCGTCGTGGCTCATGAGTCTCTCGGCGAAGTTGCCGCCAGGCCTCCCCGGCCCGCCTGGACGGCCCGGATTCGCACCGCCTTGTCGGCCCGCGCCCTTGCGACCGTCAAACTGAGGACGCAGCTCCCTACGGCTCAGCTTGCCATCAGCGTCCTTGTCGAGGGTCTTCAGGGCGGCCACCGCCTTCTCGATTTCCTCCGCCGAGAGCTCGCCATCGTTGTCGGTATCGAGCGCGGTCATCAGGGGGTGCGGCTGCGGGCGGAAGTCGCCACGTCCCGGGTGACGCTCACGTCCGCGCAGCCGACCCCGGCGTCCCTGTCGTTGGCCGTTCCGACGCGCGCGTGGTCCGCCCTCGAAGTCACGCCAGTCGTCTTCCCAGCGCCAATCTCGTTCCTCTCGTTCATCCGCTGGCTGCGCGACCGTCGGACAGACCAGAAACGCGAAGCAAGAGACCGCAACGAGCTTAGTGATTCGTGTTTTCATCACATTTCTCCATACCTTCGTCGCGTTCCGCCGCCCCTTGATCGATGGGGGCCTTTCGCCCATCGGAGCCTAGCCCTTCTCAGGCCGGTTCGGAAGCACGATGCCCTACGCCACGAGCCCCGCTGACGTTCGTGAGTCCCTGTGCTGTGTACCTAAACGCGGGTCCGGGCGGATCCTTCCCGGATCACCGCGGTTTCTTCTGGCCTTGCCAAATGCAGCCTGGTTCGGCCGTTCTATCCCCGGCCCCAACGCGGGTCGTCCGGGTCCGCATCGCCGTGATCCGGACGGTCGCAAGCTCGCCGGAACCGGTGCCGCTTCTCTCGACGGGCCCTGTCGTTTCTGGGCTCTTGGGGCCTGTCCTGTGATGGTAAAACGCAAACGCGCTGGGGTTTTCTACTGGTTGGCGCGGTTTCTTGACGGCTTTTTTGCGAAAAGGGCGCAATAGAAAGCGCAACAGCAGACGGCCGCACCAACGCGCGCCGTTTCGCAAGACAAAAACGCAAGCTGCGACGATGCGGCAGCTTGCGAGGAAGGGCAACAGGCGGCGGTGGGATTCGAACCCACGAATAAGGGATTTGCAATCCCTCGCCTTAGTCCACTTGGCCACGCCGCCGATTCGGCCTGCCAGTCCGGGACGACGCGGTACCAGCCGGAAGGCACAAAGGCAACAGGTCGCGTCGCTCGGTTCAGCAACCCTTGATGCTACTTGGGCGTCTCGGGTCCGTCAAGCGCGTCGAGACCTCTCCGAGACGTTCCACACGTCCTGATGGCACGACGCCGATACCGCGGGGTAGTGGAGCGGGTCGATGGCGACGACGAGAACTGGTTGAGGCACGGCGGTGGGTATGCAAGGCCGGACAGACCTGCCGCTGCGGCCTGCCCTTCCCATCGCCAGCGCCCCATCAGGTCAGCGCGTCCCAGAACACCTGCAGCGGCGTCCAGACCGGACAGAAGTCCACGTTGAGCAGCTCGCCGATTTGCGAACAGCCGCTCAGGAAGCAGACCAGTCCCAACATGACCGTACACGAGATCGCTTTCATCGCTCTCCCTCGACATGAAGCCCGATCAGGCGCGCGGCCAAACCTACGGGCCCGTGCCTTATTCTTGTCGGCACCGGAATCCCCTTCCGACCAGAAAAAGTCAGCAGCGGTTGGTGGGCGGCCGCCTTGACGCCCAAAGCCGTCGGCAGTAGCTTCGGTGGCGGTGCTCTCAACGTGTCGTCCTGGGCTTGCTGAGAAGGAGAGCGTCCTAAACGAGACGACCGGGACCGGCCCCAACCGTTGCTTCGAAAGGGGGTGATGCAGATGCCCAAGCTCGAGCAGCTCGGCTCACTTCGCACCTGAGGCGGTGCGAAGGGGCACAGGTCTGCGCCCAACAGCTGCGTTCGGCCCGGAGTAGTGCGATGGCGCGGTCGCGGGTGTCTGTCGTCGCCTCGACGCCTCCCTGCCTGACCCAACACCTCGCCTGACTCCAGGCACCATCTGGTTCGCCAAGACACCCCCCCAAGGTCGGTGCGTGGTTGCGCCTGTACGCCGGGGGCGCGCTCGGTGCACCCCAAGCGTTTCATCGTGCTTGGGAAGGCCCGGGGGCAATCGTGAGGAGAGCAATGTCGAAACAGGACTACACCTCGATGTGGGAAGGCCTCGGGATCGACGTGGAGGCCCACGAAGGTCTTCTGGGAGTGCTCGGCCAGGGATACCAGGACGTCTTCCTCTCGCAGGAGAACCGCCCGGCGGGGATGGCGTATCTGGACTTCGTGATTTCGGAGATCCACGGCCTGCGGATCCGGGAGCTCATGGACGCCAAGGAACAGGGCCGAAGCGTGATCGGGACGTTCTGCCTGTACGTGCCCGAGGAGATCATCCTGGCGACCGATGGCGTCTGCGTCGGGCTTTGTGCGGGGGCCGACATTGGCGCTCAGGCGGCCGAACAAGTGCTGCCCAGAAATACGTGTGCCCTGATCAAGTCGTTCGTGGGGTTCAAGCTTGCGAAGCTCTGTCCGTACGTTGAAGCCTGCGATCTGGTGATCGGGGAGACGACGTGCGATGGCAAGAAGAAGGCCTACGAGATCTTCAACGATTTCAAGGAGACCTTCGTGATCGAGACGCCGCACATGAAGTTGCCCCAGAGCATGGCGTTGTGGCAGAGCGAGATCCGTCGGTTGGCGGACAAGATCGAAGGGATCACGGGGAAGGCGATCACACCCGAGAACCTGCGCGAGGCGATCAGGACCGTCAACGCCAAGCGCAAGGCCCTGCGTCGCCTGAATGTGTTGCGCCAAGCCGCCCCGTCGCCGATATCGGGACGCGACGCGCTGCTCATCAACCAGGCCCAGTTCTACGACGCCCCCGTTCGTTTCACTGGGAAGATCAACGCCCTCTGCGACGAGCTCGAAGGGCGGGTCGCTGACCGAATGGGTGTCGCGCCGGCCGACGCCCCACGGGTCCTGGTCTCGGGGTGTCCGATGGCCGCACCGAATTGGAAGGTTCCATTCCTGATCGAGAAGAACGGCGCCGTCATCGTGGGCGAGGAGTCGTGCGTGGGCGAGCGCGGGACGCGCAATCTGGTCGACCAGAACGGTTCAACGCGCGACGACATGCTCGAGCGGATCGCCAATCGGTACCTTGATATCGATTGCGCCTGCTTCACGCCTAACACGGAGCGGGTGGACCACATCGTGGAGATGGCCCGACACTATCATGCCGATGGCGTGATTCACTACGCCATCCAGTTCTGCGGGCCGTATACCATCGAGTTCCACAAGGTGGCCGATGCCCTCAAGCGCGAGGGCATCCCGCTGCTGGGGCTGGAGACGGACTACGGCACGGAGGACGCCCAGCAGCTCGAGACACGCGTGCAGGCGTTTCTCGAAGTCCTGAGACAGTAGCGCGTCGATTGACCGGCGCAGCAGGCCCGGGGCTTCTCGACGGACCTCACGCATCGCGGTATTCTCCTGGGTGCCAGGTCCGTCGGAGTCGAGCTGTGGACAAGGACATCCTGCTGCTCGGATTGTTCCTCGGGGTGACGGGGGGCGCCATCGGCGGCGTCGTGGCCGCGTGGCGGCTGCCGAACCGGGCCGCGCGTGCGCTCACGATCGTCGTCCTGGCAGCGGCGTATTTGGGGGCGAGCTTCCTGATCGTCGAATGGGCCAGCCAGGGTGGCTGCATGAGCGGCTTCCTCGTGGCCTTGGTCGTCTTGCCCGGCGCCCCCGTGGTGGCGCTCGGCATGGTGGTCTGCGCGATCGTCGCCGGCTTCACCGTGACGAGTGGGCGCGATGGTCAAGGAGCCAAGGGCTGGCGCGCGGGCAGGCTCGTGGGCATGTGCGCCTGTCTGGGGCTGCTGGCCATCGTCGTTGTGGGGTTGGCTCTCAACCGTCCGCTCCGGGTTCAGTGGCACCAGCGGGGCTTGTCGGCTCCGGATCCGGCGGTCCGGCGCCAAGCCGTCGAGATGCTGGGAGACATCGGGCATGAGTCGGCGACGCCTGCGCTGTGCGGCGCGTTGGCCGACGCCGATGCGGGGGTCCGCCAGCGCGCGGCGTTCGCCCTGCTCCTGGTGGAGGATCCCTCGGCTGTCCCAGCCCTTCGCCGGGCGCTCGAGGACAAGAGCTCCGACGTCCGGTGCACTGCTGCCAGCGCGTTCGGCGTCCTGGCGGGGCCGGCGGGGATCCCGGATCTCATCGGCCTGCTCGTCGATGAGGATGCCAAGGTCCGCGAAGCGGCGGTCCAATCGCTGAATGGGCTTGACCCGCTGTGGCGCAGACGTCGAGATGTCCCGCCCCAGTACAGAGACGCTGACCGATAACGCCCCCGTGCCCTAGCAGACCCAGCCGACCCGTGCGCCTTGCGTCGTCGGATGGCCCCGGATTCCCTCAGCGCTTTCCTAGTTCCGGCCGTTATGGGACCCCTTCGCCCCCGGGCGTTAGCGGACATCCTCTGTCTTTCCCGGCTCACAGTGCTGGGACGCATGGTCTGACGCCCCAGAAAGTCCTCCCGCGGCCACACCGCCGGGGCGCTTTCTCGGACAGCGCGGATTCCCGCAAGAAGCCCAAATGGCGCGCTAACCGGGGCGCTGCATCAAGCCGAGAATGACACCGGCGAAGCCGAAGCGACGCAAGATCAACCGAGCACGGGAGCACGCGATGAGGCTGGATTGGAGCAACAGGACCCGACCATCCACGATGCGCCGAGGATGCGAGCGTCTCCCCGTCTTCGAACAGGCCGCCTGGCGACGCGTTAACGATCCCGATTGGCAGGACGGATTGCTGGTGAGCGTCTCTGAGGCAGGCCTGGCGATACTGACCGGCCCACAGCATTCCTTGTTGCCCGGATCGCGAATCCGACTGCGCCTGCAGCGCCGTCAACGGCTGCAGCCTGTCAGGGTCATCCGGGTCGATCATCTGTCCGGCACGATGGACCTGGTCGCCGGCGAGTACGCATCGCCGACCCGCACTGGCGGTGTTGGGGCTCTCGAGCAGCAGGTGCGACCGGCGTCGCCGAACACATGAGCGTGCAGCACACACCAGGGACCAACCCATGAAGCCCACGACCGATGAGCGACGCAGGTACATCCGTGTCCCCGTTTCTGGCCCCGTGCGCTGGCGGTCAGGCGGCAGATCCGGAAGCTGCGAACTCCTGAACGTCTCACCAGGAGGAACTGCCTTCCAGGTACCGGTGCGGGTGGTGCACGACATCGGCCCGACGGTGACGCTCGACGTCGAACTGGCCCCCAACGCCAACTGGCGGCTGGTGGAAGGCGCAACGGTCGTCCGCCGCCAAACCCACGAAGACGGTACATGCACCGTCGCCGTCACGCACCCGCCAACCGACTGAGGAGGAACAAGCGGGCAATCGCCAGGCGGCTCGAGACCTCACCCAAGCTGATTGCCCAAGAGGTACCCCTGTTACAGAACCCAACGCCTAAGAGGCCATTCCAGCGTTTGCGGCGTGGTGGGTCGCCGTGCTACGCGCCGCCCGATCGGCTTCTGACACGCTGCATGAATTCCTTCCGTCGCCTTCTGATGTCTTGTTCTGAATCGCCCCCGGGCCAGGGGCCGGTCCAGGTTTTGGCGAAGACCCAAATGGGTAGGTCCCTGGCTTCATACTCCTTCGTGACTTCCTGGCAGCGCGCGTTGATCCTCTCGTACCGATCCAGCGCGCCCACGTACACCCACAGCTCGGCGTGATCGTCGAAGCGACGTGTCGAGACGTCAACGAGAGCGTCCCGATACTCGTCTCGCATCTCCCGTTCTCGCGCCTCAAGTTCCTGTTCGATCAGGTCATCGCTCATGACCCCAACTCCTCTCATGAGCTCGTGCCCTAGGCCAGCCCCACGAACTTGAGAGCTGCGTTGAACACACGCTCGGCAAGCTTGGTGTTGAAGTCGGCGGCCTTGGTCCAGTCGTTCTCCGTGATGGGTATCCATTCCGCTCTTCCCTTTTCGCGCGACAGATCATACGGCGAGTAGTCCGCCACGACGCGATTGTCGCGCGCCTCAGCCACGTCACGGATCAGGGACGCCTGTGGATCAAGCAGGGCCTTCGCAGCGTTATCCTTATCGAGAAGCCGCTTCAGCTCCTTGATGGCTGCTTCATGTCCGTCCGCTTCGTGCTGATTCTGATGCAGCAGCACTGATCGAATGGAATGGTGGATGGAATAGTAGGCGCGACTGATCGCGGCGCGGCATGCTATGGTGTCCGTCGTGCCTGAGCGCTGGGTGGCCTTCAGCAGTTCCTCAGCCAGAATCAAGCGGTCTGACACGACATCCTGGGTTGATTGCTGCGCCGCTTGGTCCACTCCGGCCAGCGGCGCGAGATCCGCCAGGCTGAACAGGGACTGCTTCTCCGCCTGCGAAAGGCGCGAGAGGTACACGAGCCACTTCTTGGTGTCGGCCTGATTCCCAGACATAAGGGACCGCCCTTCCCCGCTGTTTACATTCTCCACGAGATTCGGCGCTAAGTCAATCCACCCGAGCCGCCCACCCCATGCGCGCAGCAGGACGCTGTCTTGATTGTGGCATCCGCCGACGGTGGGTGCTAGCATGTCCCACGCGCGTGGGGGAACGGCCCTCACTTCTTCCTTCGGCGTCCACTACGCCAGCTCTTGGGAACTCATGTCGGCCCGACGAACCGAACTTCAAGCGAACGCCCTCGGCCTGCTCACGACGTCGGCCCTGACGGCGGCCTACATGGCGCCTGCGCTGTCGATCTACGCACTGTTCGGGCCGATGACGAACGACGCCGGGCAGGCCGTCGGGTTCGTCATGTTCCTCGGCCTGGTGATGACGCTGCCGTCGATCGTGAGCTTCGGCATGCTGGCCAAGGAGATGCCGTCGGCGGGGGGCGTCTACGCGTGGGCGCAGCGGGCGTTGGGCGAGGCGACCGGCCTGTGGGTCGGTCTGGCCACGGCGTCCTACTACGTGTTGACGGTGATCTTCCCGCCCATCGTGTTCGGCCAGTTCTTCAACGAGATCCTCAAGACGGTCGGCCTGGAGACGAGCGTATGGACGTGGCTGGCCGGCGCGGTCCTGTCGCTGGTGATTGCGGGCTACGTGACGTATCGGGGCATCGTCATTTCATCGAAGACCGCCTTCACGATGCTCATGACCGAGCTGGCGGTCGTGGTCGCCCTGGCCATGACGTTTCTGGCGGCCGCCATCCTGAACGGCACGTTCACGTGGGCGCCCGTCACGCCAACGGCGGCCAAGGGGGAGTGGTCGGGCATTTTTATTGCCTTGCCGCTGGCGTTGCTCGCCATGGTCTGCGACGCGGTGACGCCCACGTCGGAGGAGACCAAGGACGCGGCCCGGACCATCCCGCTGGCGATGGTGCTGACGTGCGTGATGGTGGGCATCTGGTACGTCATCGGGTTCTCGGCCTTCGCGATGGCGACGACGGAGGACCAGATCGCCCGGTTGTCGAAACAGGCGTTCGCCACGCCCATCATTCCCCTGGCCGAGCCCTACTGGGGATCGTTCAAGATCCTCGTGACGATCACCGGCATGACCGCCAGCATCGGTGCGCTCGTGCCGTGCTCGACGGCGGCGTCCCGCGTGCTGTTCGCGATGGGACGGGACGGCACGCTGCCCCGATGGCTCGGATGCGTCCATCCCGGTACGCGAGCTCCGTGGCACGCCCTGCATGTCGTCTTCGCCGTCACGACGCTGGCGGTCATTCCCGTGGCCCTCATCGTCGGCGCCACGCACACCATCAACTGGTGGGGCGGCTGCTTCGGCTGGTTCATCGCGGTGGTCTACATCGCCGCCAACGTGTCGAATGTCGTTTTCTACTGGCGATTCCGCCACGACCGCTTCCACTGGTTATGGAACGCGATGGTCCCCTTGATCGGCTTTGGCGCCCAGTGCATCGTCCTGTGGCGGGTCGTCATCGTGGGGTTGTGGGATCAGGGATGGTTCGGTCGAAGTTCGCAACTCTTCATCGTCGCCGTCGCGATCGTCAGCGCCATCTATGTTCATCGGGTCCGACATCGCAGCGGGCATGGTTCGGCGCGGGCAGTGTAGTCACAACTACGGACGGCCGTAGTGCTTCAGCTTCCAGCGGCGGCGCTTCTCCCGGTGGGCACGCTTGCGGTCGCTCATCTGGGCAAGCTCGCGCCACGTTGCCTTCCAGTCGGCGCCACTCCGCCCCGGACCGATCAGGTAGGCCTTCAGAAAGCGCAACCGGTCCGTGCGCGTCACGAGCCTGGCCTCGTCCAGGCTGACGTTGAGCCGCATCAGCGGACGTATCCGTTCCCAATGTGACAGCTGACGCTGAAGCGACAGCCCGTCGAGGTCGACCAGCACCAGACGGGGCGGCTCGCTCGCGTCCGGGTCCCACTGGACCAATAGGTTGGAGGCCTTGAAGTCGCGATGCGCGAAGCCCTTGGCCTGGAAATCCTTGACCAACCGGACCAGCTCGATGATCAGCTGATCCTTCAGACCCCGCAACCGCTTCGGGTCCTCGTGCAATAGCCCCACCCGCAGGAGCACGTCGAGGTCCCTGCCGCCGGGAACGGCCTCCGTCAGGATCATACTGTCCAGCAGCAAACCGGCGACTCGGCGCTCCACGACGGCCAGCGGTCGGGCCGTCGGCAGGTCGCGGTTCAGCAGCTGATATCCATGCTTCCAGCTCCGCAGGTTGCGCGAATCGTAGAAAAGATAGTAGAACTTCTTGAGCCACGTCCGCGGCCGGGCCCGCTTGCAGATCACCTCCAACGGGCCTTCGCTGGTTGTCAGCTGAGCCCGACAGACGTACGCGCTGTGCGAGTCCTTGATCAAACCCGAATGGTCCCGTCGGAGCAGGTCGGGCGGATGGTCCAGCCATTGGCGCCATTGACTCCGGATCAGGTGCATCTTGGACGCCCGGCTGTAGTCGCTGGGGTGCTTGGTACGCAGATACGCGTGGCCGCGCCAGCCGTTACGGGTCTTGAGGTGGCAGAAGTACTTCCCGTCGCGCATGGCGGCGCGATCTCGCTTGGCCCACAGCCAGCGGGCGTGCCGGTCCGCCGCCTCGTTCAATGCCGCGACGAGCCCGCGGTAGTCCAGGTGCAGGGCCGGGCCGCTGTCCGCCCGCCGGGACAACTCGTCCCTGAAGGCAAGGTAGTGACGGAGGAACCGAAGCCGATCCGTCCTCGTCGATCGCCGCCGAAACCACTGGTTGAGTTGGGCCAGATTGCGGATCGCGTATCGGTCCGACACGCGCACACCGACGCGTACGTTGTGCAGATCGACGAACACCACGTCGGGCCGGTCCTCTTGGTTGACCGTGGCCAGCAGGTTGCCCGCGTGCAGGTCCCGGTGATGAAACCCGTATTGATGGGCACGCGCGACGGCGCTGGCGACCGCCTCGATCGTGGCATTGGCCCGACGACGGCGCTGGCGCGGGTCGGCCAACAGGACGTTCTGTTCCCAGTATTGGTGCAGGGGAATGGCCTGGGGCAGGGCCCGCGTGATTAGGACGCTGGGACCTTGCAGACCTCGCACCCCGACCGTCCCACAGGCCACCGGCTCCACCGTTGCGATTTGGTGCCGCCGTGCGTGATCTCCCGCCCGCCACTCCAGTCTGCAGCCGGGGCCCCGGAACAGGGCGCGAACCTTGCCCGACAGGCCGTTTTCCAGGTAAAGCTTCGCGAAGAATTCCTGATTGTCGACGATGACTCGCCAGACTTCGCGGGCGATGTTCCGCTTGACCGGCTCGGCCTCAGGCTCGGTGATCGGGTGCAGCCAATTCGGGGCCGCCGGGCCGGTCACCACCCACTCCCAACCCCGCCTGACCCGCCAGGTCACACCGTTGGCGACGATCTTGACGGACGTCCATTCTGCGAAGGGCTTGAGGGGGTGTCGGGTGAGTTCTGCTCGACTTTGGGTGGACGATGACTCGCCGACAGGATCAGGCCTGCCAATGGATGGTTCCATCTCGAGGATCTCGCTCTGTGCAGTAGATGCGCCCGGCTGCCTCAATCAGGATCCGCGCCACGCGAGATTCTAGGGCACGGGTCCGGCGGTTTCAACTCCGTTCTTCGCAGAACCCCGTGTGTGGAGGCTGACCTTCCGTCCCTGCCTCGGCCGGGGGGTCTCTCAGGCGGCGCTACGCGTCCCCGGTCTGTTCTTCCACTGCGGCATCGGGCTTGGCCGTCGCGAGGGGTGGGTCTTGATTGCCGCCCTTGTATCTGGCGTACAGCCTGGGCAGGTGCTGCTTGACCTGTTCGGTCAATTCCTGATCGCTGATGGCCGTCAGGCGTCCGTGCTCGTTGTACTGCTCCATCACCCATTTTTGGATCTTGACCACCTTGGTCACGCCGACCGCATCGGGAGTCCCCTTCGTGCCCAGAAAATCATTCACCCAGACCGCGATGCCGTCGGTGCCGGTCTTGTCGGTAATGGCCACGCGCGGCGGGCGATTCAACAGCGCGCCGGTGTCGAAGATGTTGTAGATCCGTTCGTCCCGCCGCAGCCCACCGGCGTGAATGCCCGCGCGGGTCGTGTTGAAGTCCTTGCCCACGAACGGGTAGTTGCCTGGGATCGGCATCCCGATCGACAGCATGTAGTTGGCCGCCTCGGTGATGTAGGGCAGCTGCAGGCCGAGCGTCGATCCCCGCAGGGCGATCAGCTCCATCAGCGCCGCCTCCAGCGGTGGGTTGCCCGTTCGTTCACCGAACCCGAACAGCGTGCAGTTCACCGCGTCACACCCGTACAGCCACGTGCTGGTGGCGTTGATGTGCACCTTGTGGAAATCGTTGTGACCGTGCCATTCCAGGCGCTCCGGCGGGATGCCGCATTCGTGGATCATCTTGTAGATAAGCTTGGGGATCGAGCGCGGAGGGACCGCGCCGGGATACGTTACGCCGAACCCCATCGTGTCGCAGAGCCGCACCTTGGCCTTGAGGTGGTGTGGAACCTGCTCGCTCAGTTCGGCCAGCTTCTGGACGAATGGGAAGACGAACCCCTCCCAGTCGGCCCGGGTTACGTCTTCGAGGTGACATCTCGGCTGGACCGCCGCTTCAAACGCCGCCTCCACCACGCCGATGTACTGATCGAAGGCCTGACGACGTGTCTGTTTTTGCTTGTGGAAGATGTGGTAGTCGCTCGAGCTGGTCAGCATGCCCGTTTCGCTTAGCTTCGCCGCCTTCACCAGCCGGAAATCCCCCTTGTTTGCCCGGATCCAGCCGGTAATCTCCGGATAGCGGTGTCCCAACTCCCGGCAACGTTCCAAGGCCGCCCGATCGTTCTTGGTGTACAGGAAGAACTCCGTTTGCCGGATCACGCCCATGCCGTTGTCCAGCTTGGCCAGGTACTCGTACAGCTGGACCTGCTGGTCGATCGTGTAAGGGGGGCGCGACTGTTGCCCGTCGCGGAAGGTCGTGTCGGTCACGCACAGCTCGCGGGCCAAGGCCTCGTCCGGGTCGAAGCACGTTAGCTGCCCATCGATCTCCTCGTAGATCGGGCCGGACAGCTTGATCCGCGGGGGCCTGGCGTAGTTAAAGATGTTCTCCATCAAGTTGGGTTCTGGCACATCCTGAAGCGGGTAGATGCGCGCCATGCCAATCGTCTCCTCCAGACCTGTCCGCCGAGCGCCTCGCACGCGCGATGATCCGCGCAACAGCCTTGGACGCCGGACGATTCCGCCAGACGCCCCTCGCGCCACCCGCCGGACAGGCCGCGCCAATCGAAACTAGACTTCTAGCCCTTCTGACTCACGATGTGGTCGTAGATGAACTCTACCGCCGAGCCCACGGTCATAACCTGCAGCGCGGCGTCTTCGTCCATCTCGATATTGAACTCTTCTTCGAAGGCCGCCACCAACTCGATCGACTGGATCGATTCGGCGCCCAAGTCGGCGGCGAAATCTGATTCCAGGTTAACCTCCCCGGGGTCCAGCTTCAACACCCGCGCCGTCGTCTTGATGACCCGTTCCTGAACTTCCAGTCTGTCCATAGCTCTCTATCCTCCGCGCCGAGACGTCTGTCCGGGTGCGTTCCCTGTCATCCGCTTGTCCCATGCCGCCGCGTCGCGCGCTACGACGCCATTCGCCGCCCACGCTTGATGGCCTCATTCCGCTCGGGGGCCGTCAGCTCGTAGACGGCCTCCCACATCGCCTCAATCGCCGGGGTCCAGGCCTGCTTCCGACGCCCCATGGCCGTCGCCGCCGTCCTGTACAGCGCCTTGCGCCCGAACCCCTTCGTGACCACCCCGTTGACCAGCCACGCGAACGCCGGGATCGTCTTCTGGAGCGGCTGGCCCGTCGCCATGATCATCCCCATGCTGCCCACGATCGCGCCCGTGTTCAGCAGCGTGCCGATCGACGTCTTGGTGTGATCACCAATGAGCGCGCCGACCTTGTTGCTGCCCGTGTCGATCTTCTTGCCGTTCTGGATCACCTCGACGCTCGTGTAGTCGTTCTTCAGGTCGCTGTTCGTCGTCAGCGCGCCCAGATTGACCCACTCCCCGACGTAGGCGTGGCCCAGAAAGCCGTCGTGATACTTGTTTGAGTGGCCCTGGATCACCGATTCTTCGATCTCCCCGCCCAGGCGGCAGACCGGACCCACGCTACACCCCTCCCGCAGCTTCGTGCCCAGCAGAATCGTCTTCGGACCCACGTAGGCGGGACCTTCGATTCGCGTGAACGGATGGACCTCCACGCCCTCATCGAGGAAGACCGGGCCCTCCGTCGCGTCGATCACCACCATCGGGTGGACCTCGCATCCGGGCGCCACGTACACGTCGTTCTTGTTGCCCCGAATGGCCGACGGCTCTTCGATCACACCCTCAATGCCGCTGCGACCCGCCGCCTTGAAATCGTCGATGATTTGGTGCGGGCTGTCCAGCATGACCTCCCAGACGTACTCGAAACGCTCCGCCCTGCAACTGACTTGCGGCAGGGCTTGACGCGCACTGGCCAGGAACGCCTCGATCGAGCCCGTGTCCAGTTTGCCCAGGTCGGCCTGCGCGACGCGGACGTACGCCACCAGGTCTCCCAGCATGCCCACCTCGCTCGGACCGGTGGGTGCAACGTCCAGCGTCGCCGCCTTGAGCGACCCATGCACGAGCAGCACGTCATCGCCAGCCAGGCCACTCGGGTCGTTGACCTTGCCATCCACCCTCTCGGCGTATGCATCCGCCATATAAGGCGGCACGAAGTAGGCGACCTGTTGGGCACCGAGCTTGCCGATCAGCTTCTCGCCCAGCGCGGTCATGCCGCAGCGGAGTTCCCACACTGGCCTGCAGTAGCTGAGGGGGTAGAACTTGGCCCGTTCCTCCTCGGGGCCGTCGAACAAGATCAATCGCATGAATCACTCTCCTTGCCGGTGAATCGTCTGGCCTCATCCGGTTTGGCTGACCGTCCTTCGGTTCTGTGTGCGTCATCGTGAGGCGACGTTCATGCCTCCTGTGGGAGGAGGGCACCGGCCGTCGGCTCAGCTCTCGTACGTGTCCAGCGTCAGCCTGCTCGCTGCTGCCTTGTCGATGACGTACGTCGCGAAGCGATGCAGTTGCAGGGCCGAGGCCGGACACATGCTGCTGACCGGCCCCTCCAATGAATCCGCCACGGCCTGCGCCTTTCCCTGCCCCGTCGCCAGCAAGATCACCTTGCGGGCCTTCAAGATCGTCCCGATGCCCATCGTGATCGCGTATTTCGGCACCTCGCGCATGCTTCGGAAGAACCGCGCGTTGGCCTTGCGGGTCGACCGCGTTAGCGTCTTGATCCGCGTCAGCGACCCCAGTGAGCTGCCCGGTTCGTTGAAACCGATGTGCCCGTTGCCGCCGATGCCCAGCACCTGCAGGTCGATGCCGCCCACGTCATCGATCATGGCATCGTACTCATCGCAGACCTGTTGGATCGCACGCATGCCCCGCACCAGGCCCACGGGGACGTGGGTGTTCTTCTTGTTGATGTTGATGTGGTCAAACAGCTCGTGGTTCATGAAGTAGCGGTAGGACTGGTCATGCGTCCCGGGCAGCCCCACGTACTCATCCAGGTTGAAGGTAATCGCCGTCGAGAAATCGAGCCCTCGGCCCTTCTTGCACCGCCGGATGAGTTCCTTGTACAACGGAACCGGCGTGCTGCCCGTCGCCAACCCCAGCACCGGGTTCTGGTGAACCTCCATCTCCTCCTCGACCAGGTCAGCCGCCCGCTTGCCCACCGACTTCTCGTTGTTGAGAATCATAACTCTCATGCATTCGTCTCCTTGGTTGCCTTCAGTCCCGGGCCGATTTGTTGGGACATCGCCAGGATCCGGCCCGTCAGGCCAGTGCCCCCCGCCTCGCTCCACGAGCCCTGGCGCCCCGATCGCCCCTCAGCCCAGACGCTAGCAGCTGTCCGGGACGATCCCAACGCTGATGCGACCCCAGCGCCGGGGGCGGTAGTCTACCCGAAACCCACCGAGCCCTACCAGGTGTCAGGGGGAACTTGCACCCATTCAGTGGCCAGGTCCGGCAGTATAGCAAATTGCTTGCGGTTAGGGTAGCCCTCCGCGCGATGTCCTAGGTGACTTAACGGCTCTTCTTTAGGAATTCGCCTGCAGCCGCCCGGACCGATCGAACGCTGCGCTTTTTGAACAGTGGCTTCAATGTTCTGCCGTCACGGCCGGTTCTCGAGACCTTCCCCGCCGTCTGGCGTCCTGTCCGGGGAGAGCTCCTGACCGGCGCGAAGCCGCTGGATGTTCGGCCAATGACGGATCACCACCAGTGCGGCGACGATGACGGCGAAGACGACGAGCGGCATCAGCGACCCCAGCCCGCCGCCAACCACCAGGCCGACGGCCACCACGAGCAAGGGAAACACGCCACATGCCACGATCGAGGCCACCGAGATGTACCCGCTGCCCTTCTTGACCGCTCCCCACACGGCGAACGCCAGTAGCCCAGAGATGGTGTAGTGCGGCCAGATTGCCAAGACGACTCCCAACGATGTCGCCACGCCCCGTCCCCCTCGGAACCCCAGGAACACGGGAAACAGGTGTCCCAGAATGGCCGCCAACGCAACGGCCAGCCACGCGCACTGCTGTTGGATGACCTGGTCCGGGGCGCTGAAGGCCCCGCCCCGCTTCAGCCACAGGCCCGCCCAAAGCACGGGTACGAACCCCTTCAGTGCGTCCAACGCCAGAATGATGAAGAACCACCGCTTACCGAGCACGCGCCCGGCGTTGCTGGCGCCAATGTTGCGGCTGCCGATCTTCCGAAGGTCCACTCCCTTGATCAGGCCCGCCAAGAGTCCGAACGGGATCGAGCCGGCCAGATAGCCGGCCACGATGAACGTCGCGAGCATCGCATGGGGGCTCATGACCGGGTCCTCCGCTGGGTGATTTCCTCGTAGATGGTCAGGAGCTCGTCTGCATGACGGGCCATACTCAGGCGGTCCTGTAGCATCCGCCCTTGCCGGCCACACTCTGCCCGGTGCGATTCGTCCATTAAGCGTTCGATGCCTTCGGCCAGCGAATCGACCGCATCGGCCGAGTCAATCACATAGCCGTGCACGCCGTCCTGGATGACCTCCGCCGCACCGTTGTGCCGCGTTGTGATCGCCGGCACGCCCGACACCAGGGCCTCCAGGACGACCCGACTGCACGGATCGTAGTAAGTGGGATGGATCAGCAGGTCGGCGGCGTGGTAGAAGGCGCCCACCCGATCGCTGGGGCCGACGAAGACCACGCGATCCGCCACGCCAAGCCGTTGGGCCGACCGCTCGAACCGCGCGGGATTGTCTCGCCCGACGACCAGGAGCTTCGTTGGTGTGTCGTGTCGGCGGGCCAGCAGGGCGACGGCCTCGATCACCTTGGCGATGCCCTTGAGCCTGAAATTGTGCGCCACCGTCAGCAGGACAAGCGTCTCGGGACCGATGCCGAACTGCTTCCGCAGACCGCGTCGGTCCTGCCGACGCCGTCTATCGCTGGCTGGGTCCACGTTGACCCCGTTGTACACCAACCGGATCCGTGATTCGGACAGGTCATAGTGACGCACTAGCTGGTCGACGACATACTGACTCACGGCCGCTACCATCGTCTCCGGGGAGCGCGCAAACAGCTGTTTCTCCTGCCGAAGTTGCGCTTGCTGCTTGGCGTTGAGTCGGTTGCCGATCCGTTTGGCCCGACGACCGACCGGGGATCGGATCATCGCAAGATTCCGCTGCACGCTCTCTGCCGCCGTGCCGCCGCGCGGCTGATAGACATCGCACCCCGGGACGGGCAGCATGGAGTGGACGACGTCGAAGTCTCCTTGCCGGATCTCAGCCGCGGCCCGCCGCATGAACTGGGCGGCTTGAGAGCCTCGCGTCCCCCTCTGTACCGGCAGCGTGTGGACGGTCATCGCGGGTGAGCTGGGCACGCGACTGGTCGTGATGACGTGCACGTCGCACCCCCGGCGGGCCAGCTCGTGGACGAACTGAACCGTGCTGGTCTCCGCGCCCCCCCGCCGTACGTCGATGCTCTGGATGATGACCGCAACCTTCATCTTGGCAGGGATTGTACCAGCCATCCGACTGCCGGGCACGCCGAGCGCCCCGGGGGGATTTCGGGGCGGCGTTGACGGTCTGCCACATCCCGGTACAGTGGTCGCCCTATGGGCGTCGAGCAAGCGACCTGTGCCTCGCCTTCATCCGGATCGACCCGATGGCTAGCCGTCGCATCGGCATCGGCCTTCCTTATCACGGTATGGGTTTACCATGCTTGCCTCGATCATGGGTTCCTGCATTGGGACGACCGCGCGAACTTCGTCGACAACGAGGCCTATCGAGGCCTGAGCCCGCAACACCTGTGGTGGATGTTCAACACCTTCCACATGGGCCCCTACCAGCCGCTGAGCTGGGTCAGCCTCGGGCTGGATTACCTGATCTGGGGGATGGACCCGTGGGGCTACCACCTGACCAACCTCCTGATCCACGCCGTCAACGCGTCCTTGGCAGTGTGGGTGACGGCGCTGCTGTTCGCTGCCGCGTGTCGTCGGGCCCGACGGGTCGATGCCGAGGGGGTTGCGGATGCGCCGACGTCCCCCGCGGATTGGGTGCTCGCGGGAGGTGGCCTGGCGGCTGCATTGCTCTGGGGCCTCCATCCGCAGCGCGTCGAGTCGGTGGCGTGGGTGACCGAGCGGCGCGACGTGATGTGCGGCCTGTTCTATCTGCTGTGCGTCTGGTGCCATCTGCGGTGTCACGAGCCTGACCGCACGGCCCGCAGCCAGGGCCGGTGGAGATGGGCAACCGAACTGTGCTGCCTGGCGGCGGTGCTGAGCAAGGGAACGGCCGTCAGTCTCCCAGTGGTGTTGCTGGTCCTCGACGTCTATCCGCTGGGCCGTCTGAGGGGGCCCGTGGCGGAATGGTGGCGCGGGCCGCAGCGGCGGGTGATTCTCGAGAAGGTCAGTCTCGTTTTCTACAGCTTGCTCGCGATTGGCGCGGGTTTCTGGGGCCAATGGCGGGGAGGCGGGCTGCAATCGCTCGAGCATGTCGGCCTGCTGGACCGGCTCGCGCTTGCCGGCCACGCCATCGTCTTCTATCTGACCAAAACGGTGGCCCCCGTCGGGTTGTCGCCGATGTACGCCCGTCCGGTGTCGCTGGACCTTGTCAGCTGGCGGTTCCTCGGCAGCGGGTTGGCGGTCGTGGCGTTGACGGTCTTGCTGATCCTGGCCCGTCGGCGATGGCCTGCAGGCACGTCGGCGTGGGTCTGCTACGTCCTGCTGGTGCTACCCGTATCTGGCCTGGTGACGATTGGGCATGAGTTGGTCGCTGATCGCTACAGCTACCTGCCCACGCTGGCGGTCTTCGTCACCGCGGGCGGCGCGCTGATGTGGGGGGGGCACCGGGCACGATCCACGGGCGCCCGCGTCGGGCTTGGCGCAGCGACAGCGGCAGGGGTCGTCGGCCTGGCGAGTGGAGCACGCGGGTTGATTCCCATCTGGCATGATGACGTGGCGCTGTGGGAGCGAGCTGTGGCCGTCGACCCCAACACCCCGCGGGCCCAGGCGAACCTGGGCGGCGTTCTCTACCTGACCGGTCACCATGCCGAGGCCCTCGAGCCTCTGAGCAAGGCCGTCGAGCTTGATCCGACCGAGTACAAGCCCCGTTACAGCCTTGCGATGACCTTGCGGGCCTTGGGGCGGCACGAGCAGGCGCTGGATGCCCTGGCCGAGGTCATCCGTCTCAAGCCAGATCACACCCGGGCGCGCGAAGCCCGGGGGGGGACGCTGATGGCGCTCGGCCGGCTGGAAGAGGCCGTGGCCGAACTCGAACGGGCGATCGAGCTGGCCCCGTCGGCCGCATCGCTGAAGATTCGTCTGGCCGAGGCGCTCGTCAAGAGGAACGACTACGAGCGGGCGGTCGCCGTACACAAGGAACTCCTTGCGGCCGGATGCCGCCTGCCCGACGCGTATGCCGGCCTGGCGGAGGTGCATCTGCTTCGGGGGCACCCCGATGAGGCCGACGCTGTCCTCGCAGCGGCGCCGCCGGGGATCGCTGCGTCTCAGGCCGTCCGCTACGCTTTGGCGCGGACCCGCTCGCGGCAAAGCCGTGTTACGGAGGCCTTGATGATCCTTCGTGAGACCTTGCGGACTTGGCCCGGGCTTCGCGCGAAGGCCCGGCTCGACCCGTTGCTGGCGGAGATCCGCGAGGACAAGCGATTCGACCTTCTCCTCGCAGAGCTGGAGGCCGAGAAGGCCCTTCGAAACCGACCCCCAGTGCGCTTGATGCCGCGGCAGGGATCGCAGTAGGTCATCCCCCCAGATTTCCCGCGACGAGACGGATTCGCTCCATAAAACTCCCAACGGCGACGCACCGGGCTCAAGTCGCCCATGGGTCGGTCCGATACGACGCAAGGGAAGGACGCCGGTTGGGTTCCGCGCCAGTTCGGAGGAGCTGTCCATGACCTCGCACGTCGATTCCTCGCCGCAACGGCGGCAAACGCAGGATGAAGCCCTAGCGCCCAAGGTGACGTTGGCGGAGGTGATTGTCGGCGGTGTGGTTCTGGCGATGGCCGCGTGGGTGGTGCTCCCTGAGGTGAGCCGGGCGGCGGATCGTCCGCAACAGGCCGGGGTGAGCCGGGCGGCGCAGGCGGCCTCCGCAGATCCCCAACGTGATGACGTCCGTGGCGACGGTGGCCAGGCCGGTGCGGAAGACACCGTGACTCAGACGACCGAGACCGGACGAGGTGACAGCCCCGCCCAATGCCGACAAAGCGATCGCGAGGCGCGGCGTCCGGCTGACGACTCTCCCAGGAGACCCTCGCTTGGCGCACACCGTACCCGCTGATGCGCTGGACGGCCCGGAGCGGACCGGACCCCAGCCCGCCCGTTCCAGTCGATGGTTCCGCGTGCATGGGCTCCTCCCGCTGAGCCTACCGCCGCTGTTGGTGGCGGCTGGGCTGGCGTGCTACGGCGCGGCGACGGCGTCACGCGACATCCCGGTCGGGATGCAGACCCTCCTGTGGGTCCTGACGACGATGGCGATCGCCCTGTCCGTCGCGGGCATCGCGATGGGTTGGTACAGCAACCGATGGCGGATCGCGGCGCTGCTCTGCCAGCTCGAGCAGCTCACCGAGACCGGCAAGACCGAGTTGATCGGTCCGTCCGAGGACGGGGAGCTGGCAAGCCTGATTGCCGCCCTGAATCTCTACATCGCCCAGCTCCGAAACCGGGCGGCCCGGCTGCAGCTGCAGAAGAAGGAACTCGACATCCAGACCCGAATCACCGAAGCGGAGAAGCGGTGCGTCCAGACCATCGTGGAGAAGATCCCCCTGGCCGTCATCCTTACCGATGCCTTCGACGAGGTGGTGCTGGTCAACCGGTCGGCCCAGGAGATCTTCGGGTACACGCTCGGCGCGACCTACCGACAGCCCATCCATCGTGCCCTTCGCAACCATGCCATGGTGCAACTGATCAAGTCGATGCGCAAGCCGGATGAGCCCGCTCAGCGGAACGTTCGGGTTCGTCTCAACAGCGAGACCGCCCAGCCCCAGACGCTCCGGGCAAGTCTCACCCGCGTGACCGATCCTCGCGGTCACGTCCATGGGGTCGTGACCGTTTTGAGGCCGGAGCAGGAGGCGGCGGTGGCCCGGCCTCATCAGGCACACGCTACGCAATGACACCTCACGATGCGCTTTGGAGCGACGGGTTCCGGGGTCCGGGTCTGGGGTTCATGCCGCGGCTCGGTGGCGCGGGATCTGATCGGGTGGCAGACTGTCGGTCCTTCTTGTAGATAGCTTAGCTGGCGGCTGCGCCTTGGGGTTGGGTTCGTGCCTTGCCGCTGGGCTGTCGACGGGCCGGTTTCTTGCCGGTGGCTCGGCTGCCGTTGCCTGACTCATCGAAGAATGTGCCCATCTGACGGAGCCGCTGCCATCGTTGCTTGAGGAGGCGTTCGGCAGGTGTCTTGACCAGTTGACTGAGCGCGCCGGTCAGGAACTTCTCAAGGTTGGCGGCTGCGAGCTGCGGGTCGCGGTGGGCGCCGCCCAGCGGCTCCCGGATGATCTCGTCGACGATGCCCAGCTTCTTGAGCTCGCGTGCGGTGGGCTTCAATGCTGTCGCCGCTTCAGCGGCGTATTCGCCGGATCGCCACAAGATCGCCGCACATCCCTCGGGCGGGATGACCGAGTAGTAGGCATATTCCATCATGCCGATGCGATCGCCCACGCCGATCGCCAATGCCCCCCCGCTGCCGCCCTCTCCCACGACGACGACAACGATCGGGACGGGCAGGCGAGACATCTCGAACATGCTTTGGGCGATGGCTTGGGCCTGGCCACGCTCCTCGGCCCCGATGCCGGGGTAGGCCCCGGAGGTATCAATCAAAGAGATGATGGGCAGTCTGAACTTGGCGGCCAGCTTCATCGCACGGAGGGCCTTGCGGTATCCCTCGGGGTGGGCACAGCCGAAGCAGCAATCGACCTTCTCTTTGGTGTCGCGTCCCTTTCGATTGCCGATGAGCATGGCCTTTCGACCGGCAATCCGGACCATGCCGGTGATGATGGCCTTGTCGTCCCGGAAGGCCCGGTCGCCGTGGATCTCGCAGAAATCCTTGCCGAGCATCGCCAGGTAGTCACTGACCAGGGGACGGCGCGGATGCCGCGCCACCAGGACGACCTCCCACGGCGATAGACGGGAATACGTCTTCTTGAGGGCGTTGGTCAACTCGATCCGCATGGCGCGGATCGTGTCGGCATAATCCCGACCGGTGCGCGCTTGGCTGGCTTCGAGCTCCTCGATCTGTCGCTCGATGCGTAGCAGCGGTCTTTCGAATTCGAGTATGCCGTTCCCGCCGACCCCGTTCCCCGTGGGTTGCGGTTGGGGTATCTGACTCATTGAATGCCTCATGCGCCCGTACCAAACAGACCCGACCCCTCCTTGAAATCGGCCTATCGTATTGGGTTACGGTAGCGCTAGCTTATCATGAGGCCTGGGGCTGGCAAGAAAAAAATTGACTCTGGGGCCGGGTCCGGATAACCTATCGGCCGTGGTCTGGGACGCTTCCTGTGCCTAAGAATCTTAAAATAAACGACTTACAGTCGATTTCGGTCGTCGGGGTCGGGTTACTGGGCGGCTCGGTTGGGTTGGCATTTCGTGCGGCGGGGGGGGCTGCGGAGCGTGTCGGGGTGGGGAGAAGACGGTCTTCCATCACCCGCGCCCTGGCGGTCGGCGCGATCGATCGGGGCACGCTGAGCTATCGCAGCGGCGTGGGAGTGGCGGACCTGGTTATCATGGCCACGCCGATCGGGCGGTTTGAGGCGGTCTTCCGTCAGTTGGCCGATCACCTTCCCGACGGCGCCGTCGTCACCGACGTGGGCAGCACGAAGCGGGAAGTCCTGGCGTTGGCGGCGAGGCTCTTGCCAGCGGGCATCCGGTTCGTCGGATCTCACCCAATGGCCGGCTCGGAGAACGCAGGCGTGGACTTTGCCCGGGCCGACCTGTTCGAGCGGGCCCAGTGCCTGGTCGTTCCCCCCGATGGGGCCGATCCGGAGGCCGTTGACCTCGTTGAGGCCTTCTGGCAGTTCATCGGCATGCGGACCGCCCGGATGTCGGCCGACGTGCACGACCGACTGATCGCCCAGATCAGCCACCTGCCTCACGTGGTCGCCTCTGCCCTGATGGAGGTGGCTGTGGTGGGCGGATCGCTCGATCTGGCCGCTACGGGGTTCGGCGACACGACGCGGATTGCGTCGGGGCATCCCGGGATGTGGCTGGACATCCTGATGACCAACCGCCACTGCGTCGGCGAATCCATCGATCAGCTGATCGATCGCCTCCGGACCGTTCGGGGCTGGCTCGACGCGAACGAGGCGGAGCGGGTCGCCGGCTTCCTCGAACGGACCAAACAGGCACGTGATGAATGGATCCAGCGCCGCTACGCCGATCGCGAGATACAACCATGAGCAGATCCTGGCGGGTTGAGATCGCTCCCGGGACCCCCAACCTGGACAGCCACGGGCATGAGGTCCTGCAAACCGTCCGCGAATTGGGGTTCGCGGATGTGAGATCGGTGGCCAGCTCGAGGTTGTTTCTGCTCGAAGGTCCGCTCGACCGACCCGATGTCGAGCGGATCGCCGCGGATCTCTTGGCAGACCCGGTGACCGAGCGGTTTCGGCTGGTCGGCGAGGACGAGGCGATCCCGCCTCCAGACCAGGGCGGGTCGGTCGAGGTGCACCTTAAGCCTGGCGTGATGGACCCTGTGGCGGCATCGACGCGGCTGGCGATCCGCGATCTGGGATTGGATACCGCGGGGGTCCGAACGGCCCGGCGCTATGTCTTCGAGCCCGATCCTGGCTCTGAGGAACTGGAGACGATCGCGGCCAGTGCCCTGGCCAACGATTGCATCGAGCAGATCGTCGTTGGCGCCCGGCCAGTCAGTTCGGCGCCGCAGACCAAGCCGTACGCGTTCAAGCTCCGAAGCGTGACGATCCGATCGCTGGATGACGATGGGTTGGCGCGGCTGAGCCGAGATGGGCACCTGTTTCTGTCCGTCGAAGAGATGCGGGCCATCCGCGACCACTACCGCGACAAGGGACGTGAGCCCACCGACTTGGAGCTGGAGACGCTGGCTCAGACCTGGAGCGAGCACTGCGTCCACAAAACGCTCAGGAGCGAGATCGTCTATCGTGGGGCCCCCATGCCGGACGGCGGCCTGGGGGGCGGGCCCGCGGAGGGCTCGGGGCAGACCGTCGAACTGCGGTATGGGAACCTCCTACGCGACACGATCGCAGCCGTGACCACCAAGCTAGACAAGCCGTGGTGCATCTCGGTGTTCGAGGACAACGCCGGCATCATCGCGTTCGATGAGGCGTTCGGTCTGGCGTTCAAGGTCGAGACGCACAACCACCCCTCGGCCATCGAGCCCTATGGCGGCGCGGCGACGGGGATCGGCGGGGTCGTCCGCGACATCATCGGGTGTGGCCTGGGGGCCAAGCCCATCGCCAACACGGACGTCTTCTGCTTCGCGCCGCCCGACTACGCCGCCGACCGTCTCCCCCGTGGCGTGCTACATCCTCGCCGGGTGATGAAGGGCGTGGTCGCCGGCGTTCGCGATTACGGCAACCGCATGGGCATTCCGACCGTCAACGGCGCCGTTTACTTCGACGAGCGCTACCTGGGCAATCCGCTGGTCTACTGCGGGACGCTGGGGTTGATCCCGCGGGAGTTGGCCTTCAAGGCCGCCCGACCCGGGGACCTGATCCTCGTCGTCGGGGGGCGGACCGGCCGCGACGGTATCCACGGGGCGACGTTCAGCTCGGCGGAGCTGACCGACTCGCACGCAGACGAGTTCAGCCACGCCGTCCAGATCGGGAACGCCATTACGGAAAAGACGATGCTCGACACGATCCTGCAGGCCCGCGATCACGCCGACGGGTGCCTGTACTCGGCCATCACCGATTGCGGGGCGGGTGGGTTGAGCAGCGCCGTCGGCGAGATGGGCCAGCAGATCGGCGCCCAGGTGGATCTGGAGAATGTGCCGCTCAAGTACGACGGCTTGCGATACGACGAGATCTGGATCAGCGAGGCCCAGGAACGGATGGTGCTGGCCGTTCCCCCTGAGCACTTCGACGCGATCATGGCCATTTTCCAGGCCGAGGATGTCGAGGCCACCGTCATCGGCCGATTTACCGACGACAAGATGCTGACCATTCGCTACGAGGGCACCGGGGTCGGCCAGCTAGAGATGTCGTTCCTGCACGAGGGTCTGCCCAAATCGACGCGGATGGCCGAGTGGACGCCGGACCAGGCCGATCGGTCGGCACCGGTCGCGCCCTCCGCAACGGGCGAGAATGCGTCCGGCGACGTCGACGCCGCCGCGTTGAGGCGGCGGCTGGGGCATCTGAACGTCGCGAGCAAGGCGTGGGTGGTCCGCCAGTACGACCACGAGGTCCAGGCCGGCAGCGTGGTCAAGCCCTTTATCGGCCCGGGCGACGGCCCGAGCGACGCCGCGGTGATTCGCCCACGTCTGGACAGCGACCGCGGCGTGGCGATCGGGTGCGGATTGTGCCCGCACGTCTCGGACAGCGACCCCTATTGGATGGCCGTCGCCGCCGTCGATGAAGCCCTGCGGAACGTGATCTGCGTCGGGGGAGACCCCGAGCGGACCGCCATCCTGGACAACTTCTGCTGGGGTCGAACCGACAACCCCCGGCAGCTCGGCGGGTTGGTCCGTGCCTGCCAGGGCGCCCACGACGCCGCGATGGCCTACGGGCTGCCGTTCATCAGTGGAAAGGATTCCCTCAACAACGAGTTCGCCATCGACCCAGCCGACGTCGACCGACTGACCGACACGCTCCGCGGACACCTGACCGAGACCGGCCGGATCGCGATCCCGCAGACGCTGTTGATCAGCGCGGTCAGCATCGTCGAGGACGTCGGTCGATGCCTGACGATGGACCTGAAGCGACCCGGGAACCCGCTGATCCTGGTCCGCTGCCCCGTCGAGTCGAACGGCCTGCCGACGAGCTACGGCGTTCACCGGGACGTGTCGCGCAACGTCTGCAGCGGGACGCTCGCGGCCGCCCATGACGTCAGCGACGGCGGGATGCTCGTGGCGGTGGCCGAGATGTGTATCGCCTCGGGTCTCGGCGCCGAGATTCACTTGGACGCCGTCGATGCTCCCGACGCGGTCTGGACCGAGACGTCTTGCACCTACGTCCTGGAACTCGCCGAGCCCGACGTCCCGATGGTCTGGCTGAGCGGCGACGAGACCCGCCATGGCACACAGATCGGCCGGGTCGACGAGACCCCGCGCCTCCGCGTCCTCCGGGATGGTCGGACACTCATCGACCTGCCCGTCGACGAGTTGGCCGAGGCATGGCGATCTCCGTTGGCCTGGTAGGCGCGTGAGCTGCGCGATGAGCTACCCCTGGCGCGACCGAAGCGATCCCCGAATGCTCCTGATCGGGCTCGATGGCATCCCCTTTGCGCGGCTCAGCCAGTGGGCCGACGACGGGGTGCTGCCCAATGTGGCCGAGCTCCTCGCCGAGGGCACGGCCGGGCCGCTCGAGAGCACCATCCCGCCGACGACGTCGCCGGCCTGGCAGGTGTGCTTCACCGGCAAGGGCCTCGGCAGCCTGGGGATCTATGGGTTCGCCGAGATCCGGCCCTTCGACGTCCCGCCGCCGCCGCTCGTACCGATCGATTCGGGGCCGATCGTAGGCCAGACCCTCTTCGACGTGCTCAGCCGCGCGGGCAAGCGGGTGATCGCACGGCAGGTTCGGTGCTGCTACCCGGCCTGGGAGATCAACGGATACATGCAGACGGGGTTTCCCACGCCCACGCGCTATGATCCGCGACGCTTCTGGCCGCGCGGGCCCGAGACCATGGCCCGACTCATGGATCACTGGGCCGAGAAGCGACGAGACGCCAACATCCCGTGGGGGTGGTTCAACCTCGAGCAGAGCATGGAGGCCTGCCTCCGCGAGCTTCGCAAGGAGTGCGACGTCGTCATCGACGATCTTCGCCGGATGGACTTCGACTGCTACTGCAACGTCATCGGCGCGACCGACACGACGCAGCATCTGTTCTGGCTGTTCAGCGACCCGTTCCTGCCGATCACCGATCGGGAGCGGCGGCTGTTCGCCGACGTCGTGCCGCACGCCTACCGCATGGTCGATCGGCTGATCGCGCGGCTGCTCGACGTCGTGCCGACCGACGTCCCGATGGTGTTCGTGAGCGACCACGGGGCCGGCCGCGAGGCCACCCGTATGTTCCGCCTCAACCACTGGCTGATTCAACAGGGTTGGGCAAGACCGCTCGACTCGAACGACGCCGTCGAGCGTCCCGTCCCGCCGCCCTTGCGCGACCTGCCCGATACCCCGCAGCGACTGGCGGAACGGCGGGCCCGTCTGGGGCGGAACCGTCGGTCGGCCTGGCGACGGCAGGCGATTCCCCTGGCCACCAGCTATGTCCGGGCCATGCTCCCCGAAGGCGTGGTCGACTGCCTCCGCCGGATCGCCTGGCGGCCCTACACCACGCCCCAGTTCAGTCGGCCCAAGCCGTATCCGTTTGACATGTCGAGCACGCGGGCGTACGGCTACGGGTTCGGCGAGTGCTGCGGCAGCGTCGTGATCAACCTTCGCGGTCGGCAGGGGGGAGGCATCGTCGAGCCGGGCCAGGACTACGAACCGTTGCGCGACCAGATCATCGGCGCCCTGATCGCCCTTCGCGATCCGGCCAACGACGAGCCCGTCTGCGAGGCGGTGTGGCGACGCGAGGAACTCTATCAAGGTCCTTATGCAGACCAGGCGCCGGACATCGTCTTCCTGCTCCACGGCGACTACCGATGCGACTTGTCCCCGGCCGGCCCGATCGTGGACAACGCCGATGAATCGAAGATCTTCACCCGCTCCGGCGAGCACACCCGCTGGGGAACCTGCATCGGCCGGGGCGACGCGTTCCCCCGTCGCGGGTCGCGACGGGACGATGCCCGGCTGGTCGATGTCGCCCCGACCGTGCTGGCCCTGATGGGCGTGCCGGTGCCCAGCGACATGGACGGCCGGGTCCTGACCGGTTGGCTGGCCGACGATTTCCGCTACGAGACGGGACCACCCAGCCCCCCGCCGCCGACCCCGGTCGCCACGCGGACCGAGCCCGATATGACCGAAGAGGAGATGGCCCAGATCACCGAACGGCTGCGGGACCTGGGGTACGTCGAGTGATGGGCATCGGGGAGGGACCTGCTGGCGCACCTGTGTCTACGGAAAGATGTCTGCGAAGTCGTTGGGATCCGGGTCGTATCCTCGCTGATAGAAGATCTCACCGAACACGAACGCGAAGATGTCGTCGAGGGTGGCAGTGCCGTCCATCATGGCCCCGAGCAGATTCCGTCCGGGCATGAAGTCTCGGACCAGAGCGACGTGCCCATCGTAGTAGGCGACGTTCCCCCGTTTGACCGCGTCCGGTTGTGCCGGTTCGTCGGGAAACGGCGGGCTGGTGAAGCCGACCACGGGCTGGCCGTGGTACTGTCCGATCTCGCTCTGGCCGTAGTAGTAGATCGGGTCGCTGCACTCCCATCCTCCTCCCATCCGGCCTTGGTAGTACTGGGGTTCGGCGACGTGGAACTGCCAGCTCTCATCGGCGGCCATCTGGAGCGAGCTGGGGGAGTAGACTTGGCTGAGCTTCACGATGTTCCCGAATCCGCCGGCAAAGCCGCCGTATTCCCACGGTTCCATAGGCTCGAAGGGGAGGATCCACCTTCTCCCCAGGCAGCTCCGGGTGAAGTTGAAGACGCTTTGGCTCTTGTGGGGGATTCGCTCGAAGTCCGGGCAACGGTAGAGGTCCGCAAACCGCGTGTACGGGAACATCGAGCCGGTCGTGGGAACGTAGCCCTCCATCCATGTGTCGCCGGCGCCATTGATGGCATCCGGCCAATCCTCTTCGGCCTTGCCACAGATGTATGAGATGTTCCTGGTCAGCCAGTTCTCCCTGTTCACCTCCTCGCGCAGGGTGAGATCCGTTCTGCCGGGCACGAGACCGTCCAGCCCGTCCTCCTCCCGGGGTTCCGTCGGCGACACACCGTGAGCCCCAAACGGTGGCTCCTCGTCGTAGTCGTTTGCGTAGAGCAGCATGGACTTGACCAACTGCGTGATCCGCGATGCGCAGACCGACGACCGCGCCTGCGCCCGCGCCTTGCTGAGAGATGGCAGCAGGATGCTGATCAGCAGGGCGATGATGGCCACCACGACCAGCAACTCGATCAACGTGAAGCTGAGGCGGTTGTGACCAGCGCGATAGACATCCCTCACGATTACCTCCTCCACACATGCCAGTGTTCAGGGCTCGCGGGGGCCAGAGCCTTCCCAGCGTTCATTAGGTGCTCACAGGTATTGTACACGCGTGACGCGGATCGAAGAAGGCATCCTCCCAGGTGCCAACAGACGGACGCCGTGATGCGTTCCTGACAGGCCGACTAGCGCTGATGAGCGATGACAGGAGGAAGCTGCCTCGGACTATGCCGTTTTACCACTTGACGCACCAGAAATGGCGTAGACAATGGAAGGCCTGCCATGGGGGACTTGGGGAGCTGAGGCTACGTGTGAGAGGAAAATGCCATGGTGCACTCGTTTCGACTGAGTTGTTTGATTGCAGCCCTTGTTGCATGCGTGCTCGTGTTGGCCGGAAGCGTCCAGGCCGACCCGCCCTACTGGCACAGGATGGTGGTTGACTCTGGCGGAAGCGGCTGCGGGCGCTACTGTTCCTTGGCCTTCGATCCGAATGGGGACCCAGCGATCGTGTACATCGATGGCGAGGGTGCCGGTGTGTCGGGGGGGGATCTGGTGTGTTCGAGGCTCGACCGCGAGAGCGGGGTCTGGAACACAAGCGTCATTCCATCGCCAAACCACCTGGGAAGGTGTACCCTCAAGTTCCAGCCGAACGGCTACCCGGCCGTCTCCTTTGCGCACCTCGCCCCCAACGATCTATGGGGGATCGGGTACGCATGGGAGGACGCCGGGGGGTGGAACGTACGAGAGTCGATATACGACATGTCCGTCTACGCGCCGCCGCTTGGGCGTGTCGCCCTTGGGTTTGACGGGTCAGGAGGCCCGTGGGTCGCTGAGTCCATCGATTTCCTCACGCTTGCCTTCATCGTCTACGCAACTCCTGAGACCTCTCCCGGGGGAGACTGGGCGATCGGCATCGCCGATCATACCGCAGCAGGGCCGACATACGGGCTTGGGCAGGTCTCCCTTGCGATGGGACCGACTGGATGGCCCAGGATCTCCTATGACATGGTTCCGTACGCTGGGTACTTCCCGATGAAGTACGCGTCGTACGACCCGCCCGCCCCAATCGACCCGAATGTGCAGTGGCCCAACCAGGTCATCTATGCGCCCGATCCGAACGAGGGAATGGACCCCAACACAATGACGGGATATCCTTGTCTTGCCTTCGATGGCGCCGGCACACCGTCAGTAGCTTGCACCTGGCATGAGAAAATCGGGGTTCAGTGGTCGGACTGGATCGCTTGGGCAGTGCGCGATGTCGGTGGATGGACGATTACCAAGATCACCGACGAGATCTCTCTGGATGCGAATGATGTCTGCTGCCTGGCATTCCGGGGCGACGGGAAGCCGGGCATTACGTTCCGGGGGGCTCATGAGGGGCAGAACAAACCGCTGATGTACGCGTGGCTGGATCCGAACGACGTCTGGCAGATTCGCTCCGTGGATTGGATCGGAGACGTCGGGCGGTATCATTCGTTGGGAACGGACCCGAACGGGCTCCCGGCGGTCGCCTACTACGATGCCACCGAGGGATTGCTGATCTACGCGGAGACTTCGGACGTCCCGGATACCTACACGCTGACGCTCGGAACGACCCAAGGTGGGGGAACGGTCGAAGCTGACCCAAACGTCAATCCAGATTGGGGCGCATACGCGTACGGGACGGTCGTCACGCTCACAGGTGTGCCCGACGAGAATCGTGCGTTTTCCCGTTGGCTCATCTATGACCCCAATCACCCCAGTGATCCCAACCACGCAGCCCAGGACAGCAACAACCCAACCCAGATACTGATGGATCGTGACCGGCAGGTAGACGCCGTTTTCATCTGCGTTACCGGGGGCGGCCTGGGGTTGCCCCTGGGATTCACGATGCTTGTGCTGGCCTTGGCGAAGGTCGGCGTGCGAACCCGCGAATTCTGTTGACTTTGCGGGCCCAGCCACTATCATGCCCGGACCATGTCTACACCCAATACGCCACCGGAACGTCCCGAGTCGGAAACGCCGTCCTTAGCTCCCAAGCAAGGCCACTGGTGGTCGGAGATGACCGGCTATCACTGGTGGGTCTTCCTGCTGGCCACGCTCGGCTGGATGTTTGACTGCATGGACCAGCGGCTGTTCGTAATCGCCAAGCAGCCCGCAATGCGGGAGCTTCTGGGAGCCGATGGATCGCCTCAACGTGTGCTGCAATACAGCAGCTATGCGATGACGGCCCTCATCTTCGGCTGGGCGACCGGCGGGATCATCTTCGGGATGATGGGCGACCGTCTCGGGCGTGTCAAAACTCTGGCGGCCACGGTGTTGTGCTACTCCATCTTCACCGGGCTGTCGGGGTTGTCCATGTACTGGTGGGACTTCTTGCTCTATCGGTTCTTGACGGGGCTGGGCGTGGGCGGTGCGTTCGCAGCGGCCGCTACGCTCGTGGCGGAAACGATGCCGACCCGAGCCAGGCCCTACTGTTTGGGTCTGATGCAGACCCTCTCGGCCGTGGGGAACATCACGGGTTCGTTCATCAGCGGATACCTTGCTTGGCGCTGGATGTTCGGCGTGGGCATACTTCCCGGTTTGCTGGTCGTCCTGTTTGTCTTCACCTTGAAGGAACCGGAACGATGGACCCACGCCAAGAAGGAAGTCCACGAGGGCATGGGGCATATACAGGAGTTATTCCGCGACAGTAAGTGGCGGTTCCACACGATCATCGGCGTCGGGTTGGCCGTCTCCGGCGTCGTGGGGCTGTGGGGTGTTGGGTTCTGGAGCCCCGAACTGATCCGGTCGGTCGTGCCCGATGCCGCCCACAGCAAGATGGTCGTTCAGCGAGGAACGATGCTTCAGGATGTCGGGGCACTTCTGGGAATGCTGTTCTTCAGCATAATGGCCGTTCGGATCGGCCGCCGGCCGGCCTTCGCCCTGTCATTCGTCCTGGGCTTCTTGACGATCGCAATGGCCTTCGGCTTCATGCGGGCCGAATGGCAGGTGTACCTGATGGTGCCCTGCATGGGGTTTGCGACGCTGATGGTCTTCGGCGGCTACTCGATCTACTTCCCGGAGCTGTACCCGACGCGGTTGCGGAGCACGGGAACGGGATTCTGCTATAACGCGGCGCGCTATCTCGCCGCGGGATCACCCATGGTGCTCGCGGGGTTGGCGTACCAGCTGAGGGGCGTGTTTCCGGACAATGCCTTCCGCGTGGCGGCCGTGCTGGTGGCCAGTTTCTACTTCGTCGGCCTGATCTTCGTCTGGTACGCCCCTGAGACCAAGGACCAGCCGCTGCCCGAGTAGCTACTCCCCGAGGCGGCACGTCGAGTCTTGTCGGTTTTTCCGGATACGATCAGCCACGGTATGGACATTCGTTGGTGTTTCGGGGAGGCTATCCGGCCAATCCTCGTCCGCCGGTCCAGCCGAATGCAGACGGTGGTCGGTGACGGGGGCAACGCCCGAGACATCTGCGGCACAGGAGAGGAGATCACGATGGCGAGGTCTAAGACAAAGGCTAAGGTCCGCGTAGGCATCATCGGTCCCGGTGGCGTGGGAGCGGATCGTGCGCACAAGCTCAACATGGAACCGAATTGCGAGGTCGTGGCGGCGGCTGACGTCGACGAGAAACGCATCGTCGATCTGCGCAAGCGACTGGGCAAGGACGACATCACCGCCTATCTGGGGCCGAACGGCTACAAGAAGATGATCGCCACCGAGAACCTGCAGGCCGTTGGCGTGTTCGGGCCGCATTCGCTGCACCACGCCCACGCGTCGCTGGCGCTCCAGAACAACTGCCACGTGCTGATCGAGAAGCCGATGGCCAACGGCGTCGCCAAGGCCGTCGACCTCTACAAGCTCGCCCGCAGGAAGAAGCGCATCTTGCTGATCCACTATCAGCGGCACTTCGAGCCCGTTTACGTCACGGCCAAGCGTCTGCTGGACAAGAAGATCCTGGGCAAGCTGCACCACTTCTACTGCTACATGGCCCAGGACTACCGGATCGTTGGCGGCTGGCGGTTGGTCAACCGGATCGCCGGCGGCGGACAGATCAACGACTCGGGCAGTCACTACCAGGATATCATGATCTGGATGACGGGTCTGATGCCGGTTCGCGTCGAGGGGTCGACCGACAAGTACATGGACGGCAAGCCGCACGACATCGAGATCAACAGCTCCCACCACGTCGAGTTCGAGAAGGGCCTCACCGGTCGGATGATCATCATCGGCGACTACCTCGGCGGGTTCGTCGACGACGTCATCATCGAGGGCGAGAAGGGCGTTATGAAGCTCACCGGCGGCAAGATCGTCCTGCACGCCCGCGGCAAGGTCAAAGAACTCCCCATGGACGTGCCGAAGAAGTGGCCCAAGGATCCCTGCAACAACTTCGGCGGGTTGCTCGACGGTCGGTACAAGGAGAACTGCGTCGACGGCATCCTCGGCGCCCGCGTGGCCATGCTGACCGAGGCGCTGCTCGAGAGCGGCCGCAAGCACCGGCCCGTCGAATGCAAGGACATGCTCAAACGCGCGGGCCTGACCTACCGGGACATCCGATAGGGCCGGCACATGCTAGGGCCCGTAGGTGTAGCTTGCGTACCGCGCCTGCGTCCTTGTGTGCTTGAGGTCGCTGCCCTTACAATGCCGAAGGATGGTGGGCAAGCGTCTGCTGGGTGAGCCAGAGGCCACGGAGTCTGGAACAAGCGACCAGCGCGCCGTGATGGCGAGAATACGAGATCTGAGCAAAGCGCCGATCACGGAAGCGGTCATCGACCTTCGGGCAACGCTCCCTGAAGGCTTTGATCCCGGGGAGTTCTCTGGTCTCAGGTCGGCGCTTTCTCATCGCTATCCGGATGTCGAAGAGCATCGCCTCTTCCGGCAGAAGATCGAGTTGGGAGCGGACGGCAAGCAGCATTCCCGCGAAGATCGGGGACTTCAGGGATTCTTCTTCAGGTCCGAGGATCACCTCGACCTCGCCCAATTCAGAATCGATGGGCTTACGTTCAACCGACTGAAACCCTATACAAACTGGGAGGATGTTCTGGCGAAAGCTCGGGAGGTCTGGTCCCTCTATTGCCAGATTGCCTGCCCCGACGTTGTGACGAGAATAGCAGTGCGGTACATCAACCACCTGAAGATAGAGCGGCAAATCAGCAGGATTTCTGACTATCTGACCTCCCCGCCACCCATTCCGCCTGAGGCGCCGGGGAGCATGAGCAGTTTCATCACGAAGGTGGTGGTGTTGGATGCGGAGGAGGGCATCGCCGCCAACGTCATCCAAGCGCTTGAAAAGGACGTTGAGTCACAGTTTCCTACGATTATACTAGACATAGACGTGTACAAGACGAGGGATTTCGGCAGCCAGGACGAGGAGGTCTGGCTCACGTTCGGTGCGCTCCGCGAGCTGAAGAACCGGATCTTCTTCGGCAGCGTGACGGAGACAACGGTGGAGTTATTCGAATGACTGCGATAGCAGCGGGCCCTCAATGCTCTAGCTTCCGTAGCGTGCCTCGTGATCGTGGTGTCAGTCCCGAGGCTAAAAGGCTGGCAGAACGCCTCTGGAAGACGATTGGTGAGCTTCTGGAAAGCGAGGCCCTCGGCGACCCCGTGCGAAGGACACTTCTCGCCCTTGAAGAAGCGTGTGGCGAGTCCTGGGAGGGAAACTGGGATGGCTATGGTGCCAGACCAGTCTCGGAGGCGGCGCGCTACCATGCGGAGCAGTTCATCAACATGCTTCCCACAGGTATCCCCGTTCCTGAGGTCAGCGTCGAGCCAGATGGCGAGATCGCATTCGAGTGGCATCGGGGTCGGTCTGGCGTCTTGTCCGTTAGCGTCGGCGATAGAGGCAGACTGACCTACGGTGGGCTGTTCGGAAGAAGCAAGACACATGGAGTCGAGTACCTTGAGGATGAGCTTCCTGAGACGATTGCTGCGCACCTGCGCAGGGTTCTTTCGCGGTGACCCGAGTCCTGCTCCTGTACACGACCTGGCTCCCACTCATCTCCTCGCTCGTTTCTTGACGAGCAAGAATCACTTCAGCACCGAGAGAAACGAGGTGAAGGCAGCTGCGTTCTTGCCCCCTCCAGATCTCAAGCTTTCCGTGTTTGACATCATGCACTTGTCAGAACAGCAGATATGGGCCATTGGAAAGAAACATGTTTGCGAACCCCGAGGCAAAACGCTCTACGGGCGCGGTCAGTTTCCAGTTTCCACCGCGGTAGGCGTGGGGCTGAGGGTGGAAGTGGACAACGACCCGCCGCGGCACGCCAGCCTTTACGGATGGCCACCGGAGAAATCCGAGCAGAAGGTCGTGGCGCTGCAGCTCGCAAAGCGGGCCGAGCTAAAGCGGGTCCCTACCGGATAGTCTGTCAGCGGGTCGAGATGTGGCCAGTGGAGGCGCGACAGAACTCGTAGAGGGCAAACGCTCCGCGGATGCCCCGATCAGCGGATCTGACTAATGTACGCCGGCTTCTCCCGCGTCGATATCACGCCTCCGGTGGCCAGCCAGACGGACATGTACGTTCCCATCCTCGGGTGGGCCAACGAGCGGGGCAAGCTTGTCGATGCGGTCCGCGATCCGCTGTACGCCAAGGGACTGGCCTTGTCCGACGGCCAGCGACGGGCCGTCCTCGTCGTGTGTGATTCGCTGGGCGACCACGTCGGCTACAGCATGCCCGCCCGTCGGCTGATCGAGGAGCGGACAGGCCTCCAGCCCGACGAGATCATCATCCTTGCCACGCATGCCCATGCCACGCCGGAGACGTGCGACATCGGCGATCGGCCGGTCGATCCGCGCTGGGTGGCGGAAATGTCCGAGCGGATCGCCCGCTGCGCGGTTCAGGCGGTCGAGAACTCCCAGCCGAGCCGACTGCGACTGATCCGCCGCGAGGTCCCGGGCCTGAACGCCAATCGTCGCCGGCCCGATCGGCCCTGTGATCGCGAGATGTTCGTGCTGTTGGCGGAAGACCCAACCGGCAGGCCGTTAGGGGCGCTCGTGGCGTTCGCCGCGCATCCGACGACGGTCCAGGTGCATCCGTTCTACTCAGCCGACTACGTTGGCCACGCGATGGGCGTGATCGAGTCGGCGATGGGCGGCGACTTCGTCAGCGTGTTCGCCAACGGGTGCTGCGGCGACATCCGGCCCGAGGCCCCGGAGAACGAGTCTGGCCTGGTCCAACAGGGACAGGTGGTCGGCGAGGCCGGGCTGGAATTGATCCACGCCATCGCAGACGGGGAAGGCGAGCCGATCGACAGCACGTTACGGACGGCCGCCCGCAACGCGACGGTCCATCGCCAGCCGTTGCCTCCCCTGACAGCGCTGCTTGCCGAGCGGGAGCGGATCGTCGAGGCGTTGGGCGGCGATCTGAGCATCCCGGATCGCTGGCCGGACGGCCTGCGGTCGGATCTGTGGTACCTGGACGAGAAGATCGCGCTGGCGCGTGGCCCGGCGAGCTGGTCCGTGCCGATTCGTGGGATGGCGGCCGGGGTCATGCGACTGGTCGCGCTGCCTTGCGAGCCGCTGGCCCGCGTGGGCGCGTACATCCAGTCGAAGGCCTCAGGTCCCAAGCCGCTGGTCGTCGGCTACGCCGACCCGATGTTGGGTTACGTCGGCATGCAAGCGGATTATGATGAGGGGGGATATGAGTCCATCCCGGCGCGGTGGGCGCGCCTGGGTCCCGGAAGCGGTGAGGCCATCACCGCCGTGGCGCTCGAGGTGTTGGAGGAGTTGAACCGTGGGTAGGGCGAAGACGAAGGGGGTTCGTGGGCGTCAGAGGGGATCCGTCGCCGGTTCGACTGGACGCCGCGTCGGGCGGCGCGACAAGGACAAGCTGGCCATCCACGGTGGCACCCCGGTTCGAACGAAGCCGTTCCCGCAACGTAGGCCCTTCGATCAGCGCGAGATCAAGGCCGCCACGGCGGCGATTCGTTCGCAGAACCTCTTCTGGAGCGGCGGCAAGTACGTCGTCGCGTTCGAGAAGAAGTTCCCCGGCTACTACGGCCAGAAGTACGGCGTGGCGGCGACGTCGGGGACGGCGGCCATCCATCTGGCGGTCGGTGCGATCAACCCGAACCCCGGCGACGAGATCATCACCGCCCCGATCACCGACCTGGGCAGCGTTGTGCCGATTCTGCTGCAGAACGCCATCCCCGTCTTCGCCGACGCGGACCCGGCCACCATGAACATGACGCCGGAGACCGTCGAGGCGAAGATCACCCAGCGGACGCGGGCCATCATCGCCGTCCACCTGTTCGGCAACGCGTGTGAGATCGACGCGATCCGGCGGATCGCGCGGCGGCATCGGATCCCGCTGATCGAGGATTGCAGCCAGGCGCACGCGACGCGCTACAAGGGCAAGTACCTGGGAACGTTCGGCGACATCGCGGCCTTCAGCATGCAGCAGTCGAAACACATGACGACAGGCGACGGCGGCATCGCCATCAGCAACAACGCGCGGTACGGCAAGCGGATGAAGGCGTTCCAGGACAAGGGCTGGCCGTATCTGCGGTTCGGGCGGCGGGCGTATCGGTTCCTGGCCCCGAACTACCGGTTCAACGAGCTGCAGGCGGCCGTCGCGCTGGAGCAGCTCAAGAAGGTGCGATCCGTGGCCCGACGTCGTCAGAGGCTGGGGACGTTGCTGAGCAAACTGATCGCCGGGGCGCCCGGGGTCCTGCCGCCGGCCGTCACGCCCGGATCGGAGCACACGTATTGGCTGTATCCGCTGCGGATCGTCGGCGGGCCGGCCAAGCGGTTCTGCAAGGTGCTGGCGGCCGAGGGCGTCGGGGCCTGGGCGAACTACATCGGCGTGCCCATCTTCCTGTGCGCCGAGACGCTGACCCACAAGAACACGTACGGGGATTCGCACTGCCCGTTCACGTGCCCGTCCGCTGGGCGCGAGTACGAATACGTCGACGGCATGTGTCCCGGAGCCGAGGAGGGCCTGAAGCACGTCGCGCCCATAGCCCTGCACGAGCACTACACCGAACGCGACATCCGCGACACCGCCCGCGCCATCTGCAAGGTGGCTCAGGCGCTGTATGGGGGCTAGACATTCTGCTGAATCGCCGTGTACGCAGTCTCGGGGGAGATTGCGTGGAGGGACGACCCATGACGATCAGGTCCGTCAACCGACGAACGTTCATCAAGGGCGCAGCCGGGGCGACGGCCGGGTTGGCGCTGTCGCCCGCGGACGTCTTGCGCGGAGCAGAGACTCAGAAGCGGCGTCCGACGAACCTGCTGTTTGTCCTCGCCGACCAGTGGCGATTCAGTGCGTTCGGGCATGGGACCGATCCGATGGTCCGGACGCCGCACTTCGACCGCCTGGTCAGCCAGGGCGCGCGTTGGACGCGGGCGTACGCGGCCAACCCGCTCTGCTCGCCGAATCGGTCGGCGATCATCACAGGGCGGTTCCCGCATCAGACGGGCATGATCAGGAACAGCATCATGCTGCCGCCGCGGGAGCGCTGCATCGGGCACGTCTTGGCGGAGGCGGGGTACACCACGCACTACATCGGCAAGTGGCACATGGACGGCGAGGACAAGCCAGGCTTCGTTCCGGCGGGATGGCGGCGTCGGGGTCTCGCCGGCTTCGAGGGCTTCAACCGGGGGCACTTCTACTACAAGTCGCCGACGTTCAGCAGCGACGGCCGGCCGATGAGGCCCAAGGGATACGAGCCGACCTTTCAGACGGACCTCGCCATCGAGTTCATGAAGCAAAACAGGCAGCGGCCGTTCTTCTGCTATCTGTCGTGGGGCCCGCCGCACATGCCCTACAACCCTCCTGCGTCGCACAAACGGTACGATCCCGACAAGCTCGCCTGGCGTCCCAACGTCCCGCCTGCGATGCAGCGAGACAAGAAGACCCGCAAGCACCTGGCCGGCTACTACGGGCTGTGCGAGTCGCTTGACCACGAGATGGGACGTTTGCTGGCGGCGCTGGACGAGCTGAAGATCGCCGACAATACGCTGGTCGTCTTCACGTCCGACCACGGCGACATGCACGGCTCGCACGGCAAGCGGTATAAGGGTCATCCCGAGGAGGAGTCGCTGCACATCCCCCTGTTCATGCGCCTTCCCGACCGCATCCAGGCAGGGCAGACGCCGGACACCCTCATCAGCTCGATCGACCTGATGCCGACGATGCTGTCGATCTGCGGGCTGGAGTCGCCGGGCACGTGCACCGGACGAAACCTGTCGACGGCCGTGCTCGGCGGA
>CAYMLO010000093.1:0-40954 GCA_964390905.1 uncultured Planctomycetales bacterium | reverse complement strand
GCAAGCCACGTCAATGACCCTGCGCCACTGTCTGACGCATACCGCCGGGCTGCCGCGACTCCCGCCAAACATGACGCGCCTGCGGCTACTGTTCCAGTCGAGCGACCCGTACGCGTCCTTCACCGCCGATCAACTCTACGAGGCAGTCCGCAAGACGACGCTCCATGCGGAGCCGGGCACACACTGTGTGTACTCCAACTACGGCGTCGGGTTGCTCGGCCATCTCCTGACCCGGGTGGCCAAGACGGACTACGAGTCTCTCATCAAGCAGCGTATCTGCAAACCATTGGGTATGTCCGACACCGTGCTCCGCCTGACCGACCAGACCAGATCGCGCTTGGCCCCCGGGCACTCGGCGTTGGGAATCAGAACGTCCAACTGGGGGTTCGATGCCCTGGCGGGCTGCGGTGCGATCAGATCGACCGCAAACGATCTCCTGCTCTTCCTAGACGAGTGCATCTCGCCTGCGAACAAGAAGCTCGCCAAGCCGATCGAATCGACGCTGGTCAAGCGACACAAGATGCCGCCGGGCGACACCGAGATCGGCCTGGGCTGGATTCTCACGAACTTGGCGGACGTCGACATGTGCTGGCACAACGGGGGCACCGGGGGGTACGCGTCGTTTGTCGGGATGGTCCGACCCGCCCGGATCGGCGTCGTTATTCTCTGCAATGCCGGCCTTTATGGCCAGATCACCCAGATGGGGTTCAAGCGCGTTCTTGAGTTGATCCAGAACGCCTGTCACGGACCCGTAGTCGGGCGAGACAAGCCCTCCTGCAACGGGAAGTAGTGCGCAAGAGAGGAAGCCCCCGTGCGATTCCTCGGCTATGCTGCGCGGACCAGCATGTTCTCCTTCTGTCGGAAGAACGTCATCACCTCTCGTGCGTTCCGCCTGTCTTTGGTAGCGAGATGCTGGAGGTCCTCCCCATCAAGAGGAAGGATGAGGTACTCGTCCCCGTCGGCGATTCTCGCGAGCCTATGGAGAGCATTCTTGGAGAATCCGCTTCTCGACACTAGCATACCGAGGCGTCCACGCCTGGCGGTCACCATGTAGGTGAGAAGCTGTGCCACCTCGCCGACTCCCGCGCGCCTTCGCATATTCTTGCATTCCACCATGATGGACTTGACGCGGAACATGATCTGCCACCTTTCCCACAGACGGTATTTGGGTCCCGATAGTAGCTCGAGGCATATAGGTAGCTCGATATCACCAAACCCCCCGCCACACGGGAATCTCGTGCGTACCAGGGAGAGGTCCACTAGATCCCCCAGGGACTTTATGAGAGTCGCAGCGGCAAGCCGTTCGTAGAAAGGCCCGTCGCCGATGCCGCAACGTTCTATGTCTGCCAGGATCTCGTCCCCGGAACGGTCCAAGAGCTCGTTCCAGAAGCAATCACTGTCGTAGTCGCGTAGTCCGATCCTGTGCTTCCCAGGGATCCGACGGAGTGTCGCAGGTGTCTGGGTCATCTCTACGGATCTCGTACGCAGCTCCGCCAGTATCGCGCTATATCCACACATCCACATCGGGACCGCAATCCGCTGGTACGGAGCTTCACTGATATATCGGCACCGTAGCGGGGAGACTTGAGCTGATGCTGTGTGATCCGAGATGCTTCCCCTCCGGCCTCATGAGACGCCCCATGTCTGCGGATGGATCCCCGCAGTGCCCTACGACCGAAGCCTGATCCCCGGGCCCCAACGCTTTCGTTCCTGTTTGGGCAGCGTTCACGCCCTTCGCGACTCAGTGCAGCGATCTCGGTGAACTGCCCGCAAGACCCAGGCAACTCCATCAGAGCGAGACCTCTCTGCAACGCTGAGCTTGCCCGGAGGGCAACACAGCGCGTCGGGAGAGGGCGGGTTGCTCGGGCGGAATCCCGGCCCGCTGCGGTTCCGCACTCCCTAAGGAATGCCACAAATCAGTTGGTCACAGATCCCGGGCCCACGAAGTCTGATGGCGCCATTATGTAGGCGACAATCCTTCCGTTATAGCGTTCAGTAGTCCGTTGATCGATTCCACGCACTTCGCCCAGTACTACTGAGAATGGGAAGCAGTTCCCGTGCAGTACTGACTAGATCCTGGCGAAAGGAACAAGATCGGAACCCACTGTAAGTCGCGATTGTCTCAGCATGCTGCACGGTGCCTGGAATGTGTGCAGCGCGCCCTCTCTGGTCGGCCTGTGAACAGCGCTTCGTTGGTGCTTGAGGCATTGGCACGAACTCGACACAGCGTGATCTGCAGCTGTGCCTCCCAGGCTTCTACCGCGCACCGCCTCGAGCCGATCTCGCAGCCGGATGCCTCATTCCGCGTGTCGGAGATGGGCATTCCGTTGTAGCCCTCCTCTGCATACAGGGACGGCGATTTCTTATCAGGTGCGCACAGTCCCTCCGTCGAGTTCTCGCGCCTATGCGGAGTGGTGGGCTGATGGACAGACGGTACCAGGTCTTCGTGAGCTCGACGTACGAGGATCTCCAGGTCGAGCGGCAGGAGGCGATGCACGCGTTGCTGGAGCTGGACTGCATCCCGGCCGGGATGGAGCTGTTCCCGGCGGCCGACGAGGATCAGTGGACGGTGATCCGGAAGGTCATCGACGATTGCGACTACGCCATCGTGATCGTGGCCGGCCGCTACGGGTCGCTGGGGCCGGACGGGATGAGCTACACGGAAATGGAGTGCCGCTACGCCCTCCAGACGGGCAAGCCGGTGATGGCGTTCCTCCACGAAGAGCCCGGTGCGTTGCCCGACAGCAAGACGGAGCACACGCCAGCGCTGCGGGATCGACTGGCAGCGTTCCGCAAGCTGCTGCAGACCAGGATGTGCAAGACGTGGCGGACGCCCGCGGAGCTGGGCGCGGTCTTGAGTCGGGGCCTTGTGCGGCTGATCAAGGTCCGTCCGGCGGCGGGATGGGTCCGCGCCGACGCGCTGCCGGGCCCGGACGCGATGACCGAGATCGTCCGTCTGCGGCGGCGCGTGGATGAGCTGCAGGAGGAGCTGGTCGCAGCCGCCACGAGCCCGCCGAAGGGCACCGAGGCGCTCGCCCAAGGGGCCGACGAGCTCTCGATCGGCTACACCTTCCGGGCGACGAACGCTCCCGTTCGATATCGCGACACCTTCACGACGACTTGGCACGACGCCTTCGCCGCAGTCCTGCCCTGCCTGATGGGGGAGGCGGACGAGCGGACGATGCGGGCTGCCCTGGCTGAGTTGGCCCGTGCACGGAACACGCCACACCTCGAGCAGCGCGGCGACCTGCGGGGCGCGGGGCTGAGCGATTTTGAAGTTTCTGAGTCCGAATTCCAGACGATCAAGGTCCAACTCAGTGCGCTGGGGTTGATCGTGCCAAGCGGCAATGGGCAAGCCTGCTGGACACTGACGCGTTACGGCCAGACCCTTCTGACGAGGCTTCGAGCCGTTTGGAGGAACCGAACCCAATGCGCCAAAACGGGGTAGGGCACCTGAGCCGTGCACGAATTGGGCCCGCTGATCGGGGTCTCGGCAGGGCATCGCCGGGCCGGTCGGACCCGTTGGATCAAGCTGATGAGGACCGCGCCCAAGGACCGATAACTAGTCTGGCGGCGTGCGCCTTCATGGCTGTGCCAGGGATGCTGCGATGCCGAAACGCGGACTGCGGGCAAACCTGAGCCAGACGGCGGTGTCTGGTAGGGAGATGGGCGCGGTCGCCCCCGGTTCGTCCACGGACAGGCCGGTCGGATTGGGCGGGAATTGGGTTGGCGGTTGAGCGGCAAGTGGCTATAATGCTCAAGATTATGGATTTCCCTTGTCCCCAAGCGCGGGGTTGAAGGGGATTCACTGTCAATTGACGGGAGGAACGGAATCCTACCGAGCGATCAGGGCAGCGTCAGGCGCGAGGCTGCCCGATTTTGCTTTACCCGGCCGGACAGACCGTTTCATGCGTGGGCAATGCGGCCGGTTCAGCGATGAGAGGATCCGATGAGGAAACTCCTCCGTTGGGATATCGTGTTGACGGCGCTGGTGATCTGTACGAGCACCGGGTGTATCGTGCCCCAGCCGCCGGGCAAGGGGAGGCTGTCGCTGCTCCGTGAGCAGACCACGAAGCGGCACTACTGGCTGTACCTTCCCGAGGAGTTCATGGGCCAGTTCAGCCGGGGGGTCCAGCGCCCGGTTCACCCGGCCACGGAGAACGGGCTGTGGCCGCTGGTCGTCAGCTTCCATGGGATGAAGCCGTTCGACAACTGCTATCCGCAGGCCCAGGAGTGGCAGCAAGAGTCGGACCGGTACGGCTTCATCATGATCGCGCCGCAACTGATGACGTCTGACCTGTTCATGGAGTTCCCGCTCCGGCGAACCGATCACGGATACGTTCAGGGGGACGAGCGGGCTTCCCGAGCGATCATGCATGAGGTGTGCAGCAACTTCCCGATCGACAGGAATCGGGTCTTGTCCACGAGCTGGTCTTCCGGCGGATACCTGGCTCACTACATGGTGAACCGGTATCCGACGCTGTTCAGTTGTTTGGCGGTTCGGCAGTCGAACTTCTCGGCCGACATGCTGAGCACGCGGCAGGTGAGGTACTACCGGAACATGCCGGTGGGGGTGTTCTGGACGCAGAACGACTTTGCGATCTGCCAGTCGGAGTCGCGCAAGGCGGTGCAATGGTACCGCAGCCATGGGTTCACGGATTTCAGTTGGGGCATCTTCGGCGGGTTGGGACACGAACGGACGCCGCAGAGCGCCGCGGCCCTGTTCGCCATCCAGTGCAAGATCAAGCCGAAGACGCCCGCCAAGTTCGCGCGGGTGGTGGAAGCCCATGGACGCCTGGCTCAGGCGGTTTCCTACGCGCGCCGCGCCGTTCCCCGGCCGTCGGTGCCGCTGGCCGGTCGAACGGAGGAGCTGGCTGGGACCACCATCGCCAGGGAGCCCGATCGGCGGCCGTTGGCGCGGCCCGGTCATCGCTCGGGACAGCGGAAGCCTGCCCCCCCCCCGACGAGGACCAAAGCATCCTCTGAAAGGAAGCAGCCTGCGCCATCGCCTTCGAACTCACCGAAGGCCCCTACGCGGCTAGCTGGGTCGACGACCCCTAGCAGAACGTTGGGGTATACGCCGGCGCGTTCCAGTCAGGCCAGGCCGAAGACGCAGGCGCCGCCGACCAAGACCGCTGCGAACGAGACGTCGCCGCGGCCCGCCACGGGGCGGCCGGAGGCGCCGAAGCCGACCGTCCAACGCCGAAAGTACGAGCCGCTCCCACGGGTTTCCCCTCCTGCGAACCGTGCGCCGAAGCCGGCCGACGGACTGAAATACAAGGCGCCCTCGAACCCGGGCAAGGAGAAGAGCAGGTCTCCAAGTGAGTCTGTCCTCGCGCAATCTGGGAACAGGGGGTCATCAACCAGCTACAGGCCGCGCTCGACAGCGCCACCGACACCAGATCGTCGCAAGGCCTGGGCGGATCGTTCGCCCGACGCCGGGGGACAGCGGGGCGGCGCGAGGGCGTCCTACGCACCCGCTCCCAACGCGCCCGATCGGAAAGAGACGCAGAAGCGGAAGCTGCCCGTGCCGCAGAGGACACAGAGCGTGAGGAAGGCGCCCACACCTCCGCCGAAGCCGAAGACGGCGCAACCCCAGAACGTCGCTGCCAAACAGCCAGCCCCGGCAAAGGCCCGACCGGCCGTGGGGAATACACTGGACCGGGCACCGAGTCGGACCAGGGCCCCGAAGTCGTCGCGGGCGAACACGCCGCCGAAACGCAGTACAGCAGCGCCAGTGCCATCGCCGAGACCGCCCCGAAGGCAGACGCTACCGCCCCCGACGATTGCCCGCGCCGCCGAGCCGAAGCCCCCGCTGAGGACGGAGAATCGCCCCCGGACGAGGGTGAAGCCGACCGATAGGTCAGCACGCCACACCGAGGCACCGGCGGCGAGTCCGAAGCAGCCGACAGAAGCCGCGAAGATCATCTCTGCCAGAAAACGAGCAACGGCGGGGCTCGTCGAGGTCCGGTTGACCACGTCGGTCGGCAAGAGCCCCTGCTACGTGGGTTTCAAGGCCGTTCCGCCAAGCGGCGTGGCAGGCCGAGCGAAGTACGTGTGGAAGCTGGATGGGACGGCCATCTGCAACAGTGAGACGGGTGAGACGGTCATCACAGAGCCAGGCGCCCACCGGATCGAAGTGATCATCATGGCCCCCGACGGACGTGAGTACAGTGGGTGTGGGGTCGTTACGGTCGTGGGGAAGAGCCGCAGGAAACGTCCGACCAGGGACTACGGCATATCTGGCTAGCGCTCCGTCAGCAATGATTCTGCGGGTGTAGGCGATCACGCCGAGCCGGCCGTCCGCGGGTTGGCTCTCCACCGCAGGGGGCCCTTGACCAGGTTGACCGGCCTGGGGACAGGCCGGCTCGGCATGGTTTTGCGCACTTGGCGTTGACCCGCTGGGGATTAATGGGATGAGGAAGCGATGAGCGAATCGAACGCGAAGTACCCGATGTCCGAAGCCGTCCGCACGGCCTACCGGGCCGGTGAGGACGACGAACAGATGGAGCCGCTGACGTTGGTCGACCCAGGCGGCGCGCCCGTCGGGCGGTTCCAGGACGGCGACTACGTCGTCTTCTACAACATTCGCGGCGAGCGGGAAGTCGAGCTGAGCCAGGCCCTGGTCAACGAGCGGTTCGAGCGTTTCGACCGCCCGCCGATCCGGTTGCAGATGTCGACGATGATTCAGTACGACCCGTCGTTGCCGGTGAAGGTGGCGTTTCCGCCGCTCGGCGAGGTCGACGACGCGCTGGTCGAGGTCGTCACCGCCAGCGGACGACGTGTGGCCAAGGTCTGCGAATCGGAGAAGGCGATCCACGTTGCGTTCTTCCTGAACGGAAAACGACAGAAGCCCTGGCCGGGCGAGGAGCGGTTCGTCGCGGAGTCGCCGACGGTCAAGGACTACGGGACCGTGCCGGAGCTGAACTGCCGGGGCGTGGGCGATCTGACGGTCGAGAAGCTGTCGGGCGGGAGCCGGGACCTGGTCATCATCAACTTCGCGAACGTGGACGTGATCGGGCACGTTGAGAACGAGGGGGCGATCCTCCGCGCGGTCGAGGCCGTCGACGAACAGATCGGGCGCGTCGTCGCCAAGGCCATTGACGAGGGGTACCAGGTGCTGATCACCGCCGACCATGGGACGGTGGAGAAGTGGTACTACCCGGATGGCGCGATTGATACGGGCCACACCGACAGCCTCGTGCCCTTCATGCTGATCAACGCCGGCACGGGCGTGGCGCTGCGGGACGGGGGCGCGTTGACGGACGTGGCGCCGACGGTCCTGGACCTGTTGGGCCTGCCCAAGCCGCAGGCCATGACGGGCAGCAGCCTGATCGAAGGGGACAGACCGGCGCAGTCCGGCGACGATCGATCGCGCGTCCTGCTCGTGATCGCCGACGGCTGGGGCCACCGCGACGAGTCGGACGGCAACCTGATCGCCAAGGCGGACACGCCGAACATGGACCGTCTGATGGCGACCTGGCCGATGACGACGTTGGCGGCGGCGGGCGAGGCGGTGGGCATGCCCGAAGGGTCCGTGGGCAACAGCGAGACGGGCCACCTCCACATCGCCGCCGGTCGGAAGATCTACGCCGACCGCGTGCGGATCAACAAGGCGATCGAGGACGGATCGTTTAACGAGATCCCCGCCTGGCTGGACGCGATGCGCGGGGCGAAGCGCGACGGCACGCGGCTGCATCTGTTGGGGATCGTGTCGTTCTACAGCTCTCACGGTTCGGTGGATCACCTCAAGGCGCTGATGCGGTTGGCCCAGGCCGAACAGGTGCCGGAGGTCTACATCCACTCGATGCTGGGTCGGCGGGGCGAGCGGCCGGAGAGCGGGGCGATCTACGTGCGTTCGGTCGAGGAGGAGGGCGAACGGTTGGGCGTCGGCAAGCTGGTCGGCGTGATCGGTCGGTTCTGGTCGCTCGATCGAGAGCACAATTGGGATCGGATCGAAAAGACGTACCGGTGGCTGACGGAAGGCACGGGGCGGCCCGTCCAGGGGGGGTAATGGGCGGGGAGCTTGCACCCGCCCGAGCCGCCTCGAAACGCCTGCGTCTTTGGTTGGAGGCCGCGCGGGTGAGCGAAACGCAGGACAGCGTGTTCGACGAGGTGGCTGCCCAGATCGCCGCCTGCCAGCGCCCCCTGCTGGTCGGGCACGTGCGGGCCGATGCGGACTGCGTCGGGTCGCTGGCGGCGATGGCGTTGGTGCTTCGGGACGCGGGCAAGGAGGCCACCGTCACGGCCAACAGCGTCCTGGTTCCCCCGAGACTGCTGCGTCTGTTCGCGTGGGCCGGCGTCACGCCGGTTCAGGATCCCGACGTCACGTCGGTCGACCTGGTCATCGCGCTCGACACGGCCATCACGAGTCGGTTGAACATCGTGCGTGGCATCGCGTGCCTGGCGGACCTGCCGATCGTCGTCATCGACCACCACATCACCAACGAACGTTTCGGCCGGTGGAACTACGTGGACGCCGAGGCGAGCAGCACGTCGGAGCTGATCTACCACCTGCTGCGCCGGCTGGACTGGCCGATCCCGCCGATGGCGGCCACGCTGCTGTACGCGGGCATCTACGGCGATACCGACGGTTTCTCGCTTGCCAACACCACCCCCGGGTCGTTGACGGTGGCCGCCAAGCTGGCCGAGGCCGGTGCGGAGATCGCCGAGGTGTGCCAGCGGATCGACCGTTCGCGGACGCGCAGCGAATTCGACCTGCTCCGCCTGATCTACGACAACACCCGCCTGAGCGAAGACGGTCGCGTTGCGTGGAGCACGGCCCGTCACGACGAGATCCTCGCTACAGGATGCAACCACGCCGACATCGACGACCAGGTCTCGATCCCGCGCTCCCTGGAGGGGGCAGACATCGCGATCCTGTTTAGCGAGGGGCTGCCCGGGTCGGTGCGGATCAACATCCGCGGCGAGGGGGACGTGGACGTCCTGCCGCTTGCCGGGGTATTCGGCGGGGGCGGGCATCGCCGGTCGGCCGGCACGAGCATCAAGAACGAGCCCTTCGATACGGTCGTCGAACGCGTGGTCGGCCGGGCCGTCGCGTATCTGGCCGAGCGATACCCGCGTCAGGCGTGAGCGGGCCAGGCGGGGCCGTCCACCCCAGAATCGACCTGTCTTGCGAGCGTCGAAGCCATAAGATGCTTAATGAAAGAAGTTTACAAGTTGCTTCCCGCTTGTTTGCGTACCTAACAAAAACCTAAATTTAGGGCTTTGCTTTGGTGTAGCAGCGACGTACAATGCCGGACTGGCGGTTTTGGGGTCTGGCCGGACATGGAACCGAAGCGAATCGAAATCAAGGGCGCTCGGGAGCACAACCTGCGGGACGTTTCGCTGGAGCTGCCGCGGAACAAGCTGATCTGCTTCACGGGGGTTTCGGGGTCGGGCAAGAGCTCGCTGGCGTTCGACACGCTGTATGCGGAGGGGCAACGGCGGTACGTCGAGTCGCTGAGCAGCTATGCAAGACAGTTCCTGGGCCAACTGGCCAAGCCCGACGTGGATCTGATCACGGGCTTGAGTCCGGCCATCAGCATCCAGCAGAAGACGGGCGGCTGGAACCCCCGCAGCACGGTGGGGACGATCACGCAGATCCACGACTACCTGCGCGTGTTGTACGCCCGCGCGGGCGTACAGCACTGCCCGGAATGCGACCGGCCGATCTCGGCGCAGACGGGCGAGCAGATCCTGGGCAACGTGCTGGTCCGGTTCACGGGTCGGCGGGTGATGGTTCTGGCGCCGGTGATCCGGGGGCAGAAGGGCGAGTACCGCGATCTGTTCGAGGAGTTGCTCAAGGCCGGCTACACCCGGGCCTGCGTCGACGGGCGCGTCATCCATCTGACCGAGGACGTCCGGCTGGATCGGAACATCCGACACGACATCGAGCTGGTGATCGATCGGTTGACGGTCGGCGATGAGGCGCGGTCGCGGTTGGCCGAGGCCGTCGAGGCAGCGTTGCAGCGCGGCGAGGGAACGCTGATCATCGCGCCGGCGGATGGCCCGGCCGCGGAGGCTGAGGCCGGCAAGCGAGCTGGTGCCGGGAAGGACAAGAACGTCTTGTTCAGCTCGCAGTACGCCTGTGCCGACTGCGGGCTGAGCTTCGACCCCCCCTCGCCACAGATGATGAGCTTCAACTCCCCGGCCGGGATGTGTCTGACCTGCGACGGGTTGGGCAGCACATATGATTTCGATCCGGAGCTGGCGGTGCCGGACCCGTCGCTGTCGGTCCTGCAGGGGGCGATCGCGCCGATGCGCAAGCCGATCGGTCGGTGGCGGCGGCACATCTACCGGGGCGTCGCCCAGCACGTGGGGTTCGATCTGAAGTCGCCGTGGAAGGACCTGCCCAAGCGGGCCCGTGATGCGCTGCTGTACGGGACGGGGGACGATCACGTTACGTTCGAGTGGCGTCGGGGGCGACGCGTGTGGCGGCACGGGGGGACGTTCGAGGGCATCTTCGCCGACCTGCACGCGAGGCACCGCAAGGCGAAGCGCGATTTCGTGCGGCGCTACTACGAGCAGTTCATGCGGACCCGCGAGTGTCCCGACTGCGGCGGGGGACGGGTCAATCCACAGGCGCTGGCGGTGCGGCTGGGCGGCAAGAACATCCAGGAGGTGTGTCGGCTGTCGGTGGCGGACGCGGCGGATTTCTTCGCGAACCTGAAGCTCGACGGGACGCGTGGGGTCATCGCAGCCGAGCCGTTGAAGGAGATCTGCGGTCGACTGGCGTTCCTGATGAACGTGGGCCTGCACTACCTGACGCTGGATCGTTCGGCGCCGACGCTTTCGGGCGGGGAAGGCCAGCGGATCCGGCTGGCCAGTCAGATCGGGTGCGGGTTGGTGGGGGTGCTGTACATCCTGGACGAGCCGTCGATCGGCCTGCACGCGCGGGACAACCAGCGGCTGCTGGAGGCGTTGCAGCGTCTTCGGGACATGGGCAACACGGTCATCGTGGTCGAGCACGACGAGGAGACGATGTGGGCCGCCGACCACGTGGTGGACTTCGGTCCCGGTCCGGGCGTTCGCGGCGGCGAGCTGGTGGCGGCGGGCACGGTGGCGCAGATCGCCCGGTCGCGCCGGTCCGTGACGGGTCAGTACCTGTCGGGCAAGAAGGAGGTCCCCATCCCGAAGCAGCGCCGACCCGTCGAGAACGAACCGGGATGAGGGGAACGGTCGTATCGGTTTGGGTGTCCCCGCCGCGTGCGGCGGGACGGCGACGGGGCGGATGGTGGTGATGGCGAAGCGGGGTGGCAGCAAGGCGGGAGGTGGTCGGACGAGGGCGAAGGGGACGGTGCGCGCGAAGCGCACGTCGAGCGCCAGGGGGACAACGCATTCCGCGTCCGGGTCGAACGCGAGCGCCAATGGCAAGGTCAAATGGCTGACAGTCGTCGGGGCGGCGCACAACAACCTGAAAGGCATCGACGTTCACATTCCGCTGGGGAGGTTCGTGTGCGTGACGGGGGTGAGCGGCAGCGGGAAGAGCTCGCTGGTCAATGACATCATCCATCAGCAACTAGCCCGGGATTTGAATGGGGCCGAGAACGTCGAACCTGGCCGACATCGGCGGATCAACGGCAAACACCACCTCGACAAGGTGATCGACATCGACCAGTCGCCGATCGGGCGGACGCCCCGGTCGAACCCGGCGACGTACATCAAGGTGTTCGACCACATCCGCGGTCTGTTCGCCCGCCTGCCGGACAGCCGGGTACGGGGGTACAAGCCGGGGCGGTTCAGCTTCAACGTCCAGGCGGGGCCAAAGGGCGGCGGGCGGTGTGAGGCCTGCGAGGGGAACGGTGCGAACCGCATGGAGATGGATTTCCTGGCGGACGTGTGGGTCAAGTGTCCGGTGTGCGACGGGCTGCGGTTTGCGCGGGAGACGCTGCAGGTCCGGTACAAGGGCAAGACCATCGCCGACGTGCTGGACATGGAGGTCGCCGAGGCGCTGGTCCATTTCGAGAACATTCCCAAGGTCCGTGCGATGCTGCAGACGCTGCACGACGTCGGGCTGGACTACCTGAAGCTGGGCCAGTCGTCGACGACGCTGTCGGGGGGTGAGGCGCAGCGGATCAAGCTGGCCCGCGAGCTGGTCAAGGTCGCGACGGGCCGGACGCTGTACCTGTTGGACGAGCCGACGACGGGGCTGCACTTCGACGACATCGTCAAGCTGCTGGACGTCCTGCACGGATTCGTCGACGCGGGCAACACGGTGGTGGTGATCGAGCACAACCTGGACGTGGTCAAGACGGCGGACTGGATCGTCGATCTGGGCCCGGAGGGGGGCGAGGCGGGTGGGTACGTCGTGGCGACGGGCGCGCCCGAACGGGTGGCCCGGACGGACACGGACACGGGCCGGGCGCTGCGCCAGGTCCTGGGGGCCAACCGGCGGGTCCGCCGACAGCGTGCCAAGGCCGTCGGTGCGAAGACGTCGGGGGCGCGATCGCGGCGTCGAGGCGGGAACGGGCGTATCCGGAACATCACCGTCGTCGGGGCGCGTCAGCACAACCTGAAGGACCTGACCGTGGACGTGCCCCGCGAGAAGATGACGGTCTGCAGCGGGGTGTCGGGCAGCGGGAAGAGTAGCTTCGCGTTGGACACGGTCTACACCGAGGGCCAGCGTCGATACGTTGAGTCGCTGAGCGCGTACGCGCGGCAGTTCCTGGGCCAGCTGCAGAAGCCGAAGATCGATCGCATCGACGGGCTGTCGCCGGCGATCAGCATCGAACAGAAGGCGGCGGCGCGGAGCCCACGGTCAACGGTGGGGACGGTCACCGAGATCTACGACTACATGCGGGTGCTGTGGGCGCGAATCGGTCAGCCGTACTGTCCTGACTGCGGGGTCCCCATCGGCACGCAGACGGTGGATGAGATCGTCGATCGCGTGCTGAAGCTGCCGGAGGGCAGGCGGATCCTGCTGCTGGGGCCGATCGAGCGGGCGGTGAACGAAACGTACCCCCAGCTGTTCGAGCGTCAGCGGGCCAACGGGTTCGCCCGGGTCCGCGTGGACGGTCGTGTCTATGAGCTGACCGAGTCGATCGACATCGACCACCGCCGGCGTCACGCGGCCGAGGTGGTGGTCGATCGGGTGATCGTCCGGCCGAACCAGCGGGCGCGGATCGCCGAGTCGGTGGAGATGGCGTTGTCAGTGGGCGAGGGCCGGCTGGTCGTGCAGCCCGTCTTGCATGACGACAGATCAGCCAGTGGAGGGCAAGTCGATTCTGGGAAACGACCAGGCGCGGCGACGGGCGATCTGGCGTTTAGCCAGCACTTCGCGTGTGATCGCTGCGGCCGGAGCTACGACGAGCTGACGCCGCACCATTTCTCGTTCAACAGCCGACTGGGTTGGTGCGAGGCGTGCGAGGGGCTGGGCGTCCAGCGCGGGGCCAGCCCGGAGGCCGTCGTCGTCCAGCCGGACAAGTCGATCCTGGCCGGGGCCCTGGCGGGTTGGGGGCGGGCGTCGGAAATTCCGGCCCTGGCGCGGATGATCGCCCGGCTGTGCGACCACATCAACGCGGACCCGGATCGGCCGTGGCGTGACCTCACACCCGATCAGCAGCAGGCGATCCTGTACGGGACGGGGGACGCGTGGATTGAGGCGGGGGACGCGTTCGGCGGGGTCCGGTTCCAGTGGAAGGGGTTCTACCCGGCCATCGACGAGGCCACCAAAGCCAGTTGGCACTATCGCAAGCAGCTCGAGCACCTGGCGACGGAGGTGCGATGCGATCGGTGCGGCGGGAGCCGGCTTCGCCCCGAGGCGGCGGCCGTCCGCGTCGGCGACAGGACCATCGTCGAGGTCTGCTCGATGCCATTGGATGACTGTCTGGCGTCTTTCGGACAGCTGCGGCTGGACCGGCGTCAGCGGCGGATCTCGGGCGAGCTGCTCAACGAGATCACGTCGCGGCTGCGCTTCTTGGTCGACGTGGGGCTGGCGTACCTGACGCTCCACCGCCCCGCGCCGACGCTGTCGGGCGGCGAGTCGCAGCGGATCCGGCTGGCCAGCCAGATCGGCAGCGGGTTGACGGGTGTGCTGTATGTCCTGGACGAACCGACGATCGGGCTGCACCCGCGGGACAACGCCCGGCTGATCGGGGCGTTGGGCAAGCTGCGGGACCTGGGCAATACGCTACTGCTGGTCGAGCATGACCGGCAGGTGATCGACCATGCTGACCGTGTGTTGGACTTCGGTCCCGGCGCGGGCGTGGACGGGGGGCGGGTCGTTGCGTCGGCGGCGCCGGCCCGGTTGCGTCGGACCCGTGCGTCGCTGACGGGCAAGTACCTGGCCGGTAAGGAGGCGATTCCCGTGCCGACGAACCGTCGGCGCGTGGTCGAGCGGCGGGCCGACTTGGTCGGGGAGGATGCGCAGGTCGATGCGGAGCAGAGGGATTCCGCCAGGCGGACGGACGCTGAGCATGATCGCTGGCTGACCGTTGTCGGGGCGCGGCACCACAACCTCAAGAACATCCACGTCGATCTGCCGCTGGGTCGGTTCATCGTGGTGACGGGCGTGTCGGGTTCGGGCAAGAGTTCACTGGTGACCGACATCTTGTATCCGGCGCTGGCCCATCGGCTGCATCGAGCGCGGCTGACCCCCGGCGGGCACGAGGCGATTCGCGGCATCGAGCTGGTGGACAAGGTCATCAACGTCGACCAGCAACCGATCGGCAATTCGCCGACGAGCAACCCGGCCACGTACACGGGCGTATTCGACCTGATCCGCGAACTGTTCGCGCGGATGCCGGACAGTCGGGTGCGGGGCTACGGCCCGGATCGGTTCAGCTTCAACCGCTCTGGGGGGCGGTGCGAGGGATGTGAGGGCAACGGGCAGGTGTGCATCGAGATGCACTTCCTGCCCGACGTCTGGGTGACGTGCGAGGAGTGCAACGGGCATCGCTACAACACCGAGACACTGAACGTGGCGTATCGCGGCCGGAACATCGCCGACGTGCTGGAGATGCGGGTGAGCGAGGCGCTGCGACATTTCGAGGCGGTGCCGAAGGTCCGCCGGATGCTGCAGACGCTGGCCGACGTCGGGTTGGACTACGTGCAGCTGGGTCAGCCGGCGCCGACGCTGTCGGGCGGGGAGGCCCAGCGGGTCAAGCTGGCGGCCGAGCTGGGCCGGCCGACGACGGGCAAGACGGTCTACATCCTCGACGAGCCGACGACGGGGCTGCACTTCCACGACCTGCGCAAGCTGCTCGATGTCCTCAACCGCCTGGTCGACATGGGCAACACGGTCATCTGCATCGAACACAATATGGACGTGATCAAGACGGCAGACTGGGTGATCGACCTGGGTCCGGAGGCGGGCGACGCGGGCGGGGACCTGGTGGCGGCCGGACGACCGGAAGACGTGTCGCGATGTGGCGAATCGCACACGGGGCGGATCCTGGGCGAGGCCCTGTCGGCAGGTCCGCACGGCGAGCGGCCGGTGTTCGACCCCAAGGCCCATGCTGCCGCGACGCTCGATGCCGAGAAGCTCGTGCCGGACGACGTCGGCGAGGCGAGCATGCCGTGGCAGCGGGACGGTCGGGCGTGGCACACCCGCGAGCGACGCGACCGGCGAGGCCGGCCGATCAAGTGGGAGGCGGCGGCGCTGGAACACGTGGTCGAGCGGATCGTCGCGCTCGGCGAGGGCCGGTTTGCCGAACCGGACTGGGCGCATCAGTCGCGCGTGGAGATCAAGGCGCCTGGGTCGAAGGTGACCTGGTTTCTGCACGCCCTGACGGGTGGCCAGTGGCTGTTGGACCTGAATTTCCGCGTGCCGCGGGGCCAGTTCAAACAGGACGAGTTGGTGGCGTTGCTGGGTCTCAAGACGTTGGACGAACGGACGGATCTGCCGATCTACGGCCAGTGGTCGCGGGTGTACGTGCGACGGGCCGATTCGGACACCGATCGCATTCGCGTCATGGTTCACGACAAGGCGGAGGTCGAGGCGTCGGGGTTCCGTCGGTTCCTGAGCGGGGCGGTCAAGGGGTACCTCGACTACGCGGCCGCCCTGGTGAAGGATCCGCGCAAGGCCGAGCCGTGGAAGACGGACGGCAAGCAATGGCACCTGAAGCAGCGGCGGATGACGAGCCGCCGCCGTGCGAAGTGGCGGCCGGCGACGCTCCTGCAACTGATCGGGGCGATGCAGAAAGCCGTCGGCGGGCTCGAGGTGGACTGGAACCACAAGATCGCCGTTGTGCTGACGCACGCCGATGTGTCGGGCTGGTGGTGTCGGGTCGCGACGGCGCACGCCCATCACCTCGTGCTTCAGTACCGGACCCAGCCGGGCCAGTTCACGCCGGCGATGCTGGACGGGCTGGGCGAGTCGCCGCACATCAAGCGGAACGGCCGGGGCGGGGGCGACGAAATCTGGATCGGCCTGAGGGAGATGAAGGAGATCGACGCGGGGTCGTTCGCGAGGTTTCTGAAGGCCTATCACGTCGGGGTCTGCGAGGCGTTCGGCGCCAAGGGGAAACGACGCTCATGACGCAGTTGGTACCCAACCGATTGCTGTTCCGCTTCGAGCTGCCCATCCACCGGGTCAAGCATCCCCCGCAGATCGACGGGCGGTTGGACGATTGGGACGACGTCTATCGCCTGCCGTCGCTGGGCAAGATCGACGGGGCGGCAGAATGGGGAGACGTCTACGTCGGCTGGGACGAGGCGGGGCTGTACGTCGCCTGTCGGGTGACCAACAAGGTCCAGCCGTTGCGATGCGATCCCAAGCGATTCTGGAAGGGCGACAACCTTCGCTTGATGACCGACATGCGCGACACCCGGAACATCCACCGGGCGTCGCGATTCTGCCAACAGTTTTACTTCCTGCCGGTCGGCGGCGGTCGGGACGGGCGCGAGCCCGTCGCCGCCTCGGCCAAGATCAACCGGGCCAACCAGCATGCGCCGCTGGTCGCGCCGGGCGCGATTCCCGTCGCGGCCGAGGCGACGTCGACGGGCTACACGATCGAGGCCCACATCCCGGCGGATTGCCTGTCCGGCTTCTCTCCTGCCGAGAACCCACGGATCGGCTTGTACACCATGCTGGAGGACGCCGACCACGGTCAACAGTATCTGACCGTCGGGGACGACATGCCGTGGTGGGTGGATCCCTCCTTGTGGGCGGCGGCGGTACTGCAGCCCTAGGCGAAACCTGCCCGAGGCGCGGGATTCATCCCGCGCGGAGCGCTGATCCTTCTGCGGGAAACCGCGCGACATGAATGTCACGGCTCGGAAGGAACCGCGCACCGTGGTGTGTTGGCGTGTCGGGGTGTATTCTGTCTGGCCTGTCAGGCAAACGAGGTGCCCTGGGAGCTTGGACGGCATCGTGGTCGCCCGCTGTGTGGGGAGATCGATATGATCGGTGAGAGACGTCACATGGGGACGGTCGGATGGCTGTGCGCGATCGCCTTGGTGGTCCTGCCGCACTCGGCGTGGTCGGCCGTGCCCTTGGCGCAGATTGGTCGTGGGCAAGCGCCCCGCATCGATGGTCAGCTGACGGATGCGGGATGGACAACGTGCGCGCAGCTCTTCCCGTTCATCAGGATGGAGGGCGATGGGCTGGCGGAGGTCCAAACACGGGCGCTGGTCTTGTACGACGATGCGGCGTTGTACGTTGGGTTTCGATGCGACGAGCCCGACATGAGCAAGCTCGTCGCCAACAACTCGACACGTGACGGGGCGCTATGGCACGATGACTGCGTGGAGATCTTCCTGCAGAGGACCGGCGCTGCGGGGTTCTGTCAGCTCATCGTCAACACCTTGGGAACCACCTACGAGGCCAGAGACGAGGAGACGAGCTGGAACCCGAAGATCCGGGCGGCCGCCTTCAAGGGGAAGGACTCCTGGTCGGTTGAGTTCAGCGTGCCCTGGTCGGATCTCGGCGGGGTGCCCAAGGCCGGTGAGACGTGGAGGGTCAACTTCTGCCGCGAGCGCAAGGTCAAGACCGAGCTGTCGAGCTGGAGCTGTGCCCGTGGGCGATTCGTCAACCCGGCCAGTTTCGGTCAGATCGTCTTCGCCGACCGGGCCGTTCGTGCGAACACGTTCGAGTTGGGGCCCCAGCTTCCGGGCGCAAACACGGCCCGCGTGGGGATTGTCCTGCCGGGGCAGATGTCGGCAAAGATCCGCGTGTCGGGCGCCAAACCCGTCGTGGCAGGTGCTGGCGCGACCGGGCCGATTGAGGTCGTCTATCCGCTCGGCCTGAGCGGCGGCGACGTGGTGTTCGAGGCCCGTGCGGAGAAACGGACGCTCTGGCGCTGTGCGATCCCCGTCAAGATCCAACCGCGCCCGCAGCTTGCCGAGCTGGCGCGTTCGCTTCAGGCTACCCGCGCCTTCCTGGAATCACTGCCCGCAGACAGTCCCCTCGGCAAGCCCGTTCGAGCGGCCGTGGTGCGGGCGACCCGGGCCGAAGGGGTCCTACGAGACGCCATCCAGGACAGCCTGGCCAAGAACAAGCCCCTGGATTCCAAGCAGTATCGGCGGCTCAACGGCGCCGTCGGCGTCGAGGCCGCCCATCTCAACGTGTTGCGATGGCCTGTCTGGACCAAGAACAACTGGACCAACGTGGGCCGCACCGAGCTGCCCGACACGCTGACGGACGTCTCGCAGATCGACGTGCGGTGTCTGGTCAATGAATACGAGTCGGCCAACGTCATCATCAGCAACCTCAGCGCCGACCCGCTTCGGCTTCGGGTGACGGCCAGTGACCTGACCTGGTTCGCGGAGCTGCCGGCGACGGCCCGAGATGCGATTCGCAACGGCGGGTTCCAGGACGACGCGAACAAGGACGGCATCCCCGACGGATGGCGACACATCAGCGGCAACCGCAAGTCTTGGCGCGTGCTGGACGACCCCGACCGCGGTCGCGTGGTCGCCATTGACTGCGCCATGACCAAGAAGCTGACGATCCGCCAGGACCTGCGCGTCGACCCCGACCGGACGTACCTGCTCGACTTCTCGGCGAAGTTGGAGCGGGCGACCGGGAGCGTCCGCGTCGGCGTGATCAACAAGGGGTGGACGCGGTCGCGGTTCTGTCCCGGATTGACGGGCACGCACGGGTGGCAACGGATTCGCATGCCGATCCGCCTGCAGGTGAGTCCGACGCACCAGTTCGTGATCTGGGCCCGGGATGGCGGGGGTGGGAAGGTGTGGCTGGACGACATCCGGCTCGTGGCGTGCGACGATCCGTCGGTCGAGCTCGCGGACACCGCGCCGGAGCTTGCGGTGGCCGACTGGCAGGAGCTTCGGACTGGTACGGTGGTGGCTGATCCGCTGATCCCGCTCAACCGCGCCGGTCGGTTGGACGTTCCGCCCGGTGAGAGCCGGCAGATCTGGCTGACCTTCCCCGCGCGCGACCTGCCGCCCGGGCACTACGTGGGCACGGTTCGGGTCACGCCCCTGGCCACGGTAGTCCATCGGGGATCGCCCGCGGGCAAGACGATCCGGGTCGCGCTCGACGTCGAGCCGCTTCGGCTGCCCACGCACGCCGATTTCGCCGTCTACAACTGGGACTACGCCCGATCGGAGGCCTACGTCCGCGATCTGTGCCGACACAAGGTCAACTTCTTCCTGATTAGCACGGGCATGCCCTGTCCGGCGTTCGACGCGGCGGGCAAGGCGCTGGGCCCGATCGACTACGCCGCTTACGACCGGATGTTGCGGATCAAGATCCGCTACGCCCGCCAGGCCGGCGGGCAGATCCTGTTCTCGTACGGTGTGATCCGTGGTTTCGACCGCCGGGTCGCCAAGAGACACGGATACGAGTTCATGGACGCCGCGTGGGTCCGTGCGTTTCGCCACACGTACACGACCTGGCTGGCGCATCTCGAGGCGCTGGGTCTGGGCTATGAGGCGTTCTGCGTGCAGGTGTGGGACGAGGCGACGGGCGAGCACACGCCGCACGTCGTCGAGGGCGGCAAGCTCCTCCGTCAGATCGACCCGAAGGTTCGCCTCGTGATGGACGGCGCGCAATCGGTCAAGGAGGTCCAGGCGATGGACCCCTACATCGACGTGTGGATCCCCCACCTCCGCTGCTTGCTGCGTCCCAAGGTCGGCCCGAAGCTCCTGGCCCAGTACCGCAAGACCGGCGAGCCGATCTACACGTACACCTGCAGCGTCAACATGAAGAGCCTGTCGGCCTATACGTACCACCGCCTGAAACCGTGGCAGGCGGCCCGGCTGGGATTGGACGGGGTGTTCTACTGGGCGTACAACTCCTGGCGGGGAGATCCGTGGAACGACTTCGACGGCCCGATCGCCGACTGCGGCGCGATCTACGACGGCGTTGATGGGCCGATCACGTCCCGCCGGTGGGAGGCTTCTCGGGAGGGCATCGAGGACTGGCAGATCATGCGACTGTTCGAACGTCTCGCCCGAGGCGACCCGGCGGCCACGGCGCGTGCGCGGAAACAGATCGACGAGGCACTCGACACCGTCCTGACGCACAAGGACCGGCGCGAGCTAGCGAACCAGTGTCGCCTCGAGTTGATCCGGGCCGCGGTGGACCAGGCGCGATCGGACCCGCTGCGGATCAGCGGTACGGCCGAGACGATGAACGGCCGGGACCTGACGGTGACCTTCACGACGAACCGGCCGGCGAGGGGCAAGCTGCTGTACTGCGTGATCGGGGAGAAACGCTGGCAGTCGGTTGAATTCACCGAGGCCACCAACCATGCGGCCAAGGTATCGTTGCCGCCCCTGAGTCGAGCCCAGTGGGTGATCCTGGCGTGGGACGCCGCGGGTCGCGTGGCCACCGTGTGCCCGCCGGCGGGGGGCAAGTGAGCGGGGCGTTATCCTAGCGAGGGAGAGCTTGTCATGCTGAACCAGCGTCGTGGCGTGATGCGTGTCTTGAGCGTGGTCGGGGTGTTGTGGATCTTCTCGGCAGATCCGATCGTGGCAGGCGTGAGTCCGGGCGCCCCCAAGAAGCCCACCCCGGTTGGTCAGCCCGCTGTCTCGATCGAGAACGACTACGTCAAGTACGTCATCGGGAGCGACAGTCGGTCGCTGCATTTCATCGACAAGCGGACGGGCGTCGACTACGCCGACGCCAAGCCCGGTTCCTCGTTCGCCCGCCTCAGGATCGGCAAGAAGGCGGTCCAAGCCACGTCGGTTCGTTCGCAGGGCGGACCGTTCGAGGTGCGGTTCGGCGAGACCGGCGTCAGCGCTGTCCTCAAGCCGACCGTTCACAAGCACTACTTCGTGCTCGAGGTCGTGTCGGTTCGGGGCGAAGGGGTCGAGGCCTTCACGTTCATCGACATTCCCCTGACACTCAAGGCCACGCCGGACGAACCGTTTGTTGCGTGTGCGCTGGCGTTGAATCTCAAAACGAACGTTGCGCAGATCCCCCAGCCGAGCCGGCGGTTGACGGCCACGTGCTACCCGCGGTTCGGTTTCGCGGGCGCCCAGGTCGGGCTGATCGGCTGCCCGAAGGCGGCATTGCGGGACGTCACGAAGGAGGCCGTCGCCGCGGCGCCGGACCTGCCCAGGTCGAGGGTCGGCGGGCCTTGGGCGCTGGACGCCCCGATCAACAAAGGGTCGTACCTGTTCAACTTCGGGGGGATGTCCGAACAGACGGTGGATCAGTGGATCAAGCTGGCCCGGGACTTGGGGATCAGCCAGATCGATTTCCACGGGGGCAATTCGTTTCGATTCGGCGACTGCCGGCCCAACCCCAAGACGTACCCGAAGGGGTATGCAAGCCTCAAGGCCGTGATCGATCGGCTCCACGCGGCCGGGATTAAGGCGGGGCTGCACACCTATGCGTTCTTCATCAACAAGGGCTGTCCCTGGGTGACGCCCAAGCCCGATCCGCGTCTGGGCGCGTTCCGGTCGTTCACGCTGGCGGAGGCGGTGACGGCAGACGCCGCGGTGCTGCCGGTCGTGGAGTCGACCAAGGACGTGTCGACGACGACCGGCTTCTTCGTTCGCAACAGCGTGACGCTTCGGATCGACGACGAGCTGATTACGTTCAGGGGCGTCGCGGCGGCGCCGCCGTATCGATTCACGGGCTGCAAGCGCGGCGCATGCGGCACGACGCCGGCCGCCCATGCGGCCGGCGCGAAGGCGCACCACCTCAAGGAGTGCTTCGGTCTGTTCACGCCTGACGCGGATTCGACACTGCTGGCGGAGGTCGCCGCCAAGACCGCCGAGGCGTACAACCGCTGCGGGTTTGACATGATGTACATGGACGCGCTGGACGGAGAGGACATCCTCGGCGGCCGCGAGAACGGGTGGCATTACGGCTCGAAGTTCGTCTTTGAGGTGGTCAAGCGTCTCGATCGGCCCGGGCCCTTGGAGATGAGCACGTTTCACCACCATCTGTGGTACGTTCGGGGCCGGATGGGTGCGTGGGACCACCCGACGCGGAGCCACAAGAAGTTCATCGATTCCCACTGCGTAGCCAATCAGGGCCTACGGCGGATGTTCCTGCCGGGGCATCTGGGCTGGTGGGCGATCAAGACGTGGACGGGACACCAGGGCGAGCCGACGTTCGCCGACGACATCGAGTACCTCTGCTGCAAATGCATCGGGAACGACGTGGGGCTGTCGATTATGGGCGTCGGTCCGGGTCAGATCGATGCGAACCCGGTCTACGGCCGGCTTGCCGGGATCCTGCGGCGATACGAGGGCCTTCGCCACAAGAACGTCTTCGATCCGATCCTCAAGGCCAAGCTGGCCGAGCCCGGCAAGGACTACACGCTGTTTCAGGACCCCGACGGGCGCTGGCGGTTTCGTCGCATGCACTACGCCAAGCACAAGGTCGAGGGCGTCAACGGCTGGAGCAACGTTTGGTCGACCGAGAACCCGTTTGCGGCCCAGCCGGTCCAGCTTCGGATCGAGGCGTTGATGTCGGCCGGGTCGTATGACGCACCCGGGAACGTGACGGTGGCTGACTTTTCTGACGTCAAGGCGTTCGGCGAGCGGGGGTCGGCGAAGGGCGTGACGCTGGCGCTCGCGACCACGGCCGACCGCGTCAAGGCCGGCAAGGTCAGCGGGGTGCTGACCGCCACGAATGCGAACAAGACCACCCGCCGGGGTATGTGGGCCCGGGCGGTCAAGACGTTCAGTCCGGCGCTGAACCTTAGCCAGCGCAAGGGCATGGGCGTGTGGGTCCATGGCGACGGCGGGGGAGAGGTGCTGAACTTCCAGCTGAAGAGTCCGCACCACGTCAGCCACGGCATCGGCGATCACTACGTCGTCGTGGACTTTTCGGGGTGGCGATACTTCGAGCTGATCGAACCGGAGGGCGAGCGTCACAGCCACTACGCCTGGCCGTACGGCGGGATGTATTCGATCTACCGGGAGAGCGTGCGGTACGGGCAGGTGGCGTCGCTCGGCCTGTGGTACAACCACCTGCCCGCGAACGGCAAGGCGGTCTGCTGTCTGAGCCCCATCCGGGCCGTGCCGTTGGTGAGCGCAACGCTGGTGAATCCCGCGGTGACGATCGGCGGCAAGCGGATCGTGTTTCCGGTGAAGCTGCAATCGGGCAGCTACCTGGAATTCCACTCGCCGTCGGACTGCAAGGCGTACGGGCCGAAGGGGAACTTGATCGGACCGGTCAAACCGCAGGGCGACGTGCCGGTCCTCCGGGGCGGCGACAACCCGGTGACCTTCACCTGTGACGGCCCGACGGACGTCAGCGCCCGCGCCCGCGTGACCGTCATCTGCCAGGGCCCGCCGATCTGATAGAATCCGGGCCGGCGTACGACAAGGAGTTGACGCGCACCATGCACCACGGGATCGACCCCATCGGCTGGGCGGTAGGGATCTACATCGGGCTGCTGCTGTTGGCGTGCGTGGTGGCGATCGCTTCGAAGCTGATCACGCAGCTGCCCTACACGATCTTCCTGACGCTGGTCGGGCTGGGGATCGGCGTGCTGCACATCGGCCCGGATCTGGCCGAGACGGGCTTCAGTCACGACCTGATCTTCTTCGTCTTCCTGCCGCCACTGCTGTTCCAGGGCGCGATGCACATGGAGCTGAACCGGCTGCTGAAGCAGCTGGGGCCGATTGCGTGCTTCGCGGTGCCGGGCGTCGTCGTCTCGACGCTGCTGGTGGGTGGGCTGGTCGGGTGGCTGGGCGGCATCCAGCCGATGCTGGTCGCGTTGCTGTTCGGCGCGCTGATCTCGCCGACCGACCCGGTGAGCGTGCTGGCGCTCTTCCGCAAGGCCGACGCCCCCGAGGACCTGCGGACGCTGGTCGAGGGCGAGAGCCTGTTCAACGACGCGACGGGCGTGGTCTTGTTCACCATCCTGCTAGACGCCGTCGTGCGCGGCGGGGAGCTGGGGGTGGGGGCGGCCTGTCTGTCGTTCGTGCAGGTGTCGGCTGGCGGGCTCCTGCTGGGCGCGGCGTTGGGGTGGGTGGCGTTCATGGTCCTGCGGCGCTTGGAAGATTACCTGCTGGAAAACGCGATTTGCCTGGTACTCGCCTACGGATCGTTCTGGCTGGCCGAGGTAATCCACTGTTCCGGCGTGATCGCCACGGTGATGGCCGGGCTGCTGGTCGGCAACTACGGCCGGCGATTGTCGATGAGTCCCAAGACGACCGAGACGGTCGAGACGTTCTTCGAGTCGGTGGACTTCCTGGTCAACTCGTTCCTGTTCATCCTGATCGGGCTGGAGCTGCAGACGATCTTCGAGGTCATGACGCCTGAGGTCCTCGTGCGGGGCACCTCAACGGCGCCGGCGGGGGGCGCGGCGCTCGAGGCGATCAACCCCTGGCAGCTGCTGGTCGTGGCGATCGCGGCCATGTTGATCGGTCGGGCGGCGGTCGCGTACACGTTCTATTGGGGCCTGAACCAGGTCGGGATGAGACGTCCCAAGGCGTGGAAGCACATCTTGTTCTGGGGCGGTCTGCGCGGGTCGATTCCCATCGCGCTGCTGTTGCACCTGCCCACCGCCGCCAAGCTTCCGCCGGAGTGTCCCCTGGGCCAGCTCCGACCGGCACTGCTGCTGGCCGGATTCGGCTGCGTGTTCTTCTCGCTCGTCGTGCAGGGCGTGACGATGCGCCCGCTGATGCGACGGCTCGGTATCGGTGGGAACGGTGAGCACGCTGCGTCGTAGGCGCCGTGCCAGGCTGCGCACCGAACCGGCCGATGTACAGCTTCAGGGACGAGCTGCTCCGCGCCGGTCCTTGAGTACCTGTTTGAGCCACGCGCGCAGCCGCTTCCTTTCGGGGATGTCGCGCAGGACCCAGTCGTCTCGATGGTTCCGGTAGGGAAGGGCCTGGAAGAAGAACGGTGCCTTGACGCCGGTGCTGGCCAGGTATCGCCGGATATTCTCAACGGTGACCTCCTGACTGACAAACACGGGTCGGCCCTTCAGACGCTCGAGGCGCCTCCGTGCGGAGGCCCGATCGCTGCGGGGATACTGCCACTTCCAGACGCCGTCGTAGTTGCTGTGCGTGACGAACGCGAGCCACAGACCAGCGATCTCGTCGTTATGTAGGCCGATGTAGTTGCACGCGATCGCGCCGCGGGAGAACCCCGTCAGGATGACGGCCGACGGATCCCCGCCGTGCGCTTCACACACGCGGCGAACCGTCGTCGTGCAGTAGGCGACGGTGGCCTCGACGTCGCCCCACCAACGTGTCTCATTGCGCATGTCCTTGGTGTTCACATAGGGCATGCAGATCCAGATGAACCCTCTCCCGCCAGAGATGCCGTAGCCCAGGTTGCAGCCCTCGACCGTTCCCTCGCAGATGTCACCGTGCTGGTTGCGGTACCCGCCATTGCCTGCGTATTCGACGATGACGGGGTAGCGCCCGCCCTGGCGCCAGTCGGTGGGCAGATAGAGCGTGTGGTAGACATCTGTACCCTCGTACCCCGACGCGACCTGCTTGACGCGCTTGCCGGGCGCCGGTTCGCCGAGCGTCACCGGCGGCGTCTCGAGATCCGGGCGAACGGACCGAATGTCCGGCAGTTCCGCGGCCATGGCGAGTGCTCCGCGCAAGGCACACGACACGAGTAGCGTCGATGTCGTCGTCCTCGTCCCCAGCATAACGGTCTTCCTCAGCATCGTCGCGACCGTTTGCAGAAGCAGGTGGGGCGGGCTTCGCCCGCCGCAATGCGGTCCTCGTCGGGCGGAGCCCGACCTACATTCGTCCTACCGTCCACGCGACGCGACCAGCCGGAAGGTGTCCATGGTAATGGACTGGTCGATGGCGCCGTAGGCGTTGTCGCCACCGACGTGAGCGAAGACACAGATCCGTCCGTCGGCCGCCTGCAGGCTTCGCGGGTAGTAGTTCGTCCCCGGCACCTTCAGCCGGTGCCACGTCTTCCCCCGGTCCACCGTGGCGTGGATGCCCGAGGTGGCCAGGTGCAGGACGGGTCCTTCACGGGTGGCGAGCAGCTCCGGATGTCCGCTGTGGGGAAAGGGCGCCGGGCCGACCTCTGCCGGCATCCACGTGTCCTGCCGCTTGGCGAGCAGGCCCTGCCAGCGGACCTCTCCGGGGCCGTCGGGATTCGGCCGGCGGAACACGCACAGCAGGTCCCCGTTCGGGAGTTCCGCCGCGTCGTACTCCTCGCCCCCCCAGACCTTGCGATGCTTCTGGGGAACCACGGGGATCGGATGACGCCACGTCTTGCCGCCATCCTGCGACACCATCAAGAGCGGCTCCAGCAGCCGGCAATACTCCGCCCGTGTCTTGCTGTTTGCGGGCACGCGGGCGAATCCGCCAAGCACGATCAGTCGACCGTCCTTCAGCACGCGTAGTCGCTTCGGCCAGGTCGAGTAGCGCTTCGGATCCAGCAGCAGCTCTGGTCTGCCCCACGTCTTGGTCCCATCGCGACTCCTCTGCAGGAAGCCCGTCTTGGGCAACTCGGCGTTATACGGCAAGTAGTGGCCCCACACGGCGCGGATCACCGTGCCATCCGGCAGGGCCGTCTCCGCCTGGCCCGTCGAGCCGTTCATCGGGCTTCTGAATGCGTCGGCGCTGACCCGCTTCCATGTCGCCCCGCCATCGCTCGAACGGAGGTGGACGTTTCGCAGGTCGAGCCCTGTCATGTCGTAGGCCGGCTTTCCGGGCGGGGGCCAGGAAAGCTTCCTCAGAACCTCTTGGGGTCCTCTGGGGCGACCCCTTAGCGGCCCAGTTGCCTGAGTGAAGCAGACCATGAGGGTCCCGTCGGGCATGGGCCAGCATCCGGTCCAGCAGGTGTAGCCCGGGCGCTGAGGCGAGCGATAGATCGTCTTGCGCGCGCAGTCGGCCACCGTGAAGGGGAATCCCTCGGGCCCTGCCTTCGGCGAGGCCGCTCCTGCAGCGGGGGCGATCATGCCCATGATGACGAAGGACCGAATACAGGTTGTCATCACGCCGTCTCTCCTCGACACGCCTGGCGTTTTGGCGTCATGCCGTCGAGTCGGCCTTGATGGCATCGACCAGCTCATCGACCCGGGCAAACGCGACAGCGACGTAGGTGTCGGCCGCACCATAATAGACGGCCAGCCGGCCGGTGTCGGCGTCGCATAAGGCGGCGCACGGGAAACAGACGTTCGGCACGAAACCCGTCGACTCGTAGTCCGTCTCCGGCGTGAGCAGGTGCGTCCGAGCGCGGTAGCGGACCTTCCACGGCTCGTCGAGGTCCAGCAGTGCGGCGCCGATGCTGTAGACGTAGCCGTTGCAGCTGGTCAGCACGCCGTGGTAGACCAGCAGCCAGCCCTGGGTCGTCTCGATCGGGATCGGTCCCGCGCCGACCTTCGTGCTCTCCCACCATCCCGCGCCGTCCTTGGTGCCGAAGACGTACCGGTGCCTGCCCCAGAAGCACATGTCGGGGCTTTCGCTGTAGAAGATGTCGCCGAAGGGCGTATGGCCCATGTCGCTGGGGCGGCTGAGCATCGCGAAGTTGCCGTTGATCTTCCGCGGAAAGAGCACGCCGTTTCGGTTGCAGGGCAGGAAGGCGTTTTCGAGCTGGAAGAAGCGCTTGAAGTCCTTGGTCCGGGCCGCCCCGATCGTCGGGCCGTGGTAACCGTTGCACCAGGTGACATAGTACGTGTCGTCAATCTTGCAGACCCGGGGGTCGTAGGCGTACTCCATCCGGCCGAGCTCGGCGTCGTCGCACTCCAGGTCGATCCGCTGATGCTCGATCTGCCAATTCAGGCCGTCGGCGCTTCGACCCAGGTGCAGGTACGGCATGCGGGTCTTGTACTCGGTCCGAAACACGCCGACGAAGCCGTCATCGTAGGGCACGACTGCGCTGTTGTAGATCGCCTGGGCGCGGGGAATGGGGTGCCGGCCGATGATGGGGTTGCCGCTGTACCGCCACATCGCGTCGTCACAACCGGCGGGGCGGTCCTCCCAGGGCACGTTCGGTAGTGAATCGCCAACGACCGTCACCTCTGCTGCCATGGTTCTCTCCCATCGAGCGTCCTGGCTTGTCGGGGGTGCCCCATCCTCGATCCGCGACAGCGACAGCTGTTCGCGGAGCGAGGGTGGGGGACGGACTCGTCCTGGCAAACCCTCTCCCGGGGGGCTGTCCCCCACCCTCTTCGAGTGCCCGCGGAACGCGGGCACTCGAAGAGAATGGGGCACCCGCGCGCCGTGGCGCCCTGGCAATGTCCTTGTGACGGGCGAGGATGTCAAGGAGATCCCGAACATCTTCGGATACTTGTCTTGACTCCCCCGGTGCGTACCATCCAACGTAGGAGGACCGCGAGATGATGGCTCGAGGACGCGCCGGTATTCCGTCGGGGTCCAACACCGCATTGTGGCGTCTGGCCCTGATGGTGGCGGTGACCTCGGTAGGCGTTCCATCGATGGCGGCCGAACGCACCGTCTACTTCGCCAAGGTGCGGACCACGTTGGACCACCTCATCCGCCATGGTCGTGATCGTTACGGCAAGACGCATTCGCCGCTGTTCGCGGCCATCCTTGCGGCCGATACATTGGACTGTCCCGAGGACCCGCCGACGTACGCGCTCGACCCGTTGCGATTGGATCCGGGACGGTACGCGAATCGTCGCGCGCCGGGAGGGTGTAACCTCGCCTATGACCAAGCGATGCTGAGGTCCATGGCGATCATGACCCAGGTGACGGGCGACGCCCGCTACCGCCAAGCGGCCACGGACGCCCTCGGCTGGTTGCTGAAACATGCGGAGAACCCCCACGGCCTGCCCGTTCTCGGCGGGCACACGTACTGGCATTTCTACCGGGAGGAGATGGCCGCCCAGGGGGACCACCACGAGCTGTGGAACTGGCCGATGGCGTGGGAGCTGTGGTGGGCGGCCGACGCGGACGGGACGCGCCGGTACGCGGACCTGGTCTGGAAGTGGCACGTCGTCGACAAGAAGACGGGCGAGACCAACCGGCACAGCGACGGCAAACCCGGCTGGGCTTTCACGTTTACCGACGCGACGTTCATCTCGCTATGGTCCTTCGTCGGCGCGCAGACAGGGGACGACACGTACCGAACGTGGTGCGAGACGGTGGCCGGTTACCACTGGAACCGTCGGAACCCCAAGACGAACCTGTTCCCCAGTTCCGGCGGGCGGAGCGCCAGCAACTCGAAGCGCTGGGATGGGAACGATTTTACGACGATGCAGAGCGTCCTGGCCCATCACCTCATCGTGGCCGGTCGCAGGACCAGGAGCGACAAGCTCATCGCGATCGGCCGGGCCATCCTCGACGCGTACGCCAAGTACGGCTACGACGCCAAGACGGAGCGATTCTACGCCTCGCTGAAGCTCGATGGCACGCCCGTCAAGCCCGACATTGAGCGCCCGCCGGTTACGGCACAGGGCCAGCCGGTCGGCTACCTGGCGATATGGCAGCCCCATGCAGGCTGGCACGAGCTGCCGCTGCCGATGGCGCAGGCGTATGCGTGGGCGGCCGAGGTCGTCGACAAGGACGCGTATCTCCAGACGGCCGAGCGGTTCGGTCGCGTCCTTCGCAAGGCATGGGAAGATCGTTACGCCGGCTGTGCGGACTGGTCCGCGTTCGCCGACGCCATGAAGTCGGACCCGAAGCTGCTCGAGTCGTACAAGAAGGGCGTGTCGAAGCAGCGCTATCGTCAGGCGCCCGGCGCGGACGCCAAGCGCGTCGCGGCGTACAAGAAGGGCGGCTACGTCTACCAGGCGCCGTTCGGGTTGTTCGCCGATCACTATGGGCGGATGATCCAGTTTGGGCTGAGCATGCACCGTCTGACCGGTGATGGCGATTGGCTGGACTTGGCGCGTCAGGTGGCCGACGCCGCCATCAAAGAGCTGTGGCGCGGCAAGATCTTCGTCGGCCACGTCGCCAAGCAGCACTACTACAACACCGACCACGTGGGGATTCTGCTGTACGCGCTGCTTCAGCTTGATGCCGCCATGAGTGGGGGCAAGCCCGAGATCGACATGTTCTTCTGACGGTCGGCCGACAGAGACGACGTGATGCCGGTCATGCGGGGTCGGCCCGCCCCTTGTCCACGACGAACACCAGCTCGCCTTCGATCGGGACCTCGATGAGACGCCACCCGCGAGCGGCGGTCATTTTCGCGAAGCTTCGGGCGTAGAACGCGGGCATGTGCTTCGACCGCCCGGCGAGGCTCCGAACCGGGAACGAGACGACCACGTGGCGGACCCGCAGGTTGTCGATCAGTCGGACGGCGATGCCCTTCTGCCGGCGTTCCAGACAGGGCACCATCTTCATCAGGAACGCGAGGTCGGCGTCCTCTGTCGGCGGGGTGCAGATCACGTCCTGGAGCCTGACGGGCGGGCCCGCGCCGAGCCCGGTCACGCCGATGGCCTCGAGGAACCCGTTGAGGCAGCCCACCAGATCGCCCGCGATCTCGTAGGCGCGGTAGGCCGCCTGCGCGGGCAGATTCATCCAGGGGATGGCGAGCGGATGCATGCCGCACGCCACGTCGAGAATCGATCGCGGCGGGCCGGCGATGTCGAACACGTCTCGATAGAAGGTGTCCAGCAGGGGAATCCGTTCGCGCGTGGACGCGTGGTCCTGCATCAGGCGGAGGCAGATCGTCCGCAGCCGGTCGACGTCGTCGGCGCGGTGGGCGTTGCGGATGGCATCCAGGTGCTCGGCGATGGCGTATCGACCCAGATACGCGGCTTGGATGCGGTGCAGCTTGGTGCGGGCGGTCTTGACGGCGTCGCGCGTCCGCTTGTATCTCGGCAGGGCGGTCTGGATGACGTCGCGGATCGTGTCCTCGCAGATATGGCGGTACTTGCGGGTGGCCTGGATCTCCCGCACGAAATCCTCCACTAAGTCTGACCGATCCGGCGCCGTCATGTCATCGCCTGTCCCTGATCCCCCGCAGATGTCAGGGCCGCTACCAGCCGCCGATAGAACCTTAGGTTGTGCAGCGTCGCCAGCCGGTCGGCCAGGCCGTCGCGGATCGCAAAGAGATGATGCAGGTAGGCGCGGCTGTACCCCTGGCAACAGCGACAGTCGCATCCCTCCTCGACGGGTGCTTGGTCGCGGGCATGTACGTCGTCTTGCAGGTAGAGACAGTGATAGAAGTCCGCGCCGCTGAGGGGCGACCGCTCCGGCGGCCGGTCGAAGGCGTACAGCCGCTTGTGCCGGGCGTCGCGCGTCGGGATCACGCAGTCGAAGAGGTGGTAGCCGAGACGGGCAGCGGCCACCAGGTTCTCCGGCTTGCCGATCCCCAGGGCGAACCGGGGCCGGTCGGCGGGGGTCAGCTCGGCCACCTGGGCGACCGACTCGGCCAGCTGACCGTCGTCGGTGATCGGCCAACCGCCGTAGCCGTATCCGTCGAAGCCGATCTCCAGCAGTCGCTCCGCGCATTCGCGTCGCAGGTTCGGATCCGCGCCGCCTTGGATCACGGCCAGCAGCAGCGGCCGGCGCTCCGGCGGCAGCGCCTTCTGCTCAACGACCTCGTCGTAGGTGTCGCGGCACTCTCGGGCCCAGGCCACGGTCTGTTCGACGCTCCGACGTTGCGTGTCCGGCGGCGCGTCGGGGTGCGTGCAGTGGTCCAGGCAAAACAGCAGGTCGGCGTCGAGGCGGAACTGCGTCCGGATGCACTTCTCGGGCGTCAGGACGATCCGCTTGCCGCCCGTCTGCAGGCGATACGCGAACCCCTTGTCGGTGACGGACCCCAGCTTGGGCGAGTCGCTCAGCAGAGAGTAGGCCTGGAACCCACCCGAGTCGGCCGCCACCGGTCGGTCCCAGTTCATGAACCGATGGATCCCGCCCTGCTCGGCGATCAACCGAACGCCCGGCCTCGAGCGAAGATGGAACGCATTGACCATCACCCCCTGAATCCCGCACGCCACGAGATCCGCTCCGTCCACTGCCCGGATCACGCCGCGCGTGGCGTCGGGAAGAAACGCGGGCAACTGCAACGTTCCATGCGGTGTCGACAACGTTTGGAGCATGTCCCTGCCCGTCTCAGAATCCCCGCACCCCGCATGGCCTACACCTTCGGCAGGTCCCACGGCTTTCGATACGCTCGGCCGAGGAGGGCGTTGGCCTCGGGGTCGCCGATGATCTGCTCCTTCTCGCGGTCCCACACGATCCGGCGCTTGACCTTGTAGGCGACGTTGGCGAGCTGGACGGCCGTCGTCGTGCGGTGGGCGATCTCGATGTCGGACCGCGGGCGCTCGCGGCTGGCCAGGCAGTCGAGCCAGTGGGCGGCGTGGTCGATGTACATCTGGCTGTTCGAGCCCTTCACCTGGGGCGGATCGGGAATGAGCTGCTCATCGCCGACCTTCTCGGAGAAGACGACCCAGTGGTTGCGGTCCATCAGCAGCGTGCCCTTCGTGCCGTAGAACTCCATGCCGTGGCGCAGGCCGTCGGGCGGACGGGCGTTGCCCTCGCGGTGCTCCCAGGTGCACGTGAACCCGGGATACTCGAACACGGCGATCTGCGTGTCGGGCGTCTCGCAGTTGTCGTCGGTCATGTTGCGATCGCCCGCGCTCGAGACGGCCAGCGGCGCGTCGACGCCCATGCCCCAGTGGATCATGTCGATCAGGTGGATGCCCCAGTCGGTGCACTTGCCGCCGGCGTAGTCCCAGAACCAACGCCACTGGTAGTGGAAGCGGTTCTGGTTGAAGGGCCGCTTCGGGGCCGGACCCAGCCACAGGTCGTAGTCGACGCCCTTCGGCGGATCGCCGTCGCGCGGTCGGCCGAGCGGCTTGCGATGGTCCGTCACCCACGCCTTGCACAAGCCGACCTTGCCGAGGCCGCCCTTACGAACGTATTCGCAGCCGGCCTTCATGTGCGGGCCGCTCCGCTGTTGCGTGCCGGCTTGGACGATGCGGTTGTGTTTCCGGGCGGCTCTCACCATCGTCCGGCCTTCGATGACGTTGTGTGAGATGGGCTTCTCGACGAAGACGTCTTTGCCGGCGATGCACGCGTGGATCGTCACCAGGGCGTGCCAGTGGTCGGGCGTGCTGACCCAGACGGCGTCGACGTCCTTGCGGTCGAGGACCTTGCGGAAATCGCCGCAGGCGTCCAGCTTGTGCTTCTGTCGCTTGCCCACCCACTCGACCCATTCGCCGGCGCGATTGGCATCCGGGTCGCAGACGGCCACGTAATCGGCCCGGTCGAGGTCGAGCACGATCTTGGCGTTGTGTCGTCCGATGCTACCGCAGCCGATCTGCGCGAGGCGGGGCCGATCGTTGGGCCCGGGCCGGCGCCTGCGCGGCTTCTGTTCGCCCTGAACGTCCCCCGTCACCGTGCCGACCAGCGCCGTCGCGCCGGCGCCGGCCATGAACTGACGTCGATTGAGATCGCCTTGCATGGGTTGTTTCCCTCGTCTTCGCGCTGCCGTGACAGTGCCCCGTCCATTGCCTCCAACGGCATCTCATCGAGATCTTACGCTTCCGGCAGATCGCTGTAAAACCTGCGCTCAGGCTGCAGTCGAGGTGTCGTCTCCCGTCTGCCTTCGTCGCGGGTTGACTCCCATCGACGTGCTTGACAGACTGCACTGGGGAGTCAAATGCGCAGAACGGGCGTCCATCTGGGCCTGGTCGTGCTGGCGGCCCTGGGGATCCGCTCGTACATGGTCGCTTACCATGCGCACGAAGGGGGATTCTCGCGGGCGAGCTACCTGGCGCCGTGTTACCTGCTCGCGGCGGGGTACGGCTACCAGCGCGCCGCGGGCGGCGCGTGGCAGGGCGACGTCGAGTTCGTCGATAGGCTCGAGGCCTACTCGCTGGAGCTGGCCAAGAAGGGCGCCCAGATCGACGCCCAACACCGCCCGCCGATCGATCCCGAACGGCTGAGGCCTTTGCACTTCCGGGCGCCCGGATACATCGGGTTTCTCTACGTCGTGTACCGGGTGCTCGGCGAGCCGCTCGCGACGTGGATCGTCGTCTTGCAGGCGATCGTGTCTTCGCTCTACCCCGTCGTCGTGTATCTGATCGTGATGAGGCTGTTCGCGCAGCCGGGCGTAGCGTTGGCGTCGGCGTGGCTGACGGCGCTGCATCCGCCGTTGGCGGTGTTGGCCGCGGGCAGGCTGCCCGATTGCCTGGCGTTGGGACTCCTGCTGCTGGCGATCCTCTGCTGGGTCCACGCCGCCAAGGCGCCGAGTTATCGTTGGATGTTCGTCGCGGGGCTGCTGCTGACGGCAAATGCGTACTTCCGGTCCAACGCCCTGTACCTGTGGGTCTTCATGGGGTTGGCGCTCTTCGTCGTGCAACGCGGTTGGGTCCGTCCCGCCCTGTCGACGGCAATCCTGGCTGGCGTGCTCTATGCGGGGCTGTTTCCCTGGGCCCTGTGGAACTACCGCGTGTCGGGCCGATGGATCTGGGGCTCGACGGCCGTCGGAAGATCGCTGGCGTACTTCGTGGGGATGCACCCCAACACGCTGGGGCTGCGAGACGACGACGGCTTCATCATGGAATACGCCCAAGACCACGGGTTCGAGTCCGACTCGACCCCCGAGGCGGACGCCTGGTTCCGTCATCTGATCAAGCGATACTACGTCGAGAACCCGGGGCGATTCGTCAAGGCGACGCTGCGGAATCTGCCCTGGGCGGTGGCGCCGCCGTTCCAGACGGGCCTGGTCTCGCTGGCCACGGACCGGGTCGCCCACACCTTCACCTACTACAAGAACGAAGAGGGACTGACCCCCTTTCAGGTGCTGATCCGACACCCGTCCCACGTCTTGGCGAACTACGGCGAGCGCATGTTGGTGATGATGGTCTCGGCGGCGGCGAATGTGTCGATGCTGTGGCTGCTCGTCCGTCGGCGAGGTGGCCGTGGGGACGTCCTGTTGCTGATGACGTTGCCGTGGTACTACATCTTGGTTCACTCGTTGGGCGGCTTCGTCCACAGCATGCCGCGCTACCTGGCGCCGATGATTCCCTTCCAGATGATCGCCCTGGCACTGACGGCGAGTGAGCTGCGGGCGTGGTGGCGGAAGGAACCGCCGGGGACAGCGGTCGCGCCATCCAAGAACGTCCGCTGATCGCAGGCGCTACGTCGTCCGAATGTCCCGCCGGGTGAAGACGATCCCGCCGATGATCCAGCCGACCAGGCCGATGGCGAGCAGGACGGCAATGTGGCCGGCGTCGAGCGCGCCGTCGCGGACGATGATCAGGGGGCGGAAGTAGTTCAGCAGGCTGAGGAACTCCAACCGTTGGGCCGGCTCCCACAGCGCGCCCAGGAAATTCAGCAGAAAGGACGCCAACAGCCATCCGAACAGAACGCCGACAGCCATGCCACGGCGCGACGAGGCCGCACTGACTGCCATGCCCACACCGGCGACGGCCCAGATCGCCGCCAGGTTGTTGACCACCGCAAGGCCCAGTCGGCCGAGGTTCAGCGGCTCGGGCCAGTCGTCGAGCCTTTCGCTGATCCACGCGCCCAGCCAGGGGCAGACGCCCAGAATCGCCCCGCAACAGACGACGACCACCGACACGGAGAGGTAGACGCCCAAGCGCGAGATCGGCAGCGACAACAGCAGATCGGCCGTGCCGCGGTCCACCTCGGCGGCCGGTACGGTCGTGCAGATCACGATCAAGAACGCCCAAACGAGCGCCAGCATGATCGGATGCACGAACGCGAACGCCGCGAAGTTCGTCCGGCTAAGCATGTCCGTCAGGTCGGTCCCCAACATCGCACGGAAGATGTCTCGCACGAACGGCAGATTCATCCACTGCGTCACCAGGTCGGGGGGCGCCGACGAGAAGGCCATGATCACCAGCACCGGCACGATCACCGCGCCGAGAAAGCTCAGGCAGAACATCAGCCGATGGTCACGGATCACCTTGCGGATCAGCGCTCGGTTCATGCGTCGGTCCTGCCCGGCGTTTCGTAGTAGTCGATGAACAGGTCCTCGAGGTCGGCCGGTTCGATTACGACGTCCTTGAGGGGCAGCCCCTGCAGCCATCTCATCAGCTCGCTGATCTCGCCGCGCCACCGTCCGCGGACCTGCACGTCCGACGTGCTGTCGAGCGTCAGGCCGTCCGGTGGGGGCGGGAGCGTATCGACCGGCTGGGAGAACTTGAGGCCCACCCGATGGCCTGCGCGTCGGCGCAGCTCGGCGATGCTTTCGGCGGCCACCAGTCGCCCTTCGCGGAGGATGATGACCTCCTCGCAGAGCTGCTCGGCCTCCGGTAGGCTGTGGCTGCTGAACAGCACGGTCCGGCCCTCGGCGATCACGTCGCGGAGCTCCCGGCGGAGGGCCTGCTGCATCAGCGGGTCCAATCCCGACGAGGGCTCGTCCATGATCAGCAGCTCGGGCCGGTGCATCATCGCCAGGATCAGCCCCAGCTTCTGCCGCATGCCCGTGGAGTACGTCCGCACGCGCGGGCGGAGGTCCAGCTCGAACACCTTCGCCAGACGCTCGGCGTCAACGCCGCCCCCGGCCCCGCGGGCGCCAGCGACGAATCGCACGGTCTGCTCACCCGTCAAGCCGGGGTACAAGCGCACGTCGCCGGGGAGGTACCCGATTCGCGCTCGGATCTTCGGCGAGTCTCGCCAGGCGTCCATCCCGAGTACCCGCGCGCTGCCGCTTGTAGGTCGGAGGAACCCCAGCAGAATCCGGATCGTCGTCGTCTTGCCCGCCCCGTTCGGCCCGAGAAAGCCCAACAACTGCCCGGTAGGCAGCGTCCAGGAAACGCGATCCAGCGCCCGGACGCGCCCGTAGCGTTTGCTCGTCGATTCCAACTCGATCACGTTCATCGTAGTGGCTCGTTGACGCGCAGGCTCGAAACGGCGTATCTAGCCGACCCACCCCCGTTTTTCAACAGGCCCCCGAAGCCCCGCATGCCAACCGCCTGTTGCTCGCCGAAAAAAAATGTCAGGAACCTCTTATGCGAAGCACCCTTCGAGCCGTACCGGTAAGAGATTCTTGGCCCTCCTTTTCACCCAATCGGCCGTTGCCAGGAGACGCTGTCGGGTACCACCGTCTGTACGTCGCAGAATCGAAGGGGTTTCCAACGGTGGGCGTTTCTGGCTATGGTGGGAGGGAGGCATCGAGTCTGAGCAGGGGGCTTGTGTTGATGAGCTGTCTTACAGGTATGTTGCCATTGCTGGCGTGTGCGATCGGGGCAGGCGAGCTGCCCGGGACCTGGGACGGGGCGCCGCTGATGCTGTCCCGGCTCGCCGATGCGCCCGGCGACGCGCTGATCCGTCAGGTGGCGCCAGATGCCAACCGCAGCGCCGCGACGGAGGTCGTCACCCGTGACCCGAAGACAGGGATCGAGATCCGCCAACGTCATCGCTGGGTTCCCGACCGCCGCGTCCTTGTCGTCGACAGCACACTGACGAACACCCGTCAGACGGCCACAAACGTCGGCGAGGTCTCCCTGGTGAACTGGGCGTTCCGCGTCGCCGACGGCGCGGACGGCATGCGCTATCGGAAGCTCACCTACCGCAACGACGTCTGGTACGGCTCGACGTACTGGACGGGCCCGAACTGGACGCGCGTGGGCAAGGACTGGCACCATCCGGGGATCAACACACCCAGCGTTCGGCGCTTCACCGCCCCGCGCGACGGTCGCGTCACGATCACGGGCCGCGTCTACAAGCTTGACACGAAGAACGGCGGCGGCGACGGCGTTCGCCTGTCCATCCGACACGGCGCGCACTCCGTCTGGAAGGCCGAGATCGACGGCGACGATGCCAAGGGCGTCGAACCGCGCGTCTCCCTCGACGTCCGCAAAGGCGACGCCATCCGCTTCGTCGTCCACAAGCGCGGCCGGATCACCTGCGACACGACGCGCTGGGATCCGGTCGTGACCTACACCGGCGGCGGACCGGGCGCTCCCGCGGGCCAACGTTACAGGGCGTCCGAGGCCTTTTCGACGAGCAAGCAAGGTCAGGGGGGGTGGTCCTACGAGATGGAGGTCGATCCCAGCGCCGAGACGCGCCTGCCGGCCGTGCACGGGTACGGGCTCGATCTGTCCTTGCGCGATCGGACGGCCGTCGTGGGCAAGCCCATCGTGGCGACTCACCGTGACGCCTTGCCCCTATTCGTCGTGTCCGACGGGCACGACAAGAGCGGCATCGTCCTGGCGCTGACGCAGACGGGGCCGTGGCGGTTTGCGACGTCGCTCGCCCGCGACGGGCGCTTGCGTCTCGAGCTTGCGGCATCGGGCGCGACCGGCGCGTACAGCCTGAAAGCTGGCCAATCGATCCGTCTGCCGCGGACGGCTGTGGGTGCCTATCAGGGCCAATGGCTTGCCGCCATCTCGATGTTCCAGCGATTGCTCGCAGGCGGGCAGGGCGACGAGACGACCGACGGCGATCACGCAGGCGTGGGCGGTCTTCGCCAACAAATCGCCGCTGCGTTCCGCCGCGCGACGGCCCGGCTGGGCGCGGATCTCGAGCCGTGTCTCAAGGTCGACCCCGCGAGTGACCGCCGATCCATCGAACTCGACCTGTGGACCATGGTGCAGATGGACTGGCGGCAGCAGGACAAGATCGCCGAAACGGCGGACGCCTACGCCGCAGCAATGCAGCGCCACATCAAACGGGCGCGTCAGCTCCTTGCGGACCTGCAGCGGAGCCAGGGGGGCGGGTCGGCGAGGACTGATCGGTTCTTCGCGGACCGGGCCGTCCAGCTCGATCGGCTTGCGGCCCTGGCCGGTCGGACTGACCTTGGCCTCGATGAGCGGCGGACGCTCTACGTGCGCACCCGCTGGGCCAAGCGCCAGATCGCGTTGGCCAACCCGCTGATGGCGTTTGGGCGGCTGCTCTTCTGCAAGCGCGTGCCGACCTCGTACAGCCACCTGGTGATGCAGTACTACGGCTGGCGGGCCCGGCCTGGTGGGGGCATTTTCGTCTTGGATTCGCCCGGCCACTCACTCGCGTCCCGCAACGTCTTCACGCCCGCCGACGCCGCGCGGATCGCCGAAGGCAACGTCCTGGAGCCGCGGCTGTCTTACGACGGCAAGCGGATCGTGTTCTCCTATGTCAGGTGTGGCGGCCGGAAGTACGACTACAACAAGCTCGACAACAAGACAGACGAAGGCTTCTACCACATCTACGAGGTCAACGTGGACGGCACGGGCCTGCGGCAGCTGACCCGCGGGCCCTATGACGACCTCATGCCCACCTACCTGCCCGACGGCGGCATCGCATTCTGTTCGACCCGCCGTCGCGGCTACGCCCGCTGTTTCGGCGGGCAGTTCAGCCGTCGCTGGCACGTCTACACGCTCCACCGGATGGACGGCGACGGCGGGAACATCCGCACGCTGTCGTTCAACGACGTCAACGAGTGGTTCCCCGCCGTCTCCAACACGGGGCGGATCCTCTACAGCCGCTGGGACTACATCGACCGCGACGCCGTGACGCACCAGAACCTCTGGGCCACGCGGCCCGACGGGACGAATCCCGTTGCCGTCTGGGGCAACGCGACGGCCAGTCCCCATTGCACGTTCCAGCTGCAGCCGATCCCGGGCACGAGCAAGATTGTCTTCGCCGCGTCCGCCCACCACTCCATCGCCGGCGGCTCGATCGCCATCGTCGATCCGGCCCTCGGCGTCGATGGGCAACAGGCCATTACTCGCCTCACCCCCGAGATCCCGTTCCCCGAGGCGGAGGGCAGGAACATCAAGGAGTACTACGCCGCCCCCTGGCCGCTGTCCGAGAAGTACTTCCTGGTGGCCTACAGCCCCAAGCCGCTCGTCTGGGAACCCGGCGCGAACTTCCGCGACGCCCTGGGCATCTACCTGCTCGACGCGTTCGGCAACCGCGAGCTGATCTACCGCGACCCCGAGATCGGCAGCACCAATCCCTGCCCGCTGCGCCCGCGCCGCACTCCGCCGGTGCTGGCCAGCTCGCTTCCGAAGCGCGCGCCGCCGACCGGCGAGATGGTGCTGGCCGACGTGTACGAGGGCCTCGGCGACGTGGCCCGCGGCTCGATCAAGGAGCTGCGCATCGTGCAGATCTTCCCGAAGACGACCAACGTGGCCAACACCCCGCCGATCGGCATCGCGCGGGAAGAGAACGGCCGGGCGATCCTGGGCACGGTGCCGGTCGAGGCGGACGGGTCGGCGCGGTTTGCCGTGCCGGCGCGCAAACTGCTCAGCTTTCAGGCCCTCGACGCCGACGGGTTCGCCTACCAGACGATGCACTCGGGCACGTACGTGCAGCCGGGGGAGCGGGTTTCGTGCGTGGGCTGTCACGAGAGCCGGATGACGGCCCCGACCCGACCGACGGCTGACGTCCTGGCCCTGCGGCGTCCGCCCTCGAAGATCGACCCCGGCCCCCTGGGCGGCCGGCCCTTCTCCTACGTCGAGGTGGTGCAGCCGGTGCTCGACCGCCACTGCGTCAAGTGCCACGGCGCGGAGAAGCCCGACGGCGGCATGGACCTGACCGGTCGGCCGGACGGGGCGTTCACGAAGTCGTACACGTCGCTGTGCGGCGACGTGAACTTCTGGGGCGGAGGCACCAATCCCGAGAACGCTGCCAAGGCACTGGTTCCCCGGATGGGCGGCCGCAACCAGATCCAGGTCACCCCGCCCGGCGGCATGTACGGCGCCCTGGGCAGCCGCCTGATGAAGCTGCTCCGCGAGGGCCACGAGAACGTGAAGCTCAGCCCCGACGAGCTTCGCCGGCTGGCGGC
>CAYMLO010000092.1:0-41011 GCA_964390905.1 uncultured Planctomycetales bacterium | reverse complement strand
AGCAATGCTGGACCCAAGTCTCGGATTATAGGCGCGGCCTCGAACAAGGTGAAGGGCCCTGCAGCGAACGGGAGGATGTCCCCAACCCACCGAGACGTGACCTGACAGACCCCTTGACAGGTTGGTAATACAATGTAATACTAGGGCCGTTGCGGGGAGATAGGCAACGGTTTCGTGCTCAAGGGGCTGAAACGTGGCCAACAACAACCCGGCTACCATTACGTTCAAGGCAGAGGCGTCGCTGGTGGAGGCCTTGCAGGCGATGCCCAATCGATCGGCCTTCATTCGGTCGGCCATTCTGACGGCGCTGAACAACACATGTCCCGTCTGTCAGGGGACCGGGATTCTGACGCCGCATCAGAAGGTGCACTGGGACGAGTTCGCCCAGAACCACGCACTGACCGAATGCGGCAAGTGCCGCGAATGGCATCTGGTCTGCCGGCTCGGGTCACAGAGCGGGCTCCACGAGCGGTAGGGCGTCGACGGCGTGCCGATGAAGGGGCAGCGACGATGGACGCGAGGTGCCGAACGTGGACAGCCTGGGCCAGCCTGGTCCCGTTGACGGTTGTCAGTCTGTGCTCCTGTCGCCAGACAACGCCTTCGACCCAGCCGGCCCGGGGGAGCCTGCCCGTCACCGTCAGCATCCCGCCCCAGAGGTATTTCGTTGGGCGGGTGGGGGGCAAGCACGTCGACGTGTCGGTCCTGCTGGCACCGGGCCAGTCGCCGGCCACCTACGAGCCGACTCCGAAGGAGATGGTCAAGCTCGCAAGGTCAGGGGTCTACTTCCGAATCGGCGTGCCCTTCGAGAGGCAAGTGGTCGAGAAGATCGGCAGTGCGCTCGAGGACCTGCGGATCGTTGACACGCGCAAGGGGATCGAGCTTCGCGCAAGCGATCCTCATGACCATCGTGCGGGCGGCGGACACGCTCACCACCATCACCATGAACAGGACCCGCACGTGTGGATGAATCCGCGTCTGGTGAAGGTTCAGGCCGACATCGTCTGCCGGACGCTGTGCCAGATCGATCCGGCGCATCGGACCGAGTACGAGGGCAACTGCCGCGCCTTCAAGGCCGATCTGGACCGTACAGACGCGAAGATCGCTGCGTCGCTGGGATCGCTGCGTGGCGGGACGTTCTATGTGTTTCACCCGTCGCTTGGCTACTTTGCGGACGCCTACGGCCTGGAGCAGGTGGCAATCGAGAGCGGTGGCAAGCAGCCGACCGCCAAGCAGCTGGCTGCGCTGATCGATCGGGCCAAGCGGGACGGCGTACGGTTGATCTTCGTCCAGCCACAGTTCGACAAACGGAATGCCGAGACGGTGGCTGCCGAGATCGGTGGCGCGGTCGTGCCGTTGGACCCGCTTGCGGAGGACTACATCGAAAACCTCCTGCACGTCGCCGCCGAGATCAGAAGGGCCTTGGCGACCGCCCCCGATGGATCGTGACGCGCCGCTCGGGCGGGCGAATCGGCGGTAGGTGTGGCAAGGAACACTTCGTTGGCGCCTGAATCAGTCATTACATTGCGCGATGTGTCTTTCTCCTATGACGGGCCGCTCGTGTTGGAGGGGGTCGACCTTGCCATTTCCGAGCGTGATCTCGTTTGCGTGATCGGTCCGAACGGCGGGGGCAAGACGACGCTGCTGAAGCTCATCCTCGGCCTGATCGAACCGGCGAGGGGAACCGTTCGGGTCCTGGGCCAGGCGCCTGCGCGGGCCCGGTTTCGGGTGGGCTACATGCCGCAGGTCGTCCAGTTGGACTCGCAGTTTCCGGTCAACGTCATGGATGTCGTGCTGATGGGACGACTGGGCAAGGGCCTGGGTGTCGGTCCGTACAGCCGGTCGGATAAGGACGTCGCGCTGCGGTCGCTCGAAGAGGTCGGGCTGGGGAACGCTTGCAGGCGCCCGTTCGCATCGTTGTCGGGCGGGCAGCGTCAGCGGGTGCTCATCGCCCGTGCCCTGTGCTGCGAGCCGGAGCTGCTTCTGCTCGATGAGCCGACGGCCAACCTGGATCCCGCGGTACAGGACGATCTGTACGCACTGCTCGTGGACCTGAGCCAGCGCCTGACGGTGGTGATGGTGTCGCACGACATTGGCTTCGTCTCGGTCTTCTTCAGGACCGTCGTTTGCGTCAACCGCACCGTCCACATGCACGCGACCGACGAGCTGACGGAGAAGGGTGTGGCCGAAATGTACGGCCGGGAGGTCCGTGTCGTTCATCCCTCCGGTCAAACAGAGGTTGGGGGGGCATCGTGATGGAGTTCCTGGACGCCCTGTCGAGCAGCGCCCTTCTGCAACGCGCGTTGCTGGCGGGGGTCATTGCCAGCGTCGCCTGCGGCGTCGTGGGCAGCTACGTGGTCGCCCGTCGGATCAGCTACATCGCCGGCGGCGTGGCCCACTGCACGCTGGGGGGAATGGGCGCGGCTCGCTATCTGCAGGAGGTCCACGGATGGTCATGGCTCAACCCGTTCGACGGGGCGATCGTCGCCGCCCTCGTCGCGGCGATCATCATCGGGTGGGTGAGCCTGCGAGCCCGGCAGCGCGAGGATACGGTCATCAGCGCGCTGTGGGCGATCGGTATGGCTGTTGGCATCCTCTTCATCGCCCGCACCCCGGGGTATTACGAAGACCTCATGAGCTACCTGTTCGGGAACGTCCTGCTGGTCTCCCATGGGGATCTGGTGATGATCGCCGTGCTGGATGTCGTGGTGGTGGGATGTGGCGTGTTGCTGTACAGGAGTTTCCTGGCTGTCTGCTTCGACGATGAGTTCGCGCGATTGCGTGGCGTACCCGTCGAGCGCTATTACCTGTTGCTCCTGTGTCTGACGGCGCTGACGGTCGTGGTCTTGGTGACGGTGGTGGGGTTGGTGATGGTCATCGCCCTGTTGACGCTGCCCGTTGCGGTCGCGGGGAGTTTCGTCAATCGTCTGTGGCAGGTGATGGTCGTCTCGACGCTGATCAGCATCGCCCTGACCACGGGTGGGCTGGCGATCAGCTACGCCCCGGAGCTGCCGCCGGGGGCCACGACCATCGCTCTGGCAGGCGGGCTGTACGTCCTCGTCCTGGCCGGCAAGCGACTTCTGAAGCCGGCGCGTTCCTGAGACCGGATGCAGGGAAAGAGAGCTTGCACAGTGCGATTGGCTAGCGTCGTCTCCGCGCAGACCGCCTCGTTCCCGATCTGGCTGGGGACGCTCTTCGCAAGCGTAGTCCTACCGCGTCATGCCGCCGGGGCACAGGCCGGCTGGCAGGAGATGATGCTGGGCTCGCGCGCGGCCGGTGCGGAACTGGAAGCTCGGGTCGAGAAGGCATTCCCCGTTCAATGGGACTGGCTCCTGCAGGACCAGGGGACCGAGCTGTACCGCCAACGCGACCCCTGCGGTCGGGCCGACATCGAGCGGAAGATCATCGAGCGCGTGCTGAAGGAACTCGGTCCTGACGGCAGGGCGTTCCAGGCCGAGCGCAGACGGCTTTGCGAGATCGACGCGCCGTTGGGGGATCGTTGCTGGCTCGACCTGTACGCTCGTGCGTGCGAGCGCCGTCGCGAGATTCGTCTGCGTTCGCTTCTGGCCAAGTGGCCGAAGATCGTCTTTACCAAGCACTTCAACCTGGGCGGCTCTCACTACGCGTACACCGAAGGTCAGTCCGATGCTCAGCGGGAGCGGCACTTCGTGCCAGCGTCCGCCCTATGCCTGCTCGAGTTCGATGGCGTCTGGGGCAGGATCCGCACGCTCATCGATGACCCCAACGGCGTCATCCGCGACCCGGATGTGTCCTACGACGGGAAACGAATCCTCCTGGCGTGGAAGAAGTCAGACCGTCAGGACGACTACCACCTCTACGAGCTGGACGTGGCTACGTGCAAGTTACGTCAGCTCACGTTCGGCTTGGGCTTCGCGGACTATGAGGGGGCGTACCTTCCCTCCGGAGACCTCATCTTCAACTCCACCCGATGCGTGCAGACGGTTGACTGCTGGTGGACCGAGGTCAGTAACCTCTATACCTGCGATAGGAACGGTAAGCATCTACGCAGGCTCTCCGTCGATCAGGTGCACACCAACTTCCCGACGGTCCTGGACAACGGTCGCGTTGTCTACACGCGTTGGGAGTACAGCGATCGAGGACAGATCTTCCCCCAGCCCCTCTTCCAGATGAACCCGGACGGCACGGGACAGACGGAGTTCTACGGCAACAACGCCTGGTTCCCCACCACGCTCCTGCACGCCCGAGGCATTCCGGGCACGCGGAAGGTGGTGGCCGTCGTCTCGGGCCATCACACCCGACAGACGGGCAAGCTCACCGTCATCGATCCGGGGAAGGGGCGGCAGGAGAACGCCGGCCTCCAACTCGTCGCCCCGGTCCGGGAGACGAAGGCCGTTCGCGTGGATCGGTACGGGCAGAAGGGCGATCTGTTCCAGTATCCCTATCCGCTGAGCGAGACCGAATTCCTGGTCACCTACGCCCCGTTCGGGTGGCAGCGAAGGCCCGTTCGGTTCAAGGTCTACTTCATGACCGCCGACGACCGGCGCGAGCTGCTGGCGGCCGACCCGAGGATCTCCTGCAACCAACCCGTGCCCCTCGCCCCGCGCCCCAGGCCGCACGTCCGACCGGACCTGGTCGACCACGGCGAGAAGACGGGAACCTACTTCCTGCAAGACGTCTACGCCGGTCCGGGCCTGGCGGGGGTCGCGCGCGGCACCATCAAGCGACTCCGCGTCGTCGCGTTGGAGTACCGGGCGGCGGGCATCCGGTCGAATCGGAACCGGGGCCCGGGCGGGGCGGCGTTGATCAGCACGCCGATCGCCATCGACAACGGATCCTGGGACGTCAAGGTCGTCCTGGGCGACGCCAAGGTCTGGGCCGATGGGTCGGCGTGCTTCGTCGTACCGGCTCGAACGCCCGTCTACTTCCAGGCCCTGGACGCCAACGGCCACGCGGTCCAGACCATGCGGAGTTGGTCGACGCTGCAGCCGGGCGAGTGCTTCTCCTGCGTGGGCTGCCATGAGACCAAGAGCGACGTGCCGCGCGGGGGCAGACCCGCCGCAATGGCCGTCAAGGCGGGGCCGCAGCGACTCGCGCCTTTCTACGGGCCCCCGCGGGGCTTCAGCTTCGTGCGGGAGATCCAGCCCATCCTCGACCGGCACTGCGTTTGCTGCCACAAGGATCGCAGCCGGCCCGCGCCTGGGGGGCTTCCCCCCAGTCAACCCGCATCACGACCGACCGTCGCCTTCAGCTTGCTGGGGACCCAGATCCCCGACCAGCAGTCCGGGCGGAAGTGGAGCGATGCGTACCTGGCCCTGACGCAGCGTGGTCGGCCGAACCGGCTCGTCCATTGGATCAGTGCTCAGTCCGCTCCTCCCATGCTGCCGCCCTACCACGCGGGGGCCGCAGCCAGCAAGCTCGTTGCCATGCTCGAGAAGGGACATAACGGCGTGGCCCTCTCCCGCGAGGAGATGGACAAGATCGCCTGCTGGGTCGATCTGCTCGTCCCCTACTGCGGCGACTACACCGAGGCTAACGCGTGGTCCGAAGCGGAAGCGAATACCTACGACTACTTCCTTCAAAAGCGCCGACGAATGGCCCACATCGAACGCAGGAATATCGAAGCGCTGATCGCCGCGCGGAATTCCCCCTGAGCGCTTAACCTGTGACCCCAATGCGGGGCAAATCGCAAAGGCAGCGGGCCGCTGCCGTGGACGTGCTTCCAGTATAAATACTTATAAAACAAGAACTTAAACAACTTCCTGTTGACTCCCGGGCCACTGGAAGCCTACCAGTATTGAGTGAGTGTGCTGGGAGACCCGGCGGCCCGCGGGCGGCGCCGATGGGATCTCCAGCGTGGTATCGAGCAGGTTGCCGACTCTCACAGGAGCAAGCCATGTCGCATAAGCTGGCGATTATTGGTCCGATATCCCCCCCAATCGGCGGCATATCCGTTCATCTTGACCGCCTGCTGCCGTATCTGGACCGCGCCAACGTAGACTACTACGTCTACAACACCGCCGGGCCGACCGAGGTGCCAGGCCGCGTGAGGTCGGTGGCCGCACACCGCAAATGGTGGTTCCTCCGCTACGTGTTGTTCGGCAGGGAGAAGGTCATTTACATGCCGACCAACAACCTGCTGGCCTGGATCCTGAGCTGGTTCCTCTCCAAGATTCGGGGCAAGAAGGTCGTCATCAACCTTCAGGGCGAAACGCTTCGTTGGACGTGGGAGTCGAAGGGCACACTCGGCCGAAAGCTGATCGCCGCCGGCTTCGGAGCGACCACCAAGGTGATCGCCTGCAACACGCATATATACGAGTTCCTCAAGAACATCGGGGATTTCACGAAGAAGACCATCGTCGCACCGGGTTACATCCCTCCCATCTATCGAGAGGAGGACGACGCGGCCGTGCCGCAGGAGGTCAAGGATTTCTGTGCGACCCACAGCCCCGTGATCTTGGCCACCGGCGCATCGGTGCTCCGCGAGGGCGGCACGGACCTGTATGGCATCGACATGACGATCGAGTTGGTGGACCGACTCCGGAAGGTCTATCCGAACATCGGGGTGATGTGGTTCATGCTCAACGTCCTCCACAGCGTTCCGGAGCACGAGAAGAAGATGCGCGAGGAGGTCGAACGCCGACAGCTGGGCGACTACTTCAAGTTCTGCTCGCCGCTGCAGACCTTCTACCCCGTCTACAAGTACGCGGACATCTTCGTCCGCCCGACGCTCTCGGACGGCGACGCGCTGAGCGTTCGTGAGGCCCTGTCGGCTGGTGTGCCGACGGTCGCCAGCGACGCCGCGCCCCGGCCCGATCTGGTGAACCTGTTCCGCAAGCGAGATGTCGACGACTATGAGAAGGCCGTTCGGCAGACGCTCGAGACGCTCGAGCTGCAGCGCAAGCTCTTGGAGGATCGTCAGGACGACTCCAGCGTCAACGACCAGGTGGCCCTCCTCCAGGAGGTCATCGCCCGAGCGGCCTGAGTCGTCTTTGCGGAATCGGTGTCGCTTCTGGGAAGTCTACCAAGGCGGGTCATTCGACCCGCCTTTCTTCTTCCTCACGTTGGTTAGCCCTCTTCCCACGCGAACGTTTCGAGGTGCTCGCGCAGGCGGCCCGCCGTTGGGAACTTCTTGGAGATGAGGTCGCGGCGCAGGCCGCAGCAGATCGCCTTGATCTCGCGCGGGTGCTTGTTGTACCACGTCGCACCGCCGATCGCCTCGTGTAGCAAGCCGACGAGTTGAATGACGTCCTCGCGGACTTTGGCCGGGCGCGGCGCGCCCCAATGGAAGAAGTCGACGAGCTTCACGCGGAATCGGATGCCCTGACGCCTCACCAGCACGTTGTCCGAGTGAACGTCGCCGTGGTACTCGCCGACGTTGTGGATCATTTCGAGGCCCGCCGCGATCGCGTGGAGCAGATGCAACGCTTCGAATGGCTGGAGTCGCTTGCCCCGCTGTCTCGCCGTGTAGTCGGTGAGCAGCTCACCGTTCACCAGCTCGCTGATCAGACAAGTGAGCGGTAGGCCGCGATAACGGATCGTCTCGGAGCTGTGGTACTGAATCGTGATGGGACAGTCGCGCAGGCGATCGAGCTTGCGGGCGTACATCTTGAACGTGCGATCGCGGGGGTTTCTCTCCGGGAAGAAGATCTTCGCCGCCCGCGGGATCCCGGTCTTGAGCTCGGTGACCCGGTAGACCTCTCCCTCCCAGCCCGTGCCGAGCAGCGAGTCGAACACGTACTTGCTGGCCAGCAAGCGCCCGGGCTTGAACTCGAACGACCTGATCTTGATGCTACGCTTCGCCATCGTGAATACTTCGCTCTCCGACAGCCTGCTATGCGAGATCCGCCCAGATCGGCGCCAGGACGCCGACCACGGTATTGTACCGTCCGTACTTCGCCGCGTACGTCTCTTTCAGGGCCGGGTTGGGATCCTGCACCCGCGCGGTGTCCGTCATCGCCGCGACGGCATCGGCGTAGCTGGCGTGGTCGCCGGAGGCGACAGCCGCGCAAATGGCAGCGCCCAGGGCACCCAGCTCCGTACCGGCCGGAATGGCCACGGGGATCTGGAAGCAGTCGGCGAAGATCTGCACCCACACGCGGCTCCGGGCCGCGCCGCCGGTGAACTGGATCGTCTCGGGCGGCGGGCGGAACTGCAGCAGGCGATCCAGGTGGGCGCGGTGGGCGAAGACGACACCCTCGTAGATCGCACGCAGGACGCTCGCGCGGGTGTGTCTGCCCTCCAGGCCGATGAAGCAGGCCTTGGCGTTGGGTTGGGCGTTCGAACCGAACAGGAACGGCAGAAAGACGATACCCGTCTCGGCCGGCTTCGTCTGAGCGACCAGGTCGTTGCACACGTCGTAGACCGATCTGTCGTCCGCCTCGGCGGTGGCGCGCTCCGCCTCGAGGAAGTGCGTGACGAACCACTCGAGGTTGCTGGCCGACGTGGGGCTGCCCTCCAGCATCAGGTAGTGGTCGGGGATGGCGTAGCGGGAGGTCATGAACAGATCCCGGTCGACCAGGGGCGTCCTGGAAACGTACTGGTTGTTGCCCCAGGTGCCGGCGACGAGCGACATCTTGCGCTCGTCCACCAGGCCGGAAGACAGGGCGCACGCGTCGATGTCGAACAGCCCGCCCGCTACGGGCGTGTCCTGCTTTAGGCCCGTTTCGGCGGTAGCTTCGGCCGTCACCGTTCCACAGATCGCCTCCGACCGCACGATCGGCGGCAACAGGGACCGCAGGTCCGTCAGACCGAAGGTCTCGAGCACTTCCTCGTCGTAATCGCCGTCGCGGATGCTCATCAGGCTCGTGCCGGACATGTCGGTCAACTCGGCATGGATCTGGCCGGTGAGGCGGAAGCGGGTGTAATCCTTGGCCATCAGCACCCACCTGGCCTGCCTCATCACGTCCGGCTCGTGGTCCCGCAACCAGGCGAGCAGGGCGTTCGGCTGGCCGGGCCAGAGGCACTGCATCGTCTTGGGCAGGACGGCCGCGTCCACGCCCTGTTCCTCCCAGCGTGCGATGATGTCCTTCGCGCGGGTATCCGTCGAGATGATCGCGTTTCGAAGCGGCTGCCCGTCCTTGTCGACCAGGTACAGGCCGTTGCCGTGCCCCGTAGCCGCCACGCAGGCGATGTCGCCCGGTGTCACGCTCGGCGCGGACAGGACCTCGCGAATCGACTCGGTCGTCGCCGTCCACATCTTGAGCATGTCCCGCTCGAAGTGACCCGGATGCGGCGAGACCAGCTCGGTCTTTCGGGAGGCCACGGCGATCTCTCTGCCCGCCAGGTCGAAGACCGCAGCCTTGGAGAGCGTACAGCCGTTGTCGATTCCCAGGAGGTATCTTGGCATGGCGATGCCTTCTGTCGGCGTGGGTGCCTCCAACAACCAAGACCACGGAGCATGCAGCCGAGCGACCGGAACGACAAGCGATCAAGCCTTGCCGGTCCGTCATCCCAAGACGATCCTCTGCCGCTCTTCCATCGTTCGGGCGGCCAACTCCCAGCCCAGTCTAATAGAAGCCCGGGGGCGTTCGCCAGCCGGCCGAAGCGGCGGCGGCGACGAAACAGCAGGCACGAACGCTCATGGCTTCGTCTCGGTCGCCGCCGTGGTAGCTGGCCTCTGCAGGTACCTGCTCAGGGGAATCATATGCAGTTCGAACGGGGATGCCTCGTCGTTCGGGTCCGTGATGACGTCGAGGAGGACGAAGGGCCTATGGTTCGGGTATTGTCTGGCGAGAAGGACGTTGCTCGGCCCGCGGTTCACCGCGTAGATGACGGGCTGATCGCAGGGTGGAGAGACATTGAATAGCCCGGCCGAGAATTCACTGTAGTCTCGCAGGACCGGGATCGACTCGCCTTGTACGCCATGATCTGGTGACGTGAACACGAGTAACGGACCGGCCCTTTCGCGCGTCTGCTCAATGACGGCGTGAATACGGTGCACACGAGGAACAGGTTCAGCAAGAATGGGCCACGACGCAGCGGCTCCCAACAAGGCCGTCGAACCGAAGGTGACCCACGCAAACACGCGGAAGAACGGGCTTCGGGTCGCCAGGTAGAGCGTGCCGCGAGCGATCAACGCGGCGAGAAAGGGATAGGTTTCGAAGTAGTTGATGGGCCTGGCGGCCCAATACGCTGTGTGCCCGACCACCAGCACGAGCACGGTCAAGATCAGCGAGAAGTCCCATCGCGTCATCCTGGGCGCTTCAGAGCGGCTGCGGCTGAGGATCCGGTCAAACCACCATGCAAGGATCGGCACCAGCCACACCCAGGGCACGAAGAACAGCCTGGCCACCGTGTGCAGGTTGAACGCAAGCCTACCAAGGGCGGCCCTCGGCGTGTGCATCGCGACGAAATCCCCGACCCCTCGGGGCCCAAACCCCACCCGGTCGCTTGGGTCATACAGCGAGAATGCCAGTGGCCACCAGTCGCCCGTGACGAGTCGGTTGTGGATCAGGAAGATGAGGACGCCTGGTATGACCCCGGTAGCGAATGCAAGGGCTTGGAGGACCAGGCCTCGATGACGCCTGAAGAGCAGCAGCCGCACACTGGCCATCGCGACGGCGGCAAGAACGGCGGTGAACGGTCGGGCAGTGAATTGCAGGCCGACAAACAGCCCGCAGAACAGCGCCAGCTGTCTGCTCGGCCGCTTCAGATACATGGCGAACAAGAGCATCGCCACCGCCAGGAACAAGCTGCTCGGGCTATACGACAGCACCGAGGCTGCGAGCATGAGGTGCATGAACGTACAGGCGCAGAGGCCAACGGCAAGAAACGCCGTGAGCCGGTCGTAGGCCCGGCGGATCCACAGGAAGCTGAAAGTCAAGGCCAGGGCCGATACCACCGGCGGCGCCCATCGCACGTCCTTTGTCGCCAGCATGATCAGCGCAAACAACGCGGAGGCGCCGGGCGGTTGCTTCGAGAACTCCCGACCGTCGAGCTGAATCATGCTGTTTGTTCTGAAGAAAGGGGCGAGCGTTTCAGGGGGCGCCGAACGGGTAAGCTGGCCTTGACTGAACGTATGTGCCTGTAGAATGTACGGCGCGCAGTCGGCGTAGACGAGGTAGGCCGGCCAGACATACCAGGTCAACGCCAGCATGCCGCCGAGTCCGACCAACCCCAATGCGCCGGCGAGCGTCCAATCGAGCCTGCCGCCGGACTTGTCTTTCAGAAGGGCGTCATCCTGCAAGGGGTCCGCTCCGAACCTAAGGGCTCTGACAAGCAGAGCCCGGAAAACGAGGAACAAAGAGGGCTGGGGCGATCAGCGGGGCAATTGGTGATGCACGCGACCGAGAGAACGGTCATGACGTTGCCCCAAACCTGGATCGCCGGGAATCGTGGTCCATACCGACCTCGGCGGCTGGCGTTGAGAATGCAGCGCCCCCACGTCAGCTCTTGACAATCGTCCCCGCGTGGACCGATCCATCCACCTTTCCGTTCCTCTTGACCTGTTCGCCGTTGATGAAGACGGCCTCGACGCCCGTGGGGGGGGTGTCGTAGTCGGTCAGCGTCGTGTTGTCCTTGACGGTCTTGTAGTCGAAGACGGTGACGTCGGCCGCAAGCCCCTTTCTCAGGAAGCCGCGGTCCTTGATCCGGAAGCGTTCGGCCGTCGCGCCCGTCATCTTGCGAACGGCCTGCTCCAGGGAGATCAGCTTCCGATCCCGCGCATACTGCAAGAACAGCGGAAACGAGCCGGTGCCCGCCGGGTTCCTCAGCCACTTGGCGGGCACGGCGTCGGTCATGAAGAGGGCCGCCGGATGCTTCATCAGGGCCTCGATGATCTCCATGTTGCTGTACTTGTGGAGCAGCACCCACGCGCCGCCCTTCTGGCAGAACTCCATCGCCATCTCGAACGGGGCCTTGCCGCGTTTCTGAGCGATGTCGGCCAGGAACGCCCCGTTGTACTGTCGAAGCTCCGGATCCTCGGCGTAGGTGATCTGGATGTCCCCGTAGCCCAGCCCGACGAGGTTCGACAGCGCGGCGATCTCGGTCCGGAGTCGCTTGAGCGCCTCCGGATCGCGGTAGCTGCCCGGCAGGCCCTCGCGGAACCACTTCGGCAGGACCACGGTGATGCCCGTGTTGCCGCAGTGGTAGGGGTACGTGTCGAACATGATGTCGATCCCGTCGGCGATGGCCTGATCGATCATCTTGAGGCATATGCCGTAGGTCTTGTGGGATATCGTCCCGGCGAAGATCAGGTGCGAGTACTGCACCCGCACGCCCGTCTCGCGCGCCAAATCGATCATCTCCTTGAGCGCGAGCGCGTTGTGGGGCGTGCCGAAGGGCTTGAGCTCATAGCCCGGCGCCACGGCCGAGTAGGCCCGGGCGTGGACGGTCAGGATCTTGTCCTTCTTGGCGACCAGTCGCGCGACCTGCTTGAGCTCCTCGGGCGTGGCGAAGATGCCGGGCGAGTACTGCAGCCCGAGCGATACGCCCCACGCGCCCTGGTCCATGGCCTCCTCGAGGAGGGTTAGATGTTCCTTCAGCTCGGCCGGGTTGAGGGGGCTCGGGTCTTCGCCACGTATCGACCGCCGCGTCGATCCCTGGCCGACCATCGTGACCAGGTTGTGGCTCATGCCGACCTTGCGGAGATGGGCGAAGTAGCCGGCCATCGAGTCCCAGGCGATTTTGAACTCGGGGAACAGATCGGGACGGGACTCGCGCTTGTGCCTGCTGTTCTTGCGATAGCCCGCGACCGCCCAGCCGCAGTTGCCGGCGACGAACGTCGTGCAGCCCTGTGCGGTGAAGGGCGACTTGAGGTCTGGCCGGCCCGGGATGGGCAGCAGCCAGTCCATGTGCGAATGGGCGTCGATGAAGCCGGGCGCAATGACCTTGCCCGTGCAGTCGACGGTCGTACAGTCGATCTTGATCGGGCTGTGCGACACCGCTTCGATCTTCGCGCCCTTGATCAGCACGTCGCCGACCGCGCCCTTCTTGCCCGTGCCGTCGACGATGAGGCCGTTCTTGAGCAGCGTGCAGGGCGCGCCCGTCGGTGCGGCCTTGGCGATCGATCTCAGCAGCGGCTGGGCCAACAGCGCCCCTGACGCCGTCGTGCCAGCCTTCAGAAAGGCCCTGCGCGAGCCCCGCTTCTCGCTCGGATCACGAGCTTCTTGCCGGGTTGTCATGACACGCCTCCGTTCCCCCGCTATTGCTTGGATGGCGACAGCGCCTCGATACGGACGTTCCGGAACCTCACCACCGCGCGTTCGTCATGGTTCTGTAGGCCGATGTATCCGCGCATCGACCGGTGCTGCCGGGTATCCATCACGCGCTCACCGTTCATCTCGATGGTAATCCTCGGGCCCCGCGCGACGATGGTCACCGTGTTCCACTGACCGGCGGGGCGAACGCGGTTCAGTGTCGGGGCCACGACGTCGTAAATCGCGCCGGGTCCGCCCTTCGACGGTTTCTGGCCTGGGGCATCGTAGATCTGCATTTCGTAGCCCGTAAAGGCCGGGTTCTTCTCCGCCGCCGACCGGAAGAACACCCCGCTGTTGCCCTTCTTGCTGATCATATACTGCAGTTCAAGCCGAAAGTCACCGTACTGCTTCTCGCTTCGAAGCCAGGACCCGGTCTTCTCCGGGTTCGTTGACCAGTTCTGACCGTTGCGTCCCACGAGGACCCCGTTCTCCACGCGCCAATCTCCGCCTTCGACCCGGACCCAGCCGTCGAGGTCGCGACCGTTGAAGACGGGCCTGCAACGCTTCTGCTGTTCCCGGATCCGCTTCAGCAGGTCGCGGGTCTTTCGGATCGCGTCGGCCTCGCCTTCCTGCTTGGGGCTTCCCGATTCCACCCCCACGTCGCCCGTGTAGCCCGCGTCGCGAACGATCCGCATCATGCGAAAGAAGTCCGTCTCCCGTACCAGCCCATCGGGCGTGAACGCCGTCGCCTTGGCGCTGACGGCCTTGGCGTAGGGCATCAGCATCTCGACGGCGTCGTAGCGGTTCACCTCCGCCGGGAAGTTGCCGAAGTCGGGCAGCGTGCCGAAGTTGGGTCTGTCCACTTGCTTCATCACCGACAGGAGCCACTCGGGGTTCGAAGACGGCCCGCCGTGGTTTTCGATCACGACGTTGAGCTTCCGCTCCGCTGCGTAGTCGGCAAGCCGACCGCAGCTCTCGACGATCCGACCGAGAAGTTCATACCGATTGCCGTCCCCCCGAGCGTTCACCCGAACACTATGACAACCGAGGAACCGCGCGGCGTCGATCCACGCGAGCGTCTTGCCGACGGCCTGGTCCCGAGCCGCCTTGTCGCGAGCGCCGAGCCGGCCGGTCGTGTCGATCATGATCAGGCCCATCCGCACCCCCTCGCCGTCGGCCTGGGCCTTCAGCTCCCTGAGATAGGCCGTGTCCTTCGCCTTGTCCCTGAAGAATTGATCAACGAACTCGATGCAATCGATGCCGAAGTCCCGCCTGGCCACGCGGGGGAAATCGAGCTGGGTCATCTTGCCGGCACGAAGCGTCTTGACGAGCGACCATTCGGCCAGCGATATCTTGAACGGCTCGTGGTTCTGTCGGGCCGAAGCCGCAGGTAGCTGCCGCATCCGAAGCGACACGCCGCCTACAGCGCCCACCCCCAGCGCCAGGAACGTCCTTCGTCTCATGGTCTCCTCCAACTAGCCGGCATCTCCCGGTATCTGTTGTCTGTTGCCCGACTCGGGTTGTGCCCTCGGCTTGGGCAACGACAAGATGCACAATACCACGAGCGTCGCCAGACTGATCGCAATCCCGGCGGACAGCGACCTCGGCCAATAGGTCATCCTCACCGCGCTCGTACCGGCCTCGACCCGAATGCCACGGAACGCAGCGTTCACCTTGTGGATCGGGGCCTGCTTGCCATTCACCGTCGCATACCAGCCGGGGAAGTGTGCGTCGCTCACGACCAGCATGCCCGCCGACGCGCTCTCGACGTCGATCTCCAGGCGATTCGGACCATACTCGACGCGCTTGACGGTGTGCCTGATTCGGCCCGGTCGGAGATCTGAGAACGTGTCCCTGCTTGTGTCGGTCTGATCCATTAGGGCTTCTGACAAGGGATCGAACGCTGGAGACAGAAGGCCGCGGAACGTGGCCTCCTGTCCGTCCATGAGCCGAATCCCGCCCACGACATAGGCCCGTGGCAGCGGTTCGTCGAGGAGGACGAGGCGGGTCGCGCCCTGTCTGCCGGTTTCGAAGCGCTTCATGGGATCTGGGGGAAGGACAATCCTGTCGCAGTTGAGCATGGCCAGGAGACGCGTCTTGGTGATCCCCGGCAGTTTCGTCCAAAGGAGGGTGCTGTAGATCCTGACAACGTCGTTCGAGACGAAGTTGTGGGTCGAATGCACGTTGAAGGTCTTGTCCACGATCGGCCAGGACTTGTAGGACAGGTCGCGCAACAGACTGTCCAGCCTCCCCTCATCGCCTTCGTCGTCGTCCGCCGCCCTCGAGTCAGCCAGCACCTCGGTCTTTCCCGTCGTGGGCAGCGACGCGGCCATGCGGTGCACTTCCTCCCGAGTCACGTGTCCCATGCCAAAGAAACGGATCATCTTCCCTTCGGGTTTGAGCTTCTCGAGAAGGGGGCTTGGGTGCTCCAGCGCGGACGCCGGACCCGGCTCGAGGATGTGGGCGTTCGTGAGCCACAAGTCGCCGAAGGACAGGCCAATCATCAGCCACGCCGCCACCACCCCGCCACGCAAGCGGAAAGCGTATCGCTGCAGGAGCAGCACTCCTGCGAAACCCACGATCGGCAGTCTGACGGCGTCTCGGATGAGCGTCCCCCAGGGGATGTTGTGGGCGAATCGCGGTTCGACAGACCCGAGGTTGAAGAACCGTACGAGGACGGCCTTGCCCAACTGTCCCCCATTCAGCAGGCACGCTACGATGAACACACCCACCGCAACGAAGACACAGGGCGCGCCCCATCGCAGCAACACGCTGCGCCATCCGCGCCCCGTCTCCGTTTCCCCCGCGCCGGTGCGGGCAACGTAATCCACGCCGATCCCCGCGAGGCAGCTGAGGGACAAGACCACACACAGCAGGCATTTCGGGGGAGAGACGAAACGCTGCAGGAGCGGAACAAGATCGCGCAAGAAGCCGCAGACGGGCGTGTAGTGCCCAAGCGCGTAGAGGTAGAAGCACACGAACAGGGCAAGCAGGTAAGGAACGCGGACACGCGCGGCGTTGTCAGGCCCCGCCGTTTCGTTGCGGCGTGCCATCGGTCGCAGCAACCTGCAGACGGCCGCAGCTGCGAAGACGGCGATCGGAACGACGCCGACGTAGAACGCGCCGATCGCCTGGTCTCCGCAAGACGGTGCCCAGAAGTTGCCCGGCGAACCGCCCACGCCATAGACCGAAGGCACCAGCAGCGTGAAGACGGCCAGCGGGTGCAGGGAATACTCGTAGAGGCGCGGGGCGACCTCCTCGGACCTCGGGGAGAGGTGCATGGCCTCCCACGCGGGCAGGAACTGAACCGCCGAGAGCAGAACGGCCAGAACGCCGGCGGCGCCCAGCCCGAGGACGGGCACGAGAAGGGCCCTGTAAGTCCGTCGCATCCGCCAGTCGTAGATGCCGACGAACGCCGCATAGAGCAGCAGAGCGCCAACGGTGAAAGTGACCACCTCCGGAAAACCCGCCAGAAACTGAAGGCACAGCGCCCCGGACATCAGAAACAGCCGCCGTCGGCTCGGGCGTTTGACCCACAGCGCAAACGTTGCCATCACCGCGGGGAACCACGCGGCGCTGTCCACTTCGGACGCGAAGCCGACCTTCGAAATCGTGTAGCTGTTGAAGGCGTAGAGGACCCCCGCCAGGAGCGACCCCGTTCGGGAGACGCCCCACACACGCGACAGGGCGTAGGTCCCCGCGCCGGCCAGCAGGATATGGAGCGCGGGCAACAGCACGATTCCCACGCTCGTCGGGATGAACAGGTAGATCAGGTGGGGCGGGTAGAACACGCCCCGCTCCACATCGGCCATAAACGGCTCGCCACAGCCCGTGTGCGGATTCCAGAGCGGCAGTTCGCCCTGCAGGACGTGCTCACGGAAGTACACGTAGCCCGGGTAGAACAGATACAGCAGGTCGTCCAGCGGCAGAATCCGGCCCGTCAACAGAGCAGGTCCGAAGAAGACCAGGACCATCGGAACCAACGCCAGGAGGCAGAGTCCCTCCCTTGTGCGACCTGTGGAAGCATCCGGGATTTCGCACCGCGGGGGCGTCATCAGTGGGCCTGTTCGGTCGCGCTCGCACGGGTCCGCGCCGCAACTGCAGCGGTCGTTGGGAGGTGCCGCGAATCAGATGATATCTGCGTCGAGGAACCCCCGCAAGTCGGCCATGGGCGGCGCAGACCGCCTCTCATGCGCGTCTCGCTACGCACGGGGATCAATCGCCATCGCTGCGACGGAAAGCACCCGCCCCGGGCCTTGGCACCAGCAGGACGAGTACGACCAGGAGTGTCGTCAGACTGATTGCAGCGCCGATCAGAACGGACCAGGGCCGATACGTCATCCTGACCGCACAGTCCCCCGCCGGGATCCTGATCCCGCGGAACGCGCCGTTGACCTTGTAGATCGGTGTCGATTGGCCGTTGACCGTCGCCGACCACCCCGGGTAGTACGTATCGCTGACAACCAGCATCCCGGTCGAATCGCTTGCCACGTCGATTTCGAGACCGTTCGGGACGTATTCCAGCCGCCTGACCTCATGCCCGACCCTCGCGGGCCGCAGATCGGTGAGGGCGTCGTCCCTCGCGCTGGCCCGATCGATCAGGGCGGTCTGCCAGGGATCGAAGGGATGGTATCCCAGCGCCGCCAGGACCTCGTTCTTGTCTTCGAGGATCTCAACGCCGCCCACGACGTAGGCGCGGGGCATCGGCTTGTCCAGAATAGCCAGGCGTGGCGGGTCCGGGACGCGGCCCGTAGGGGTTCCGGACTCCTCGGTCGGCAGGAGCAGCCTGTCGCAGTTGAGCATCGACAAGAGGCGCGCCCGCTTCGCGTTTGGGGGGCCGCCGTAGATGAGCTGCGAGACTCGGGATACGTCCGCTGGGGCGAAGACGCTCTTGGACAGGACGCAGAATGCCCGGTCTGCCACGGGCCAGAGGATGCACAACATGTCGCGCTGCAGACGGAAGATGCCCTCACCGACGTCGGCGTCGGGACCGCCCATTCTTGGCGAGCTCAACTGCTCGACGGTGGCCCCCTTCGGCACGAGCGCGGAGACATCGCGCGTCTGGTTGAGCGTCAGGTTTCTGGTCCCAAGAAACCGAATCGTCTTTCCGGGCGGACACAGCTTGTCGAGATAGGCCGACTGACCATCGAGGGCAGCCGGCGAGCCGAGCTCGAGAAGAGGAATGTTCGATACCGACAGATCAGCGAATGCTACCACCACCATGAGCCACGCAACGACACTGCGTGAACGAGCACGAAACGTGTATGCTTGCAGAAGAAGCGCAGACGTCAGCGCCACGATCGGGAGCTTGACGCAGTCTGCAAGCAGCGCGTCCCACGGCACGTGCTGCGAGTAACAGGCCGGCACGGAATCGAGATTGAACCAGCGGCGCAGGACGACTTCGCCCAGTTGACCGCCATTCAGCAGGCACGCCACGACGAATGCGGTCATGGCCGCGAAGACCGCAAACGGCCCCCAACGCAGAAGCCGCGCACGCCACGGTCGCCTGCCCTCGGGGCGATCGAGCGGGTCGAGCGCGAGGGCGTCCAGGCCGATCCCCGCCAGACAGCTCAACGACAGCGCGACGCAGACCAGACACTTCGACGGCCAGACGAAGTGTTGCAGAATGGGCACCACCCGCCAGCAGATGTCGAAGAAGGGCGAGTACCTCCCCATCGAATAGAGGAAGGCGAGGACCAGCACGGTGATGAAAAACGGGGTGCGAATCCGCGCGACGTTCCCGCGCGGCGGCGCGCGATCACGCGGGACGCGCCCGCCCGACAGCCTTCCGATCGCGACCGCCACGAATACGACCATCGGCAAGACGCCGACGTAGAACGTCCCCTGAGTATAGTGGACGATGGCGGGCGCCCAGTACGTCAGTTCCCCCCCACCTCGCCCGTACACGCTCGGCACGAGCAGCGAGAACACGGCCATCGGGTGCACCGACCCCTGGTCCAGTTGTGGGTCCTGCGTCTTGGCCCGTCCAGAAAGGCCGATCGCCTCCCAGGTGGGCAGGAGCTGAGCCATCGACAGCGGCAACGCCAGGACTCCTGCGCCCGCGAGTCCGAGAAAGGGCACGACGAGAGATGTCGGCTTCCCTCGCGCCCGCCACTGGTGGAAGCCGGCGAACAGGGCACACAATCCCATACATGCCACGGTGAAGGCCACCACCTCGGGATACCCGGCCAGGAACTGAAGACAGAGCGCGACGGCGGTTAGGACCAGCCAAAGGCGGCTCGGTCGCCTCAACCAACAGGCAAACACGGTCAAGACCACCGGAAGCCAGGCAGCGCTGTCCAACTGGGAGGGGAAGGCCAGTTTCGTCATCGTGTAACTGCTGAACGCGTACAGGACTCCCCCCAGAAGCGACCCCATCGGTGAGACCCGCCATACGCGCAGCAAGGCGAACGTTCCGGTGCCGGCCAGCAAGACGTGGAGACACGTTAGGACAACGACGGCCGTGCTCGTGGACATCAGCAGATGCATCAGGTTCGGCGGATAGAAGACGCCGCGCTGAAGGTGGGCGAGGAACGGCTCACCACACCCCAGATAGGGGTTCCAGAGGGGCAGCGCCCCCTGTGCCGCCGTCTCGCGGAAGAAGACGTAACCGGGGTAGAACAGGAAGCAGAGGTCGCCCTCGTAGAAGATGCGCCCGGTCAGCAGCACCGGCGCGAAGAAGACCAGGACCATCACCGCCAGTGCCAGCGGCGCAACGGATGCTCTGCCCGCTCGTTGGACGAGGCTTGGCATCAGGCACCTAGGATCTGCCCCGCAGCCCTGCGATCCAGGCCACCGTGCCCGCGATTCGGCTGGCGGCCGTCCGCGGCGTCAGATAGAAACGCCAGAAGCGGCGGAGGTGCCACAGGATGTACCCCGCACGGAGGTAGTACCGCCGGTAGAATACCGCCTGGTGATTCAACAGCTCCTCCGCTGGGAGCTTGCTTGGGGTCCACGTTGGCTTGTCGTAGTGGTATTGGCTGCCGGACTGGACCATCGCGCTCCGCTCGGCGTCGAGACCCACGTAGTAGGGACTGTCCGGATAGGCACAGTACACCTGCACCTGGATGTAGTCCGACCGGAGCCGGATCGCCAACGCGATGGACTTGGCCACGTCCTCGGCCGCCTCCCCCGGGCTGCCCACCAGGAACAGCGCCACCGCTCCCACGTTGTGACGGTGCAGGTTCTCGAACGCCGTTTCGATGTGACCGATCCACGCCTCTCCCGAACGTGCCTTGCCCAACGACTCGATCACGCGCGGCGATCCCGACTCCACGCCCACCTTGAACAGAACAGCTCCCGCCGCGGCCGCAGCCGCCACCCGCTCGGCGTCCAACTCGTCCGGACGGGCGTGTGCGATCCACGGGAAACGCAGCCCCCGACGGACGATCTCCTCGCAGATCCCCAGGAAGTTCTCCCGGTCGCATAACAGCGTGTCGTCCTCGAAGACGATCGCTTCGGCGCCCGTCTCGAGCAGCGACGCGATCTCGTCCACCAGCGGGACCGGATCGCGCGTCCGCAGCATGGACCCGTATGTCTTGCGGACGACGCCCGAGCAGTGCGTGCATCGGTGCGGACACCCCCACGCACTGAGCAGATAGGCCCAGATCCGCGGACGGCGGCCGGGGATCGGAAACGGGAAGGGGTAACACGCCAGCTCGTCTCGGGTGAACCGCGGGCGGGGAAGCGTGTTGGGATCCTTGACCAGGAACGGCTCGCGCTGTTCGAGGGCGCCGTGATAGAGCTTCGCGAGCTCCGATACCGGCTCCCCGGTCCGAAGGCGCCGGATCAGCGCCGGCACGGAGGCTTCCGGATCGCCCAACACCGGGATGTCGAACGCCTCGAACCACCCCGGGCAGGACTGGTAGGCGACGTGGTTGACCTGTTGACCGATGGCGACGGTGATGACGCCCTCCCGGCGCAGGGCCGTCCCGACGGCGACGGCCTCGTCGATGCAGGGCGTCATCGCCTTGATGACGGCAATCGCAGGCTTCCGGGCCAGGATTTCAGCCGACAGCTGCGCCGGCGACCAGGTCTGCAGCCACCCGTCGAGAAGCTCGACGGTCTTGCCAGACTCGCCCTCGAGGGCGGCCTGGATGTACTTGAGGTCCAGGGCGGGATGGATGTGTCGCGGGTGGCCGGTGAGTTCCTCAGGGGCGCGCTCGATCCGCGAGAGAATGACCACCCATTCGCCCGGCATCAGGCCTCCTCTCCTGCCACGGACTTCTTCACGCCCCCTGCCGGCTACCAGGACCCCTGATGCGACGACGCCCTACGACAGGCCGATTCCCGATCAGCGTACGTCCGTCAGACTACCAGATCTGCCCCCCTGTCCCAGCAGTCATGAGCATAGGATACCGTTTCGCCGCCCCGACGAAAACCATGCACGCAACATGCCCAGACGCAACCTGGTCTGCCCGGCAGTTGGCGGGGTCCGTTGGTCGCCGGATGACCGGCCCGAATCCGTGAAAGGGTCAGGCAGGCTGGATCGCCCGGGCCCCGGCAGCGATCTGTGCCGATGTGACGTCCGACACGGTCACCACCTGCCCGATCGCGGTGGGAAGAACGAATCGGATCCTGCCGGCCTTGACCTTTTTGTCCTTCTGCATGAAGGCCGTCAGCACGTCGAGGTCCACGGGACGTGGCAGTCGCGTCGGCAGGCCCAGCACCTCCAGCAGTCGACCGATTCGAACGGCTTGGTCCGGCGAAATCATGCTCCGCACGACGGCGATCTCGGCCGCGGCCACCATCCCGATCGCCACGCACTCACCATGCCGCAGCGCATACTGCTGGTCCGATTCGATGGCGTGTCCGATCGTGTGGCCGAAGTTCAGGATCGCACGGAGTCCGGCCTCACGCTCGTCGGACGAGACGACCTCGGCCTTGATTCGGCAGTTCCGCTCGATCAGAGCGCCGAGCAGATCTCCCTCGCGCTCCAGAAGATCCCCGGCGTGCTGTTCATGCCAGGCGAAGAACTCGGCGTCACGGATTACCCCGTGCTTGACGCTCTCGGCCAGACCGGCACGGAAGTCGCGCGCCTCCAACGTGTCCAGCGTTTGCGTGTCGATCAGGACCATCCTTGGTTGATGGAACGCCCCGATCAGGTTCTTGCCGGCCGGGTGGTTGACGGCGGTCTTGCCGCCCACAGCGGCGTCGACGTCGGCCACCAGCGTCGTCGGCGCCTGCACGAACGGCACGCCACGGAGCCACGTCGCCGCGACAAAGCCCGTTAGATCGCCGACCATTCCGCCGCCAAGCGAGACCAGCGGCGATGACCGCTCGATGCCGGCTTCGGCCAGTTTGCCGTAGAGGTCTGCAGCCGTCGCCAGCGATTTACTCTGTTCGCCGGCTTCAACCACGAGCACCTCCGTGTGGAACCCCGCCTCGATCATCGACGTCCGCGCAACGTCCGCGTAATGCGGCGCGACGCGGTCGTCGCTGATGACGGCGGCCGTCGGCGCGGGACACATCTCTGCCAATAGACGGCCCAGGGATGGCAACACCCCCGGACCGATGTAGATCGGGTACGTCCGGTCGCCGAGGGGGACCTCCACCGTTCTCATCGGCCTCTCGCTCTCAGTTCATGTTCCCTTGGTGGCCCGTTCCTCAGTCCAGAACGCCACCGCACTGATCGCAGAACCGCGCCGCCGGTCGGTGAGGAGCGCCGCACTTCGGACACGACCCCGGTCCCGAGGCGGGCGCGGCCGAGCGATCGTCTCCCGCTGTATCCTCGCTCCGTTCGATCGCCTCCAGATCGATGGGGCGGTTCTCCGGAGCGCTCGGGTCCGACGGCGCTGCCCATCGTTCCCGACGCCCAAGCTTGTCCCGCCGTTCTCGCTCCTGCCGACTGAGACGCGTCCGAAGCCCGAACCACAGCGCCGCCAACAGGACCACGCCTCCGACCAACGCCACCCATCTGAAGTCCGCGGGGTCGCCCTGCCGCGCCGCCTGCCGATCGATCACGAGCGCTCTGCCGACCAGGACCGGCACGGCCAGCTCGGTCTGCCCGGTCTTGGGGTCGGGCTCGCGGCGCTCGTCGCGACGAAGCTTGAAGAAGTAGCCGACCAGAACCACCGACGCTCGTTGACCGACGGCGCCCGGATCCTCCACCGTGACGATCGACACGGGTTCCAGGCTATCACGTTCCCACGCCAGTGTCGAATAGGCCAAGCCATCGTGGCGGCGGCGGTTGGCCGGCCGAAACGATTGCGACTCGGCGTAGTGGGCGGTGATCTTGACCAGCCGGCCGCGATATGCGTCGGGTTGCTCCAGCAGGTCATCTCGCCGAACGGCCACCGCGGCGCGAACGAGCCCATTCGCCGACAGTCGCTTCGCCTGATCGAGTAAAACATACAGCCCCGCTTCATCAATCAGTGGGGTGTGATCGCGAACGCCCGCCAACTGATCGGCTTGGCGCGGGGTGAGTCGCGTCCCTGCGAGCGGACTGGGCCTCGTCCCGCGGGTCCGGTAAGTCGCAGGGGAACGCTTCGGCCCCGGGCGAACGGGGCGTCCGTGCGGCTCTGCACAAAAGGCGGCGCAAGGCGTCAAGCAGCAAGCTACTGCAAAAACGAAGCTTAGATCTGTTCTGCTGGCCATGCCCGAAAGAGCCTCTGCCAGGGGTTGCCTGGCTTCTGACAAGAACCTACAAAGCCGCGTGGGAGGCCTCGGTTCATCCGAACGCGAGGCGACGTGTGTCATAAGGCCTTGTAAAATATGATGTTGTCGAATCCTGGCTCGGGCTTGGCGCCTGTGAAAACCAGCACCTGGACCGGTGCAAGTTCTTGACTAGTCGACGCTAAGCCGTTACAATGCTGCCCATGGCACGGTTGAAGGCTCCCCGCAAGAAAGGCCCTGTGAGGAGGAAGAACGGCCCGTCTCGCAAGAACGGCGTCATTCGTACGTATCGTTCGGCGCTGAGCTTCCTGAATTCAGTAACGGACTACGAAAAGCAGACCCGGGTTGGCTACAACCACACCAACTTCAGCCTCTCACGTATGAATCGCCTGCTCAAGGGGCTCGGGGACCCGCACAAGAAGCTTCGCGCGGTCCACATCGCCGGCACCAAGGGCAAGGGCTCCACGGCAACCATGCTCGCACACATGCTGCGTGGCTGTGGCTACACGGTCGGGCTGTATACGTCGCCACACCTGGTGGACATCCGCGAGCGGATCACCGTCAACGGGCGAATGATCGCCGAGCCCGAGGTGACACGGATTATTGCCAAGATCGCCCCGGTGGTCAAACGTCTCCGCAAGGATCCGCCCACTTTCTTCGAGATCATGACGGCGTCTGCCTGGTTGCACTTCGTTGACAAGAAGGCCGACATCGCCGTGGTCGAAACGGGGCTGGGCGGTCGGCTGGACTCGACCAACGTGATCAAGCCGGACGTCTGTGGGATCACCAGCATCAGCTACGACCACACATCGCAGCTGGGCTCGACGCTCGGGAAGATCGCGGAGGAGAAGGCCGGCATCTTCAAGTCGGGGGTTCCGGTGGTTTCGGCGCCGCAGCCGGCGGAGGTCAAGCGCGTCCTGCGCCGCGTCGCCAACAAGAACGGCGCGCCGCTTCGTTTTGCCGGCGAGGACATCGAGTTCAGCTACCGGTTCGAGAGCTCCCGCGCCGTCGGGCCGCACACCCGCGTATGCCTCACGACTGAGTCGAGCCGCTTCGAGCACCTGCACGTGCCGCTGTTGGGCGAGCACCAGGCCATCAACTGCGGGGTGGCGTTGGGGCTGGTCGACGCGCTCAAGGAACGGGGCTTCAAGATCGACGACCAGAAGGCCATCGAGGGCCTCGCCGCGGTTCAATTGCCCGGAAGGATGGAGCTGATCCACGAAGACCCCCGCATCCTGGTGGACGGTGCCCACAACGCCGCCAGCATGTCGGCGCTGATCCGCGCGATCGGGCAGAACATCCCGTACGACAGCATGGTCGTCATCTTCGGCTGCCAGGCGGACAAGGACATCACCGGGATGCTCAAGGAGATCCAGTTCGGTGCGGACAAGGTGATCTTCGCGCCGACCGCGTCGCCTCGGTCTGCATCCGCCGACCTGCTTGCGTCCAGTTTTACCGAGCTGAGCGGCAAGATGGTCCAGGTGGCCGGGGACGTCTCAGAGGCCCTGACCATCGCCAGCAACGCCGTAGACCGAGATGACCTCATCTGCGCCACTGGCTCGTTCTACCTCGTTGGTGAGGTGAAGCGCGAGTTGTCTAGACAGGGCGGCACCCTTCACTAGAGACACCTGTTGACAGACTGACCAGCCATCTTTCCCTATGGAACGATTCCTGGCATGTCATGAATGTCGGACGCTATAATGCTCGTCCGGCCGAGGCCGTGCGGTCGTTCGTTGCGGGCGCGCGATCCTGACAGGGATAGATCTCCTGCTTGATTGCCCGCTCCAGATGGGACGAGAACCATGCCTGCGAAGATAGATGAAGCCCAGGTCCGCCATATCGCGACGCTCAGCCGGCTGGAGCTGAGCGACGAGGAAGTGGCCGAGTTCAGCGAGCAGCTGTCGGCCATTCTGGCGTACGTCGAGCAGCTCAACCAGGTCGACACCGAGGGCGTCGAGCCGACGGCGCATCCACTGCCGCTGCGCAACGTCTTCGGCAAGGACGAACCGGTCGAGCCGCTGGACGTGGAAGCGGCCCTGGCCAACGCCCCGCGACGAGCGGAAGGGTTCTACAAGACCCCCAAGGTGATCGATCAGGACAGCGCGTAACCGGAAGGTGAAGCGTGAAGGGCGAAGAGGGAAGGGGAAGAAGCCGAGTGGCTTGAGCTGGTGGACCGGAACGGAAGCCGTCATCGAACGAGGGAACTTACTGCCATGGAGCATTCGACCGCCCTGCAACTCCGCGATGCGCTGGCGGCCAGACAGATCAGCAGCCGCGAGGCGGTCGAGGCCTGCCTGGAGCGGATCGAGCAATCCGACCCGCGTATCCAGGCCTTCATCAGTGTGGATGGTGAGCGCGCACTCGACCGAGCCCAGCAGATTGACGAACGGTTGGCATCGGGCCACGAAGTCGGCCCGCTGGCGGGTGTGCCGGTGGCGATCAAGGACAACATGTGCACACGGTTCGGCCGGACGACGTGTGCGTCGAGAATCCTGAGCGACTTCGCCAGCCCCTATGACGCACATGTGGTCGAGCGGCTCGATGCGGCCGGCGCCGTCATCGTCGGCAAGACGAACATGGACGAATTCGCGATGGGCTCGAGCAACGAGAACAGCGCGATGCATCTCACCCGGAACCCCTGGAACGTGGCGTGCGTTCCGGGTGGGTCGAGCGGAGGATCCGCTTCGGCCTTGGCGGCGCGAATGGTCCCCATCGCACTGGGCTCCGATACGGGCGGGTCGATCCGTCTGCCAGCGGGGTTCTGCGGCGTGACGGGGCTGAAGACGACCTACGGCCGGGTGTCGCGGTTCGGGTTGGTCGCCTACGGCTCGAGCTTGGATCAGATCGGCCCCCTCGCCGTCGACGCCCGCGACGCAGCGCTGATGCTGGGCGTGATCGCCGGGCACGACCGACGCGATTCGACCAGCGCCCCGCAAGATGTCCCCGACTACCTGGCGGGATTGAATGGTCTGCCGAAAGGCCTGAGGATTGGCGTTGCCAAGGAGTTTTTCGCCGAGGGACTCGCCCCCGAGGTCAAACAGGCGGTGGAGACCGCAGTGAGCCGCTTGGCGGAACTGGGCGCCGAGATCGTCGAAATCTCCCTACCGACCGCCCCGTATTGGCTGGCGGCGTATACGATCGTGGCCTTCGCCGAGGCGTCCAGCAACCTGAGCCGCTATGACGGCGTTCACTACGGACACCGCTCAGACCGAGAGGGAGACATCATCGACCTGTACTGCCGCAGCCGTGCGGAAGGGTTCGGCGCAGAGGTCAAGCGGCGGATCATGCTGGGTACGTACACGTTGTCCAGCGGCTATTACGACGCGTACTACCTCAAGGCCTTGAAGGTCCGCACGCTGATCATCCGAGACTTCCAGACAGCCTTTCGGGCGTGCGACGTCATTGCCGGGCCGGTTTCACCGACGCCCGCGTTCAGGATCGGCGAGAAGACGGACGACCCGCTGACGATGTATCTGTCGGACATCTACACCATTAGCGCCAACCTCGCGGGGGTGCCAGGGATCAGTGTGCCGTGTGGATTCAGCAGCGACGGGCTGCCGATTGGCCTGCAGCTGTTGGGCAAGCACTTCGACGAAGCGACGCTGCTGGCGGCGGCCGACGCCTATCAGCAGGTGACGGACTGGCACGTGCGCACGCCTCCAGATGCTTAGCCCTGCGGCGCGCTTCTGGGCAACGGTTTGAGTAACAAACAGCGATGAAGTCCCCAGACGCGACGGGAATGCGCGACGTCGAAGCACCCGTCAAGCAGTGACCTGAGGGCGGCGGGCCCGAAGGCGTGAAGGTGCCAGGCGCTGAATCCCGGCTCGATGCCGGGCAACAGGTGGTTCAGTAGCCGCATCTGACGAAGGATGGCTTTGACAATGAGCTTGGGGCCCTCGATGGGCACGGTCAGGATGACCCATCCGTCTTGCGAACAGACCCGCCACAATTCCGCAATCAGTTTGGCGGGTTCGGGGACGTGCTCTAGGACCTCGCTGCACACGACCAGATTGAAGCTGTGGCTGCAGAACGGCAGGCCCCCAGCGCCGTCCGCCTGAACGACCCGGCTGTTGGCGTGGAGACGTTGACTGGCGCGCAGCGAATCGCCGCTCAAATCTACGCCGAGAATCTGGGCATCCCTGCCCAATATGCCGAACAGCACCCCTTCACCACACCCGACGTCAAGAACGCTTGCCGGCGCAGCCTGCCGGGCCCAACGAACGATTTGACGCAGCCGGGCGTGTTCGACCTTGCCCGCCAGCCCTCGGTACGGCGTAGGAGTCAGGCGGTACATCCGGTCGTTCCACGCTGCACTGCCAACAGGCGGAGAGTCTGAAGTAGAATGCTCTGCCGGCCTTGCTGTCCCCGGCGCCTCTGCGATGGTGACTGGCATGGCCAGGTCGCTCATACCAAGTTCATCGACCGGGACTGGGGGCCTCGTGAGGCGGCAAGCGTGGGGATCTCTTGTCTGGCGACGTGGGCCGATAAGAACGCGTAGCCCCTGCCCGAACGCATCGGGCGCAGGGGCTACGCACTGAGAAATCTGTCGACGTGCCGTGCCTCGTCGGTTTGCAGCGGCGGATCGCCCCAGAGCAGGTAGCTCGAGCGCCCGACCGAATGGCGGACGAAGCGACCGTCGACGAGGTTCAGACCGGGGACGTCTCTACCGGCCTACGAAGCGGCCTGAACCGGCGTCTTGCAGTACTCATCGACGAACTTGCCGACGGTCATGTCGCCAAGGACCTCGCGGATCCTGTCGGTGGCCGCGCCGAAGACGTCCGATAGCCCGGCCTGGATGTCATCGGGGGCTCCGCTCTGCTCGGCGTCCTGCCGGCCGTCGATGATGCCATTCACCGCCTCGATGACCTCGAGCATGGTGATCTCTTTGGCATCGCGAACCAACTGGAACCCACCGCGCGGGCCTCGGTCGGACCGGAGGATCCGCGATCGCGCCAGCTGGCTCATCACTTTTGCCGCGTAGGCCGTCGGCAGGCCGTAGCATTCGGCGATCTCGCCGGCCTGAATGCCCGTCATCAGGCCCGCGTTGCGCCGCTTGGCGATCTCGAGGACGGCGAGGACTGCATAGGTAGATGCTTTGTTGCGAAACATGCCAACTCCTGTCTTCCCCCCAACAAACCACAGTGCTTGCGGGCCTCAACGGCCGGGGCCCGATTCGGCGACTTCACGCTTCCCCCCCTATTGCTGCCAGATTCCCTATTCGAACAACGCTCGACCCAGGTTCCTCTTAGATGAACCCTTACCGTGGCGATTCCCCTGGGTCCAGGGAGTCTCTAGGCAACCAGTGTGCCAGTGACGACCGATTCTGAGATTGTTGAAGTCCGCGTAGGCCCAATACTTTATGGCCCTCATCATCTGCTTAGGTTTACGAAATCGTATGCATGCATTGCCATGATGCACAACCATGTGCACATATGTGCATCGTTTTTGCGCCGCCACGACTCATCACCGTCTCGGAACACTCCCGTTCGTCTCACGCGGAAACGAGCCAAATCCTTCAGGGTAGGAGAGGCAATATGATGTCCGTCTTGATGTTAGCGCCAGACGCTCCGCCTGCCTTGCCGGTATTATACTGCTTTCGCAGCAGGTTTGAATACCCAATCCTGAATTTTTGACGGATTTCTGAGCGTTGCCTACCTCTCCGTGGACTGATCCGCCGCGACGGGATCGAACGCCATCGTGCCCCGGGATATCCCGGGTCCACAGGGGGCCGCCGGACCTCCCGTCCGGCGCCTGTTTGGACCCGGACCCGCTGGTCTGTCTCGTGTTGCCTGTCGATGCAGTGGATCGTCTCGGCCGACGACGCCCCTTGCTCTGCCGATCCCGCCTGACGTGGCAGCCTGCTACAATGGCAACCATGGACATCAGCGACGTACTGGCACAGCTCGCCTCGCTCTACGCCAGGATGGATCGGGCCTATGCAGGATACGCCGACGCCATCGGCCTGAACTGCGAGGGATGTCCCGATAACTGCTGCCGAACCCATTTCCGTCATCGCACCATCGTCGAACGACTGTACCTGCGGAGGGGACTGGACTCGCTGCCATCGCAGATCCGTTCGATGCTCCTTGACCGGGCTCGACGTTACCGGGCCAGCGCGAGCCAGGGCCAGCCTGGCGAGGACGTGATCCCGCAAGACTGCCCGTTGCTCGAGGCCGGACGATGTCTGCTCTACGAGTTCCGCCCGATGATCTGCCGACTCCACGGCGTCCCGTGGGTGTTGCGTCGGGGCCGCCTGGCCGGTCAGGTCCAGCGAGGATGCGACCGGGCCAACCAGCTCCTCCAGAACCGAGAAACGCCCCCCGTGTTGGACCGGACGGCGCTCTACCATGAGTTGGCTCTGCTCGAGCAGACGGCGCGCCGGCTGACGGGATGGAGCGAGCGGCTGGCGACCACCGTGGCCGACATGATCGTGGGGGACTTCCCGCACGAAGCGTCAGCAGGTGGGCCGCAGGGGCACGTAGCCGACACGGATGGCGGCGGATACAATGGCGGTGGACCTCGCGTATGACAAACCCACCCTCTCTGGACAGCCCGGCTCGGCCTTCGGACCGCGGGGCCACGCAGCGCCGCCGGAGTTGGCGACTCACCGTCGGCGTTCCGGTGATCACTCTGGTGATTGTGACGATCGTTCTGTGCGTCGACCGCTGGGTCCTCAACCGCCGACTCAGCCCGGCTGAGATGGCGCAGCACAAGGGGGCGCTGGCGGGTTGGAACGTCCTGCTGATCAGCGTCGACACGCTCCGGGCCGACCACCTCGCCTGCTACGGCTATCGCAGGATCAAGACGCCGGTCATCGACCGTCTCGCGGACGAAGGTGTTCGTTTCGTGCACGCCGTCTCGCCGGTGCCGCTGACGCTGCCCAGCCACGCCACGATGCTGACGGGCCTGAATCCTGTCGACCACCGCGTTCGGAACAACGGGACGTTCAAGCTGGACGCGGAGTTTGCGACGCTGGCCGAGCTGCTGGCTGCTGAGGGGTACACGACCGCTGCGGCGGTCTCCGCGTTCGTCCTAGACAAGCGTTTCGGATTGGCTCAGGGCTTCGAGCACTACGACGACGACTTGACGGTGGGGGACCAGCCGGCGCAGGGTGGCTTCCGCGAACGCCGCGCCGAGCTGACCAACCAGGCCGCCACACGCTGGCTCCGCGAGCAGGCAGCCGAGCCGTTCTTTGTGTTCGTGCACTACTTCGATCCTCATTGGCCCTACGCGCCGCCGTCGCCGTACCGAGAGGAGTACGCCAAGGCCCCTTACGACGGGGAAATCGCCTACGTCGACGAGCAGATCGGCAGCCTGCTGGCCGTGCTCGATGAGACCGGGGCCCGCAAACGGACGCTTGTCGTTCTCACCAGCGACCATGGAGAATCGCTCGGCGAGCATGGCGAGATGTCTCACGGGATCTTCGTCTACGACGCCACACAGCTGGTGCCCCTGATTGTGAATGGCCCGTCGCCGCTGTCCCAGGGGGAGGTCATCGAGCGCCAGGTCGGGCTGGTGGACATCGTACCGACGGTGCTCGACTTGCTGGGGCTCGACCGTCCGCCCCAGCTCGTGGGGACGAACATCTTCGCCGATCGTCCCGATGACCGGGCGATCTACGTCGAGTCCCTCGGGGCGAAGCTGATGCACGGCTGCGCGCCGCTACTGGGCGTCCGACGAGACGACGCCAAGTTCATCTTTGCGCCGAAGCCGGAGCTGTACGACCTTCGCAATGATCCCCGCGAGGCCGTCAATCTCTACGACAGCCATCGCGAATGGGCGGATCGACTCGGCGCGTCCCTCAGGGGATTCGTCGGGGACGACCTGGCGTTGGCGACCGCCGCCCAATCGAATCTGTCCCTTTCCGAGGAGGCCGCGGCCAGGCTCAGGGATCTGGGGTACGTGATCGCGTCCAGTCGTCCAGCCGCCACGGCGCCGGTCGAGACCCGCCCTGTCGAACGCAGTTTGCCAGATCCCAAGGATATGATCGTTCATCTCCGGCGCAGCCAGCGGGCCCAACAGCTGATCACGCGCGGGCGGTTCGAGGAGGGGTTCGGCATGCTCGAGGAGCACGCCAGGCTCTGCCCGAGCGACGTGCTGAGCATGCACCGTCTGGCCGAAGGGTACCGGACCGTCGGACGATTGACGGACGCCCTGGCCACGTATGAACGAATCCTTACCCAGTCTGGGGAGGACCTCGACGCGATGGCGGGCGCCGGATCGGTGCTGCTCAAGCTCGACCGATTCGACGAGGCCGAACGGCGATTCCGTAGCGTCCTGTCCCGAGACCGCGAATCGACATCGGCGCTCATCGGTCTGGGTGCGATTCAGCTCGCGCGGAAGCGCTATCAAGAGGCGTTGGCGATCTTCCGTCAGGTCGCGGAGCGTTCGGGCGGGTCCAAGACGGCGACAGCCTACAGCAACATCGGGTCGGTGTACGTGGAGATGGGCAAGACGGAGTTGGCGCGTCAGGTCCTCCAGAAGGCGTTGGAGATCGACCCCGGGCACGTCCATGCGGCCAAGCTCCTTGCCCAGATCGACCAATCCGAGGGCAGTGCCGAGGAGAGTATCGAGAAGCTCCGCGCATCGCTTCGTCGTAGGAAGGACCCTGACGGATTCTTGACGCTGGGTCGGTTGCTTTGCCAAGCGGACAAGCTGGACGAGGCCGAGGATGTCTTGCGGAAGGCGATGGAACAACGTCCCGGTCACGCCGAGACCCACTACCAACTCGGCACGGTTCTGCTCAGTCGGAGCACACCGCGGGCCGCCGAGGAGCGGTTCCGTCGCTGTATCGAGCTGGACAGCAAGCACGCGGGGGCCCGCATGCAGCTGGGCGTCATTCTGGGTCAGCGTGGACAGCTCGAGCAGGCCGTCCGATGGCTGTCGGAGGCCATCAAGCTGGATCCGGCGCATGCCAGGGCCCACTACAACCTCGGCGTCGCCCTGCGGCATCTCGGTCAGGTCGATCGGGCCATGGGGTCGTTGAGGCGGTCGCTCGAGCTGGATCCCGAGTTCGCCAAGACCCACTTCAATCTGGGTCAACTGCTGGTCGACCAGGGCAAGTCGGCTCAGGCCGCCGAGCACTTCCGGAAGGCGTTGGCCCTCCAACCGGACTACCCCGAGGCCAAGGCCGCCCTCGACCGGTTGTCGGGAGGGGGGCGGTAGCGCCGGCAGGCTTCAGACGGCCCACGCCGCAGGTAAGCAGCGGAGCACGATGCGCTATCCCTTGTCGGTAAGGTCCACGATGATGCCGTCGTCGGCCGCCTTCTGTGCAGCGAAGACGACCTGGTGGATACGCTTGCAGGCGGCGAGGTCGGCCAGGACGGGTTCGCCTTCCGTGATGGCGTGAACGAAGCCGGCCAGGCATTCGCGCATGCCCGCGAAGGCCACGATCGGTTCGGCGGCCGGCACGTGCTCGACCTGCCACGCAGTCGAATCGATCGTCCGCCAGGAAACGTCGCTTCTGCACAGATCTGCGCGCGCTTCCCCGCGGCTGCCGACCACGTCGACGGTGATGTCCTGGCCCTCGACGGCCAGCAGGTTGAACTCGAATCGACCGACGACGTCGTCCTCGTAGTCGAGCGATACCCACCCGTGGTCCATCAGGGGCCCGTTCATCGCCCGAACGCCAGTGGCCGCCACACGTCGGGGCAGCCGGCCCAGGAGCACGTCCAGCAACTGAAGGTACCAGGGCCCGCACCACACGAAGAAGCCGATGCGGGCGGATTCGTCCGACCCGGCCTGTCCGCCCAACCCCCAGTCGCACCACAGTCGCACGGAGACGGAGATCGGCTCGCCCAGGTCACCGTCGCTTAGCATCCGGCGAAGGCGGTGTAGGACGGGGATGTACCCCAGCTCCAAATCGGCCTGGAAGACCAAACCGGAGCGTTCGGCAGCGATGATCTTCTCGGCCTGGTCGATCAGCGCGGTTGCCTGCTCGGCCGTCTCGCCGAAGGGGGGTTCGACGAAGACGTGCTTGCCCGCCCGCATTGCCCAATCGGCCACCTCCCCGTGCAGGCTGTGTGGCGTGGCCACCATGATCGCATCGACACGGTCGTCGGCGAGCAGGTCGTGGTAGTTGTGGCAGACGGTCAAGTCGGTCGAGAACGCCTCCCGCGCGGCTGCCAGCGTTTGATCGGACCGGGCAGCGACGCCCACCACCTCGACCTCGTCGGAGTCGCGGAGGATCGGTGCGTACGCCTGCCGCGGCCACTTGCCGAAGCCGACGATCCCAATGCCTACCTTCCTGGCCACGATAGGTCTCCTGGGTCGGCCGACCGCGGTCACCGTCGTGGAGATCGGAGGCCGGGAGACGCGGTCGGCGGCTGGCTGGCGAGCATGACGAGGGCCTGGCGGACCTTGACGATCTGCTCTGGGGTGACGGTGACGTACCGGTCCTTGCCGTCCGCGGCCGGTGTGTATCTGGAGTGGCCGTCTTCGCCCACGCGGATCCTGCCCGGTGCCGACAGGCCGAAGTACCCCCGGTCTGGTCGCACGGCGTACAAGACGCTGGTCAGGTCCCACGTAGGTCGGTCGTAGGGCATCTTGAGATAGAGTGCGTAGGCCTCGCGGAGCGGGTGGTGTCGGACGTAGTTGAAATCGCGCTGGATGCTTGTCGCCGGGTACAGGATCGACTTGCCGATCTCGTAGCCGCTCACGACGATGGGCGTGGGCCAGCGGGCGAAGACCTTCCGGGCGGCGGGGATGTCCTTGATGACGTTGTATTCCTTGTGCTTGGCGGGCGTGGGGAATGCCCCGGCCATGATGGACAGCAGTCGGCATTTCTTCTTGACGAGGTCCAGGCCTGAAAGCGGCGAGTGGCCATCCGGCGCCGAGTCGAGCAGGCGGGCGATGTTGGTCGAGAACCCGACCACCACGAAGACGACGCTGCGATCGGGCTGGGCGGCGAGGACCTTGCGGTGCAGGTCGGCCGCTTCGGGCGCGTTCCTGCCGCTTCGCAGATCATGGGGGTACCGCAGGGCGCCGTTGTCGGTGGCCTGGGCGGGCGGCTGGATGTAGCGCCCGGGCTTGGGCGTCTTGCCGTTCCGGACCGCGCCCACGGGGATATCGCCGCGCCCGTAGAACGTATTGACCAGGTCGATGAACGGAGCGCTGAACTCGTTGTCCTTCGAGCTGGTGACCGCCAGTAGCTCGCATTCGCCCCGGGACTGCAACGCGTGGATGACGCCCAGGGCGAGCGCGTCGTCGATGTCGTTGCCCATGTCCGTGTCGTAGATCAGACGGACGGGCCCGGTTGGCTGAGCCGATTCCAGGACTGGTTCGGTCCAGGGACGAGCCAGCGTGGCGAAGAACATGATGGCGCACAGCGATGCGGGTCTCATTACCGTGTCCCTCCCATCGCACGTAGAGCAGAGGATCAGATTGTAGGCTCGCGTCTGCGTCGCATCAACCAAGCACAACCGGTCCAGGGGCGCGCGGATTCCGTCTCCTTAGGGAACGAGCCCGCCGTCACATCGGTTCGTCACTGATGATGACTTTGACCCATGTTGTGAATGAGGCACCCACGCGCGCCATCGTGTGTGTTTCGGGTGAACCGGGACCGCCAGCTAGATCGATCTCTGGGGCATTACAAGAGGGTTCTTCCTTTTTTAAAGTCTTTTTAGGGTTGTTTCAGACCCCGGATGCGACGCACCTGGCAGAAGCGATTTTCCGCCGAATTTCCGGGATATCCCTTGTGTCCCCGCGCGGGCGCACCTCCGATCAAGCCATGGGCGCCCAATATGATGCGGTCAGGCTCCCCGCCAATTCGCGCCCGGTCTGACTCAGGGATCTCCCGCAAGCCGGTGGGTCACCGGCTGAGGAGCATATTGGACTTCCTTGGCGCGTCGGTCGACAGGATCAAGCCGACACGTCCTGATAAATCGGGCTGCGCGTCACTTGGATTGGAGACATGGACTCAAGTGGAGGTTGGACGATGAGTGCAACAGCAGCGACTCAGCCAAAGGATCCGGCGGCACGGCTGCGGCAGCTTGTCCTCCAGACGATTGAGAAGTCCCCGCCACCTGCCGTATTCACCAAGATCGTTGAGGTGGCCAACGACCCCCGTGCGAGTGTGGCGGACCTGAAGCGCGTCGTCCAGTACGACCCCGTGCTGACTAGCCGGGTCATCAGGACGATCAACTCTGCCTACTACGGCCTAAGCAAGCCGACCAGTGACCTGCAATACGCCATCGCCTTGCTGGGATTCACGACCATCCGCAACCTGGCGCTTACTGCACTGGTGGGCAACATGTTCAAGCGAGAATCGACGATAGATGTTTACAGCTCTCTGGGGCTGTGGCAACACATCATTTCCGTCGCGCTGACGTCCCGGCTCATCGTCCGTCGTACGATGGATTCGGTCCTGGCTGAGGACGCCTACCTGGGTGGACTGCTCCACGACGTCGGGATCCTGTTGTTCGACCAGCACGACCGCAGGATCTTTCGTCAGATCGTCGCGAGGATTCGCCCTGATCGGGAGCTGCACCTCTGTGAGCGGGAGGTCGTCGGGTTCGATCACGCAGAGTTCGGGGCGGCCGTCGCAGCCGAATGGCGGTTCCCCGGGCGCTTGGTGGAGTGCTTCCGGTGGCACCACGCAGCACACCGATCGAGCCAGGAGGCGCGTCCGATCGTCTCGGCGGTGGAGCTGGCGAACTTCCTGTGCAACCACAAGGGCATCAACTCCGTCGACGTCAAGTATGCACTCCGGCTCAGATCCGCTCTGTTGGCCGATCTCGGGCTTACGCCACAGGATCTCCGTGGCGTGTGGCAGGAGATGCACAAGGAGCTCGCTGCGGCCAGGGACCTCTTCGACCTGTAGGTTGAGAGGGCAGATGGCGAGCGGCGACGGCGCGCTTCGGCGGGCCTCCAGAACGGAGCTTGCCCGGGGGAGGGAAAGCGGCGTCAAGCCGCCGCACTTCAAAGTGGCTATTCCACGTGCTGGCCGGACAGTCGGCGAAGGGCCTTCTCCATCCAGTCGTCGTGTGTCATCAAATCGCGGCGGATGGTCAGGTGCAGGCGCTCGAGGCGGCGCTGGGTGCGATCGAACATGTGTACCCAGTGCCCGCCGACGAGGGGATCGGCCTGCGGAGCGCCGGCGGCGCGGCGGGCCCAGCGGGGGCCGTGGAGTTGGACAAGCTCGTCCCCGAGAGATAAGAGAAACTGCCCGCTTCCGGGATCGCCCTGTCGGCCGGCCCGACCGATCAGTTGCAGGTCGATCCGGCGAGCGTCGTGTCGCTCCGTTCCGACGACGTGGAGCCCTCCCGCTTCGGCCACCCCCTTGCCCAGGAGGATGTCGGTTCCCCGACCGGCCATGTTCGTGGCGATGGTGATTCGTCCGGCCTGTCCGGCCTGAGCGACAATCTGGGCCTCGCGCTCGTGCTCCTTGGCGTTCAACACAGCGTGGTCCAGGCCCAGCGCGGTGAGGCGCTGGGAGATCAGCTCGCTGACGGCGACGTTGCGCGTGCCGACCAGCACGGGTCGGCCCTGTCGGTGCATGTCGAGGATGACGGCCTGGACGGCGTTGAGTTTGTCCTCGACGGTGGTGTAGACCTTGTCGGGCAGGCGGTCGCGTCGCAACGGGCGGTTCGTTGGGATCGGCACGACGGGCAGGTCGTAGATGGCCCAGAACTCACGCGCGCTCGTCGCCGCCGTGCCGGTCATGCCGCACAGGTGATCGTACATGCGGAAGTACCGCTGGAAGGTGACCTGGGCGAGCGTCTGGTGCTCGGCGCGGACCTCGAGCCTTTCGCGAGCCTCGATCGCCTGGTGGAGCCCGTCGCTCCAAGTTCGGTCGGGCTGTTGCCGTCCGGTGAATTCGTCCACGATGACCAACTCGTCGTCGATGATGATGTAGTCGCGGTCGCGCTTCCAGAAATGCCGCGCGCGCAGCGCCTGCTCGACGCACTGCGACCAGGGTCGCTCGCTCGCCCATGACTTGGCGCCGGGCGGCAGCAGCTCGTAGATCCGCTGTCGCCCTCGATTCGTCAATTCGGCGTTGCGTTTCTTGACCTGAAGCTTGAAGTCGCGGCCCTCGTCCAGCTGACTCGCCACGTCATCGGCGCACTGGTAGACGGCGGCCTCCTTCGACTCGCTGGGCATGTCGGCGATGATCAACGGCACGCGGGCCTCGTCGATCAATACGCTGTCCACCTCGTCGACGATGGCGAAGGCGTGTCCTCGCTGGACGACGCGGCGCTCACTCGGCGCTTCCACGCCGAGCAGCGAATCCCGCACCTGCGCGCCCAGCTGCGATCGCCGAGACAGACGCCCGAGCTGATCGCGGAGGTAGTCGAAGCCGAACTCCTTGTTGGTTCCGTACGTGACGTCGCACGCGTAGGCCTGCTGACGTTCCGGGGGGGGCATGTTCCCCAACACCACGCCCACGGTCAGCCCGAGGTTCTCGTAGATTGGCGCCATCCAATCTCGATCGCGCTCGGCCAGGTAATCGTTGGTGGTGACGATGTGCACGCCGCGGCCGGCCAGGCTGGCCAGAAACGCCCAGGACGTCGCCACCAGCGTCTTGCCTTCCCCGGTCGCCATCTCGGCGATGCCGCCGCGCGACAGGACCACGCCGCCCATCAGCTGTACGTCGAAGTGCCGCAAGCCCACGTGCCGGCGGGCGGATTCCCGCACCATGGCATAGGCTTGCGGCATCGCATCACCCAGGTCTCGTCCCTTGCGCACCTCTTCGCGGAGGTCCTCAGCCCGTTGGCGAAGCTTTGCGTCGGGCAGGTCGGCCAGATCGGACTCGAGCGCGTTGATCCGGCTGAGGGCGGCGCTCGCATCGTGCCTCGCCCGCCAGGCGCGGAACCTGCCGGTGCCGAAGTGCTTCCTGTTCTTGCCGTCGTCACTCATTCGCCGATCCGCAAAGTCCTGGTGAAAGCGTCAAGCCCGTTCTACGGTGCAGCGTCGGTCCTATGATAGCGGGCCGATGCATACTATAACATCGTGTGGTGTCGGCGCGGGGATGAGAGGAGATGCTTGTGATGGGAAAGCTGGACTACGACCGGCTGTGCGGGATCTGGGCGGGCTTGCCGGTGGCCTGGGGCGCGTCCATGGAGCTCGACGAGGCGGCGGCGGCAGCCGACGTCGAGGCCTGCTGCCGAGCGGGCGTGCACGGCGTCTACACCGGGGGAACGACCGGGGAGTTCTACGCCCAGGACGAGGATACGTTCCGTCGGCTGATCCGACTGACGGTTGCGGCTGCGCGCCCCACGGGCACGCTGATGCAGGCCGGCTGCACGTCGCTGAGCACCCGCCTGGTTCGCCGAAGGATCGAGATCGCCGGGGAGGCGGGCGCCGACGGCATCCAGCTCGCCCTGCCATTCTGGCTGCCGCTGAGCGACGAGGAGGCCGTCGCGTTTTTCCGCGACGTCGCCGTTTCAGCAAGCAGCCTTCCCTTGATCCTGTATGACACGGAGCGTAGCAAGCGTCGCGTCTCGCTGGAGCTGTTCTGCCGGCTGTGCGAGGTGGCGCCGACGCTCATCGGGTGCAAGTACACCGGCGACGACATGGCCCTTCTGAGGGACTGCATCCAAGGTCTGCCAGGCGTCAGCTTCTTCGTGTCCGAGCACCTCCTCCCCGACGGCATGAAGATCGGTGCACGGGGCAATTACAGCAGCCAGGTCTATCTGCATCCTCCTTTCATGCTGAGGTACTACCAGCTCTGCGTCGAAGGCCGCTGGGACGAAGTGGCCCCCATGCAGGCGGCCCTCAAGCGGTTCTACACTGAGGGCATCCGCCCGTTGCGGGCCAAGGGAATGGTGGACTCGGCCATCGATCGGGTCTTCGGAACGGCGTTGGGGTTCCTGCGCTGCGGGTTGAGATGCCAGCCCCCCTACGTGCACGCGACGCAGGCCGACGTCGACGCGCTGGTCGCCTGGATGCGCGAGCACACGCCGGTCTTGTTGGGATAGGGTTCAGGGCTCAGGGGTCAGGGTTCAGGGCACCGAGTCCGGAATCGATTCGGCTGCGCGAGAACACGTGTCTGCGTTGCATGGCACAGTGTCGCAAGGCGGTTATGTCCCAGACCCTGAGCCCTGACCCCTGGACCCTGAACCCTGAGCCCTATCTCCCGACCATACTCACCGCGACCATGCCGATGCTGAGGTAGATGGCGACGCTGATGATGTCGTTGGTGGTGGTGATCAGCGGGCCGGACGCGATGGCCGGATCGATGCCGATTCTCCTGAACAGGAAGGGCAGGAACGTCCCCAGGGCGACGGCCACACAAATGGCCAGCAGCATGGCAAGGGAGACGGCCAGGCCAACAGCCAGGGGACTGAGACCCGTGCTGGTTCCGCCGACGGCCTTCAGCCCCCAGACGACGCCGACGGACACCACGCCCGCGACGACGCCACAGCCTACACCGACCGTCGCGGCGATGGTGGCCTCCCGGCGCAACGCCAGGGCCATGCTCTGGCCGGCCAGCTCCTGCGTCGCCAGGCCCCGGATGATCACGGTGGACGCCTGCACGCCGCTGTTGCCTCCCATCGCCGCGATCATCGGCACGAACAGCACGAGCAGCAGGAACTCCTGCGCCTCGATCTGGGCCTTGAATCCCGCCATGACGACCCCGGTGAACATGGTCCCGATCAAGCAGGGCAGGAGCCATGTCATCCGGACGCGGGCGGCCCGCAGTGAGGAGGCCCGCTCCAGCTCGGCCGCATCCGTGCCGGCCATTCGCAGCATATCCTCGTCAGCCTCCTCGACGATGACGTCGGCCGCGTCGTCGTGCGTGATGTGGCCGACCAGCCGGCCGCCCGATTCGAGCACGGGCACGGCGGGAAGGTCGTGGCGTCGCAGGACGTTTACCGCGCTCTCCTGGTCCTCGTCGACCGACACCGTCACCAGATCGGTGGTCATGATGGCCGACACGGGCGTATGTGCAGGCGCGGTGATCAGTCTGCGAAGCGGCACCAGTCCGCGGAGGCGATCTGCCGGATCGACGACGTAGATGAAGAACGGTTCTTCGCTGTCCAGCTCCAGTTGGCGGAGCTCGTCCACGACGTGGGACACCGTTGCGTCCTGGGCGACCGAGACGAACTCGGGCGTCATGAGTCCGCCGGCGGTGTCCTCGTCGTACTTCAAGAGCGAGGCCACTTCGGCGGCCTGTTCGGCGGGCAGGTGGTCCAGGACCTCCTCGGATTGCTCCTCGGGCAGCTCGCCGAGCAGGTCGGCCGCGTCGTCGGGCGCCATCGTCGCGACCACCCCGGTCAGCGTCCGGTCGGTCATGTCCTCGACCAGCTCGCCGCGCGTGGCCTCGTCGACCATGCTGAGGA
>CAYMLO010000091.1:0-41309 GCA_964390905.1 uncultured Planctomycetales bacterium | reverse complement strand
GCGTCAGGTTCTGCGTGATGCCCATCGCCGACGGGCCGAACGTCCCCACCTTCCCATTGCACCACGGCTGAGCAGCGATCCACTCGATCGTGTCGTATCCGTCCTGGATCTTGAACCACGCGCAGCCGCCATGGATCGGGAAGTCCTCGCCCTCCGACCCGAATCGGCCCCGGATGTCCTGCACGACGCTCACCAACCCGAACCGCGGGACGATCTTGGCCGCCTCCGCCCCGACCAGCCCGCGTCGGTTGTAGGGCGTCCGGATCAGCAGGACCGGCCACTTGCCGTCGGGCTTGCCCTTGGGCAGCGTGACGTCGGTGGCGAGCTTCGCACCGTCGCGCATCGGGACCCTGTAGGTCTTCGCGTCGGGAATCTCCCGCGGCTTGCTGATCTCCGCCAGCATCTCGTCCGTCACCTGGCCGACGGCGACTACCGGCCAGACGCACACCACGCCGACCCACATCCCACTTACCAGACGCGACATGGACTATCCTCCTCCATTCACCGGGAGACTCCACGACGACACCGGCTACGTGCCGACAATTGACCAGAATCCGAGGCGTTTGGCAACCGTGGTGGCTCGACGCTCGCAGACAGGAGCAGTGTTTCCCGACTTGGGGGTTGCTCGTTCATTTTCGAGGTGGGGGAGATCGGCCGGCCAGGGCGCAGCTTAGGTCACCGAAGGTCTTCAGCCTGTCGATCCGCACTCCGCCGCCCGCGCCGGGCGGCGAACCCACATAGCGCGACGCCGATCACAAAGAGCGGAAGGGCCTGTCCGGCGCCGCCGCACTTGAACACGGCGGTCACTTCGCGATCGACGCTCATCACGATGGCGATCGAGTCGTTTGCGTCTACGACCGCGTAGTTCGCGTCGCCGGGGTGGTTGGGGTCGTAGATCTCCCATTGCTTGAAGCCCTTGCCGTCGATCGGCGTGGCCGTCAGCGTGACGAGTTGATTGGGCTCGAAGATCGGCTGGTTCGGATCGACGTCCACCGTCCCCCATGACCCGTTGACGACGTTGAGCGTCAGCGACCGTCGGGTGTCCAAGTCGGTCCATTCGAGCTCGACGCGGGGCGTCCGGCCGTGCTTCAAGTCGCCGTCGAACCACACCGTCAGGTCGCGACGGTCGCGGTAGCCGATCGTCATCTTGTGCAGCCCGGTGTTGTTCATGAGATCCCAATGACTCAGCAGGGTCGCCGTCTCATTGGCGTCTTCGAGGTCCTCGTAGTAGTCCTCCATAAACCGGCCATCGGCCGGCGTGTACGACCCGTCGGTCTCGCTGTTGGTCGTGACCAGGCAATCGCCGCCGAAGTAGGCGGGATGCGGCTTGCGGAGCTTGTAGAACGTGGGCGCGGGCGTGCGGCGGCACGTGATTACGCCGCCGTGGCCGTCCGGCACATAGTAGTTGATGAAGCTGCCCGTGCCGGCGTTGTAGTTCTGGAGCTCGGCGTAAACGTCATCGGCATGAGTCGACAGATCGGGATCGGTCACCATCGTCAGCGCGTACCGCGCCGCGGCCGAGCGCCCCAGCCACGGAACCAACGGCAGATCGCTGTTGGAATCGTAGTCGTGCAGCGAGGCGACCGTGCCGAACTCGTTGACGCCCGTTACGCAGCACACGTACCCGGGCCAGCCGAGATTGGCCCACGCCGGAGAGCCGTCCGTGGGCAGCCAGACGCACAGCACGTGGTGATTCGCCGAAGAGGCCGACAGGTTGAAATCGAGCCGGCGCGTGCTGATTGTCTTGATCGGCGCGGCGACGAAGTGACCCCAGCACGAGTGGCTACGACAGGCGTAGTCCATGTAGAGCAGATCGCTGGCGAGGTTGACGACCTTCAGGTCGACCTTGTCGATGGCCGTATTCGGCTCGAGCACCGCCAGCACGTCCACCATTCCGTCGAACTCGTCTTCGATCTCGGCCGGTGCCCAGGTGCTGTGGAGGATGATGGCCGCTCGCGCGATCAGGTAGAGGTCCTCGCTCCTGGCCTCTTCGACGGCCAGAGCGATCTCACTGTGCATCAGGTGGCCGTGGGCATAGCCCATGTCGTAGTGGCCGCCCCACACGCGGAGCACCGTGTATCCCTCGCCGCCGGCGACCTGTTGGTCGAGGATCTCGCCGTTTACGCCGAGTAAGGGCGCGGCGACCAGGACGGTCGCCGCCAGGACCGTTGCGACCTGCGGAATCGTGATACGCGACCGAAGGCGGATCGCAGATTCCGGTGTCAGCGTGTCGTGAGGGTGACTGTGTGTGCCAGGCATTGAGGAGCGCATTGGAGATACCCTCCTTCTCGCAGCCCGGCCAGGGCTGAACGGGCACGCTCGCGCCTAGCGCGGTTCCTACTCCCGTCGCCGCGAGCTGCGAAAGACAAGCCCGAAAACGCCCAGGCCGATCAGCGACAGCGGCGGGCCGATCCCCATGCCGCTACCGCACTTGAAGACGGCCGTCACCTCACGGTTGGCATCCATCTCGATGGTGATCGTGTCATTCGCATCCACAACCGCGTAGTTCCCGTCGCCGGGGTGGTTGGGGTCGTAGATCCGCCACTCCGCAAACGTTTTGCCATCGTTGGGGACGGCCGCCAGCGTGACCGTGCTGCGAGCCGGGTATTCGGGCAGGTTCGCGTCGTTGGGCTCGGGGGCGAGATCGACGTGGCCCCATGACGGGTTTACGTACCCGATCGTCAGCTTGTAGTCGAGGTAGGCCTCGAAATCCACGCTGATCGCGAAGCTGCCGTCTCGCTGGCCATCGGCATAGGAAACATTCCACAAGTTCTGACCGTCGTTCTCCATCAGCCACTGGAAATACGCCTCCGCGTCGAGGTTCGGGTCCTCTCTCTCGAGGAAGTAGCTGATGGCGGCCACCACCTCGGGGTGATTCTCGATGATCCACAGCGTGTTTAGGAAGTCCTCGTGGGTCCCCTTGGGCCCGTCGGCGCGAAACCGACCCAGCGTGGGAGAGTACATGTCGACGTCGATCTGGTTCGCGTCGGTGTCAAAGGTCAGCAGCCGCATCCACCCGTCTCCGCCGTTGGGCGTGAAGGAGTCAAAATCCTGGAGGATCTCGTACACGGGCAGCCCCCACTCGTTCTGGCTGACCTGGTGATACTGACCGGCGCAGTGGCCGCAGAGGACCACGAAGATGTTCTTGTTGGTCTTGACGAAGTCCTGAAACAGATCCTCGGACATGACCCAGTTGGGCTCGTAGTAGTCGTCGAAGCCAGGATAGTCGTAGCGCGTGTACCGCCCCTGCATGACCCGGAAGTCCTGCAGATAGCGGTGCGTGCTGAACACGACTGGCTTGTCTCGGTGTTGGTCCAGGACGCCCTGGGCCCAATCGAGTTCGACCTGCGGCGTGTCGATCTGGACGTGGAGGAAGAGAAACGTCATCCCGCCCGCAGAGATGATCTGGTAGCTGCTGAGCCCGCTCGGCGAAGCGCCGCCGTACCAACTCTCGCCCGAGTAATGCTGCGGACCGAAGTTGTCCAGGTAGTTGGTCGGGTAGGTGCTGCGACCGTCATGGTTGCCCATCACCGTGCCGTAGGGCATGTCGGCGGCGTCGAGGATGTTCATGGACGTCTTGGCGTTGGCCCACTCCCCCAGATTGTTCCAGTTCTGGACGATATCGCCCAGGTGCGTGACGAACAGGATGTTCTCGGTGGCCGTGTTGTCGACAATCCACTGGGTTTGGGCAGTGAAGGTAGCCGGATAAGACTGCGAGTAATTCTGCGTATCCGGCAGAACGACGACCATGAACGGATCAGCGCCCTCGACCGCCCTTGGCCCCACGAGACTGGCCAAGAAGCATGCCGCCAGCACACCCACCAGGAGTCGCCGATTGCCAGCGCCGCTCCGTGGCCCCGGTCTCATCATGCCGCTTCGCATGGCTCGCATCCCTTATTCACGACATCATCGTCCCGGCCCGCCATTCCGCCGCATGCGGCGCGAAGCGACGCCACAGATCGCCAGGCCGGCCATCAACAGCGGCCCGATCCCCACGCCGCTGCCGCACTTGAAGACGGCCGTCACCTCACGGTCGGCGTCCATCATGATCGTCAGCGGGTTGTTGGCGTCGATGGCGACGTGGTTGGCGTCACCGGGATGGTTGGGGTCGTAGACCTCCCAGTGTGTAAACGCCTTGCCCTCGATGGGCACGGCCGTCAGCGTGACCGGCGTGCCCTCCGTGTACTGAAACAGGTTCGGGTCGTTGGGTTCGGGGGCAACGTCAACCTGGCCCCATGTTCCGTTGACGTAGTCGATGGCAAGCGCGTACTGGTGCGTGATGTAGGCGTCGAAGTTGACGGTCATCGCAAAGCTGCTGTCTCGCTGCCCGTCGGCGTAGGCGAGGTCCCAGAAGTTCTCGCCGCCGTTCTCCGTCAGCCACTGGATGTATGCTTCGACGTCGAAGTTCGGATCGATCGACAGGACGATGTCGATGATCTCGTCGAGGAGGTCGGGATCGTCCATCAAGTCGAGCGTGTGCTGGAAGTCCTCATGGGTCTCCTTCGGCCCGTCGAGGCGAAACCGTCCCAGCGTGGGCGAGTACATGTCGACCTGGATCTGGTTCGCGTCAACGTCGAACGTCAACAGTCGCATCCAGCCGTTGCCGCCATTGTCCTCGTAGCTGTCGAAGTCCTGGAGGATCTCGTAGACCGGCAGACCCCAGTCGTTCTGGCTGACCTGGTGGTACTGGCCCGCGATGTGACCGCAGAGGACCAGAAAGATGTTCTTGTTGGTCTTGACGAAGGTCTGGAAGAGCGTCTCGGACATGACGGCGTCGGGCTCGTACGTGCCGCCGAAGATGTCATAGTTCCAGAAGCGCCCCTCCAGGATTCGGAAGTCCATGAGATAACGGTGCGTGCTGAAGACGACGGGCTTGTCGCGATTGGCGTCCAGGATCCCCTGGGCCCACGTCAGTTCGGCCGGCGGCGTGTCGACCTGCACATGCAGGAAGAGGAACGTCATCCCCCCGGCGGAGATGATCTGGTAGTTGCTCAGCCCGCTGGGCGAGGCGCCGCCGTACCAGGTCTCGCCCTGGTAGTGCTGGGGGCCGAAGCTGTTGAGGTAGTAGCTGGCCTGGTAGCTCCGGCCGTCGTGGTTGCCCATCACCGTGCCGTAGGGAAGGCCCGCGGCGTCAAGAATGCCCATGGACGCAATGGCCCGATTCCACTGCTGCTGCTTGTTCCAATCCTGAACGATGTCGCCCATGTGCGACACGAACAGGATGTTCTCGGTGACGGCGTTGTCGGCGATCCACTGGGTCTGTGCGGTGAAGGTCGCCGGGTACGACTTCGAGTAGTTCTGCGTGTCGGGCAGGACAACGACCATGAACGGATCGGCGGCGCGGGCGACCCCGAGCCCCGCGTAACCTGCCAAACCCAACATTGCCAACAGCGCGGGGAGTGTCCTCGACATGAACCTGCCCTCCGTAGCCTTTGATTATACCCGCCGTCTCCACGGCCTCACACCCGTTTCGCACAGGGCATGGCAGAACCGTTGCGCACCTCCGCCTGTTTCGACGTCTTCTCTCGTATCATCCTCTAGTTGCCCCCCGAACCCGTGCTCTCTTCGGGAAAGGGAATCACGAACCAAAAGGCGGCGCCGCCTGTCTCCATGTTGTATGCGCCCAGCTTCCCGCCGTGGACCTCGGCCACCTTTCGGGCGACCACGAGGCCCAGTCCGGCCGAGTCGTCCCGGCTGTGTCGCCGTCGGAGCTCGGCCAGCTTCACCTCGCCTCCCTGCTCCGGCAACCCCGCCCCGTCGTCGCGGACTTCGAACCTGATCCCGCTGTCACAGACGCTGGCCAGGACCTCGACCCGCTGGCGGGCGAACTGGATGGCGTTGCGCAGGAGGTTCTCCATCGCCCGCATGAGTCTCCGTCCGTCGGCCACCAGAATGGGAAGCGCCCGCGGCAGATCGACCGTCAAGGCAACGCCCTTCTGTTCCGCCACGGGGCTCAGCTCCTTGACCGCCTGCTGCACCAGCTCACCAGGCGGGACCTCCTCGAGCGTGAGCGGATCGGCGGCGTCGAGGCGGGCGATCTCGAACAGATCGTCCGCCAGAGCCTGAACCCGGTCCGCGTCCATCCGGGCCACGGCGAGGAACTCGCTGATGACCGTCCTTGCCGACTCGGGGTCGGTCGTCTCCAGCACGAGCTTGGCCCGGTCCAGGCACGCCAGCAACGCCGTGAGGGGCGTCCGTAGGTCGTGCGACGCCTGGGCCACCCACTCTCGGCGCTTGGCGTCCTGATCGGCCAGGTCCTCGACCAACTCGTTGGCGCGCGCTCGCATCGTATTCATCGCGCGTGCCAACACGGCGATCTCGTCCTGACCGGCGTCGTCAAACGGACCCGGTAGCTCGGCGCCGCGACCGACCGGCCCGCCCGCCGTGGCCGCGAGCTTGGACAGACGCCGGGTCACCAGCCGAGAGATGGCCAGCGCTAACAGCAGAGCGATCAGAACGGTGACCGTAATCGACACCGCGGTCGCGACCCGCGATTCGCGCTGCATTGATTCGGCGAACTCGGCATCGGTCATGACGAGCTCACCCTCGGGAAGGACGTCCTCCTGCAAGTCATCAGAGCCCGGTGCGCTGGCGGGAGCCGTCGTCGCTGTGTCCTCATCGCCGCCACTCATGAACAGCAGGACGAACGTCCCGGCCGGCTGTCCTTCCCGCTCTACCTCCACGCACACTTGATGGGCGGGCGGATTGCCGGGCCCGGCGACGGCGAGATCAGTGTGGGATTCCAAGGAGAAGGGCCAGTCCTCCCCCATCCGCCATGGCAGCCCCCCGCTGAGGGCGAGGATCTTCTCGTCCGTGTCGAGCCACACGAACGCCTCGCCTTGCAGCCGAAGCGCCGAGCCCAGCGCCTTGCGCGAGTCCGTCGCCGGCTGCCAGCTTCCCCGCGCCTTTTGCTCAGCACCAAGCAGCAACAGATCGGCCATCCTGCTCGCGTAGTCGTCGGCGTCGACCTCGGTGCAATCGGAGGACGATTCGTCATCCTCAACGTAGACGACCTCGCCCGACGTGGGCATGCCCAGAAGCTCGAGCACTTTGTCACAGAGCAAGGGAAAGAGGGTATCGGCCGCCAGCATCGCTGCCGCAAGCAGAACGGCCAGACGAAAGCTGAGCCGTCGATGCCACCGTATCCTTGACCTGCTCGTTTCTTCTCCCATCTTTGGCGCCGCTACGCGGTCTCCTCAAACTTGTAGCCGACCCCCCAAACCGTCTGGATATGCCGCGGGTTGCCCGGGTCGTCCTCGATCTTGGCCCGCAGCTTCCGGACATGGATGTCGACGGTCCGGTCCATGCCGTCGTAAGACGCGCCCCAAACACGATCCAACAACTGGTCACGGGTCCAGACCCGCCCGGGGAAGCGGAGGAAGAACAGCAACAGGTCGAACTCGCGCGGCGTCATATCCAGAGCCACGTCTCCGACACCGGCCGTTCTCGATTCGGGATCCGCCCAGATCTCTCCGCACGTCACGCGACCCGGTCCCATCGACCGGCCGGCCCGTCGCAGGACGGTATGCACCCGTGCAACGAGCTCCGGCAGATGAAACGGCTTGACGACATAGTCATCCGCCCCCACATGCAGCCCACGGACACGTTGCTCCGGCGCATCCCGGGCCGTCAGGATGATGATCGGGACACTCCGTCCCTCGGTCCGCAGGTTTCGGCAGAGGTCGAGGCCATCGCCGTCGGGCAGGCCGAGATCCAACAGAATCAGGTCGTAGTCTCGGCGGGCGGCCCTTGTCGCGTCGCGGAACGAAGCGCTGACGTCGACGCTGAAACCTGACGCGCGGAGCGCATCCAGAAGCTCCTTGCGGATTCGTTCATCGTCTTCGACCAAGAGGATCTCCGGTTCGCCCTTGCGCATCGACATGCTTCCGCACCGGCCCGGACCGACGCTGGGTCCCATGCCCCCGTGAGGTCTACCTGAATTCTACTCCGCACGACACGGTGCACAAGGAAAGGTTGCCGAAGCAGGCCCACAATCCTGCCGGTCGAAACATCTTGGAAACAACTCTGACATGACTGGAGGCCATAATTCATCGTGACGTACGGGCAACAGCCAAGAAACTGGAGGATAACCCATGAAACTCGAACGATGGATTGGCCTGGTTCTTGTCATCGTGCCGCTGGCAGGCGGGTGTGGGCTCTTCCCGTTCGCAGGAAACGACGGCCAGGGGTTGTTGGATGACTGGGGTTCCGTTCCCGACGATTGGTCGGATGACTTCGATTCTTGGGACACAGATTTCGAGGATTGGGGCGACGATCTCGACGGATGGGACGACTTTGATGACTGGGGCGACGACGTCGATGACTGGGATGCGGATGCCGATGATTGGGATGCCGATCCCGGGGACTGGGACCCCGGCCTGGAAGACTGGCCACCTGTCCCAGATGATTTCCAGTGCGGTGATGAACAGGATGTCCCCTGCATCGCTCAACACGCCCTGCACTGGATCCGGCGCGCCAGCGATGTGATCCCCCAACTATGGGACGGCCAGTACCGATTCGACACGTGGCCCTTGTACGTTGTCGACGTCACTGGTTCCGGCTCGCCCCAGGGGTACCTGGTCAACCCGTCCCCCGTTCCGGCCGGCGCCCGGCGTGTCACTGGGAACGCGGCCCAGGGATTGACGGTCTACCGCTACGACGGCCACGCCAGCCAGGCCTCCCGAACCGACAACGGCCTGTACGACTTCTTCTTCGACATCGACGGCGCCGAGTACTCGATGATGTTGATCGACGATTGGGGGGGCGCGACGCTGGAGGGCGGCAGCGGCGACTGGATCATGACTCTCGTCCACGAGACGTTCCACGCCTATCAGATCACGACGTGGTCGGACCCCGCCGGATACATCCAGGACGAGCAGGGCTACCCCATCACGGCCGACATCATCGCTCTGGGTCTGCTCGAGACGAAGATCGTTTCGTCCGCTTACAAGACCGCCGACGCCGAAGACGCCGAGCGCTATCTTCGGATGTTCGTCGCCGCCCGGACCGAGAAGATGCGCGTCGACCCCAGCCCCGAACAGCTCGTTCGATACATGGACAACCCGCAGGAGCACGGCGAGGGCAGCGCACGTTACATCGAGGTCAAGATGATGGAAGCGTTTGATCCGGAGTTCCCGACCCGGTTCTTCGAGCTGTACGTTGATTCGATACTCGAGTGGGGCTTCGAATCGGCCGCCGACGTCCGGGACCACTTCGCGTTCGGCATGTGGTACGAGACAGGGGCGATCGCGCTGCGGATGATGGACACGCTGGGGATCGACTACGTCGACGCCATGACCGCTGGCCAGACGCCCTATGACATCGCGGCCGATCACTTCAGCATGTCTGCCGCCGAGCTGGGTGCAGCGCTCGGCGACGCACAGACCGAGTTCGATTGGGGCGGGATTCAGAGCGAGGCGCAGCGCTACGCGGCGCTGCGGTAGCCGGTGGGAGCCAGCTGCCCCGGCCGGCCGCGACCACGCGCCCACACGCCGGGGCAGCGGCGCCCCCTTCTCGATACAGGCATGCCGCTCCACGCCTTCTTGAGCGACAGGCTACGGATACTTGAGCTCGTGTTCAGCCGTTCTGCCTGTGTTCGTGTCGAAGACGACCAGCGTCGCAGGCCCTTCCGGGATCTGTCCAAACAGATCGGGTTCCCGCTCTTGCCTGACAAAGCAGACGGTATGATCGTCCCGCCAGTACGGACGGTATAGCGCCCGAATCCCCTCGGCGATCCGCTTGGGGGACTTGCCTCGGCTGTCCGTCAGGATCAAGTCGTGCGTGTGGCTTCCGCAGAGCCATAGAAGGTGTCTCCCCGTGCCCGGGGATGGGATGGCCGCATACGCATCCGGCTGGGGCATCGAGACGGACTCGACCGTCTTTCGCCTCAGGGACCACCGGTGGCAGGTCAGGGGGGTGAGCACGCTGGCGTCATCAGGCCCCGACGGGATCACAGGTCGTCCGCTGATGCCGAACAGGAGCATGCCTTCGCCGTCAGGCAGCCACTCGAATCCCGCGTAGTGCGGCCGATGCAGACGGAGCATGGGCCCCCATCCCTGCATGCCCGGCAGCCACAAACCGACGACGGTGCTCCGTGGGGCTTTCATGAGCAGGTCCGTGCCCCACCAGTGCGACGGATCGAAGTGAGGCGTATCCCATTCCTGTTCCGAGCGCCCCTCGGTGGACATCCTGCGATCTGACTGGGATCCCGCGGATGCCGTCGTCGTCGTGGAGCGCCTATCGGGTTGCTGCGCCCCCGGGCATGCCGTGGGCTCTTGCCACATCAGTTGCTGCATGATCACGACCATCGCCGACATATCGAGGGCGGTGGCGAACGCCAGCATGTCCTGCTTGGGAGACCAGGCGTATTCCCACCCCCCGGGCCAGAACAGCATACCGACCTTCTGCCAGGTTCGGTCCACAAGTCCGACGACGTACAGAGAGCGAGGTAGCAGGATGAGCCCCTCCCCATCCGTGCAACCCGATGTGCATCCTTCGATGCCCGCGATGGCAAGGTACCGGCCTGAGGGTGAGACCTTCACCTCGCACGGAACGATCGGATCAGGCATCTTCAGCACGGCCAGGTGTCTGCCGGAAGCGTCGACGCGGCACAGCTCGCCCGTGATCATCCGCCGCGTCGCACCCGACGGGTGTCCGGCGCCTTGGTCGCGGAAGCGCACGAAGTAGATGGTCTTGCCATCTGGCGAGCGCCATGGGCCTGCACCGTGTTCGGCAAGGGTCCTCTTGATCCGACCGTTCTTGTCGGACAGGTGAACCGGATGATAGACCGGCGCAACCACTGAGATTCGACCGTCTACCGCTTCGAATTGCCGGGTCGGCACGCTGACGATGGGGCCACAGCCCGCCATCGTCAGCGCGAATGCAACAGCCCCAAGGGCGAGGCCGCCGCGTTGGTAGGTGCAGCCCTGCATCGCGAAGCCTCCTCAATTGTCGTTGCGCCATGCGAACCGAGGTAGAACACCTCTTACCGGTAGATCAGCAGATCCGGGGTCTGCCGTACACCGACTGCTGCACGCGCATCCTACGCAAGCCGGCCCGTCGGCCGCAAGTGCGACTGGCGAACCAAACGTCTGGCAGGTTGCCTGAGACCAAGCGCATCGCGGGGTGCCCCATCCTTTGATTCCCTTCGCGGAACGCGAGGGAGAGCAAAGGGTGGGGGACGGAATGGCGCTGCGAGATCCAGTTCGCTGTCCGTTCCGTCCCCCACCCTTTCCGAGGACCGCGTCCCGCGGTCACTCGAAAAGGATGGGGCACCCCCCGCCCAGACTGTCACGCACCCCCGGTCGGGCGCGGAAACAACGCTCGCTTTTCAGCGCCGTCGTGGCTCGGGTATACTCTCGTCGCTGCATGTTCGGCGGGTGTGGTGTTCGGTCCGCCCGTGGAGGTCGAATCGCTGTTGCCCGAACAGGAGATCAATCATGAATGTCCGCGTTGGGCTGGGTCTAGGGACGCTGATGGGGATCTGGTGCCTGGTCTGCACGAGGGCGGACCCCACCCAGGCCACCCCGGAGACCTCGGCCCGCGAACGACCCAACATCATCCTCTGCATGGCTGACGACCAGGGGTGGGGAGACGTCGGCTACAACGCGCATCCGAAGCTCAAGACGCCGACGCTGGACGCGATGGCTGCTTCTGCACTGCGCTTCAATCGCTTCTACGCCGCCGCGCCGGTCTGTTCGCCGACCCGGGGCAGCGTGTTGACCGGCCGGCACCCAAACCGATACGCCTGTTTCTCGTGGGGACACACGCTGCGGCCGCAGGAGATCACCGTCGCCGAGGCGCTCAAGACCGCGGGCTACACGACCGGGCATTTCGGAAAGTGGCATCTGGGCCCGGTCAACGCCGAAAGCTCCGTCTGTCCGGGAAAGAGCGGGTTCGACGAGTGGTTCAGCAGCCCCAACTTCTACGAGAACAACCCGCTGATGTCCCACAACGGCAAGGTCGTCCAGACCCAGGGCGAAGGATCGCAGGTGACCGTCGAGGCCGCCCTGAAGTTCATCCGCGACGCCGTCTCTCGCAAGCGCCCGTTCCTGGCAGTGATCTGGTTCGGCTCGCCGCACTCGCCTCACCAGGCCGTCGACGAAGACCGCGAACCCTACAAGGACCTGCCGCGCAAGCTGCAGAACTATTACGGCGAGATCACGGGCATCGACCGGGCCATGGGCCACCTGCGCCGCGAGATCCGAAAGATGGGCATCGCCGAGAACACCTTGCTGTGGTACACGAGCGACAACGGCGCGCGAAAGCCCGGTTCCACGGGTGGCCTGTCGGGCCAGAAGGGCAGCTTGTGGGAGGGCGGCATCCGCGTGCCAACGATCATCGAATGGCCCGCCCGGGTATCGTCGCCCAGGCAGACCGACGCCCCATGCGGCACGGTCGACATCTACCCGACGCTCCTGGAGATCGCGGGCGTCGAGGTCGCCCGGCAACCCAAGCCGCTCGACGGGACGAGTCTCCTGCCGTTGATTCGTGGCAAGACGGTCAGTCGGCCCAGGGCACTTGGCTTCTGGAAGTACCCGATGAGGGGTCGACCCCGCCGCAGCACCGAGCTTCTCAAGGCACTGGCCGAGGCGCAAAAGGCCGGCAAGCCATCCGCCCCCCTGGCGAAAGACGCATCCGATCCTGGCTCGCTCGCGAAGCAGTATTCGGACAAGACGCTCCCCGGCCACGCTGCCTGGATCGACGGGCCGTACAAGCTGCATCGCCTGCCCGCCAAGTCGGGCGAGGTGAGATACGCGCTGTTTGACTTATCAAAGGACGCCAAAGAGAAGCGGGACCTGGCCGAGCAGGATCCATCCCGGGTCACCCGAATGAAGACGGAGCTGGAAGCCTGGCAGAAGTCCGTCATCAGGAGTCTGAACGGGCAGGACTACCCCGCGCGCTGAGCGTCGCAACTACTCGAGTAGAGGAGATCCATCATGCCTCTTGATCGCCGTCAGTTCCTGACTGAAACGGGGCGGCTTGCCGCCGGGACGTCCCTCGGATTGGCCGCGCTGGCCAGTCAGCCCCCAGACGCCGCGGCAGCGCCCGGCAGCGCAGGTCCCAAGTCCGCCGCCAATGACAAAATCGCGTGCGCAGCGATCGGTGTAGGCGGCCGGGGACAGTTCCTGATGGACTGTGCCGCCCGACATCGTGACACCATCGTCACCTGCGTGTGCGACGTGAATCAGCAGAACCTGGACCGCGCCGCCAGGAAGCTGGGCAAGATGCAGGGCAAGGAGCCGGCCCGCGTCCGCGACTTCCGTCGCGTCCTCGAGGACAAGTCGATCGACGCCGTCATCGTTGCCACGCCCCACCACTGGCACTGCCTGATCACCGTGCCCGCGCTGGATGCGGGCAAGCACGTCTACGTCGAGAAGCCCGCGTCGCACGTGTTTAGGGAGGGACGGTTGTTGCTGGCCGCGGCACGTCGGAGCCGGCGGATCCTGCAACATGGCACGCAGATGCGGTCGAGCGAGGTAACAGCCGCTGCCGGCAAGGTCCTGGCCGATGGCATTCTCGGCCAGATCAAGATGAGCAAGGCCTGGGGCGTGGAGCCGCGCGGAAGCCACCCCCAGCCCGTGCCCGACGAGCCGGCGCCGGACTGGCTCGACTGGGACCGCTGGTTGGGCCCGGCGCCGAAACGCCCCTACAACAGGAACCGATTCCGCAGATGGAACTCGTACCGCGAGTACGGCAACGGCGAGATCGGCGGCGACGGCATCCACGACATCGACATGGCACGTTGGGGGCTTGGCGTGAATACCCATCCGATCCGCATCACCGCCCACGGCAGCCGCATTCACGTCAAGGGCAAGAGCGACTTCCCGGACAACATGATCGTGGCCTACCAATACGCCGAGGACAAGGTGCTCATCTACGAGAACCGCAACATCGCGCCGTACAAGATGCACGGCTGGGACAACGGCAACATCTTCTACGGGACCAAGGGCTACATGGTCTTCTCGCGACGCGGCTACTTCCAGACGTACCTCGGCGCGAAGGAGGAGAAAGGGCCAGGCATGCGCGGCGGCGCGGGCAACCAGGAGCACGTCTGGGACTTCCTCGACTGCGTCCGCAGCGGCAAGCCCCCCAAGGCGGATGCAGAGAACGCCCATCTGAGCTGCGGTCTGGTGCACCTGGGCGAGGCCGCCTACCGGACCGGTCGGGTCCTCCACTTCGACCCGAAGACCGAGACGGTTCGCAACGACGAGGAGGCCAACGCGCTGCTGACCAAGACGTACCGCGCTCCCTATCAGTTCAAGGAGACGTAGACCGACCCCAAGAAAGATGAAAGGACGACCCCGTGAGCTCAGACGCATGCGCGAGCCAAGCACCGAAGCTCGCCTTGATCTTCCTGGGACGCAAGCGTCCCGGGTTTGACCCCGAATGGGGGGCGGCCATGGAGGACCGGGTCCGCGCCGGGGTCACGGGAGGTGGGTTCGAGATTGTCGAGCCGCCCGAGAAGACGGTTGATGAGCCGTCGCTGCGTCAGGCGGTCGCGGCGTGCGCGCAATCGGGGGCCGACGTCCTGGTCGCGCTCCAGACCACGATGGCCGACGCTCGGATGGTACCGACGCTGGCGCAGAGCTGGCCACACCCCGTCGTGCTGTGGGCGACGCCTGAGAATCCGGCAGGCGACAAAGTCAGCTCCTGTTCGCTCGTCGGGCTGCACGCGTGGGCGTCCGTGCTTCACCAGATGGAACACCCCTTCGAGATCGTCTGCGGCGATCCGGACGACGCCGACACGATGAAGCAACTGAAGGACGCCGCCCGCGTAGCCGCAACCGTCCGAAGGCTCCGATCGGCGCGCGTGGGCATCATCGGCGGACAGGCCCCCGGGTACTTCGCCATGTCGGCCGATCCGTCTGTCGTCTACCGTGGGCTGGGCGCCCAGGTCCAGACCCTCAGCCTCGTGCAGTTCGGCGACGTCGTGGACGGGCTGGCCGAGGAGGACGTCGCCGCCGACGTCGCCAAGGTCAAGGAGATGGGGCTGCAACACAAGGACACGACCGACGACGACCTGCCCATGGCGTCGCGTCTGTACCTGGCCATGCGACGTGTCATGGTCGACGAGGACATCGATGCGCTGGCCGTCCGCTGCTGGCCCGAGATGCCCAATATGTTCGGTCAGTGGCCCTACCTCGGCATGGCCCGCCTGGCCCACGAGGGACGCGCCATCGCCTGCGAGGGCGACGCGGACGGCGCCATCACGGCGCTGGTAGGCGAGAGCCTGGGCATGGGACGGTGTTACCTGTCCGACTGGCTCGAGCACGACGACGAGACGATCACCTTCTGGCACGGCGGGGCGGCCCCGATGTCTCTATCCCCGCCGCCGGGCGAGCCGGGCGGACCGATGATCGCGCGTCACTTCAACGTCGCCAAGCCAGCCGTCGTCGACGCCACGCTCCAGCACGCCATGCCCGTCACGATCTGTCGACTGTGGCGGGATCAGGGAAGGTACCGCATCACAGCGTGCGAGGGCGAGACCGTCCTACCCCGGCGCCACCTGATGGGCACGAACGCCCTGGTCCGCCTGATCGACCGCAACCCCAAAACGTGGTTCGTCGACCTCTGCCACGCAGGCATGCCCCACCACGTGGCCGTCTTCCGAGGCCATCACGTGGACCTCCTGCGACGCTTCGCCAGGGCCCTGGACATCACTTGCATGTCTTAGGCGCCGCTTGGACCGGTTCTGCGCCGCACGCGGCGCGGCTAAGGGCAAACATCGGCGACCTGCATCTTCCGCACGCTGGGACTTCGGCGTTTGGCGCCGGTCATCTACCCCCAGTCTTCCCCTGGCGACGGAGGCGATCCATCTGGTAGATGATGTGGGGGGTCCAGCGCAGGTGGGCGATCGAGCCGATGCCGCCCTCGAACGCCGCTCGCATGGCTCGCATGGCGATCTCGCCGAACTTGGCGTCGCCGCCCAACCGATGGGCCACGAAGAGCATCTCGGCCGTCATGTCGTTGTTGGACGTGTAGCCCTTCATCTTCGGGCATGACGTGTAGCGAAACCCATTGGCGGATTCGACCCAGAGCTCCTTGACGACCTGTTTCGCCCCGCCGATGAACGCCTCGGCCACGCGCGGGTCGCCGACCTCGCGGTAGTACTCCTCCAACCCGCCGGCCAGGACGCCCAGCATGAAATTCGCCTCGCCGCGGTGCCTCGGCGTGCAATGGCAGTGGCCGGGCACCATCTGGCGATGCCATCCCCCGCCGGGCGACTGCCGCTCCAGCGTCCGCTCCACGATGATGTGCGCCGCATTCAGGTAGAACGGATCGTTGGTCAGCCGGTACGTCGCCATCGTCAGCAGCAGATGCCAGCCGTTCGTGCGCGTGTTGGTGAAGTCATAGTGGTTCAGGTAGGCACCGTCGAAGTAGTCGGCCACGAGGATCGCGTTCTCCCTGGCCGTCGGATCGCCGCTCAGGGCGTACCAGTCGCAGAAGCCCTCGGTCCAGGTGTGACTCACCGTCATGCCGCCGCGCGGAATACCGTGCCCTTCGTGCTTCGACGTGAAGTAGTCGCCGGTGTGGCCCATGCTGTGGATCCACTCCCCACCCCGCCTGGGGCCGTCGTGGCACGTGTCCACGTCAATGGCGTGTCGGGCGGCCTTCTCGCCAAGGACATACCACCGCCGGTCGGCCGAGCGGATAAACTGCAGCAGGTAGGCGTGATGGTGGTCGTACTCGCCGTTGCACCAGTTGACCCTCCGCTCGCCCCACAGGTCGCCGAAGTTCAGCATGCCGAACATGTGGCCGCCGTCGCGGGCGCGAATCGTGTTGGCGTACACGGTTTCGCAGACCTTCTCGTATTCCGGCGTCCGACCCGTCGTCGCCGGCAGGATCTCGCCGAAGACCTGCGTGTCGCAGTATCGCTTCGGCGTGCACGCGGCGATCAAGGGCTCCTGAAACGCCCGCGCGATCTGACGGACCGCCGGGCCATACACCCCGCGATGAAAGCACCACATCAGCTCGTGCTGCTTCTGGACCCCCAGCCGAACCTTGTATCTGCCCCGCATCAGGGAGTAGTAGAGCTTGATCTCGTCCAGCTTGCCGCACTTGTCATAGGTCCCGTCCGCGAAGTCCGGACACAGGTCGATCGCCAGGCCGTCCGATCCCACCCGAAAGCCCTTCGGGTAGAGCTGCCAGAAGTCGCGAACAGCGACGGTCAGTCCCCAGTTCTTCTTGCTGACGTCGATCCAGCCGTCGGCGCGATCGCGTTTGACGTCAGCCGCTGGCGCAGGCGTGACCTCGAAGGCGTCGTCCCGGAGCTGGCGAAGCGTCAGGTCGCCCTGTCCGGCCGCCTTCTTGCCCCGACCCAGGCCAACCGTCCACGTGTACGTCGACATGTCCGCAAGAGGCATCCGAAGGCTGAGGCGCTCGAAGCCCGTGAACTCCGCCTTCGCACAATCGTTCCCCCACGTCGTGTAGACGCGCACGAACGGAGCGCCGGCGTAGAAAACGAAACGGTTGACGTAGGCGAAGAACGACCCGTGTTCTTCGGCTTGATGATGCCCCGTCACCTTGATGACGAGGCGGACCGGTCCCGACTCCTCGATCACGATCTGCTCGCACGGAGCTTCGGTTGTGTACGTGCGGCCGGCAACATCCACGACTTCGGCCCGCACCGCACCGTTGGTCTTTGCGGTCTCGTCGGCACCGAAGGCCCCGTCGCCGCTCGCGTCGAACGCGATGTGAACCGGGTAGCCCGACCGTTTCGCGTCGAACCGCACCCGCAGCGGGCCCGTGTTCACGTCCAGCACGTCTCCGCGTCGCGTGAAGGACAGCGGGGCCGCGGTCGACCCGCGCTTGACCTCCCTCCCGTATTCCAATGTGTAGGCGCGAGACTGCTTCGCCTCGACCGTTGCGAGAAACGACAACCGAAGCCACTTCACGCTGCGGTCTTGCCACCTGACCGCCACCACCGGCTGCGCGACGACGACGTTGCCCTGCCCGTCCAACAGGCGAACGTTGTCGGCGCCGCCGAGTTCGCCCAGGGCGAACGGCACGCCACACGTGATGGGGAAGCCGGACAGCGGGAAATCGTGCGGATTCTCGACCGTCAGCCGGACGCGTTCCCGCATTGCCTTCCCGACGACGGGCTTGGGCGTCTCGAAGACGAACGCGGCGTCGTCGCTGACCACGCGCTTGCCTGTGGGTGTGCTCGCGACGATCCGATAGTGGTAGCGCTGCCCTCTGCGCAAGCCCGGCAGGTAGACGCGGTGGTTCGCCACCGGCGTCTCTTCGGTCACCTTCTGCATCTGATCGGACGACGTGCCGTACTCCACGGTACAGGCCACCGGCCAGGTCGTCACCCACGTCAGTCGCATCTGCTCCACGCCGTCGCACTTCGCGTAGCCGGCTTGCGTCCGGCGGATCTCGAACGTCCGGCCCCGCACCGGCGGTCGCTTGGCCAGCAGGAACACGTCCTCGGTGATGTGGCGCCCCACCACGCCGACCCGAACGGTCAGCTTCTCCCCGCCCTTGAACGTCACCGGTCGGCAGAGGAAGTGAACGCGTTGTCGACGATCGTCCTCGGCCGCGACAAACCGCCCGACGCGCTTGCCGTCGATGAGCAACTCGTAGGCCTCGCGTCCGGCGGTGTCATAGACCACGACGGCTGGATGAAACGCCCCCGCCCGCGGCACCGTCACGGTCAGACGGCCGCTGGCCCCGTGGACCGCCGGCCAGCGATACTCCGCATGGTAGTAGCGTAGCCCATGCAGCTCGGCCTTGGGCGTCTGGAACACGACGTTGGCCTTGTCCGCCTGCAGCTGCCAGATCAGGTCGAGGCCCTCGGTCCGTTCGAAGTTCTCGTCCTTCGTGATGTCGTCAAGCAGAACGACTGGCTGCTTCTCGGAATTGCCCCCGCCGCTCACCTGCGACCAACCGGTGCTGTCGGCGTGGGCGTGCGGCTCGCGCGTCTCGGACAGCACACTGAATCGAAACACCGACCGGCCCTTCTCCTGCTTGATCGCTCCGTCGTGACACAGATACAGAACACCGTTCACCAAAGCGACGCGCGGCGCCCGCCCCGACACGGTCGTCCCGTCCGGCGCAAAGGCCGTCACGCTGGGCGCGCCTCGGGAATGGGCGAGCATCCACTCGCAACCGACCCCCTTCCGGCCCGTCTTCGGATCGTTGTCGGCGTCCAGGTAAACGATCAGCATCGCGTTGTCGAAGCAGCAGGGCTCTGCGAAACGAATCGCCCACAGCCACCGATCCTCAGCCACGTTGCCGAAGTCCACACGAACAATGTCGAGTCCAAGCTTGTCCTTCCGGTTGGCGGGAAATGTGCCGAGGACCTCAGTCTGCTCGGCAAAACGCCGACAGGTACCCAGCTGATCCTCAACTGCGTCGGGAATCCCGTCGGCGTCCGCATCCTGGGCGCGGGCTGCCGTCAGCGGCGCCACCCAGACACATACAGCCATCGCAAGAAGGAAACCGAGGGTCGAACGTTGGCGCTTCATGGGCTTGTCTCCCGTTCTCGGCCACCGGGGCGCTGACAGGGGTATCGCCGTCCGGGCCGAGAACGTAACATACTAGCCGATGTCTTGCCCTGATCGAATCGCCCATTCTCGGGCAAAGGATGTGAGTCGGAGACGGAACGAAAGGGAGCTGTGAGAGATGACAGGAGCATACGGTAGCTGGGGCCTTCTGGTGGGCCTGGGTTTCTTGCTGGTATCTCTGTGTGGCGAACTCGCCGCGGCGCCGCGGGAGGGGCGTTTGTATGCCGGCTGGGCCTCGACGAGCATCACGCCGGACAAGCCGGTCGCCCTCTCGGGCCAGTTCCACACGCGAATCTCGAAGTCCGTCCACGACCCCGTCACGGCAACCGCATTGGCCGTCGAGGTCAAGAACGGCGACGATGTCGTCGATCAGGCGATCATCGTCTCCTGCGACCTCGTTGCGATCCGAGACGGCATCCAGGACGAGTTTCGCAAGCGGCTCGCCGGCAGACTCAACGGGGTCGATCTGGGCAAGGTGTTCCTCAATGCGACGCACACCCACACCGGTCCGGTCCTGGTCAACGTTCGCAGGCCTCCGCCCGGGGTGTCTGCCGATGCGGCTACGGTCAAGTACAAGATCCCCAAGAAAAGCGTCACCCAGGTGGCCGAATACGTCGAGTTCCTGGTTGGCCGGCTGGCCGACGCGACGGTCGCCGCATGGAACGCCCGGAAGCCCGCGGGCGTCTCCTGGGCGCTGAGCCACGCGGTCGTCGGCCACAATCGGCGCGCCATCTATAGCGACGGCAACGCGGTCATGTACGGCAAGACCAACTCGCCGCGGTTCCGCAACATCGAAGGGTCAACGGATCACGGCGTCGAGCTGCTGTTCTTCTGGAACGACGCCGGCCAGCCGACCGGGATCGCCATCAACGTCGCGTGCCCCTCTCAGGTGGTCGAGAGCAAGGGGTACGTGTCCGCGGATTACTGGCATGACGTGCGTGTGCAACTCAAAGACACGTATGGAAAGGACCTGCACGTCCTGGCACTCTGCGGCGCCGCCGGGGATCAGTCCCCGCATTTCCTGTATCGCAAACGGGCCGAGGCGACCCTTCGGAAACGGGCGGGCCGCTCCGAGATGCAGGAGGCCGGTATCCGAATCGCCCGGGCCGTCGAGTGCGTCTTCGACGTCGCCAAGAAGGACATCCGGACCACGGTTCCGTTTGCGCACGAGGTCGAGACGCTCGCCCTGCCTGGGCGACAAATCACGGCGGACGAAGCCGCTCGCTCCGAGGCGAGGGTCGAGAAGGTCATGAAAGCAGGCACCGAGAAGCTGAGCGAGAGCGGCCGTGTCAAGCTGAACCGCGAGCAAAACGTCGTCGCCCAATACAAGCGCCAGAAGCCCAGCACCTACGATATGGAACTGCACGTGCTCCGGCTGGGTGACGTGGCGATCGCGACGAACCCGTTTGAGCTGTTCCTCGATTTCGGTTTGCAGATGAAGGCGCGGAGCAAGGCCGAGCAGACCTTCATCATCCAGCTGGCGTGCAACTCCGGCGCGTACCTGCCGACCGAGAAGGCCCGACAGGCCGGCGGGTACGGCGCCGAACCGCCCAGCAACCGGGTCGGCCCGGAAGGCGGCAGGGCCCTCGTCGATCGGACGGTCGAGTTGATCAACGCCATGTGGGCCCGCAAGAAGTAGCCGGCCTCACTCGTCCTTGAACCACGACGCGGGAATGCTGATCCGCCAGACGTCGTTCACCAGCGGCCAGGGGTTGCCGCCGACGATCCACAACGCGTCTCTGAAGACATAGGCTGACTGTTCGTGCCTGGCGGACCAGACGGTCTTCGTCGCCAGTCGTTTCCAGTCCTTGCCATTCGAGGTGTACCACACGTCGTTCCAGTTCTTCGAGGGGTGATCCGACCAGCCGCCGAGGACCCACATCCGGTCTCGGTAGACGACGCTGGAGAACCAGATGCGGTGCGACCACGGAGTGTGCTCGGTCACCTGGGTCCAATGCACGCCGTCCGAGGAGCACCAGACGTCGTTGTAGCCGAGGTATTCGGGTCGGTAGTTGCCGCCGCCGAAGACCCACATCTTGTCGTCGTAGACGATCGCTCCGTGATAGGCTCGGCCCGGCCAGGGGGCCTTGGCGGTCACTTGCGTCCAGCGGGCGCCATCGGCCGAGCACCAGACGTCGTTGAGGAGGTGACGCTTCTGGCCATCGAAGTACCGTTCCGCGCCGCCGAGGATCCACATCTTCCCGCGGAACACGACGCCGCCGGCGCCAAGCCTCGGGCACCAGCCGGCATGGGCCGTGGCACGATGCCAGTGGGCCCCGTCCGTGGAAGACCAGACCTCGTTGCTCGCCGACGCGATGGCCTTGCGGCCCGCGTACCAACCGCCCATCAGCCACATCTTGCCGTCATGCACCAGCGAGGTCGACAGATCGCCGTGAATCCAGCCCGCCTCCGGCGCAACCAGGGACCACGTCTTGCCGTCAGTGGAGGACCACACATCGCGCGGACCGATGCCGTCAGAGGTGAACCACCCACCAAGCAACCACATCGTGTCCTTGAAGACGACTTCGCCGCACGAGTCCCGTGGCTGCCACGCCGCGTGCGCCGTGATCCGTTCCCATGAGGGTCCGCCCGCCGCCATCAGCACCTCCCCAAAGCAAGCGCCTAGGACAAGCACGCCTGCAAGAAGAACCGTCCTCGTCGTCATGTACCCGCTCCCGATCGAACCGGTCTCCCATCGGTCATCTGCCCGCACAGTCGACGCGCCGCGCAAGCGTCAAGCGGAAGCGTACTGGTGCGCACGATGACCTGCAACCGGATGGATCGGACGTCCAGGCGCGCACTGAGCCGCCCGTCGGGTCGGTTGAAGCGCTCTGCCGGAACGCTACGATAACCATGGTCAACGAAACGTCCCCAAACTCGAAAGGACTTTCCGTGCGTCTCAATGGCTCCTGCATGTTGGCTGTTCTTGTCATGACCCTCGCTAGCGGGTCCGAGGTCCTATCGGCTGACGCCTCACAGCGTCCGCCCAACATCCTCGTGATCGTGTCCGACGACCAGGGCTACCGCGACCTGGGGTGCTACGGCGGTCGGGACATCAAGACCCCCCACCTCGATCGTCTCGCCGCCGGCGGCGTCCGGTTGACCAGCTTCTACGTGACCTGGCCGGCGTGCACACCGTCGCGAGGCAGCCTGCTGACCGGGCGGTATCCGCAACGCAACGGCACCTACGACATGTTCCGCAACGACCTGGTCGATTTCGACGTCAAGTACGACGCACACCGTTACGCCGTCTCGCCCGAGATGATCGGCGGCATGGACGTGCGGGAGGTGCTGCTGCCGCGGGCGCTCAGGCCGGCCGGCTACAAGAGCGGGATCTTCGGCAAGTGGGATCTGGGCCAACTCCGGCGGTTCCTGCCGCTCCAGCGGGGATTCGACGCGTTCTACGGCTTCGCCAACACCGGCATCGACTACTGGACGCACGAGCGGTACGAGGTCCCGTCGATGCGGCGGGGCAATGCGCTGACGACCGAGGACAAGGGGACCTACGCGACGGACCTGTTCCGGCGAGAGGCGGTCCGATTCCTGAACGCCAACAAGGAAAGGCCGTTCTTCCTGTACGTGCCCTTCAACGCGCCGCACGGGGCGTCGAATCTGCAGCGTCCCCGGCCCGGGGTGCAGGCACCCGACGAGTACATCCGCAAGTACCCGAACCATGACCCGAAGTCGAAGCGAACCTCGTTCATGGCCGCAGTCACGTGCATGGACGAAGCGATCGGGGAGTTGCTGGACCTGCTGGACGCCCACAAGCTTGCCAACGACACGATCGTGATCTTCTTCTCGGACAACGGCGGCGGCGGCGGATCGGACAACAAGCCGCTGCGGGGCAGGAAGGGCCACATGTTCGAAGGCGGCATCCGCGTGCCGTGCATCGTCCGCTGGCCCGGCCGGATCCCCGCCGGGACCGTGTGCGACGAGTTCCTCACGTCGCTCGAGATCTTCCCGACACTGCTCAAGGCCGTGGGTGTGGCCCCGCCGTCCGGCGTCGTGCTCGACGGGTTCGACATGATGCCGGTGTTGCAGGCCAAGGCCAAATCGAAGCGCGCCGAGATGTTCTGGGAGCGTCGGGGCGACAAGGCCGCCCGTGTGGGCCATTACAAGTGGGTGGACTCGAAGCGAGGTAAGGGGTTGTTCGATCTGTCGACCGACATTTCGGAGCAGCGCGACCTCTCCAAGGAGAAGCCGGAGCTCCTGGCCAAACTGAAGGCCAGATTCGCCGCATGGAAGAAGGAAATGAATGAATGTGAGCCCAGACGTCCGTTCAAGGATTTCTGAGCCAACCCACAGACGAAACCACAGACGGGCAGGATGAGGTGCGAAGCGATGGGTCCCACGCGGTGCAGAAGTGTGATGGTAGGCGCCGTTTCCCTGATCTGTATGCACGTTGCAGCCTTGGCGGGCATCCATCTGCCGGGCACGAAAGAGCTCGTGCCGCCCAAGGACGTGGTGGCCGAGCAGTTCAAGCAGGTACACGACTACTTCGTGCGACGCATCGCTGATGCCCGAAAGGCCCGGGACGAACACTGGCGCCCCGACGTCTCGTCAGCGGCCGCGTATGCCAAGTGGATCGAGCCCGAGCGCCAGCGGTGCCGCGAAATCCTGGGGCTGACCGCCGAGAGACCAACGTCCGGCAAGGCGCGGGTCGAGGCGATCGCCGATGCGCCAGACTGCCGCATCGAGCGGATCACGATTCCCATCTCTGACGGCCTGTCGGCGCGCGGACTGCTGTTCTCACCCAAGACGCCCGGACGACACGCCGTCATCCTGGTGTATCCCGACGCCGACCGATGGCCCGAGGCCTTCGCGGGGTTGTCGGGCGAGGGGCTACCCCCGGCCTGGCTGACGAACCTGATCGAGCGGAACGCCATCGTGTACGTCCCGCAGTCGGTGGAGCGCCTCTGTGACCATCCCTACTGCAAGAAGACCAACGGCAAGGATCGCCGGTGGATCCTGTACCGGCTGGGATACGTCGTCGGCCGGACGATGCCGAGCCTGGACGTGCAAGACGTGATGGCGGCGATCGGTCATCTCGCGGGCCGATCGGAGGTTGACGCGTCGCGCATCGGAATCGCCGGCATCGGCCAGGGCGGGATGACCGCCCTGTACGTAGCCGCAGTGGATCGGCGTGTGGCGGCCGTTGCGGTCGCAGATTACTTCCAGCAGCGCGACCGGTGTTGGCGCGAACCGGTCGACCGTCGCCTGCCGCGACAGCTACTGGCGTTCGGCGACGCTGAGCTGGCCGCGATGATCGCACCGCGCTCGCTGGCGACCATCCGGTCGCTTGACGGGGGGATTCCGGAGGATCACGTCCGGGCCGAGTCCGCGCGCGCCGCAGGCTTCTACAAGGGGATCGGCGCGGGCCATCGGCTGACGATCGTCACCAACGCGACCGCGTGGAATCTGGAACCCCAGACGGTCTCGGCCGTCGCGGACGCGCTGTCCCTGCCCAAGCCGGCCGGTCGGTCCATCGACTGGCAAATCCGCGTCCCGGACGAGAAAGCGAACGCCATTCGCGACAAGCATTTCGAGGAACGACTGGTCTACCTCGGCCACCTGATCGATGCCAGCGAGGCGAAACGCCAACAGCGCTGGGGCATCACGACCAAAGACGCCACCGACTTTCCGAGTGTCCGCAAGCAGATGCTCGAGGACTACCGTCAGCTCGTCGGCCAGGTCCCCGACGAGAAGACGCCGCTGGCCCCCCGGACACACCTCGCCCTGATCACGGACAAGTACAAGGCCTACCGCGTCATGCTCGACGTGGTCAAAGGCGTGCAGGTGTATGGCAATCTGCTGATCCCGCGGGGGACCAAGGGGCGCGTGCCGGCCGTCATCTGCCAACACGGCCTGAGCGGTACGCCCGAGATGATCACCGGCCTGGGCCAGGAGAAGGACACCCCCTACCACGCCTTCGGCCGACATCTCGCCGAGCGGGGATACGTGGTCTTCGCGCCGCTGATCCTGCATCACTACCCGGTCGCGCATGTCAACGAACAGGTCCGCATGGCCGACGCCATCGGCATGATGCGGATCGCCATGCCGATCGCCAAGACGAACCGCGTGCTCGACTTCCTCGGGACGCTGGACTGCGTCGACCCCGAGCGGATCGGATACTACGGCCTGTCCTACGGCGGGTACTCGGCCATCTGGATGGCGCCGCTGTTGGAGCGGCTAGCCGTCACCGTCGTCTCCGGCCACTTCAACGACTGGCGTTCGAAGATCACCACCGACCAAAAGGCGACCAGCTACCTTCGCCATCCCGACGAAGACTTCTACAACTCAGACATCCTGCACCGGTTCACGCACCCCGAGCTGATCGCGATGACGGCCCCGCGCCCGGTGTGTATCGAGTTCGGCAAGCGCGACGGCATCACGACGCCCGAATGGACCGCCTACGCCTGGAGGCAAGTCGTCGCCATCCGCGACCACCTTGGCCTGACGGATCGGATCGAACTGGCGCACTACGACGGCGTGCACGAGGTCCACGGCGTGGAGACGTTCGATTTCCTCGATCGGTGTCTACGACCCGAGCGACCCGTCGGGCGCGACTACGAATACACACTGCGAGCGGCACATGGTCGCGGGCGGATGAACGCCCTGAGTCAAGTGCAGACGAAACCACTCATCACCCACGTCCTCGATGCGCGCGGTGAGTCGTGGATCCGAGGCCGATTCTGGATGCCCACCGGTGCGCGGGAGCTTCGGGGGATGGCGGTCAAGCTGTCCCGCGCCGGACACCCAGGGGCGGTGCTGGTGCGATTCGGCAGCCGGCCTGGCGGAGACGACCTGGGCATCGCTACGATCGACGCAGCATCGGTGCTACCGCTCTTCGAGCACTGGTACGAACTGCGCCTGCCTAGGAACTCGCCGGCCGCCAAGTCAACCGTCCACTACGAGCTCCGATGCACGAGCGGCGAGGCGCCAGCCAATCACTACCTGGTCTACGGGCCATGCCCGATCGGCGGCAAGGATTTCCCCGATCGCTTCGGCCTGTCTTACCGGGTCCTGACCGACCGCCCACAGGATGCCGTCGACACGCCGGGCAAGCAGCATCGGTTCGCCCACATCCGCAAGATGCTCAGGCCGTACGGAGCGGATGATGCGTCGCGGCGCTTCGCAGGCAAGCCCGCCGCACCAAACGAAACTTGCATCGACAAGACGTGGACGATCGTGCTTAGCAAGGACGACGATAAGGTGTCGCAGACGGCCGCGCGCGATCTACAACGGCTGTTGGCAACGCGCGCGCAGATACAGGTCCGACTGCTCGACGGTGTTCTGAAGGACCGCGCCCACACGATTCGGCTGGCCGTACAACCAAACGAAGCGATCAGGGATGTCACCAGCGACGAGGGCTATCGGGTAGAGGTCCGACCGGATCGCGTCGTCATCGCCGGGCGGACCGCGCGTGGCGTGATGCGCGGCGTGTACTGGATCGAAGACATGATGCGCTTCCGCGACGCGCCGTGCCTCGCGCGGGGCACGACGGTCCGAAACTGCCGGTTCGACCGCCGAATCACCTGCTCGGTCGTGCCGGGCGGGTCGAAGTACACCGAGACGTCACAGCCGCTGCTCTACACCGACGGCCTGCTGCAGAGGATCTCGCATCAGGGCTTCAACGGCATCTGGATCTGGCTGAACATGGAGGAGGCCACGTTCGACTCGAACGTCTTTCCCGAGCTCAACGACAAGGAAGCCCCGCTGCGGTTCGCGCGGCTAAACGACGTGATCGCGCGGGCCAAGCGGTTCGGGATCGACGTCTACTGCTACCTCTCGTGGAACTGCCACCATCCCGTGCCGAACTGGTTCTACAAGAAGCATCCGGACGCCAAGGGCGTCGGATGGGGCAATGCGATGTGCCCGTCGAACGACAAGGTTCTCGCGTACTATGGCGAGACCGTCCGTGGGATATTCGCTCGCGTGCCGGGGCTCAGGGGTCTGTGTGGCATCTTCGACAGCGAGGGGCTGTATCACTGTGGGACGAGCGACGGCCTGCGCAGGCGGTGTCCGCGATGCAAGCATCGGACGTGCGACCAGATCTCGCTGGGGCTTCTGACCGCGCTGAACGACGCCGTCCGGAGCGGCGGACCGGACAAGGAGCTGATCGTATGGCCCTACGGGCCCGCCGGCGCCGTGATGCCGTGGGTGAGGAAGCTCATCGGCCAGCTCCCCAAGAACATGATCTTCCAGGCGGGGTTCTCGAAGGGGACGATCGCCGAGAAGGACGGCATCAAGCACGTGACGGGTGACTACAACATCTCGACGGTCGGTCCGCCCGCGCACTTCGTCGAGCAGTACAATCTGGCCCGCCAAGCCGGCCTGCGCGTCACCGCCAAGACCGAACACGCCGTCAGCCAGGAGTTCATCACCGTTCCGTACATCCCCTGCCTCAAGCAGTGGTCCCGCCGTGTCAGAGGGATGTCCAGGTACAAGCTCGACGGGTTCTGGGGCAACTGGTGCCACTACGGCTACACCCCGTCGCGCGCCGCGGAGATCCTGATGTGGTACTCCTGGACCGACGCGCCCCCCATCGACGATCTGCTGCTGCGGATGGCCCGGCGGGATTTCGGCGCTGAAGCCGCCAAGCACGTTGTCAGCGGCTGGGAACACTTCACGCGCGGCATTCAACACTTCCCGTATTCCGACCCGGTCGCGCGGACGCCAGGCCCGATCCAGAAAGGCCCCTCGCAGCCCTTGTTCCTCGATCCCAACAAGAAGGTGGGGATGCCGTGGCGTTCGTGGCAGAACGATCTGAAATGGGCCAGGCCCTGGGGCGTCAAGGGCACGGCCAAGCACCTCGGACTGCTCGAAAAGGCGTTCGCCGCCGGCATCGCCGACTTCGAGAAGGCGCGGCAACATGTGTCGAATCCCGCGATGAAGGCCGACCTGGATGGCGAGCTGGGCATCGCCCGAATGATCCGCGCTTCCGTGCACACGATCCTCAACCTCATCAAGTGGGTCCCCGTTCGCGACGCCTACGCCAAGCCCCCGCCAGGCAAGCAGCGCGACGAACTTCGCGCCAAGCTGATCGAGATCGGACGTAACGAGCTGGCCAACGCCCGAGCGGCCCTTCGCGTCGCCGAAGCGGATTCGCGACTGGGCGCGAGCTCCGAAGGCGGCGGCATGCAACCGGGCGGTCTCTTCACGCCGTCCCTGATCAGCCACAAGATCGGCCTGCTCGAGGACGTGCTGATCCGACAGCTCGGCGCCGATTGCCAAGCCCAGGCCGATCCGTGAAGCGGTGTGTCCTGAGGCACCAGCGCCGGCCAAAGACGAGGCCGCCGACGTCGACGTCAGATCAAGGAGCGAAACGATGCCGACACGCGCCGAGGCGATCTCACGCCGCGACCTGCTGACGGCCGGCGCCGCAGCCGCAACGTCCATTGCCTCCACCCGGGCGATCGTAGCCGGCGAACCGAAGACGACCCGCCCCGCCAAGCCGGACAAGGCCCTGATCGCCATCACGCTCGACCTGGAAATGGCGAGGAACTTCCCGACGTGGGATCAGACCCACTGGGACTACGAGAAGGGCAACCTCGACGATGACGCCAAGCGGTATTCCGTGGCCGCCGCACGACGCGTCAGGGAGAGCGGCGGGCGGGTTCATTTCTTCGCCTTGGGCCAAACGTTCGAGCAGGAGAACGTGGATTGGCTGAGGGGAATCGTCAAGGACGGCCACCCGGTCGGCAACCACACCTACGATCACGTGTACGTCCTCGCCAAGAAGATCAAGGACGTCCAGTACCGATTCGCCCGGGCGCCCTGGCTGGTCCACGGCAAGACGCCGGCGCAGGTCATCCGCGAGAACATCGCACTGTGCACGATGGCGATGAAGGCACGTCTGGGCATCAAGCCTGCGGGCTTCCGCACACCCGGCGGGTTCCCCACCGGTCTGGGCGGCCGACCGGATGTGCAGAAGATGCTGCTGGAGCTCGGCTTCGATTGGGTCAGTGCGAAGTGGTACTGTCACACACTCCCTGAACCGGGGAAGAAGCCGACGAAGCAACTGTACGACGCCATGGTCAGCTCGCTCGAGAAAACTCAGCCGTTCGTCTACCCGACCGGCCTGATCGACGTCCCGATGAGCCCGGTCAGCGACGTCGTCGCCTTCCGCGTCGGGCGGTGGCGGCTCAAGTATTTCCTGGAGGCCACACGGCTGTCGGTCGAGTGGGCCATCGCCCACCGCGCCGTGTTCGACTTCCTGGCGCACCCCTCCGTGCTCGGCGTGGTCGACCCCAAGCTCCGCGCGATCGATCTGATCTGCAAGCTGGTCCGCCAGGCCGGCGACCGGGCGGCCCTCGTCGACCTCGGCACGATGGCCCGCCGGGCCAAGGCCCGCGCGTAGGCGCGAATCGAGCGGAGATGGCAAACACACCAGCCGCGATCTGTCGGCCCCGGCGGGGCCAGGGACCGTAGCCGCGGGTGGCGCCCGCCGAAGGCGGGCTAAAACCCGTGGTTCCAAGCACCCGGGACCGCTCAGCCCCGGCAGGAGCGTAGGAAGGACCTGTTGCCTGATCCCACAAACGTCGTTCGTCGCATACGATTCAACACGCCGTCGCTCGCTTCACGACCTCCTCCGCCCCTTCAGGGCGGTTGGTTCTTTGTGGGCCCTAGCCACCACGGGTTCCGCTCGCCTGCAGCGAGCTTCACCCGCGGCTACGGTCCTGAGCTCCTTCGGAGCAAGACGTTGGCGGTCGATCGAAGATCTCGATCGGGGATCGGACTCATCTCATGTTGAAGGGCATCGGTGAAGACCAGACGCGGCAGATGTTCCCTAGCGCGGTTCCGAGGTCCTTGCCCAAGCAGGCCAGCACACCGTGAGGGCCGCGCAAAAAGGCAGACGCGAGTGGCCCCCGCGGCCACTCGCGTCTCGACGTATCTCCACTTTCACACGGTTTGGTTGACAGAGATACGCCTCGGCTACTTCCTCCTCCGACGTCCCGACTCGGCTTGAAGGTCGGGACCCGCTATGGGTCTCGCTCGCGGATTGAATCAAAAGGATGGGTCGCTCCGAGGCGGGTACCTCTTGCTTCGGTTTCCGGACCAGACGGGCAGGCCGTCGGAGCGACCGGAACGCCTCTCCCCTACTGCGAACCTCCCTCCGTGTCTTGCTCAAGCATCTTGCGAAGGTACGCGTTCTCCCGCCGCGTCGCCTCGAGGTCAAACAACAGGTACTTGATGCTCAGCCGCAGGAAGTCGAGACTCTCCTGGAGGCTGTGGACGGTCTTCTTCAGATCGGTGTGGCGCTGCTTGGTCTCCTCGGCGAGCGCCTCCAACCTGGCACGCTCTTCCGGCGGGAGTGTCCCGATCTCAGCCACAAGCTCTGCGAGCTTCTTCTGGAAAGTGGTCTCGTCCATAGCTCTTTCTCCCCGTCCTCTGAAAGGCTCCCCTCTCGCGGGGACGGATGGCGATGCGTCAGCAGATTCGCGTCCTGATTGGCCTGGCCGACAACGACCGGCCCCCACATCTCAGACGCCTCAAGATTCAGCAAGGCCCATGCCGTCCCGCCCGGGACCAACCCTCAATCGGCCGTCAGTCATAAGCTCCGCCGTACTATGGAATAGTAGGCACGCCCCTCCTGCGGCCGGACAAGAAAACTGTATCGATTGTGCGGGCCGGTTGATGAACCGGAACGTCACCGGCCAAACGGCCCGGCAAACTAGGAGCCTAAGTTCCTTTACAGAATAAGGTTACTGCAGGCGTTGCCCCTCCGCAACATGCGTTGCAGGCACACATCACCGTCCGAGCCGACGCGATCCCCAGAACGTCACACCAGGGACCGAAGCAGGTTGGCGGCCGTCTGGACGTCCTCGATCCGATTGTCGCCCGCTTCGCGCTCGATCACGAGCGGCCCGGCGTATCCATACGACTTGAGCTTCTCGACAATCTGCGGGATGTGGGCCTCGCCCGTGCCGAGCACCACCTCCTCGCCCCATTCCTTGCCCGGGTCGCTCGACCAGGTCGCGTCCTTGGCGTGGAGGTGGGCGATGTGGTCCTTCAAGACGTCAACGGCGTCGGTCGGCTTGCCCACGCCGTAGAGGATCATGTTGGCCGGGTCGAAGTTGACGCGGATGTTGTCCCGGCCCACGGCAGCGATGAAGTCCAGCAGCGCCTCGGGCGGCTCCTGGCCGGTCTCCATCGCCAACGTGATGCCCTTCTCCCCCAGCGCGTCGGTGACCTGCTTGAGCCGATCGACCATGGTCGCGTGGGCAGGCGCGGTCTTGTCGTGCGGTACAAAACCGATGTGTGTCATCATCATCGTAGCGCCGAGCTTGACGGTGATATCGCGGACCCGCAGCGTCAGCCGCAGCCGCTCGTCCCAGTACTCATCCGGCAGGTAGCCGCCGGTCTTGGCGATCTGGGCGATCGACGAGTAGTCCTCGCTCGCGTAGCCGATACAGGTCGCGCTGACCTCCAGGCCGGCATCGTTGACGGCCGCTAGGACGGCGTCGTCGCCCGCCTCGTCGCCGACCGAAGTATCGAAGAACCCCACCTGCATCAGCCCCAGCCCGAGCTGCTCTTTGGCAACCTTGCACGCCGTCGCCAGGTCCGGCTGCTTGAGCGACCAACTGCACACGCCAATATCCAACGGTTTCATCGCTGCCTCCCATGGGGCCGGACGCTTCGTCCCTACGCCCCGCTTCGATCGATTGCTATCGAACCAACAGATACGCCGCGGGCCCCATTATAGGTTGGATCGATCCCGCCGCAACGGCTGTCGATACCCGTGGCCCCTTGACAATCGCAGGCCCGTTTTGCTCTTCTAGTAAGGGATAGAGGCTGCGGGCCACGGAGCGGGAGGAGGGGACATGATGACCGGATGGACCGGCCTCCTCGTCGCACTGGCCGCCGCAACCGCTCAGTTGCCAACCGGTCGTACGGAGGGAAACGGCGGGGGCTCTCCCCCGCAAATGCCAGACAGAATCGGGTGGGCCGTTTCCTCCAGCAGTCTACCACTGGCGGACGACTGGCAGTGCACCGAAAGCGGGCCTGTCGATGACATCACCCTCTGGGTCTCATGGAAGGGAAACGCCGTCGGCGACATCACCGGCGTTTCCGTGGCCATCTACGAAGACGACCGTAGCGGCCCGTTCAACAAGCCCGGGACATTCCTCTGGCACCAGCCCTTCGGGCCGAACGACCTGACGGTTCTGCACTGGGGCACCGGAGACGTAGGGTGGCATGACCCCGACGACCCGGGGGGCCACATCGAGCACGACCACCAGGACATCTACCAGATCAACATCGAGGACATCGACGCGAAGTTCGGAGCGTTCTACCAAAACGAAGGCACCATCTACTGGCTGCAGATTATTGTCTGGACCGCAAGCGGTGACATCGGCTGGCACACATCCCTGGACCACTTCGAGGGCAACGCCGTCTACTGGCGTCCGGCCACCTCCTGGCAGGAGCTGACCGACCCGATCTCCGGCCTTCCCATCGACTTCGCGTTCGTGCTCAACCCGTGGCCAACGTCCCTCTCGCTGGACTACGTGAACGGCGATTGGGGAGACGTGTGGCTCGACCCCGAGCCGAACGACCCCAACCTGCCCCGGTTTTCCCTGGGCACACTGGTCACACTGCTGGCCGTCCCCATGCCTGGGAAAGCCTTCAGGCGGTGGGAGATTTGCGACCCCAACCATCCCGGCGATGCGAATTACGCAGCCAAGGACGCCAACTACATCGCGTCGATTGTGATGAACGCTGACCGGGAGGTGACCGCCAACTTCAAATGCGCTGTGGGGATCGAGCCCTTCCTGCCGATAACAGGGGGCGTATTCGCCTTCATCGCGTGGCTGAGACGCAGACTGTAGAGGGCCGAGACGGCGTACAGGCGGTGCTCGCACGGTCGCCGAGTGACCGTTTCTCGGGGTGCATATGCATGGCTCACATCCGCGGTCAGATCAAGGTACTAAGCAGCGCAAGAGCAACAATACCCCGCTTGAGGAAGCGGGGAAAGAAAGAAAACGAAGCTGGCGAAAATTCTCTCTTGACCTGTCCTGCAGAATGGGTAAGCTAGATAGTGACACATCTCTGGTGGGAGGTAATGGGATCGGAGGGGAGCTACGCCCCAGGAGAGCGGATTCCGAACCGCAAGCCAAGAGGAGCGAGGAGGATTGAGATGGGCAAGGGGCTTGGTCTATGCGTGCCGATGTTGATGGTGTTGCTGGTTGGCTCCGTGGCGATGGGTGATACTATCATCCAAATTGAGGAGTTCTCCGGCATCCCCAATCTCACAGAGACGCTGACATTCAACCAGTTCGACGACGCGGGCGGAACGCTGACGCTGCAGTCCATCCAGGTGATCTTCTCGCTGGAGGTCCAAGGTGGCCAGCTGGTCCTGGACAACGACGGCGAGCTGGCCGCATCGGGATCGTACGAGTTTGGCGCGAAGGGCGACATCTCTTCGACGGATGTTTCCCTCGTCAACGCCTCGTTCCTGCCTGTGACGAGCGAATTGGGGGCCGTCCACGGCGACAGTTTCAGCTTGGCCGCCAACATAGGGGACGGGGCGGGCGACTATGATCCCAATGGTCCTGATGGCATGGAGTATAACGGGAGCACGGAGAACGACTCGGATTCCGGCTACATCTCGCCGCTCGTCTTCGCCGACTATATCGGAACGGGCACCTACGACATCGATGCGGACGTCACGCAGTGGCAGGATTTTGGCGGAGTGAGTGGCATCGAGTGGGCCGTCAACCCGGTCAGCGCTTCGGGCTGCGTGAAGGTGATCTACAACTACATTCCCGAGCCCGCCACCTTGAGCGTACTGGCCCTGGGAGGTCTGGCCCTCATCCGTCGCAGGAAGTAGGCAGCAGATAGATCTATCAGAAACACCCAACGGGCGGCCCGATGGCCGCCCGTTTCTTTTATCCATGTCGACGCCGCAACTGACCGCAGGCGGCCTCGATCTCCCTGCCCCGGCTGGCACGGATGTGCGCGCTCACACCGGCTTTGCGGAGGGTTTCGAGAAACGCGTGCGCTGCGTCCCCGCTCGGCCTGCGGTACGGCAGATCGCCGACGGGGTTGTACCGAATCAGATTCACGTTGCACCGTATTCGATGGGCCAACAGAGCGAGTTGACGCGCGTGGGCCGGCCGGTCGTTCACCTCGCCCAACAGCACGTACTCCAATGTGACCTCGCGTCCGGTGCGATCGAAGTAGTCCCGCGCCGCCTCGGCAAGGTCATCGATCGACGTCCGTGTGGCCCAGGGGACGAGCTCTGCCCGCAGCGTGTCGTTCGGCGCGTGCAGCGAAATGGCCAGCCCGATCTGCAGGCCCTCGCCGGCCAGCCGTCGGATCTGCTTGGGCAGCCCGACCGTGCTCACCGTGATCCGTCGGGCGCCGATGTTGGGCCCCCACCCGGCGTTGAGCGTTCGGACCGCCGCCACCGTCGCGTCGTAGTTGGCCAGCGGCTCGCCGATGCCCATGAAGACGACGTGACTGATCCGCTCCCCTTCGGGGAGTTGCCGCCATGCCTGCATCACCTGCTCGACGATCTCACCCGCCGTCAGATTCCGCGCAAGCCCGTCCAAGCCGCTGGCACAGAACGCGCAGCCCACCGGACAACCCACCTGTGTGCTGACACAGACCGTCCGCCGCGATTCGGCCGGGATCAGCACGCACTCGCTGGCCGCCCCGTCCAGCCAGCGGAGCAACAGCTTGAACGTGCCGTCGCTAGACTCGCAACGCGCTTCGACCTGAGACGCGTAGACGACCATCTGTCCGGCCAACTGCTGACGCAGCGCCTTGCTCAGGTTGGTCATTTCGTCGAACGAGCACGCCCGACGCTGATACACCCATTGCAGGATCTGGCCCGCGCGGTAGCGCTCCGCACCCACCCCGGCCAGCCACTCGACGAGACGCTGCTCGTCCAGGTCCAAGATATGAAGCGTTTCATCGCCCAAGCAACACCCGTCCTTAGGCCGAGGTCATCGTAGGCCGACAGCCGAGGACCGCACAACCCCGACCGGCCCCATCGCTGCCCCGGACATACGGGGCCTGGCCCCCAAGGCCAGCGGCGTGTCTTCGATACAGAAGGGCAACGAGCACGCCTCGACTGAGGGGAGGCAGACCCGACCCCGCGGTCAACCGCGTCGCGTCGAGGGAAACCAAGCACGACCGGTTCGTCGAGTCCTGCGGGCAAGCAGACCACAGAGTGCGGTAGCGAGAATCAACGTCGGTAGGATCACCTCGACCCCGCTGCCGCATTTGAAGACCGCGGTCACTTCGCGGTCCGTGTGCATCAGGATCACCAGCGGGTTGTTGGCGTCCGTCGCGGCGTAGTTGGCATCCCCCGGAACGTTCAGATCGTAGACCAGCCAATGCGAGAAGCGGCCCTGCCCCGAATCCGGCACCCCCGTAAGAGTCACCTCCGTGCCGTGGAGATAGGCCGGGTCGTTCGGGTCGGTTGGCACCGGCCCGAGTTCGACATGCCCCCAGGATTCATTCACCACCTCGATCACCAGCCGATGGCCGGGGCAGGCGCCATAGCCGCTCATGTCGCTCTCGACGAACTCGTCCGGGACCCCCTGACCGCGCGACAGACCCACCAGTCCGTCACCAGCATCCAGCCCGAGCCACGTCAGGCGAATCGTCCCGTCGAAGAACAGCTCGATCTGGAAGCTGTTGGCGTTCGACGTGCCGCGCTCGGGAACGTCCTCGAACGTGACGGCAACCCGATCGGTGAGCTGCCTCCACGAAACCGATCCGCCGGCCGACGGGTCCAGATCATCGAAGAGCCCAGCGATGCGCAGCGAACCGAAGTGCACCTCCAGCGGGTCGGTGGCGTTGCTGTCGGGCGTCATGCCTATGTATCCGTCGCTGCCGACCAGGAAGGCGCCGGTGCTCAGGCCGTACAGCGAAATCCGTGCGTCGTCGGCGAGGGCTACCACCGAGAAGGAGTCGTCGTCCAGATCCAGGATCGTCCCGCCATTCGGGTCCGTCGAGAACTGCGTGACCGGCTCGCAGCACGCGTCGTAGAAGTCCTCAGATTCGCTCGGCGTGAAGGTCACGCCGTGGTAGGCGAGATCGTTGTCTCCGGGGTCGAACCGTTCCGTGAAGTAGTCCGGCTGGCGCAGGGTCGTGAAGGAATAGCAGGCGCCGTCGTTGTCGTCGGTCGCGACGTTACCGGCGGCGTCCCATGCCTGGACCACGAAGGCATACGTGGTCTCACCTGACAGGCCGGTGACTTCCATCACGTGGCTCGTGGCCAGGGTCGGATGGTACGCCCCGATCGGGTAGCTGCCGCCGCAACTAGTCCCACATCGAACGCGCGCCCTCGATGGGGTGTCGGTCTCCAACGAGATCGTTGCCCGGATGCCCGTGACCTCGACGACCTGGACGTTGGAGATCACCGGGGCCTGACAGTCGACAGCGGCAACGTCTTCGGCGGTCGCGGGGTTACCCGTCCCGTCATCTGCGTCGAGATAGACGACCGTGATCGTGTCGTCATGGAAGACCTGCACGATGCCGTCTGAGATCACGACCGCGCCCGAGTCGGTCTGGATCGCACCGGTGAAGATGCCCGAATTCAGGTCGGTCTCGGCCAACTCGACCGTTTCGGCATCGCCGCCGTCGGTCGTCACGGTGACATCGTGTGTTCCAGCGCCGATCAGGTCCGCGTCGCTAAGCTGGATGCCAACCATGCTTGCGCAGCTGTAGACGTCTTGATCGAGCACGACGGTTCCGCGCTGCGGGAGGGCCGCATGGAGTATCCCCTCGTAGGGGATCGCGTCGTGCGCCGTGACGACCACGTCGTATTCGTTGTCCAGCTCGAGCGCGATCCCTGTAAACGTCATCTCCCCGGCGCTATCGGTAACGCCGCTCCACAGGTCGCCCGAGACGCCGTGTGAGATCGCAACCATGGCCCCCTCGAGGGGCGCCCCCGCCTTCTCGACCGATACCGTGATGTCCTCCGGGATGCCCCCTTGGACGAACTCGGGATGGCCAACAGACAATGACTGCGGTGCCTCGGTCCGCAGCATCATCTCCGGATCGCCGAACCAGTGGAACATGTGGAACTGGCCCTCGGTGTAGCCGTCCATCCCTTCGTAGACCCCCATGTAGTACTTGCCGTAGTTGACGGCCTCGGCGACGCGCCACGTGTGGGGGTAGGTCGTGTCGGAGTGCGTCGTGTCGTAGTCCGGCCAGAAGCCGGTCATGATCCCGTGGACCAACAGGTCGTTGTAACCGGAGTAGCTGTTTCGGGTCGCACCGAGGATGCCCACGGCTCCGCCCGTGGGCTTCTTGATGAAGGCTTCGCAGAAGCAATCGCCCCCGGAGCGGGGGAAGGAGCCGGTTTGGCAGTTGATGCTGAAGACGACGGGCGTCATGACGCCATTGGAGAGCGCACTGATGTTACCGTTGGAGTAGGGCGGATCGCACCAGGAGGTCTCGCCGCCGTGGTCCCGGTGAAGCACCAGTCCAACACCAGCGTTGATGGCCGAGGTAATCTGCGACGTCGCCGTCGACGCGCTAACCCACAGTGACGTCACGGAAGTCGGCACCGGGTCCGGAAAACTGAACCGATGCGGGTAACCCCATGATCGGTAGTGATAGGCCGCGTGGGATCCGCTGTTGGTGCACCAGGCCGTGTAGACCGGCTTGCCCAGCTGGGACGCCATGAAGTCCTTGGCGTAGGCAGCCACCTCCATGAACCAGCGATCGGCACAGCTGTTGTTGTCATCATCTTCGAAGTAGGCGGCATTGAGGAAGGCGTCGTACCAACCGCCCGTGTCCGGCGTGCGATCGTAGGTGAGGATCTTGTTGACAATGGCCGTGCACACCGACTCTTCCCAAACCGGCAAGCGTCCCAGCGTCAGATCGGGGTAGTAGTCGGAACCATCGACGCAAGCATACGGGTGGTCCGTGTGGCACGCCAAGCTGCCGGAGTAGTAGTCGGGCGGCACGTCGCCTGAATCCCCGACCAGAAGCACGTAGAACGGCGCCGGGGTCCATGTGTCATAGGCGAGTTGGATGGCCGCTTTGACATCGTCGGCGGTCGTACCGACCTCGGACATCGTCATCACTCGCGTGAGCCAGCCCTTCCTGAACTTCCACTCCGCCAGGGGGGCGATCTCTTCGCAGAGATGATCGGCCACGATGATCAGGTAGTCCGCCCCCGGGTCGTCGGGGTCGGGGTCGGCCTCTGGATGAAAAGCGAGAACGCCCGCCCCCGATGCCTCAGCCGGTGCGTAGTTGAGGACCAACCGACGAGCCTGCTCTTCTGAAGCGGCGGTCGCGAGGCGCGCCTTTCGGGCCTCGCCGGCCGGATCTACGGCGCCGTCGAACCGAATGGTGAAAGCCAATGAGGCGAACGCCTTCAGCTCCGTGGTGGCGGCGTTGTACTGAAGAGGGAAGACGCTCACGAACACCACCCGTCGACCTCGGATGACGGCGGGATCCTCCAGCGTCACCGGACTCGCCGGCAGGAAGGCATCGGTGGCGTACGCCTCGGCGTCGACCTGGAATTCGGGACCGACCTCGCCGTTATCCGGCTCCGCGGCTTGAAGCGGATGGACCTTGAAACCGCGCCCCAATGAGACCGTCCGGGATTCGCCCAGCTCAACCGATACGTCGACACCGTACGGGATCTCGATGAAGAAGCCCTTGAAGGGCAACTCCGGCCGGCCTAATCCCGTGGCCGCGGAGCCGCAACCCGGAATGCGAAGGTAGGTGTACGTCTCGCCATCTCGGCCCGGAACGGATGACCTCTGGACCCCCGGCAGCGCCACGGTCAAGTCGATCCCCGCTTCTGCTGTGCTCGTGACGGAGACCGTCAGGTCCGTCCGCTCGGAGGCGTCGTCAACGACGAGCCAGCCCGGCACGGGACTGGCCTGGGCTGTGCCGGCTGACCGAGCGCCAAACAGAAGGACTGCCGTCCCAACACACAGCAACGAGACACGGCATCGGCTTGCCATAGGACCTGTCCCCTCCCCCCAAGTAGCTCGCCCTGGGTCTGAGACCGACGCCGCCGAAGCTGCCTATGCTTCAGCGCGAAACGTACTCCAGCCGCTCCGGACCGTTTCTTCCAACACGTCTGGATAGTCGAATCCCAATCGCTCGGCAAGCAGTCGACCGACACGGGAGACCTCGTCTCGTATCTGCTCAACGGCGCTGCAGATGTCCTCGCGATTGGCCGTCGGACCGCCGACGATTCGAAGGGCGTCCGGGCCCATCAACTCATCAACGGCCCGCATGATGGCGGTCAGGCCGTGGATCGTGGGCGCCCGATTGCCGCTGTCACGTCCGGTGGCCAGCACGTTCCAGAGCCGCGTGAGCGCCGAGCGGTCGTTGTGCAAGCCGGTCAGGAGGAGGAGATCGAGCCCCCGGTGAAGGACCTTCCGGTGCTTGTGTGAGTTGACCCAGAAATCGACGATCTGTTGCCGGATGATCGGCGGATCGGCGATTGGAAGCTCGCGGTCGACGGTCTTCGGCGTCTGGTCGAGTCGCGCGGCGAAATCGTCATCTCTACATCCGAGGACCACAACGGGTTCGCCGAATGGCTCTCGCTCCGTGGTCTGCACGAAGAAGTCGTAGATGTCACCGTTGGCCAGGAGCAGGTGGTAAAGAAACGCCGCTTCGCCGAACGCCCTGAAGTAGCTGCCCACACAAGGCACACTGAGGAGGGCAACGAAATCCGGATCTCGCCAGGCAGAGACACGCGCAGGCCTGACGGCCACCCGCAGATCGATGTCGCTGTACGCGTCCGCACGTCCGGTGGCCAGACTCCCACCCACCCAGAGCGCCACCACGTCCTCATGGTCCCAGATCCCGGACGCCATCCTGGCCAGCGTTTGCACTTGAGGAATGTCAGGAAGACCGTCAAAGGAAAGCTCGGACACGGCTACACCTCCACAGCGGATCGAAGCGGCCGAGCAGCAAAGAGCGCCTCCCGAAGGCTCGTCAATCCCCTGGCGGCTGCCAAAGGATCGGCAAGGGCGGGCATCGGCGACCCCCCGAGGCCCTGCTTCGCTCAGCCAAGCCAGCGCCCCATGACAGCTGGGATCCTATCTGTCTGACGCCGCTCGCCACACGCTTTCTGACGTGAAGCCAGAAAGTCCTGGCTGCAATCACTGTGACGGCGGCACGACGCGGAACGGCACCTGATCCAGGCCCGGACCGTCAGCCCGGAAAACGGCGAACCAGTGCGTCTCCGGCGGGTTCTTAACCTCGACGGGATGCACCGTCTCGACAAGGTGCACGCCCGGGGGCACTTCCTCCTGGTAGATGACGTTGTCCCAGTAATCCTCCCCGTCGAGCGAGAAGTTGACCAGCGTGCTGCTGGAGGTGTTGTTGTGTACGTTGACCCGGAAGGAGACCAGAATGGTCTGGCCCGCTTGGCCTTCGTACTCCTGCCACTCCTCGGGTTCGATCACGTCGAAGTTGACGCAACCTGCAAACGGCAGGATCACTGCCACACAAAGCCATCTGGTACAAGAACGCTGGGTTGGCATGTTCCTCTTTCCCTTCATACACGGTCGCCTGACCCGTCCCGTCGGGCAGGTTGCTTGACCCACCTTCCCTTTCTGTCCCGCCTGAGCGTCTGCCAGCACGCTTACGCCAGCAAGAAATCCATTCTCCCTGCCAAGGGCTGCCCGGTCAACACAAACAGCGAGGATGCCGACGGCCTCGATGACCGGCGTCGTCCAGGGCGGCATCTGTGGGGCAACCTTCGAGCATTCGTAGTGCCATCTATTGACCAAAATCTGGCACTGCACGCTTCTAAATAGAGTTGCGCCCGGTTGGGGCCACGCATAAAATAGGCGTTCCTATAGA
>CAYMLO010000090.1:0-42189 GCA_964390905.1 uncultured Planctomycetales bacterium | reverse complement strand
ACCGGCACCCACCGTCGAATCGGTCTACGCGGAAGGACGCATGCAGCTCGACCGCGCCTGGCGGGCGATCGTCACGCCGCGTCACAAGCTCGCCGTCGACATCGCTGGCCAGGTCACGCACCTGTTCGATCTGGCCAAGGATCCCTACGAGATGAAGAATCTGGCTGACGAGCGGGCACACGTTGCGCTGAAGGAGGCACTGCTCGCCCAACTCCGCCGCTGGGCCAAGGAGACGGGCGACCCGTTCCCCAAGACCCCGACGGCCGCCAAGGCGATGTACACCGACGCAGAAGCGCTCTGAGTCGCGAAGCGTCCGCCGACGGCGAGGGGGGCTGAGAGGACCGCTGAGGACGGGATTCCTGGGTGGTCGCCGCATCTCCCATTTCGCTCAGGGCGACGGTATCATGAAGAGCACGTCAGAGGCCCGATCCTCGGCCGTGGGGCCTGATCGTCTGGTGTTGGCCAAATAGAGCACTTCTCTGGTGACGCAGATGTCCCGCAAAGGCGAAGACCCAAACCAGCTACTTCTCTTCGAACACCGCGTCCCTGAGCTCCTCAGCGTCGAGGAGATCTTCACCCGTGCGAGCGAACAGCTGCTGGGTCAGCTCTACGAGGACCGTCGGATTGAGAGAAAGCCCCCTGGGATTCACGCTGCATCCCTGGCCGAGTACCTTTCGATGTTTGCCAACACGCCGCCAGAAGGCGGGCTTGTGGTTGTCGGTATCGAAAACGCCGGACGTCTCACGGGTTGCCGTTCTTTGTCGCCGAGCAAGTTGAGTAATCTCGAAAGGGCCGGCCATACTCACTGCCCTGACGCCCGATGCGAGACGAGACGTGTGCCTGTGACCAACGCGGACGGGGAGCCGGATTTCCTGCTCCTGTTTCGTATCTGGCACCGAGAGGACCGCGTCGTCGAAACCGTTAAGGGCAACGCGTACATCCGGATAGGCGCATCGAAGAAGCGGCTCAAGGACTCAGAGAAGCGGGAGCTTGAGATCTCCCGAGGCCAGGTACAGCTGGAACTCGAGCCCTGTCCGAGCTATCGGTTCCCAGAGGATTTCGATCTCGCGCTGGTCCAGCAGTTCGCCACGAGCTTCATGAGTAGCCGCGGGCTTGAACAGGGCGGACGTACCTCCGAAGAGATCCTCGAGTTGCGCCACTTGGGGAGACGTGAGGAGAGTGGTTTCATCCCGAACCTGGCCTGCGTACTCCTGTTCGCGAAGGATCCCGTGCTTCGCGTGCCCGGGTGCAAGATACGCTTTCTGAGGTTCGAAGGTGAGCGAGAGGGAACGGGTGAGAAGTTCAACGCTATCAAGGACATTTGGCTCGAAGGCCCCGTGCCGCGACTCATTGAGGCGGCGGAGAAGGTCGTCGAGGCGCAGCTTCGTGATTTCAGCCGCCTTGACGCTGACGGCAAGTTCGATATCACCCCGGAGTACCCTAAGCTTGCATGGTACGAGGCCGTTGTGAACGCCTGCGCTCACCGCTCATACGGGTTGAGTAACATGAACATCTTCGTGAAGATGTTTGACGACCGTCTCGTCATCGAAAGCCCAGGCGGGTTCCCTGGGATCGTCACGCCGCAGAACATCTATGAGGTGCATGACCCTCGCAACCGGTTCCTCATGGAAGCGATGTTCTACCTGGACTTCGTCAAGTGTGCGCACGAAGGAACCCGACGGATGCGCGACACGATGAGGGAGATGGATCTTCCGGAGCCCGAGTTTTCTGAGAAGGAGAGGAACTACAACCTGGTCCGCGTTACGTTGCGCAACAGCATCGATCAGCGCAAGATCTGGATCGATTCTGACGCAAGCGCACTTGTCGGGGAGGCAATCTTCGGCTCGCTCACTGACAAGGAACGGAGAGCGGTCAACTTCGTTGCGGAGAACGGCACGGTCAACGTAAGCCAGGTCCAACGTCTCACGGGCAGCAGTTGGCACTGGGCCAAGAAGCTACTGATGGGGCTCGTCGACAAGGGGATTCTGGAGCATCGCGTCAGAAGTGACCTGGACAGGGATTCAAAGGCCCACTTCGTTCTCAGACGCTCCGATTCGGCACGCTAGTCCGCTCTCGCCATGCCAACATGGCCTGTCTGCGCTCAGCGTGGCAGCGGCCGTCCTCGCTGCCGCCGCGGTGCACGTCCAGCGGCGTCCGCCAGTCAGGGCAGGCGATTCTCTAGGCGCTCGAAGGGCGCTTTCGTCCGCTTGGCCGCATAGCCGCTTGGTGAGTAGACCAGGCCGTATTGATCGTGTCGGTAGTCGCCGTGTTCGTTCAGGTCGGCCGCCTTCGTGTAGGCTGTGACGGCCTCTGTTCTCCGGCCCAGCAGGTCCAGCATGTGGCCTTGCCAGATCAGCGAGACCGCCATGTCCCTGCTGGATTTCCCACGCGCCTGCTCGTGCATCTTCCTGAAGACGGCCAGTGCCTCTTCATATCGTTTCAGATCGTACAGGGCGAAGCCGGTCCTCATCAGCGCACGCGGATCGCTCAAGTCCCTGAGTCGTTCTTCGGTATAGGCCTTGGCAATCTTCTCGCTGCCGCTGCGTCCCCAGCCCACCAGGCGAAGCATCTCCGTCAGGGATTCGTTCCGTTTCTTCCGCCAATCGCGAAGATGGCCTTTCCAGGCCGACAGGTCGGGGCGTGGGCCCTTCGATACCTTCCTGGCGAAGGCCCGCAGCTCGGCGAAGAACCGCTCGGGTTCATCGTCGAACACGCTGTGGCCTGAATGCTCGAACAAGACCAGCCTCGCCCCAGGATGGTCCTTGTGCAGCTTGCCCGGCTTGTCCGTGTTCCAGGTGAGATCCCACTTGCCCTCGACAATCAGCGTGGGAATCGGGCAGCCCTCAAAAGCGCCGCGGAGGTCGACGCGTCGGACGTGCCGGCTCATCAGTGCGTTGAAATGGGTGTCGTGCTTCCATTCGTAGAGGGCGATCCGGGCCGACTTCTCCGGCGACGGCTTGTAGTAGTGTTGACGCTTCCAGTCGCCGTTCAGGTGCCGGTTGTAGACTTGCTGCTCCATTGACAGCCCCGGGGTCTTCGTGATCGCCCTGATCCTCCGCCGCTCGTCTCTGGAAAGGAAGTCCTGCTGTCTCGAACGACCGAGCTCGATGGGCATGGCCACGGACGATCCCACCAACACCAGACCGGCCAGGGGATCGGGGTATCTGACGGCGTAGCACTGCGCCAGAAGCCCGCCATAGGAGAAGCCCAGGACGATCCATCGGTCGACCCCCAGGGCCTTGCGCAGGCGCTCCAGATCGTCGACGGCCTGGTCGACGGTGTAGTACGGGCCTTCCATGTAGTCCGAAAGACCGCAACCCCGTTGATCGTAGTAGATCACCTTGGCGAAGTCTTTGGCTCGGGAGAACGCGGGATGAAAGCAGTGATGGGTCCCCCCGGGGCCGCCATGGAGCAGGACCATGGCAATGCCCTTCCCCTCCTGTTCCGTGTAGAGCCGGCAGTCGCCGATATCGACGCGCTGCTTGGTGATGTCCATCGCGTCGCAGAGACGGGGGATCTTGGGGATGTCCCGAATCACGCGCCGTTCGATGTGGACCACGCGGTCCAGCACCGTCTCTCTCTTCTCTTCGGCGATTCCTTTCGGCTGCAGGGCCGAAAACGGCAGCATGCCAAGGCATACGGCGGCAGCTGGCAGGTACAAAGGCGGCTTGGGCATTGGCTTAGAGCGCATTTGGGGGGGCTCCACATCTCGGTGTCCGAGGGACGATGGATCGATCGAGGGAGAGGATCGACGCTGACGACTTGCCACACAGGCGCCCTCTACCCGTCTCTGTTGTCACAGACGCTCCCGGTCTATTTCGAGAGATTCAGACTGGATCCGGCCTCGATGCTTCGCTCGATTGGCATGATGCGCTCAAGGAAAGTCGACCATGGCCATCCGACTGACAGCGCGCCATCCGCCTACTTCTGCTTGTCCGTCTTGGCCGCGCGTTGGATCAGGATCTGGACGTGGTTGGCCACGCATTCGGCGAGGGCCTCGAGGTTGTAGCCGCCCTCCAAGACGCTGACGTATCGACCGCGACAGTGCTCGTGGGCGAAATCGAGCGTGGCGGCGTGTATGTGGTTGAAGCCGTCGACCGTCACGTTCATGGAGGCCAGCGGGTCGCGGGCGTGGGCGTCGTAGCCGGCGGAGATCAAGACGAAGTCGGGCTTGAACTTCTCGGCGGCCGGCAGGAACTTCCGCTCGAAGGCCTCCCGATAGGCGTCGTCTCCCAATCCCGGCGCCATCGGCAGGTTCAGCACCGTCCCAGCCCCGGCGCCCTTCCCATTCTCCTGAGGCCAACCCGTCCCCGGGTAGCACGTGCTGGGGTGTTGATGGAAGGAGCAGTAGAAGATCGTCGGGTCCTCCTCGGTGCTGTGCTGCGTCGCGTTGCCGTGGTGGACGTCCCAGTCGAGGATGAGGACCCTGCCGACCTTGTGCTTCTTCTGCAGGTGCTTGGCGGCAATCGCGATGTTGTTGAACAGGCAGAATCCCATCGAGCGTCTTCGCTCGGCGTGATGGCCCGGCGGCCGGACGGCGGCAAACCCGTTTGCGCACTTGCCCGACGCCACGGCATCGACCAGCTCGAGTAATCCCCCCGCCGCCAGAAGCGCGATGTCGTAGGACTCAGGGCAGATGGCGGAGTCGGGCGTGTCGATGAAGCGCATTTGCTTCTTGCAGGTGCTGCGGACCCGGTCGATGTAGTCTCGATCGTGGATCAGCTCGATGGACGCCAGATCGGCCGGCTTCGGTGTGATCTGTTCTGCCTGCACGACGAGACGTTCTCGTTCGAGCCGTGCGTCGATGGCGGCCAAGCGCTCCGGGCGCTCGGGATGGCCCTGTCCGGTGTCGTGAAGTCGGTAGCGCTTGTCGAGGAGTAGACCGGTTTTCGGCATAACACCTGCATTATACGCCCCCGCGGAATCCATGCCAGCAGGATCGCGGAGGCGGGCTACCTGAGCCGCGGGATTCATCCCGCGCGGGAGCTGGACCGCGCGGGATGAATCCCGCGGCTCAGAGGTGCGGCGTTCGGACGTCCAGATTCCTTGGGATTGCACTTGACACAGACTAGTTTGTAGCGCAGACTATTGTGTGGAGCAGGCGGATTGGGGCGAGGGCTCATCGAGGAGATCGGCCATGAACGAACCGGTTGATGTCGAGGGGGGGCTGGACGACCCGCGGGAACTCGGCAAGTGGGCCCGCGTCTTTGGTCAGCATCAGCGGGGGATTGCGGTGGCCGTCAATCTCGTCATCTTCCTGCTGCTGTGTGCGACGGGTGGCCCGCTCTGGTACCTCGTGGGCGAGGGCTACCGCTACGGCAACATGGGGCTCTTCTGGGGATCCATCGCTGGCGTCGTGCTATGGGCGGCGGCGGTCGTGTACATGTCCATCCCGCGCTGGGGGGGCAAGCTCCAGGAGCGAATCGTGCGGCGCCTCTTCGGCAGCGCGGGCCATGTGACGATCGGGGTTCGGCAAACGGACAAGCGGCGACGATTGCTCATGGTGGCGATCGTGGCGTTTATGGCGTGCATCGCCGCATCGGTCGTGTTCAGCTTCCTATTCCACCCGCCCACCAAGTACATGCAGCCCATCTCGGCCCTGTATATGGTGCCCTTCCTGGTGGCCCTCACGCTCTTGATGAGGCCGGCGGTGGGGCTGATCGCGTTGATTTGGCCGATGCTTTACGGCCTGCACGCCGTTCTGATCGTCGCGGGCGCACCGATTCTCTTCACCGGGCGGTGGGATGGCTTGAACATGGTGCTTCCCACCTGTGGGTACGGCATCTTGGCCGGGGTCGTCTCCTACGCGTACAGCCGATACGCCCTACGAAAGCTGAGACGGCTGGCACGGACCGGGCTGACCGACGCCGATGCCGACGCGGAGGCCACGCAGCCATGACCGACCCCGATCGGATCATCCACGAGCCGGCCCGGCTGCGGATCCTGACGCTCCTATCGGGCGTGGACTCGGCGGATTTCAAGTTCCTCCTGTCCGCCTTGGGGCTGACGAAGGGCAACCTGTCGAGCCACATTGACCGCCTCGAGCGCGCAGGCTACGTCGACGTGAAGAAGAGCTTCAACGGCAAGATCCCACACACCGAGTACCGCCTGACCCGGACGGGCCGCAAGGCCCTGGCGAGTTACTGGGGCCTCCTGGACGAGATACGTTCGCAGGGGGGATCGGGGAGCGGCCGTGCGTCTTTGGGAGATGCGAAGTAGATGACTGCCTACTTCTGGTCTCAGTGCCTTCTACTGGTTTGGGGTTGAGGCGCGTTGGCGCTGCCTCTCGTTCGCGACGCGCTGCTCTGGAGGGTAGCAGGATGGGATGTCTTTCCGCTCACGCGGCCCACTTCCGAGACATGCTTGTTGTCGCATGGCTGTCTGGGGCGCTCATGCTCGTCGGCTGCAGCACGCCATCCGGACCGGATGTATCACCGTCCGCTAGACACGAACTGCCACCGTCTGCGAAACAGGAAGCCTTGTTCCGCCTGATCAACGCGCGAGAAGCCTGGAGGACGACGAGAGGGGACCCCAATCTCCTGATCGGCGTCATCGACAACGGGTTTGACTTCTTCCATCCGAATCTAAAGGGACAGCTGAATCCCGGTTACTACTACCCGGGCGGTTACCACCCCGAAATCTTCGAGAACATCGCTCACGGCACGATGATCAGCAGCATCATCGTCGCCAGACGAGACGATCAGACAGGGATGGTCGGTTTGGCTCCGGACTGCAGGGCCCTGACTGCATCCCACGGCTTGGTCGAACACACGCTCATCAAGCTGCTGGGGGAATTCCACACCAAGCATCCCAACGCTAGCTTCCGTGAGATCCAGAGAAGCGTCTTCGGCAAGCATCGCAAATCGCTTCAGAGCTTCGGCGTCAAGTGGGTGACCTATCAGACGTCCGGGGCGGCGAAGGCCATACGTTACCTCGTTAGTCACGGCGTTAAGGTCATCAACATCAGCGGCCTGTTTAGCCGAAGGATGTGTCCCTCGTCCGAGGTGTGGCAGGAGCTGGAAGACGCCTTTGCATTCGCGGCGCAGAAGGATGTGGTGATCGTGCTCGCCGCAGGCAACTCTGCATCGAGGATAGAAGACTACCCCGGCAGCTCGAGCTCGACGATCGTTGCGGGTGCAACGTTGTTAGACGACACGCGCTGGGAGACGGAGATGACGGTCAGAGGCCAGACGGTGAAGCAGGGATCGGCTTTCGGCAAGCGACTGACGGTGATGGCCCCTGTCGAGAACGTCATGACCAGCCAGCCGCACGATCGGCGCATCTACACCAGCAAGGACGGGCCCATGGGGGCTACGGATGTCAAGTTCGCGGGCATGCATCGTATGCTTCCGAATGGCGCGACGTCATGCGCGGCACCGATTGTGACGTCACTGGTCGCGTTGGTGAGAAGCGTTCGGCCCGACCTCGACGCGGAAGAGGTGGTCGAGGTGGTCAAGCAAGGCTGTGATGACATCGGGGAGGCGGGACCGGATGTCTACACGGGGCATGGGCGGGTGAACTTCGGCAAGACGATCAAGGTGGCGCTGAGTATGCCGAAGTAATGAGTGGTATCGAACGAGCAAGCGGCGTAACACCAGCGCGGTACGGGGGGCGCCCTTGACAAGAGCGGCGCTCTCGGTTAGTCTTCCTCTAGAATCTCGATCCTTTCTGATCCTTCCTCTTCCCGAGGATCTGCGCGCTTACCAGCGCAGCACCTTCTCCTGAATCGGATTGGTCACTGAGGCTCGACCTATGGTGTGAGGCACCCAAATTGCGCGGGGACTGGATCCCGCTTCATTCTGGGTTGCCTTGTGGCGAGGGGCGGCCGTCGCCCCCGCGAACCCTACAGAGCTCGGAAGAACCAGTCCTGTCCTGCTTCACGACCGCGTACGCGGCATTGCACTGCTCCTGGAGGAGCGAGATGCTTTCGGCTCGCAGTCCCGAGATGTTCGGGGGCGCGGCGTCGGCGTCGATGGCTGCGGTTGCGGAACGCTTCGCGCGCCGAGGTCGACGCTCCTGCAGGGCTGACCAGTGCTGGTTCGCCGGGGCATCAGGAGACTCATGATGGGCAGGAAAGTATACGTTGGGAACCTTGGCTACGACGTCAGCAATGCAGATCTCGAGCAGTTGTTCTCGAGCCACGGGACGGTGGACAGCGTCAACGTGATCACAGACCGCGGCACCGGACAGAGCAAGGGCTTCGGGTTCGTCGAGATGAGTTCCGACTCGGAGGCTCAGGCCGCCATCGCGGCGCTCGACGGCAAGGAACTCGGCGGCCGGACGATCAAGGTGAATGAGGCCAAGCCACGCCCAGCGGGTGGCGGCGGTCGCCGCGGACGCTGGTAGCCGCCAATGAACGAATCTCTGCGTTTGCTGCCTGCTCGTTGGGAATCGGAGGCCATATGGGCTCGAAGAAGAAGCAATCAAGCCAGAAGCGAGAGCGCGAGTACAAGAAGCGTGAGCGCCAACGGAAGAGAGCCGAGAAGGCCGCACAGAAACGAGAACGTCGGTCTGGCCGCAACCAAGAGAACACGCCGACCGCGCCCGATAGCGCTGAGCATCCGCCGGAGCCAGGAGGCGGAATCGCAGACACTCGGAGCTGAGCTCAGCTTCAGGGCGGGAGATCACGATTATGGAGCTGCCACGCCGTCAACCTGACGACGTCTTCCTGCCGGACGGCGCGTTTCGGGGCGCCCTGGGGCGACTGCGTCAGCGGCCGGACGCGCATGGTCTGCGCATCGCGATCGTCTACGCCTTCGACTTCCGGACGCGCATGCTTCCGTACTGGTATGCCGACAAGCGGATGGCGCCGGCGTCCGTTCGGGCCCTCGGTGACGTCCTTCACGCCGCCGGGTTCAAGCATATGCGGATCGTCCTGCAGCAGTGGACGCCGAACTTCAGGCCCAGCGAGGCCCGCCTGAACGGCGAGCCCCTGGACATGCTTCTGGTGTCGGGCATGCAAGTGCATGCCGAGCCCGCGTACGATCTGATACGGGACGCGCATCGTCTGGGGTCCGCCAGGCCCTTTATCGTCGCGGGCGGGCCGAAGGCGACCTACGAGCCGACCGATTACTTCGAGCTGGGGCCGGGCCCCGGCGTCGGCGTCGACTGCGTCGTGACCGGCGAGGTCTTCGTTCTGCTCGAACTGCTCGAGAAGGTCTTGGGGCGTTGGTCGCGCGGAGATCGGGTCAGGTCGGCCTTTGAGGACGCCAGGCGTTCCGGGGACCTGGCGCAGACCGCGGGGCTGGTCTATCTCAGCCCGCACGCATCCCCGGATCGGCCAGTCGCCGTCAGCACCGGCGTGCAGCGGCTCCTTCGAGATCTTGACGAAATGCCCATGCCCGACGCCGGCTATCGAATGCTCGAGCGGCCGCATCGAGGTCGCACACTGCAGGCTGAACCTTATCCGGCCCACCTGGTGCACAAGCGGTCCGTCATCGGGTCGATCGTCGCGACCCAGGGGTGCAAGTTCGGATGTTCGTTCTGCCCGATCTCAGGAGTGAACCAGCGAACCTGGCGCCACAAGAGCCCGGAGCGCCTCGCCGCTGAGATCAAACATCTTCACGAGAGCTTCGGCATCCGGGAGTTCTTTGGCACGGACGACAACTTCTTCAACGACCGCCAGACCGTCATCGCCCTGATGAGTCAACTCGCCAGAACGACGACGGGCGGCGTACCACTGTCTGAGCGAATCAGTTTCTACACGGAGGCAACCCAGTTCGACGTCTTTCAGAATCGAGATCTCCTGCCGCTTTGCAGGCGGGGCGGCCTGAGGGCCATCTGGTTCGGGATCGAGGATCTAACGGCTGAGCTGGTCAACAAGGGGCAAAGCGTCGGCAAGACGGCCGAGTTGTTCGCCTACATGCACAAGATCGGTATCCAGCCGATGGCATTGGTGATCCACAGCGACAACCAGCCGCTGCATTCGAGGAATGGCAGCCTGTCGGGGCTGCTGAACCAGGCACGGTGTCTGTTCGACAAGGGAGCCGTTTCGTATCAGTGCACCTACCTGGGGCCCGCGGTCGGGACCCGGGACTTCGAGTCAGCCGCAATCGGTCGTGCGCTCTACAAGACCGTCAATGGCCAGCCCGTGCCGCAGGCCTACCAGGATGGGAACCACATCGTGGCGAGCAAACACCCCAAGCCTTGGCGGAGGCAGTTGAACATTCTGCGAGCGTACGCCAGCTTCTACAATCCCTCGAATACGCTTCGTATCCTGGCCTCACGCGATGGGTTTCTGCTAAGGAACAAGCGGCTCTTGTTTCAGCTGATCGGTCAGGTCGGGCTTGTCATGACGATTCCCAAGCTCGTGCGCTGGGCGTGGAAGCTGAGGCGTGGTCCCATCGAGGTATGGGACGGGCTGCAACACGCGCGGATTCCGCTGGTCGATGCCGTCACTGGGCGGGAGATGAACTGGGCGATCCAGCATCTCCCGTTAGACGGTCTACTCATCGAATCGCCGTCGACCACAACACGACTGGATCACCAGCCAGGCCTCAACACCTGCGAGGGCACTGCACCCAGCCCATCGCTCAACCCACTCAGCGGCGCGGCTGCGCCGTGCGCACTTGCTGCCAAGTGATCTTCGCTGCGCAGATCGGTCCACGTCGCACGAGCCTGACGGGTGGCCTGAAGGGCGGCGGACTACTTCGGTGGTTCGTCGAGGTACTCGAACGTATACGCGTACCTGAACGCTTCTCCGTTCTTCAGCTCGACTTCCCGCGTGATGAGCTCGAGGTTGACCTGCGATCGTTCGGCGTGCCACCAGAGACGGGGTTCGGCGATCTGTTCGGGGTCGTAGGTCACGAGCATCCCGAACTTGGCGTCGTGATTGTAGAAGGCCAGCCCGCCGCCCGGTGCTGACTTGAGCAGGTCCGCCTTCGGGCCGTCGTAGCGCTCCCAGCCGTCGTTGAACTTCACCCAGCGGTCACGCTTTACATAGGCAGCCAGGATGGCGCTGTCGTCGCTGGTCGTGCCGGCGTCAAACTCGGGATGGACCTTGACCTGGTACTTCTTCGGCGTCTGGCCGTCGTGTGTGATCGTGGTTTCGAACCAGACGCGCTTCGCGTCGGCCGGATCCAACCCGATCCGGCGGACCATGGTCCCGTTCTCCTTCAGCTGCGTCGTCAGCGTCAGGGATGTCCCGTCTCGCATGGCGGTGAAGACCGTTTTTGCGGGGTGGGTGTCTTCGTGGGCCCACCACTCCTCGTGCGTGCCGGGACTGCATTGCCAATGCTTCATCCCGGCGAACAGGTTGCGTCCCGTCGGCTTGTGGACCATCGCCACGATCTTGGCGTTGTCTGCGGGCAGGACAGTCAGCCGCCAGACGTCGTTGGCGACCTGCTCGGCCGGGTAACTCTTGGCGATCTGCTTCATCTTCTCGAAGTACGCGGCCGACGTCGTTCGCTCCGACGCCATCGTCATTCCGTGGCGTTTGGCTAGCGCGATGTAGCGGTCGACGAGCCGATCATGTCTCCCGGGGAACGTCAGCCTGACGGCGCCGTCGACGTATCCCATCTGGCCGCCCACCTCGATCATCGCGCGATGGGCGCAGATGGAGGCCTTCTCCACCCGCGCGCGGACCGTGTCGTCATCAGCCAGCCGTAGCGCCTTGTCGAAGTACTCGAGTGACTTCAGGCAGATCTCCGGGCGCAGGCCGACCTGCTCCGGCCGGGGGAAACAGCCCGGATGGCAGCCGGACTTCTCGGCGTTGTCATGGATCAGCTCGAGGTGATCGAGGATGGGCCCGGCCGCCTTCTTGTAGTGCAGCCGGCAGAATTCCTCGGCCAGCGCCCAGCTGTCGAGCTGCGGATTCCACATACATCGCGAGATCACGTAGTTCCGCAGGTCCGACATCTCGCCGGACCGTCCGTTGCCATTGGCCTGCATGAACAGGCCCTTGACGTTGTTCTTCTGGAAGAAACGGACGTTGGGGCCGATGCTCCGCAGGTTGGGGAACGGCAGGTCGTACATGTGGAAGTTCGTGTTGTAGTTCCAGACCCAGATGTCGTTGCAGACCCGTTTCCAGTTCCGCATGTCGCGGCAGAAATGGCGGTTGCGTTTGCAGTTTGGGTCGTCGATCGCATGGAGCGTGCAACACTCGATGCTGCACAGCTGGATCTGCACGTTGTGTCGCGGCTTGACGGTCTTGGGGCACTTGCGCGTGTACCAGTAGGCGAGCGTGCCGATCTTGACCTTCGGGTGTTTCTTCTCCACCCGCTCGGCCACGGCGTTCACGAAGGCCAGGTGCGCCCCCATGGGCGTGCCCTCGGCCTTGTTGACCTTCTCGCAGCGCTCGCAGCGGCAGTAGGCGGCGTTGTCGTTCTGGCTGACGCTGATGTTGCGGCGTTTGGGGTCCTTGTCCAGCTCGGCGATGACGGCGTCCGCGACGATCGGGACGATGTCCGGATGCGTCACGCAGGGCTCGGGCCCCCCGCCGCCGATGTCGAGCCGCCGCTTGCCCCCGTGCAGCGCGAAGTACTCCGGATGCGTCTTGCCGTACTTGGACACCGGCAGTTGCCGGTAGAGCGAGTGGTTGATCAGGTGCTGAGGGGTCACGCCGCCGAGCTTGGGGTCGTGCGTGACGGTGTTGACGCGCAGCTTGGCCGCGAAAGCCGGATGCTCGGCGTTTTCCCGGTAGTAGCTCCAGCGGAACGAGAACGGGGACGAGTAGGTGTGCGTTTCGCACGGCAGCTCGGCCGACTTGGCATCCGGCGGGATGTGCGTGTGATCATGCGTCAGGAATCGCGCGCCGAGGTATCGCTCGAAGAACTCGTACACCCCGTACAACGTCCCCCGCGGCCGGCCCCCGGCGATGGCGATGTTGTCCTTGGCAATGCGGATCCGCAATCCCTCATCGCCCAAATCGCCCGTGTCGACGGCGACCGAGCTGGCCGCCATCGCCTTGCTCGGCCCGATGAAGACGTTGCACGTCGATCGCGGCGGCTTGCTCGCGATCGGCAGCTTGACGCCGACGGTCCGGTCGAACAGCGACTGAAACTCCGTCGCCGCGTACTTCTCGCTCGCGATCGCATCGTCCGCGACCACGATCGTCCATCCCGTCAGCTCCTTCACCTTCACGTCCCCCGCGCCCATCGCAGCCAGGCTGACCATTCCCGCGGTCATGACGCCAACCGTTCCGCACATGATTCATCCACCTTCCTGCCGCTGAAACGTTCTGGCGGCCTGGTATCCCGGTTCTCGCGCTGTCTATCGGTCGTAGTCCTGCGTGTCGACGTGTCGACTTTTCGACGTTTTGACGTTTCCCTTTAGGGCCTCGTCGTCGGCGTAGCCTGGATCAGGTTGTGCTTGACCTCCGCCTGGGCGTCGGGCATGTCGAGGGCGGGGAACTTTCCGGGCGCCGACTTGGACAGCTCGACCATGGTGTTGCCGACGACGACGATCCGCTCGCACTTGCCTTCGGCCTTGACGGCCTCGCGGGCCAGGCCGCCAAAGACGTTGCCGGTAATGGTGACGTCCGACGTGGACTTCAGCAGGATGCCCTCGGCCGTGTCGTCGTTCTTGGCGCGGCGGATGCCCTTACCGATGGTGCTGTTGCAGAAGTTGTTGCCCGTGATCGCGATTCGCCCGCTGGCTGCACAGACGAACACGCCGCGCTTGTGATCGAGCACGAACGTGTTGGCCGAGATCGCGCAGCCGTGCGCGTCGCGGAGGTCCACTCCGCCGCCCTCGTTGTGGGCGATGACGTTCGCGCTGATCGTGTTGCCGTAACAGTCGCGATCCATCACGACGGCGATGCCCTGGCACTCCTCGATCATGTTGCCGGACAGGACCGACCCGTACGTGTTCTCGATCACCACGCCGTCGCGGAGATGGTCGTCGAGGTTGTTGCCGTTCATGCAGAGGTTGTAGCTGTCGATGCAGCGGACGGCGTCCTGGTTCTCCTCGAACTGGTTGCCGTTCACGACGATGTCGTGCCCGGCGATGATGTTCAGGCCCGCCTTGGCGTTGTAGGTGATGATCGAGTCGCAGATGCGGGGGTCCTCGTAGCAGCTGACCAGGTGGATGCCGTGTCCGCCGTTGTGGTCGACGCTGAGCCCGTGGATGTAGATCTCGTTGATGCCCTGGGCCAGTACGCCGTCGCCGCTCTTGGGATTGCCGCTGATGCGGAAATCGGCCAGCTGCACGCGCCAGACGCGGGCCCTTGCGTTCTTGGCCCAGTCCTTGGGCCGCAGGATCAGCGCCGGTTGGTTGTTCGTGTTCCGGTTGATCAGGTGGGTGGCCGTTCCAGAGCCCTCGATCCGTGTGTCGGCCCGCATCAGGACCAGTGGCTTGCTCAGCTCGAACTTGCCGGGCGGGAGCTTGACCAGACCACCGGTTTCGGGCACGGCGTCGAGGGCGGCCTGGAGATCGGGGAACTTCGACGCGTCGATGACCCTTGCTTGGTCGGCGGCTGTCACTTCACCGGGGATCACACCCAGGAGCACCAGACCCGCTCCCAGCAACACGCCGCTTGTGAAATGGGACATCTTCGCGAGCTTCATGACCTTCTCCTTGTGACCTGTCGATAAGGGACGCCGTTCCCGGGGGCACCTTCCTGCTCGAGGGATTGGCGGCAGTTTACGGTCATGTGATTGGTATCCGCAAGCGAACGGTCCAGAATGCTTTGTACCGACCGGCTCGACCCGATACAATTCCGTCCCCCGATGGGAGATCCGCTCGTGCGGGCGGTCTTGACAGCGACCTGCCGTGGAGGGACGACATACCCATGAGCATCGCGACGGGCAGTACGACGGCCAAGGCCCTTGCCATTTCGCTGGGTCTGGCGAGCTGGGCGACGGCGGCCGAGGCTGCCAAGCCGATGACGGCCGGCCAGGGCGCCAAGGGCTCCTGGTGGATGCAGCAGACCGCCCTGACCAAGGACGGCAAGCTGCTGCTCAGGGACAAGCCCTGGTGGTCGCGGGCGACGAAGCTCAAGGTGGGCGAGAAGTTCGTCATCGACGCGCCCGGGGAGCTCAAGGGCCGAATGCTCGTCCGGCGCGAGAAGTTCCGCAACCGGTCCCGACAGGTCGAGGCCATCGTCTGGATCATCGACGACGATGCCGACGGCAGCGCCGCCACGGGCGGGGACAAGGACAGCGACTGCTACGTCGTCGACTACGGCGGGGACGGCGTCGTCGATCGCATGCTCGACTGGATCGACGACGACGGCGACGACGAGCCCGACGAGATGGACATCCGCTACTTCGTCCGCGGCGAGCTGCGGCAGGTATGGGCGGGCTTCGACTACGACGATGACGGCATCATGTGGAACCTGGCCGGCTACGAGTACGCGGGCAACTTCTTCAACGCCGACCCGTACGGCGACGCCATGATCTACATGAACAAGTTCAACCCGGAGCGCGGCGAGTGGTGGCCCGTCTCCGAATGCCCGTTCGCCTTCTATGACACGGACGCCGACGGCCATAGCGAGGTGGTCGTCCGCGTCAGCGCCGTCCCGCTCGGATACAACCAGGCCACCGACGCCGACTACGCCAACAACAGCGCGCGGTATCGCGGCCCATGGCTGCCCGACATGCGAAACATGGGCAACGTCAACATCCGGTACAGCTTCGACGTGGACAACTTATCGAGCAAGAAGATGCCCCTGCACTACGAGATGGGCTTCAACCTGGTGGGGGCCCAGGCCTACAAGTACCCCGGTATGGAACACTTCAACCCGAAGCGCCGGCCGCCGCAGGTCACCCGCGTCACGCCGTTCAAGGACCTTCGCAAGATCTCCGACACCTATCCGGCTGCCGAGACGGGTTTCAGCTGGTACGAGCAGGAGGACGACACGACCACGATCGGCCACTACTGGAACCGCAAGAAGGACCGCCGGTGGGAGGGCATCTTCTGGATCTGGGAGCGGCGGTTCATGGGCAACACGGGCGGCCCGTGTCAGAAGTGGAACATGCGGCGGGAGTGGTGCGGCAAGCTCTCGAGCAAGCGGGAGCTGTACGTCAGCGACGTCGACAAGCGGATCCACCTGTTCGGGGCGAGCGAGGGATGGATCCAGATCGGCCACTTCGCCGGCGCCAAGGCGCTGGGCGAGATCCGGATGGCCGACACGGACGGCAACGGGTTCTTCGATCGGTGGGAGGTCTGGTGGGGCGACAGCCCCGTTCCCGTTCGCGTGACGACGGTCCGCGACGAGAAGGCCCGGCGGATTCCGCTCGACTACGTGCAGATCAACAAGCTCCACAACGAGGAGCTGGTCCCCAAGGCGCTAGCCGCGAACGCCAAGCTGATGACCGCGATGACGAAGCTGAAGCCCTTCGACGCCCCGGCAGGGCTGAAGACGGCCATGGCCACAGGATCGCCCAACGAGTGCCGCTACGCCCAGGACGTCGTGCGCGAGATGCAGTACCAGGACCTGCGGCAACATTTCAGCCGCAAAGCTGACGAGGTCATCCGGAAGTCGAAGCGGGGCGACGTGCGTCGCCCGCCGAAGGACGGCCTGGCGACGACGAAGAACACACACTACGCCTGGCGGCTGATCCGGGCGCTGCAGAGACTGGACGTGGCGTACGGCCAAGGCGACTTCGACGCCGCCTGCACGGCCCTGGACGAGATTCGAAAGATCGAGGCATCGGTGGTGAAGAAATGACACGCGTAGCGGGCAATCTGGTGGGATCGGTTCATGCGGTCCAGGCGGACATCGGTGCGTCTCTTCAGGCCTATCTGAAGCAGATTCAGGAACAGAGCAACCTATCTGGGCCGGACCTCTTCGTGCTCATCGCGTACTTCGTGCTGATGCTGGGGATCGGCGCGTACTTCTTCCGCTACATGAAGGGGATGAAGGACTACTTCACGGGCAGCAACAGCATCCCGTGGTGGCTGAGCGGCGTGTCGTTCTACATGAGCAGCTTCAGCGTCTTCGCCTTCGTGTACTACTCGGCGCTGGCGTACAAGTACGGCTGGGTGTCGGTGACGCTGTTCTGGGTCACGATCCCGGCCACCGTGGTGGGGGTGCTGTTCTTCGCTTCGCGTTGGCGGCGGGCGCGGATCGACAGCCCGGTGGAGTACCTGGAGTCGCGGTATGGGGCGGGTGTCCGGCAGCTGTTCGCGTGGCAAGGCATCCCCGTCAGGGTCATCGACGACGCCTTCAAGCTGGTGGCGATCGGGACGTTCATCTCGGTCGGCCTGGGGCTGCCGATGGACCAGAGCATGCTCTGGTCTGGGCTGATCATGTTGGCCTACACGTTCATGGGCGGGCTGTGGGCGGTGGCCGTTACTGATTTCATCCAATTCGTGGTGATGGCGGCAGCGGTCGTCGTGCTGCTGCCGCTGTCGCTGGCCAAGGTCGGTGGGGTCGGCGCGTTTTTCGATAACGCTCCCGACGGATTCTTCAACCTGTCCCATCCAGAGTACAGCTGGATCTACATCTGCTCGAACATCTTCCTGTTTACGCTTGGATACAGCAGCACCAACTGGTCGCTGATCCAGCGGTACTACTGCGTGCCGAAGGAGAAAGACGCGCGAAAGGTAGGCTGGCTGGTGGTCATCCTGAACATCATCGGCCCGCCGCTGATGTTCCTGCCGGCGATGGCGGCCCGGCAGTTCCTGCCCGATCTGCCCGACAAGTCGGTCTACCCAGAGCTGTGTGTGACGTTGTTGCCGGCAGGGATGCTGGGACTGGTCATCGCAGCCATGTTCTCGGCCACCATGTCGATGCTGAGCAGCGACTACAACGTCTGCGCCAGCGTGCTGACCAACGACGTCTATCGCCGCCTGATCCATCCCAATGCCCGACAGAAGACCCTGGTCCTTGTGGGACGTCTCATGACCTTACTGATCGGGCTGATCGTGCTGGGCATGGCCTTCGAGTTCTCAGCCGGCTCCGGGGAAGAGATGTTCCGCAACATGGTCAAGCTCTTCAGCGTTGCAACCGCGCCGGTCGCCATCCCGATGTTGCTGGGGCTACTCTCCAGACGAATGACGAACGCCGGGGCGCTGGCCGGCTTCCTGGCGGGCATCTCGGTTGGGTTGATCCTGTTCTTCTGGGGACAGGAGGGCGGTGAGCTCTTCGATGCGACGTGGAAGAAGGAGAACTTGATGCTGGTCGCGTCGGCCACGGCCACGGCGCTGACGATGGTGGTCGTCAGTCTGGGCTCTCGCCGTACGGCCGAGGAGGTGGAGCAGGCAGACCGATTCCTCGAGCGCCTCCGCGTGCCCGTTGGTGAGCTGGACGGCGATGCGCCCCCCGCGGCAGCTGGCGGCAAGGGCGTGATCTCGCCCTTCCGCGTCGTGGGAATCTCGACCGCCTTGATCGGCCTGATGATCCTGGGTGTGGCGCCGTGGGTGAAGGGGACGTTGGCGCTGGTCATGGATATCGTCATGGGAATAGCCCTGGCCGCGGTCGGCGTGGTGATGACGTACTTCAGCCGTCGGGTGGCCAAGCCCGCACAGGAGGACGTAGCATGAGCGACGTAGGCATCGGCATCGTCGGCTCGGGGTTCATGGGTCGGACGTTTTCCGAGACGATCTCCAAGTACTGCAAGAACGCGAGCGTCAAGGCCGTGACCGGTGGGTCGCGGGCTGCGGAGCTGGCCAAGGACTACGGCATCGCGGTCGAGCCGTCCGTCGACGCCCTGGTCGGGCGCGACGACGTCCAGGCCGTCTTCGTCGCGACCCCGCACCATCTGCACGCCGCCCAGTCGATCACGGCGGCCAAGGCGGGCAAGCACGTCCTGCTCGAAAAGCCGATGGCCTGCACCGTGGCCGACTGCGACGCCATCCTCGATGCGTGCAGCTCAGCGGGCGTCTATTGCAGCATCTCGTTCTCGCAGCGGACGCGGCGGTGCAACGTCAAGGCCAAACAACTAATCGACGACGGCGCGATCGGGCGGATCCTGCAGTTCCAGTCGTTCGCGCTGTGCCCGACCGGTCTAGGCGGACTGCCGGCCTGGCAGAGCGACCCGGCGAACCTGGGCACGCTCTTCGGCCACGCCATCCACAACTTCGACCAGATCCGATGGTTCACGGGTCAGGAGATTCGCACCGTCTACGCGAAGTGCACCAGCCTCGAGGGTGCCGCGATCGAGGGGTCGTCGATGGTGCTGATGTCGTTGGCGGACGGGGCGTCGGCGAGCCTGTGGAGTTCGTTCGAGCTGGCCAAGCCGTCGTTCCCGCGGACGCAGTGTGGCGCGTGGATCATCGGCGAGAAGGGCCTGATCGATCTGGACGCGTACGGCGAACTCCGTATCGCGACGGACGGCGAGTGGGCGGTCGTCGAAACGCAGGACCCGATCGACTGGGCCGGCAAGGGATTCCTCGACCCCGTGCGGTTGGAGTCCTACACGCTGCAGTGCCAGCGCTTCATCGACGCCGTCGTCGAGGGGCGCGAGCCGCCGGTCACCGGTTGGGACGGTCGACAGGCGGTGGCGGCGGCGCTGGCGGCGTATGAATCGTCCAGAACGGGCAAGGAGATCGTGCTGTCATCATGAACTTCGAGAAGTCACGCCAGTTGTATGAGCAAGCCTGCAAGACCTGCCCCGGCGGGATTCACAGTAATGTCCGCAAGAACTGGCAGCCGCACCCGATGTTCTACGAGCGCGGCGCCGGCTCGCACATCTGGGACGTCGACGGCAACGAGTTCGTCGACTACGTGCTGGCGCGGGGGCCGCTGCTGCTGGGACACTCACCCAAGCTGGTCCTCGACGCGGTCAAGGCGCAACTGGACGTCGGCTTGATGTACGCGGGTCAGCATGCGTTGGAGATCGAAGCGGCCGAGAAGGTCGTCGAGCTCGTGCCGTGTGCCGAGGCCGTGCGGTTCAGCAATTCCGGCAGTGAGGCCGTCCACGGCGCGCTGCGGTTGGCCCGGGGCGTGACGGGGCGGATGAAGGTGATCCGGTTCGAGGGCCAGTACCACGGGTGGTTCGACAGCGCGTTTTGGAACTACGCCCCGCCGTTGGACCAGGCCGGCCCGCGCGAGAATCCAACCCCGATCCCCGTCAGCGGCGGTCAGGTGGCCACCGACAGCGAGAACCTGATCATCCGCCCGTGGAACGATCTGTCGCTGATCGAACAGGCTTTCGAGCGGTATCCCAGCGAGATCGCGGCCGTTAAGACCGAACCGATCATGTGCAACATGGGCGGCATCCTGCCTCAACCGGGTTTCCTGGAGGGTCTGCGCGAGCTGTGCACGCGGCACGGCGCGCTGTTGATCTTCGATGAGGTGATCACGGGATTTCGCGTCAGCATCGGCGGGGCGCAGGCGTACTTCGGCGTCACGCCCGACCTGGCCGTGTTCGCCAAGGCGATGGCCGGCGGGTTCCCCGTCAGCGCGATCGCGGGGAAGGCGGCGTACATGAAGGCGTTCGGCGAGCTGACGGTGACGCATTCGGGCACGTACAACTCGAACGCGCCGTGCATGGCCGCTACGGTCGCCGCCCTTGGCGCCCTGTCGGCCGATGACGCCGCGCTGCTCGAGAACGCCCACGCGATGGGCCGGCAATTGATGGCCGGTATCGAGACGCTTGCAGAGGAAGCCGGCAGGGAGGTGCACGTCCGCGGCGTGCCGCCGGCCTTCCACGTCTCGTTCAACGAGACCGAGGACGTCGTCGACTACCGTACGTTCCAGTCTCGGGACAAAGACGCATACACGCGGTTCTGGCTGACTTTGCAGGAGAACGGCGTCCGCACGACGCCCGACGGGCTGTGGTTCGTATCGACGGCACATACGCAAGACGACGTTGACCAGACGCTGGATGCCGTAGTGAAGGCACTTGGGGAGGTCTGAACCCATGACAGGAGCGTTCCGCCGGGGTCTTCCCCGCGCAATCAGGATGGGCCCGATCGCCGTCGCCGTGGCCGCCGCGGTCGGCGTTGCACCCGCGCAGGCCCAGAGCGCCAAGCAGAAGCTGCTGGAGCGCGTCTTCGGCGATGCGGTCAAGTTGGATCCCGCAACCGTGGCCAAGGTCAAGGCCAGCAAGCCGGGCGAGCGCTTGTTCATCGATCGGGATGGTGACGGCAAGAACGATGAGGTGTGGTACATCGACACCGCGGTTCGACACATGCCTCACACCCGTCCGGTGTTGGTCCGCGTCATCGACGAGGACGGCGACCTGGACAAGCACAAGGGCGGCGATCTGGACAGCGACCTGTACGTGGCCGACTGGAAGGCCGACGGGACGGTCGATGTCGTGCTCGACTACCAGGACAACGATGGCGACAACGACCTGGACGAGATGGGCTGCTACTACTGGGCGGCGCGGTACGGCTACATCGGCGGCCCGGCGCTGCTGGTCTGGTGGGGCCGGGACGACGGCGACGACAACCTGCTGTGGCACGACGTGAGCTGCACGTACAGCCAGTCTCGCTGCCAATACCGCTGTCATTTCAGCGGCGACGAGCAGCTCGTGGAGTTCGGCATCAAGGCCGACCTCGAGAAATGGGTGCCGATCTTCGAGGACCCGTTCCTGTTCTACGACCCCGACAAGGACGGCTGTTCCGAGGTCGTGCTGCGTGTTTCGGGGCAGGAGGAGTACGTCGAGTCGATCCGGTACAGCTTCGACGTGGACGACGACGCGTACGGCCGGCGGACCCACGACTACGATTTCTCGATCACCGCGCTCGCACCGGGGACGCGCTGGTTCAAGAAGGACCGCAAGGTTCTGTCCGAGCGGAAAGCCCCCGCGGCGATGCTGGAGACGACGAAGCTGCGCGGCATCCCGACCGGGCCCTGGTTGAAGCGCGACTGTGCCCTGAAGTGGGTGAACGAATCATCCTGGCCTCGGGCCGTGCTGACCTGGGACGAGATGAACGCCAACTGTGAGGGCAACCACAAGCGCGATCCATACGAGCGGTGGGAGGGCGTGATCGCGCACTCGTCCAAGAACTTCCCGCAGATCGGCGGCCCGCCGTGCAGCGCGCTCAACAAGCGAAACGAGGTGGCCGTCAAGGGGGTGAAGAACCTGCGACTATACCTCGACCAAACGGATTGGCGTCTCCATCTGGAGGGTGCCACGGAAGGTTGGCTGCACGTCGACTACAACCTCGATGGCAAGGTCGATGCCAAGATAACCTACTTCGATGACAACGAGGACGGTTACTTCGACCGGCGGCAACTCGACGTCGATGCAGACGGGCAGTTCGATTTCGAATGGCCGATGATGGGGAAAGACGGACTGCTCGGTATCTCAAGCAGGTCGCTCATGATCCTCGGCCTCAGATTCTCTGGACTCACCCACAGCTACAGGCGCGTTCCGCTGAAGGTGTTGGAGCCCAGCCAGGTGTTCATCGACACGGCCAAGGCCGCGCTGGCCGAGAAGACGGGCCGGAATGACCCAACCGACGTCGAGTGTTTCTGGTTGACGAAGCTCGAATCCTGGATGCCGCGCACGCACCTGGGAAGGCGGATGCGCAAGACACCGGGCGGGGCGAGATTGTACGTCGAGCTGCTCCGTGACCGCCTGTTGGCTGAGCTGCAGAAGGAGTTTGGTGGTAGCGCCGCTTGGGGGTACCTGCAAGACTGGTACGGTAACGGCCACTACGTCGAGGCGGCAAGGGTCATCCAGCGATCTCTGGTCCCTGGGTTGAAACTCCCCAACCCGCATCGGTTCAAGTCCTTTGCGCGACGGATTCCGCTGACGTTCGACAACACGGGCCGTCCGCAGCGAGACGACTGGCCGATCGCGATCGCGGTCAAGGACATCAAGGCGGTCGCCGCCGACTTCAACCCGGACAACTGCGCGGTCGTCGGACCGGAACGCTGGATCGACTGGCGGGAGATCCCGCATCAGGTCGACAGGATCGACCCGGCGGTCGGAACGGAACTCAGCTTCATCATCGACGTCCGGGCCGACACGAAGACGACGTACTACCTGTACTACTCGCCGAGCGGAAAGCGCGAGAAGACCTTCGCCAAGAAGACGTCGACGGCCGAAGATTGGGTGCCGCCCAACATCGGCTGGGAGTCGAACCGCTGTGCCTATCGCGCCTACTGGGGCCAGTTCGACTTCTTCGGCAAGAAGACCGAGGACCTGATCTACCCCACGATCGGCAAGCAGAGCTATCACAGCGAGGTAGGCTGGGGCATCGACGCGCTGCACGTCGGCGAGACCTGCGGCTCGGGCGGTCTGACGCTGTATGAAGGCGGCAAGGCCTATCGCGTCTTCAACCCGGCCGGCAAGGGCAACGTCAAGTTCGTCAAGAAACAGCTTGTCAGCGGCCCGGTCCGGGCGGCCGTCGAGATCACGGCGTCGAACATCGTGCCAGCCCGACCCGACCTGACCGTGCGGATGTGCTGTCTGATCTACGCCGAGCGGCAAGAGACCGAGATGCGCGTGACGGTGACGGGCGCGAGTGGAGAGGTGGTCCTGGCGTCCGGCTGCAACAAGCTGCCCCGCGAGGAGGCCTTCGCCGATCTGGCCAGGGGGTTTTCAGGTGTATGGGGCTGGCAGGAAGACGTGATCGGCGACATCGGTATCGGCGCGGTGTTCCCCCCCAAGGCGGTTGCCGGACAGGCCGATTTGCCGGCTGAGCGGCACGTCAAGCTTCGCACGTCCGACGGCGGCAAGCTGCGGTGCTGGCTGATCGGCGACTGGCGACGCGGTCGGCAGCATCCCGTGGCGCCGGCGGTGAGCAACTGGAAGCAGGAGCTGGCCGCGTTGGCAGCGTTGCTGCTCAACGACGTGAAGGTCTCGATCGGAAGGCCAGAGAAGCTGCGATGATCATCGACGGCCACGTCCATATCGGCACGAGCAGCTACTTCCACATGCAGGCCGACGCGGATTTCCTGGTCCGCCAGGCCGACGCAGCCGGCTTCGACCGGTTGTTCGTCACCGATCTAAACGCCCTGTTCTACGACATGAGCGAGGGCAACGACGCGCTCGCCAACGAGTTGGCCAAGCACCCGGACCGGCTGATCGGTTACGCCTCGGTCCCCACGCCGAGGTTGGGTCAACGGGCCGTCGACGAGGTGCGGCGATGTCACGAGATGTACGGCATGCGCGGGCTCAAGATCTACTCGCTCCCTGAGGCCCCGATTGCCGAACCGATGACGTACCCCCTGCTGGAGGTCGCGGCCGAGCTCAACATGCCGGTCCTGGCGCACACCACACCGGATGAGTGCGATCACCTGATGACGCACGTGCCCCAGGTCCGGCTGGTGATGGCGCACATGGGCGGGCATCCGTGGGCGAAGGGCGACTGGCATCGTGCGATCGCCGTGGCCAAGGCACATAGAAACCTGCTTTTGGATACGGCCAGTTCGCAGATCGACAACGGCATGCTCGAGCGAGCGGTGGCGGAGTTGGGGGCCGAGAAGATTGTATTTGGCACGGACATGCCCTTGCTCGACCCACACACGCAGTTCGCCAAGGTCCGCGGCGCGGATCTGCCCGACGAGGCCAAGGCCCTGATCCTCGGCGGCAACTACGCACGCATCCTGGGTCTGACATGAAACGGTTCGACGTCAACGCGTGTTTCGGTCACTGGTCCTATTGGGACCTGTACGACAAGACGCCCGACGACCTGGTTGGGCTGATGGACCGCAACGGGATTGACCAGGCGGCCTGCCTCAGCCTGCGCGGCGTGCTGCTGGACTGGCGCGACGGCAACGCCGAGACGCTGGCGGCCGCGGCCCGACACCCGGACCGGCTGATCCCGATGGCCACGATCGGCCCGTTTCCCGATGGCGGTGGCGACGAGCTGCGCCGCATGCTCGACGCCGGTGCGCGTGGGGTCCGCCTCTATCCGTCGTTCCACAGCTACCAGTTGGACGACGCGTTCGTCGACGACGTCTGTGCCGTCGCGGCCGAACGCCGCGTGCCCGTGATGATCCCGACCCGGCCGATGATGAACTGGCGGTTCCAGGCCGTCCCGATCGATGCGATCGGCGGCGTGGTCGACCGCCACCCGACCACGCCGTTCATTCTAAGCGGGCCGAACTACCTCGTCGAGTTCCAGGGACTGGTGCGTGTGATGCGCCGCTGTGCCAACGTCTCCTACGAGATTTCCTGCCTGCAGGGGTTCAACGCGGTCGGCAAGCTGGTGGACTGCGTCAGTGCGGACCGCGTCCTGTTTGGGACGGGCGCGGTGCTCAACTACCCGGCCTGCAACGTGGCCAAGCTGGATCACGCCGACATCACCGATTCGCAGCGGTCGGCCATTGCGTTCGAGAACGGAATCCGGCTGTTCCACCTGTCCGGGTAGACGAAAAGCGGCGTCAAGCCGCCGCACTCCAAGTTCTACGCGAATCGGAACGAGAGCATCAGGTCGTCGCCGACGCGTCGTCGGGTGGGGTTGTGGAGCGTGACGGCGTCGGCGATGGAGGCGGCGCCGCGGCCAGCCAGCGGGTCGAGCGCACGCCGGCCGCCAATCAACTTGGGGGCGACGAAGACCAGCGCCTCGTCGGCCAGGTCCTGATCGAAGAACGCGCCGAGCACCTCGCCGCCGCCCTCGACCATGACGTTGGTCATCTCGCGCCGGCCCAGCTCGTCCAGCAGCGCGGACAGATCGACCCGACCCCGCCGGCCGGGCAACGCGATCACATTGCATCCCGCCGACCGCAACCAATCGGTCGTGCCCTTGCGCTGTCGCAGCGCGGTTCGCGTCGTGGCAATCAGCACGGGCGTCTTGCGAGCGGTCCTGACGAGCTTGGCCCGGCGCGGGATCCGGAGTCGACCGTCCAGGACGATCCGGGTGGCGATGCGTTTGGGTTTGACGTGTCGGCAGGTCAGGTCCGGGTCGTCGGCCAGGACCGTGCCGATCCCGACGAGGACCGCGTCGACGCGCCCGCGGAGCCGGTGTGCCTCGCGTCGGGCGGCCGGGCCGGTGATCCATTGTGAGTCGCCGGCGTGTGTCGCGATCTTGCCGTCCAACGACTGAGCCCATTTCAGGATCACCCAAGGGCGACGGGTCCGGCGGAGCTTGAAGAACGGCGCGTTGAGCGCTTCGGCTTCGCCCTGACACACGCCGACGTCGACGCGCAAACCGGCCTCGCGCAACGTCCTGATCCCGCGTCCGCGGACGACGGCACATGGATCGACGACGGCGGCCACCACCCGGGAGATGCCGGCTTCGATCAGCGCGTCGGTGCAGGGCGGCGTCTTGCCGTGGTGGCAGCAGGGCTCGAGGGCCACGTAGGCGGTTGCGCCGCGCGGCGATCCTTCGCATCGACGCAGCGCGTCGCGCTCAGCGTGCGGCCCGCCGAACCGCCGGTGCCATCCTTCCCCGATCACGCGTCCGCGCCGCACCAGGACGCACCCGACCATCGGGTTCGGCTCGACGCGCCCACGCCCGCGGGCGGCCAGACGCAACGCCCGACGCATGAACTGTTTGTCACGCTCGTTCGGTTGACTCAATGCACGCCATCCGTCAGCCGATCCCATCATGATGCGGGCCTTCGCGCCGGCATCTGGTCCCCTGCGCGATGGCGACCCGCCGCCATCGTCATAACCGCCGGAGATGGAACCCGCCGTCGACGTTGATGACCTGGCCGGTGCAATAGGGCAGGTCGCCGCGGGCGATGGCGGCGACCGCCCGGCCCACGTCTTCGGGTTGCCCCCAGCGTTTCTGCAACAATAGGTCACCCTCGAAGATGAGCCGGTCGTACTTCTCCTTGACCCCGGCGGTCATGTCGGTGGCGATGATACCGGGGCGGATCTCGTAGACGCTGATGCCGTGCTCCGCCAGCCGGTGGGCGTACAGAGCGGTGCACATGCTCATCCCGGCCTTGCTGACGCAGTACTCAGCGCGATTGGTCGTGCTGGCGTAGGCGCTGAGAGATGAGATGAAGACGATGGCCATCGAGACGTCCCGACCCGTCTCGGCCTGGGCGATCATTTGCCGGGCGACCAACTGGGTCAGGAAGAACGGTCCACGCAGGTTGATGCCCATCACGCGGTCGTAGCTCTCCCGGGTGGTCTCGAGGATGTCGAACCGCTGTGCCAGCGACACGCCGGCGTTGTTGACCAGTAGGTCGACGGCGCCGAAGGCGTCGAGTGCCTCGTCGAGGATTCGCTGCCAGTCCTCGTCACGGGCCACGTCGGCCTTGATGACGATGGCCCGCTGGCCGAGGGCCTCGACCTCGTCCTTGACTTTGTAGGCCCCACGGTCGGTGACCTTCGGATCGGCGCTGACGCTGACGATGGCGGTGTCCCAACCATCGCGAGCGAGCTCCAGGACGATGCCCCGGCCGATCCCGCGCGACCCGCCCGTGACCAACGCGACCTGAGGACCGTTGCTTTCTGGCATGCTGCCGCTCCTTGCCGAGTTCGGTAGACCAGCCACAAAGGCTATTCGCTGCAATGTCGGTTGGCAAGACAAGGGAACCGAGCCGCAATAGACTTGTCCGGCGTGCGTTGGTCCGATAGGAGTGTCCCTGGCCGTCGGTGCGGCCGGGGGATGGTCTCGTGAGCCGGAAGGATAGGATCCGGTCAACTGCAAGGAGAAATGGGATGCGTGGATACGTTCTGTCGTTAGTTCTGGTCGGGCTACTGGCCGCCCCGACTGCTTGGGCTCAGCCGGCAGCGGGAGGGGTGGGTCGCAGGGCTGACCGGGCTGGTCGGAGGGGGCGAGGTCCTCAGGACCCGCTGATGAACGCCCAGCGATTGGGCCAGCGGCTGAAGCTCGACCAGGCCCAACAGGCCCAGATCGAGCCCTTGCTCGAGGAATACGCACAAGCGGCCAGGGAGATCCAGGAGAAGACGCCCCAGGATCTTCGTGAGCGTCGAAGAGAGCTCATGAAGCAGATGCGCGAGGCCAGGAAGGCCAGAGACAAGGACAAGATGAAGGCCTTGAGTGGGGAGATGCAAGAACTCCGAAAGAACGATCCGCAGGCCGCGGAAATGCAGAAGCTCCGCCAGGATGTGGTTTCGAAGATTGAGTCTATCCTTCGCGATGATCAGAAGGAGGCGTTGCACAAACTCGTCAAGATCCGGGGGGCCAGGAAGCCCTCGCTGAGCAATCCTGGCTTCCTGCGGCGGTGCCTGGGCCAGCTCGAGCTCCGCCCGGACCAGAAGACCGAGCTCAAGAAGATCGACAAGGAGTTCAAGGAGGCGATGAAGGGCTTGGGCAAGGACGCACCCGCCGAGAAGCGCCGCGAGATGTCCAAGCAGTACTGCGACGAGGTCATGAAGGTGCTCGACGCGCCCCAGAAGCAGCAGCTGGAGGAGATCGCCAAGACGATGCCCGCCGGTCCCCCGCCCCGGATGATGAATCCCAAGGCGCTGGAGAAGGCGCTCGCGGCGCTTCAGCTGACCCCGGAACAGCAGACGAACATCGATGCCCTCACCGAGCGATACAAGACCGATCGGCGAGAGGCCGGCAAGGACAAGCGGGCCCAGAGGGACCTCACCCAGAAGCTCATCCAGGACGTGATGGCGCAGCTCGACGACGCCCAGAAGCAGGAACTCATGAAGCACGGGGGCAAGAAGCCCAGGAAGCGCCGCGGCCGGTCGGGCGAGACAGAGACCCCATAGATGTTGGGAGACGAGGCCCCGCCAGACGTTGCGGCCTGGTCTTGTCTATCCAGTCGACAGTAGGACTGATGTGGATGACCGGGGCGATCGGCAGAGACCCGATCGCCCCGTTTGCTTGTCAGGAGATCCTCGCGCGGAGCCACTCGAGGCTCTGTTCGACCTTCCCGGGGTACGCCTCGCACTCGATCGAGAGCACGCCTGACCAGTCCATTCCTTTGAGGATCTCGATGCAACCGGCGATGTTGTCGGCGTTGACGCCCTCCCCGATGCCGACCACCGAGGTGGCGATGCCCGTCTCGCCGCCGCGGACCTTGCGGGCGAGCTCCTCGCTGACGTCCTTGATGTGGCAGTGAGAGACCTTGTGCCGGAACCTCCGCAAGAACTCGACCGGATCGTTGCCGGCGATGAAGCTGTTGCCCGTGTCGAAGTTCATCTGCAACCACGGCGAATCCACGCAGCTGAGGATCTCCTCCATCATGTCCGGGTCGGTCGTGTAGGGGCCGTGGGGCTCGACGTTGATGATGATCTCGTAACGCTCCGCCCATTCCAGCACGACGCGGTAGTACTGTTTGATCAGGGCCATCACCTCCTCGTCGGTGTACCCCTCCGGCTTGCGGGAACCGTCGGTGGTGTCGACGCACGGACAGCCGAGGCCCTTGGCGAACTGGATCGTCCGCAACGTGTAGGAAACCCCACGGTACTGCCCCTCCGGCAGCGACATCGGGTAGGCCGCGTCGAGCTGCGATACCGACAGACCCAACGAGTCCAGGTAGGCCTTGAGCTTCAGCGGATCGGTGTGGAGAGGAATGTGCGGGTTGTACCCCAACGCCTGAACGAAGTAGTCCCCGTCGATGGTCCCGAACTCGATGAACTCCATCCCGTTGTCCTTGGCGAACTGACACGGCACTTCGTAAGAGACGTCGAAATGCCGCCAGTTGTCCGTGTGCATCCCCAGCTTGATCATGGCTTGGCTCCTTGCTCGACAGCGTCGCGGGCGCGACGCGCACCTTTCGGTTCTGCCCGCAGGGCGCGCCGAACGGGCGGCGATCTGCGCACGATGGCCCATGCGCCGGACCGAAGTGCGCTTGACAGTAAGGGATCAGGCGGAATCCGTACAGAGGGATTTCGCGGATGGTCGCAAGACCGGCAAATCGGTTGCAGTGCCGCTATAATCGACGCCGACGCAGCCAGGCCCCCCCGCCGACCAGGCCCAGCCCGATCAGCCCAATGAGAGAGGGATCCGGTACCACGTGGGCCGTCCCGACAGCGCTAACGATCAGGTCCAGCGTCATCGTCTGGCTGATCGCGGTAACGCCGATTTCGTAGCCGAACGTGCCGCCCACGGTCACGACGAGCACGTCGCTCTTGGACTGCGACGTCGTGAAGGACATGTCGAACGGAAGCAACCGGCCCGCCCAGCCTGACGTCCAGAACCCGCTGCTGCCGATCGTCCCCTCCACCGTGACGACGACGTCGACGAAGACATCGGTGTCGACCGCCGCGACCCCACCCGGTCCGATGTGGTCCGGGCCGTCCGGGGCGAAATCGAGGAACTGCGCGCTTCCCGGATGGAGGTTGGCTGTTGCGATGCCCTGTATGCTCACGCTGATCAGGTCGGTGTTGTACAGACCGGCGTCCTGGAGCATGAACGTATCGGATTCGCCGATGTGGCCGTCGCTCTGGTAGATGGTGACGGAGAACGTCCCATCGATACCGGAACTCGCCGGGTCAGGCGTTATGATGCCGTCCGGGGTCATGTCCAGCAGAAACGAGCCGCTGGTCACGTCGAGCGTGTAGGTCACCGCGTCGGCGAACGTCGGGGCAGCCAGCAGAGACAGAACAATAGCAGCGCACGCAAACCTCATCCCTTGGTCCTCCTCCATTCCCGGGCAGAGCCCCTTCCAGGCCTCTCCTGTAGAGCGGTGTGATATGCCGCAAATCAACGCGGGCGGGGACCCCTCTCCCTGCAATCCCGCACTCCTACCTTCCTCTTCAATACCCCGAAATCTGCCGGCTGTCAACGTGTTTCTCGTTCTTTTTCTCGCAAACGTACTGGCGGGCTCCAACCGGGACGTCAGGAGCGGTGCGACACCTTCGTGGGACGGGCCCGGTCCTTGCCGACCAAGCGTTTGCCTCCTGACTGGGATTGCGGTCGCGAGGCGTTGGCCGGACAGACCCCCTGGTTGACAAAATTCGTGTTCTCGGTAGGTTATGTGCATGCCGCTGGGAAGGGGGGTGCGGAGGAGACGTGAGCCAGACGCGATCTGAACGATATCCCCTGATGTGTCGGGGCGACGTGGACGGGTTCTTCGGCCTGGCCGTCGACAACCTCGTTCAGGTGCTCGTGCTGGTCGCCTTGTGCCAGCAGATCTGCGGGTTCACAGAGCCGATGCTGGTTGAGCGGGTCCTGCCGGCGATCGCGGTCAGCCTGCTGATCGGCAACCTGTTCTACAGCCTCCACGCCTGGCAGGTCGCCCGCCGCGACGGGAACGCGACGTGCACGGCCCTGCCGTACGGGGTCAACACGGTCAGCATGTTCGCGTTCATCTTCTTTGTCATGCGACCGATGTACCTGCGGTTCAGCGGGACAGATCTGGGGCCCACGGGCGCGGCGGAGCTGGCCTGGAAGATGGGGATGCTGGCCTGCATCGGCAGTGGGATCATCGAGCTACTGGGTTCGCTGGTGGCGGCCAGGATCCGGCGGATCACGCCTCGGGCGGCGCTGCTGAGCACGTTGGCCGCGATCGGCGTGATCTTCATCGCCGGGCCGTTCGCGTTTCAGATCTACGAGCGCCCGCTGGTGGCCATGCTGCCGATGATGATCATTCTGGTGGTCTACTTCGCCAAGGTGCGGTTTCCGTTGGGCCTGCCGGGCGGGATGGTGGCATTGATCGTCGGGGCGGGGCTCGCGTGGGCGAGTGACATGTGGGGCCCGCCGATGATGAGCGCCGAGGCCGTCACCCAGGCCACCGGCTGGGTCGGGGTGCATGCGCCTCACGTCTACTGGCGCGACGTCTTCGACCTGCTCAGCCATCCTGACCACCGAAGAATGCTGATCGGGTTCGCGGGCGTCATCGTGCCGATGGGGCTGGTGAACGCCCTCGGCTCGCTGCAGAACATCGAGTCGGCCGAGGCGGCGGGGGATCGGTTTAGCACGGGGCCGTGTCTGGCCGTCAATGGCATCGGCAGCATCGTGGCCGGCGTTTGCGGCAGCTGCTTCCCCACGACGATCTACATCGGCCATCCGGGCTGGAAGGCCTTGGGCGCCCGCACTGGCTACTCGATCCTCAACGCCCTGTTCTTTTCGGTCGTGTTCTTCTTCGGATTGGGCAGCGTCGTGACGTCCGCGATCCCGATGGAGGCGGGGATCGCCATCGTACTGTGGATCGGCATCGTCATCACGGCCCAGTCCTACGAAGCGACGCCGACGCGGCACTACGCAGCCGTCGCGATCGGCTTCTTCCCGGCCGTCGCTGCCCTGGCCGTCTTGTTCCTGCCCAACATGCTCATCGCCGCCGGGGCAGAGGGCGGGTTGCTGTCCATCATCAACGAGCATGTGGACCGTGTCACGAAGCTCACCGAGCGGACCGACGACTGGTGGCCTGTCGGCATCTACGCCCTGGCCGGGGCGAACTCGAGCTTCGTGATCACGTGCCTGTTGATCTCGGCGATCTCAGCCAAGCTGATCGATCGGAACTTCAAGGCTGCCGCCGTGTGGGCGGGTATCGCGTGCGCGCTGACGCTGGCGGGTCTGCAGCACGCGTTCCGGATCGAGCCGGGCCAGTTCGAGCTGACGCCCCGCGAACTGCTGATCTGGCAGTGGCGGGACTGGCCGGCAGGGACGTTTGCGTTCCGCGGTTGGGGGATCGCCATCGCCTACGGCCTGGCGACCGTGATGTTCGCGGGCATTCACGTGCTGCGGCGGCGCGGGGGGTTCGCCGATCTGGCATCGCTCGGCCTTCCGACGGCCCCCGCCGGTCCCGCTGCGCCCGAACCATCGTTGCCGACACAAGGTGCTATTGACGGACCCAAAACCGATGACGCGAAACCCGACAACCCGTGAGACGGCCGGCAGTTCCCGATGGGTGCTGACGTGCCTCCTTGCCTGTGCAGCCGGTTCGGGGTGTGCCGATCCGGCGGCGGAGATGGACCAGATCCGCCGGCAGTTCGAGCAGATCCCCGCCCAAGCGGACCGCCGGATGGTGGCCTTCGTGTTGGGCCTGCCCTACGCCGAGACGGCCGACCGGTCGGCGTGGCTCTACTTCACGCCCCGTCCGGCCTTGCCTCAGCCGGCAAAGCCGCAGCGGATGATCCTGGTTCGCTTCGATGAGAAGGACCGGTGCGTGTTCCGGGAGCTGCTCGTGTGGCGTCGACCCGGCGCATCGCGGGTCCAGCTGTACCACGAGCTGTCCTGGGCCGATCCGCAGCGTTCGACGGCCAACGACTACTGGATGATCCTGCAGGAGAAGCTTCGTGAGCTCGCCCAGGCTGCCACCGCCTACCAGCTGGACAGCCAGCCGGCCAGCTATCAGCTTCGTTCCGGCGAGCAGCTCCTGGTGGGCATGCAGCGATGGGAGCAGGGCGAGTTCCAATTGGTCCGGCTTACGGCGGAGTTGGCCGACGCCAACCATCCCCGCCTCGCCGAGGCCATCGAGCTGAGCTGCCGCGTGCGGATCCTCTCGGTGGGCATCGAGTTCGATCGCCCCCTCGTCCAGGAGCTGCGCTGACCCCGCTCTTGGCGGGTGTCGACGTCTCTGGCCCCCGCCAACGTAGCACGGGCGTCTCGCCCGTGGAAACCCATGGGCAAGATGCCCATGCTGCCGAAGGGGCACTCGCACATTTCAAGTTGCCCGTTACTGTTTGACTGCTGTATCCGGAGCACCCGCGAATGGACGCGACCACAGGCAAGATGATCCTCAGCCGGGCCGACTTCACCGTCATCGCGCTGTACATGTGTGGCGTCGCGCTTCTGGGCTATGTGGCCAAGCGTCGGGTCAAGTCGCCCGACGACTACTTCGCGGGCGGCAAGCGCGTGCCGTGGTGGATGGCGGCGGTCTCCCACCACGTGTCGGGCTACAGCGCGGTGCTCTTCGTCGCGCACACCAGCGGTGCGTACACGTGGGGCCTGCCGATGACGCTGCTGATCTTCAGCACGCCGATCGCGATGGCGATCGGATCGATCCTGTGGGCGCCGCGCTGGTCGCGGCTGAAGGTGCTCACGCCCGTGCAGTATCTCGAGCGGCGGTTCAACAACGCCGTCCGGCAGATCTGCGCGTGGAGCGGGATCGCGATCAAGTTCGTCGACGAGGGCATCAAGCTCTACTCCCTGTCGATCATGGTCAGCTTCTGCACGGGCTGGGACCTGCGGCTGGTGATCGTCGGGGCCGGTGCTGTGGCGGTGGCATACCTCGTCCTGGGCGGGTTGTGGGCCACGATGCTGACCGACTTCATGCAGTTCTTCGTGCAATACTCGATCACGATTGCCATCATCCCGTTCGTGTGGGCCATGGCAGGGGGGTGGGACGGCATCTGGGCCTGCCAGCCGGAGAAGTACACGGCCTTTGGCGGTTACATCACGCCGAGCTTCCTGATGGTCTGGCTGGTGGTCGTGACGCTGAGCTACAACGGCGGGACGTGGGGGCTGGCGCAGCGGTTCTACTCGATCGGCAAGCCGAGGGATGCCACGAAGGCGGCACTGCTCTCGGGCGGCCTGTCCCTGATCTACCCGTTGATCGTCTTCATCCCCGCATGGTCGGCCCAGGCGATCCTCGGCGGCGTGGCCAATCCCGAGCACGCCTACGTCGCCGTCGTCCACAAGGTCCTGTCGTTCTGGCCGGTCGGGTTCATGGGTCTGTTCATCAGCGCGATGTTCGCCGCGACGATGTCCATGATCGACTCCGACCTGAACGCCCTGAGCGCCGTGTTCACCAACGACATCTTCAAGCGGATGTTCAAGCGCGACGCCAGCGAGACGCTCGTGCTTCGCGTGGGCTTCGCCGCCACGATCGTCTTCGGCGGCCTGACGATCGGCTGCGGCCTGCTGACAATCAGGATGGAGGGGGCCTTCCGGGCGATGGTCGAGTGGTACGGCGGGATCCTCGGCCCGGTCGCCATCCCGCTGCTGTTCGGCATGCTCTGGCGCCGAACGACCTGGCGCGGCGCCCTGGCCGCCTGGGCCCTCGGCTTCGTCACGTTCGTCGCCGTCAAGTACGGCTGCGCCTCGCTCTTCGAAGGCGGCGAGACCCCATTCCCCGTCTACACCGGTGCCGAACTCGTCGTCTGCGCCGGCGTGTTCTTCCTCGAGGGCTGGCTCTTCAAACAAACCCCCGAAGAGCAAGCCCGCGTCGAGGCGCTGTTTGAGGAGTTGGAAGGGAACAACGCCTGATGCCGTCAAGTCATCTCGACCAGAGGTTGCGGGTCCACTGGGCCCATTCTACGTCTTCGTGCGGCTGCAAACGCCCTGGAATGGCTTCGTCAGGTTCGCCGTCTCAGCGCCACGGATAGCCCCAGCACGGCGAACAACATCGGCAGCAGCGGTCCGACGCTGCTGCCGCACTTGAACACGCCGGTGACTCCCTTGTCATGGTCCATAACGATCGTCGTGATCAGGTTAGCGTCGATCACCGCGAGATTGGCGTCACCCATCAGGTTTGGGTCGTCGTAGATCTCCCAGTGCTTGAAGTCCTTGCCTTCGATGGACGTGGCGGTCAACGTCACCGGGGTCCCGACGGGATAGACGAACGGAGGCAGATTCGCATCGTTCGGGTCTAGCTCGGCCCTGCCCCAGCTCTCGTTCACGTAGGTCATCGTGAGGGAGTAGAAGTAAGGAGCCGCGGGGAATTCATCGCCCCCCATATCGACCCGGCCGCCCATTTCCCTGGGCTCGCCGTCCCTGTCAGCTTGGCCGGTGTAGTCCCCGGTGGGATCGCCCGCGTTGATGCAGGGCGAGTTCCCAGAAAGATGCGCGTCCCAACCGTCCCACACGATGAGGGGGTCTTCGTCGATGTTTCCCTCGCCTGGCCATCCACCCGCAACGCAACTGAAGGTGACAGTGGCAGAAGCATAGATCTCGTTTCCCACAACCGCCTGATTATCCCAGAAGACAGAGTTCTTGATCGTCGGAGTGCTGGACTGGGTATACATAGCACCGCCGTAACCTAGGCTACCATAGAACGTAGCACGATTCTCATAAAACGTGCAGTTGATCAACGTGGGGTTGCTGTACTCGTTGTACATTGCCCCACCGTAGCCAGTTGCCTCATTGTCCCACGCAGCGAAATTATAAGTAAAATCACAATTCACTATTGTCGCATCACTAGATGAGTTGTAAATAGCGCCACCGTGACCAGCCGAAGGAATGACGAATACGGCATCGCTGGCAGTGTTCCAGTGGAATCTGCAATTGGTTATTGTCGGATGGCTGGACGAGTTGAATATGCCTCCACCCCACCCAGTAGTACCCCAGTACCCCCCAGCATCGTTTCCGTGAAAATCGCAGTTGCTCACCGTCGGATTGCTGAGCGAGTTGAACATCCCCCCGCCGTACCCAGCGCCGGCGCTCTCTGCGCCAACATTGTAGCCAAAACTGCAATTGGTTACCGTCGGATGGCTGACCGAGTTGTACATCCCACCGCCATACCCCGCATCGCCAAGCAGACCGGCAGCATTTTGGCCGAACCAGGAGTCACTGACTGCTGCGTTGCAGGAGACGTCGTTCACCATCCCCCCGCCGAATCGCTCGGCTTCGTTCTTCCAGAATCCGCAGTTCGTGACGGTTGGGCTACCGCCGCTCAAATTATGCATGCCGCCACCCCATTCGGCCTGGTTGTACTCGAACGTGCAGTTGGTGACTTCGGGGTGGCTACCCAGGTTGTGCATACCGCCACCCCACTTCGCTGTGTTGTATGAGAATGTGCAATCCCTAACCGCCGGGCTGCAGGCGTTGCAGTAGATACCGCCGCCCCCACCAGAGGTGTATCCGTTCTTGACGGTCAGCCCAGCAACCACGGATGTCGAGCTCTCGCCGTTGTGGAAGTAGAACCCGCGATGTTCGTTACCCGGGCTGCCCTGGCAGTCGATGACCGTCGCAGCGACGATGTTCGGGTCGTCCGGATCGATACTGCGAAGCGCAACAGGCTTCCCGCCGAAGTCGATGTCTCGGTTGCTATTACCTGTGAATAGGGCTGGAGCAAGGACAATCTCGTCCCCTGGATTGGCAGCGTTGATGGCGTGCTGGATCTCCGTGAAGTGCGTGTCCTGGGTGATGTTGTGTACCGGACGGCACCCGTAGTGCAAGATCGTCCCATTCTCGCCTACTGCGTGGACATCGTTGCTCTCGCTGCCCCAGACTTCGCTGAGGTTACTGTTTGTTCCGCTCGTCATCTGCGACCAACTTGCCCCGTCATAGTGGAGGATTGTCCCCTGGGATCCGACGGCGAACACATCGTCGATGCCAGTCCCCCAGAAGCCCAGTACGTTGACGGTGACACCGCTGGGCATGCCAGACCATGCTGACCCGTCGTAGTGCAAGATGGTCCCATCTTGGCCCCCAGCGAAGACGTCGTTGGGCCCTGCGGACCAGATGGCGTACAAGTGCTTTGTGGTGCTGCTAATCATCGCCGACCATGCCGAGCCGTCGTAGTGCAGAATGCAGCCCGCCAGGCCGACGACGAATACGTCGTTCGGCTCGTTACCCGAGACACTCTTGAGGTAATCCGTCGTGGGGCAGCTCATCGGTGACCATGCGGCTCCGTCATAGTGTAGGATGCTTCCTTCATACCCAACGGCCAGGACGTCGTTTGGACCTGTTCCCCAAACACCGAACAGGTTCTCGGCAGTCCCGCTACTCATGACGGACCAGTTCCGACCGTCGTAGTGTGTTATCGTGCCCGTTAGCCCGACGGCGAACACGTCATTGGGGCCGCTTCCCCAGATGCCACGTATGTCTTCGATTGTCGTTCGGCCCATGAATGACCACGTTGCGCCGTCGTAGTGCACGATGTCTCCGTAGTATCCAGCTGCGAACACGTCGTTGGACCCGCTACCCCATACACCGTTGAGGTGACGTGACGTCGGAGCGACAACCTGCTGCCACACGTACTCCGCCCCTGCGGCTTGCGTTGACAGGGCGCCGGCGCCGATCACCAGGACCGCAACCCCTCGAAGGTTCATTCGGTTTCCTCCCTTCCCTCACGACAGCGAGGTGACCTATGCCCCCCGGACGGCCCTTCTGTCTCGACGACGCATGATCCAAAGTATAACCCCCCGATGGGCGTTCGGGAAGCAGGAAGTCGGAAAGGGTGGTGACCGGGATCACGGGGACTAGTGGTTCGTGCGACATGTCGGGTGTCGGGCGAAGACCTTGAGATACGCCTCGGGGGTCGTCTCGTACTTCTTGCAGAACGCTCGGTCCAGGACGTCGCGGGGGTCGCCGGCGTGGGCGTTGCCTTCGTTGTAGATCCAGTAGCCCAGCGCGCAGTCTCTGGCGAGCCGGAGCTGCTCGTCTAGGTACTTGGGGAGGTAGTTGGGTTTGCGCAAGCGCGTGTTCCATGGGGCGAAGCCTGGCAGGACGCGGGTGGCGAACGGATACGCGCGGTGCACCTTGGGGACGTAGTCGGCCATCCGGACGAACCACCGGCGGGTCCACTCGGGGTACTCGCTGTCGATCTCGGACTTGCCCGCGCCGTACGTCCGCTCGGTGGCGATCCAGATCTCGACGCCGGCGTCGCAGATGCCCTTCAGCCACCAATAGTTGCCCGCCCGGCAGTCGCCCTTGCCGGCGTACATCCGCGCCTCGTAGACCTGCATCAGCGGACCGCCCCACACGTCCGCGATCACCTGGCCGTACTGGCGGCCGCGGTGGTAGTACATCCCCGCCGGGCCGAACTCGTCGGCGAACGTCCACGCGTCGACGTGGTCGGCCACATCCTTGTACTTGGCCTTCGCCGCCTCTGTCACGCCGCCGTAGTCCTCGGCGTCCAGGACCAGGCCTCGGAAGCCCAGCGAACGGGCCTTGGCGTAAATGTGACGGGCTTGCCGGCAGGTGGTGATCCACTTGAGGTCGTCGCGGAGGTCCTCCGGCTCGTTGACCATGCAGGTGAAGGCCTCGTGCTCGGCCAGCCAGTAGCGGATGCCGCGCTTCTTGAACGCGGCCAGCGCGCCGGTGTCCTCCCAGATCTGGAACCCCGAGTTGTGGTTGGTCTGCGGGAAGGCGGTCTCGACATAGTCCAGCCACAGGTCCGTGACGCCCAGCTCGCGGTCGAGGTAGTCCAGCTTGTCCAGGTAGTCGGCCTTCAGGTTGCCCGACCAGCACATCAGGTGGCGTTCGGGAAGGTTCTCGCGTCCGAACAGCTCGACCTCGCCGATCTCACCGATCGTCGGGCCGGCGGCGACGTCGACGCGGACACACCGGCCGACGGACGGGTTCAGCGGGACCCGAACCGCATCGCCTGCCCGCCACATGGGCAGGTTGATCTGTCGGCCCAGCAAGGGACGGAGGTGATCGGCGTCGGGTCCGATCGAGATTTCGCGGAGCCAGATCACGCGGTTGGCTTGCCCGTTGGTCACGCGCGCCGAGGTCAGCACGCAGGGCCGGCCCAGGTCGATCCACAACGAGGCGCCCCCGTTGGCCCACTGGAACGTGAACAGCGTCTTCGGGTTGCCGTCGATGGCGTTTTCGGGGTTGGCCAACTGCTTGCTGCCCGCCTCGGCCCGGAGGATCCGAACGCCCGGGAGCCTGGTGAGCGAGATCTCGGAAGGCCCGGTGCTACGCGCATCGCCGAGCGCGACGGCGCAAGGCAGCGTTGCGATCAGGCAACCGATGCAGAATCGATGACACATTGGCAGAACGTCCTCCGTCATTTGTGTGGGTGTTCCACCGCTGGGTACGCGTTTAGCGGGGCCGCGTGCGGCCCCTCCCCCGCCGCACGCGGCGGGGGTAACCGAAGCACGCCGAACACGCACCCCGCTGAAGCGATGGGGCGCCCGCATCTAGCATGGGCATCTTGCCCATGGACCATCACGGGCGAGACGCCCGTGCTACGATAGCGCGGATTCACGCACTGTTGTACGGTCGGGCGCGGATATCAGGTCAGTCAGAACTCAGGTCGGATCACCTGCTTGTCCGGACCCGCGGTTGCGGCGAAGTACGTCTTGAGCTGTTGGGTCAGGTTCGCCCCGCGCAGGTCTCGACCGATCATCGACCCCGCCGGGCCGAACAGAAACGTCGACGGAACCCCCCGGACCCCGAGGGCCTGCTTGATCTTTGCCACGCGGCCGGATTCACCGAAGAGCTGCGGCCAGGGGATTTGCTGCTCCTGGATGAAGCGGCGCAGGACGGTCTCGTCCTCGTCGAGGCTGACGCCGACGACGACGAAGTCCTTGCGCCCGGCAAAGGCCTTGCGAGCCGCCTTCAGATGGGGCAGCTCGGTCCGACAGTGCGAGCACCAGGTGGCCCAGACACTGATCAGGACGAACTTGCCCCGGAGCTGCTCGGCTCCCAGCGGCTTGCCGTCGAGCGTTTCGAGCTTGCCGAGCGACGCGATCTGGGCGAGCGTGATGGGCCTGGCCTGCGGTGACGCCTCGCTTCCCTTCGGGGCGATGACCAGTTCGTGTCGCTTCCGACCCGGCTTGAGCGGCGTGGTCGTGAATGGCTCGAACCCGTTGGCCCGGACGCTGAGGATGATGCCGTCGATGGGCACGTGTTCGATAGCGAACTGGCCGTTCGTGTCGGTCCGGGCATGATAGACCACGGTGTCGTATCGTCGCCAGCCGCTCGACAGGACGTGGGCCTTGGCCACGGGTCGGCCGGCCTCGTCTTGGACCACGCCGGTCAGCGTCGCGCCGGGCGGCAGCGTGAGCTTGACCTGGACCGTCTGGGCGGGTTTGAGTCGGACCGCTTTCAACTCGGGGGCGTGGTCGGCGTGCTGGGCCGTCGCGATGACCTCTTCGGCGGGCAGGCCGACGATCTCGAATCGGCCCTGGTAGTCCGCTGTCGTCGAGGTCAGCCACGCGGACTTCTTCGGCCCGATGGAGACCCGCGCCGAGGCCACGGGCTTGCCGTCCCGTGCGCGGACGACTTGCCCCGCCAGTGTGGCGGGTCGGGGCAGGACGAACTTCTTGGCAACCTTGTCCGACCCGCTCGGCAGCGAGATGACCCGATCCCAGCCGCGCGGCGTGATGTGTATCTCGGTCAGCAGGCGTGCCTCGAGCTCGGCGGCGTCGGGGTGGACGCCCTTGAGCTTGGCCCGGCCGGCGTCGTCGGTGATGGCGGAATAGCTCCGTCGCGGCTCGCGCGAGAACGCCTCGATCGTGACGTCGGGCACGGGCTTGCCGCGGTCGTCGACGACGGTGATCTGGACTTCGTATTCGTGGCGCAGTTCGACGTCGACGGTCCGGCTGGCCTCGAGGTCGACGTCAATGCGTTCGCGAGCGAACTTGTCGGCCGTGACCTCGAGCCGGCCCCCGGCGGGCTGCAGCCGGTCGATCTTGTACCGGCCGTCCCGGTCAGTCCGGGCCCTGAAGCGATCCACCTGGGTGACGAAGCTGACCCGCGCGCCGGCGACGGGCTGGCCGGACCCGACCCGCGTCACGCGCCCACTGAGGACCAGTGACCCGACCAGATCGGCCACGACAAAGGGTTCGTCATCCTCGTCCAGGTCGACGACCTCGGTGAACGTCTTGAAGGCGTCGACCTCGATGCGGACGCGGAGCTTGCGCCCTGCGTCCGCGGGCAGCTCGAACTTGAGTTTGAAATCGCCGGTCTTGTTCGTCTGGCCGGTGGCCAGGACCGCGGGCCTCTTGCCGCCGGCCGGCATGGTCTCGATCTGCACCTTGGCTCCGAGGACCCCGCCGCCGAAGTTGTTGAGGGCTTGGCCTTCGACGACGATCTCGGCGGCATTCGCCGTCCGCGCGATCGCACCCGCGACCGTCAGCGCCGCACAGATTGCGGTCAGTGCCCCCGTCATCGTCCCGCCGGGTGGATCCGTCGAACGCATCGCCGGGTCTCCTGAACGGCGCTCCGCTACGACCTCCCCACGGAATTCTATCAGACCGCCATTGAAGCCTACAGGCCCGGGCGGCTAGGATCATCGCACAGGACGCGTGACAGTCTGGGCGGAAGGGGTGCCCCATCCTTCTCGAGTGGCCGCGGCACGCGGGTGATCGAGAAGGGTGGGGGACGGAATGGACCGTGAACCGGTCCTCGCGGCGCGGTTCCGTCCCCCACCCTTCGCTCTCCATCGCGTGCCGCGAGGGAGAGCGAAGGATGGGGCACCCCTTCCACAAAACGCCGATTCTGTCATGCTCCATCGCACAGGAGCGACAGTCGCCTAACCGTAGGAGCCTTGAGCAATGGCGGGTCCGGTGCACAAGAAGTTGTCGGGCATCTTCACGCCCAACATGGTGCCGCTCGATCAGGCGGATCGCATCAACGAGGACGAGCTGCGACGCTACGTCGAGTGGCTGATCAAGAACGGGATCAGCGGCCTGTACCCCAACGGGAGCACGGGCGAGTTCACGCGCTTCAGCTTCGAAGAGCGCAAGGAGATCGTCCGGATCGTGGCCGAGCAGACCGGCGGGCGGGTCAAGATCCTGGCGGGTGCGGCGGAGGCCAACGCCAAGACGACGCTGGAGGCCTGCGAGTACTACGGGTCGCTGGGCGTGGACGCGGTGGCCATCGTCGCGCCGTTCTACTACAAGCTGAGCGAAGAGAGCGTCTACGCCTACTTCGACGAGATCGCCCGCCGCACGCCCGTCGATATCA
>CAYMLO010000089.1:0-42452 GCA_964390905.1 uncultured Planctomycetales bacterium | reverse complement strand
AGTCGGCCAGGCGCGGGCCTTCGAACGGGTTGACCACGAAGATGTTGGCCGTGTGCAGGTCGGACTTGATGGCGAAGTCGGACGTGGCCAGCAGCTCCTCACGGGTCTCGGTGGGAAACCCCAGCATGAAGAACCCGTGGCAGAAGATGCCGTACTTGAGCGCCAAAGAGATGTTCGCCCGGATCTTCTCCAGGTTGATATTCTTCCTAAGCTTGCGCTGCAGCCGCGGTGAGGCCGTCTCAACCGCAAAGGCCATGAACACCACCCCCGCCTGGCGAGCCTTGACGAAGAACTCCTCGTCCATGTGGTCGCCGCGGACGCCGTTCGGGAACGTCAGCCGGATCTTCATATCCGACGCGATGATCATGTCGAAGATCCGCTTGGCCCGCGGCAGATCGAGGTTGAAGATGTCGTCGATGATCTCGAAGTGGCGGATGCCGTACTGGTCGTGCAACGTGCGAATCTCGGCCAGGACGTTCTCCGGGCTCCGCGTCCGGTAGCCCTTGCCGAAGACCTGGTGGCAGTACAGGCATTGGTAGGGGCATGAACGCGTGGTGAAGATCACCATGTAATCGTTCATGCCGCACCGCGACATCCGGATGAACTTCTTGTAGACCTTCAGTGGGATCAGGTCCCACGCGGGGAACGGCAGGGCGTCGAGGTCTTCGACGTACCGCGTCCGCGGATTGATGTGGAGTGAGCCGTTCCTCCGATATGCCAGCCCGTCGATGTCACCTACGTCAGGCTCGACGCCCCGGCCCCCACGCTGCAGCGCCCGCACCAGGTCGTCCAGTGTCAGCTCACCCTCACCGACGACGGCGTAGTCGATGTGTGGGTTGGCCATCACGCGTTCGGTGTAGGCCGACGCATGCGGCCCGCCAACGACGACCGGGAGATCGGCACGAACCGACTTGCTGATCGCCGCAACGCGGTCCATCCCGTTCGATTCGTACGTCAGCGCGCTGACGCCCACCAGATCGGGCTGATAGTCCCCGATCCGCTCCCCCAGTCGCCCGTAGGACAGGTGTTCAGCCGTCATGTCGATGATACAGACGTCGACGTCGCCGTTCCGGCGCAGGTAGCTGGCCAGGTACATGCAGCCCAGAGGCGGCATGAGTGTCGGCGTCTCCTCGTTACGCCGAGGCTTAATCAGCAAAACCCGGTACGCATCGCTCATAGCATTCGCTGGCCCGTGTCGACGTGTCGACTTGTCGACGTTTTGACGTTTCGCCCTTTCCTCGTTACACCTTTAGAAGCAGCCGCTTGATCAGAATCGTCACCAGATACGGCAGCTGCGACTTGCACGGGTAATCGCGGATGATCGCCCAGACCCGCGACGGCTTGAGCCAGAACCGCAGCAGCCCCCGCCGCCGGATCCGGTTCAGCTCCTTGTCGGGCAGGTCTGTCAGGTTCGTGAAGCCCTTGCTCAGGTAGTTGTCGTCGAACTTGCTGAAGACGGGCTTGCCCATCTCCTCCGCCAGCCGCGCCAGCTCCGTGCCCTCGTAGGCGTTGACGATGAACAGGTGTGCGGCGTGCAGCTTTGACCGGACGGCAAAGTCCACGGTGGCCTGCAGCTCCTTGCGGGTCTCGCTGGGGAACCCCAGCATGAAGAACCCCAGACAGAAGATGCCCTGCTTCCGGGCCAGCGCGATGTTGTGCTCGATCTTGTCCAGCTTGATGTTCTTGCGGAGCATCTTTTGCAGTCGCGGCGTGGCCGTCTCGACCGCGAAGGCCATGAACGCCACCCCCGCCTGCCGTCCCTTGGCCAGGAACTCCTCGTCCAGATGGTCGCCGCGGACCCCGTTAGGGAACGTCAGCCGGAGCTTCATGCCTGACGCCGTAATCATGTCGAAGATCTGCTTGGCCCGCGGCAGGTCACAGTTGAAGATGTCGTCGATGATTTCGAGTTCGGCCACGCCGTAGTCGTCGTGTAGCGTTCGGATCTCGGCCAGGACGTTCTCGGGCGAGCGCTTGCGGAACCCCTTGCCGAACATCTTGTGGCAGTAGAGGCACTTGAACGGGCACGCGCGCGTCGTGAAGACCACCATGTAGTCCTTCACGCCGCTCCGGCTCATGCGGTCAAACGTCTTGTAGGCCGGGATGTCGATCAGGTCCCAGGCGGGAAACGGCAGGGCGTCTAGGTCTTCGACGTACCGCTCGCGCGGATTGACGCGGACCGACCCGTCTTGCCGCCAGGCCAGCCCGTCGATCTTCTCGACCGCGCCGCCCGTCCGTAACGCCTGGCTGAGGTCATCGGTCGTCAGCTCGCCCTCGCCGATGACGGCGTAGTCGATGTTGGTGTCGACCATCACATCGTCGGTGTAGGCCGAGGGGTGCGGCCCGCCCACGACCACCGGCAGGTTCGGTTGTGTCTTCTTGGCGATCGCAGCGACGCTGTGCATGCCGTCAGACTCGAACGTCAGCGCACTGATACCCAACCAGTCGGGACGATACGCCTGGATCTCACCGGCCAGATCCTCGTAGCCCAGCTTGGTCGGCGCCATGTCGATGATGCGAACGTCGACGTCCCCCCGTTGGCGGAGGTAGGCCGCCACGTACATCATTCCCAACGGCGGCATGAGAGACATCGTGGGATGGTTGCGGTAGGGCCTGACCAGCAGCACCCGTTGTCGGTCACTCATGAGATTCCACTCGGCCCGTCACGCCTACGCCTTGACGAACATCCGCTTGGCCAGGGTCATGGCCAGTTCAGGAAACGTCTCCTTGTCCGGCAGGTCGCGGATCAGCGACCAGATCCTGCCCGGCTTGAGCCAGAATCGTCGCAGGCCCCGGCGCCGGATGCCGTCCAACTCCTTGTCGCTCAGATCGGTGAGGTTCGTGAACCCCTCACTCATGTAAGTCGCTTCCCACTTCGTGTGGACGGGCTTGCCCATCGCGATGGCCATGTCCGCCAGGGCCGTCCCCTCGAACGGGTTCACCATGAACAGCTGGGCCGCGTGCAGGTCCGAATCCACCGCGAAGTCCACCGTTGCCTGAAGCTCCTCCCGCGTCTCGGTCGGGAAACCCAGCATGAAGAACCCCTGGCAGATGATCCCCGCCGTGCGGGACAGGCTGATGTTCTTTCGTATCTTCTCAAGGTTGATGTTCTTTCGAAGCATCTTCTGCAGTCGCGGCGTGGCCGTCTCGACGGCGAAGGCCATGAAGATCGTTCCGGCCCGGGCGAGTTTCGTGATCAGCTCCTGGTCCATGCGGTCGCCTCGGATGCCGTTCGGGAACGTCATCCGGATCTTCATGCCCGACTGGATGATCAGGTCGCAGATCCGCTTGGCGCGGTCCAGGTCCAGGTTGAAGATGTCGTCGATGATCTCGAACTCGCGAATGCCGTACCGCGTGTAGAGCTGCCGGAATTCCTCGAAGACCTTCTCAGGCGATCGCTTGCGGAACCCCTTGCCGAACATGTTGTGGCAGTACAGACAGCTGAAGGGGCACCCCCGCGAGGTGAACACCGCCATGTAGTCCCGCGTGCCCGTGTGCGACATCCGGGTGTAGTGCTTGTATTTCCGGATGGCGATCAGGTCCCAGGCCGGGTACGGCAGGGCGTCCAGATCCTGGATGTACCGCACGCGTGGGTTCTCTTTGATTTGGCCGTTCCGGCGATATACCAGCCCGTCGATGCCGTCGACGTTCTGTCCGCGCCGGATCGCGTCCACCAGGTCGTGAAACGTCAGCTCGCCCTCGCCCAGCACGACGTAGTCGAAGTGACCATCGCCCATCACCCTCTCAGCGTAGGCCGATGGGTGAGGCCCGCCCGCCACGACGATCGTCTCGGGCCGGATCTGCTTGGCCACCGCCGCCGTGCGATGCAGGGCTTTGGTCTCAGCCGACAACGCCGACAGGCCCACCATGTCCGGCCGCCAAGTTCGTATCATCTCGGCGATGTCTCGGAACGGGACCTTCTCGATCGTTTGGTCAACGATGCGGCATTCGACGTCCTCCATCTGCTCGCGGAGGTAGCTGGCGAGGTACATGACGCCCAGCGGGGGGAGCATGGAATAGGGTCTGATGTTCTGTCGCGGCTTGACGAACAGAACACGATACGGTCTGGACATCACCAAACGCTCCACAATCCGGCGCCGCCGGTCATCATCGCATCCCTGCTCCCGCGCGCTCCGCTTCGTTCACGAGGCCGGGGTGGAATCCAGCTCGTCCTTTGGGGCGCGAAGCGGGGCGACGCTCGTTTCGAACTGTCGACAGCGCAGACATCGTGCGGGCGGATCGCCCCGCACCATGCTCGCCAGCATCTCCCGCATCCGCGGGCCGTTCACGATGGCCGGCAGGTCCGTCTCCATGACGTTCCCCACCGACAGTTCGCCGTTGATGTCGAAGCAGCACAACGACACGTCGCCATTGGTCAGCAGGTCGAGATTGCCGCGCCACAGCTCCAGACACATGGTCGGCGATTCGTCACCGAACTCGTAGAAGCACGGCGCGAACTTGAACTGGGAGATCAGCCCATCCCAATACGCGCGGATCTCGCCGATCCGATCGACGTTGTTGGGCGTGACGACGCACGAAGCCTTGACCTCCAGCTCCGGACGCTTGATCCGGTGCAGTTCGCGGACGTTTTCCCGAATTTCGTCCAGATCGATGCCGCGGTTTTCCCGTGCGGTCTCGGGGTCGGGCTCGATGCTGACGTTTACGACGCTCAATTTCGACCGGGCCACCATCTGCAACCGCTCGCCGGTCAGCTTCGTCCCGTTCGTGAACAGGATCACGCGGCGTCCCTTGCGGTGGACGTACTCGATCATGTCACCGAGTTCGGGATGCAACAGGGGCTCGCCGAGCAGCGAGAAGATCACGCTCTCGACCGTGTCCGGCAGGTGATCGACGGCCCGGTGGAAGATCTCCTGGCTCAACAGGTGCGGCCGCTTCGATTGGATCGCCCCGCTGCCCCAACAGTACTTGCATCGCAGGTTGCAGCCGAAGACCGGCTCGATCTGCATGCTGATGGCTCCCCAGATTCGGGGGATCCTCAGCTTGAAGTAGACGACGTTCATGGCTGCGGCCAGGATGGTCTTGGGTCGGCGAACTCGCTCGAAGATCCACTCCCCCTGGTCGCCGTTGTTGAACACGACCCTGGCGCCCAGGCGGTAAGCCTTCTTCAACACACGCTCGTAGCCACGCTGCATCATGGCATCTCTGCCCGTCCGCATCGTCCCGCGTCGCGGGTATGGGACCAAGCGCCGTCCGCCGTCGGGTCGAAAAGCTGGCGATGCGCCGGGATTCGCGCCCGCCGGATGGGGCCGTGCCGTACTACCCAACATCGTCTGCTGGCCGCCGTCGGTTCAGCGTCTCTTGTGAACCGCGGCCGGTCTGCAAGACATGCGCAAGACGCGCCACGTATACTATTCTAGCCCTACCGAGGGTCCGGGTCACGTCGGCCGGCCGGATCCGTGCCGGACCTCGCCGGCGCCCATGCAGTTTCGACCCGTCAGCCCTGACATTATGGGGCATGCCCTTCGACGATGGGGCCCCCTCAGGCCATAGTCGCCAGTCGCTCGCGCGTGATCTCGTTGACCATCGGCTGGCCCCGCACGAAGCGGAGGATCTCGTCGACGGCGTACTGGCCCTGGCGAAACCGTCCGTTCGTCGCGTGCCCGGCGATGTGGTTCGTCACGATCACGTTCGGCAGCGAGAAAAACGGGTGATCCTCCGGCGGCGGTTCAGGATCGGTGACGTCGATCAGGGCGAACAGCCGGCCCTTCCCGAGTTCGGCGGCCAACGCGGCCTCATCGACGTTCTGTCCGCGGGACGTGTTGATGAAGATCGCGCGGTCCTTCATCATCGCAAACTGCGCCGCCCCCATCATGTGCTTGGTGGCCGGCAGCGCCGGTGCACACAGGCTGACCATGTCGCCCCGGCGGAGCAGCTCGTCCAGCTCGACCTTCTCGGCGCCGAGCGCCGCTGCCTCCTCGGCGGTGATGTACGGGTCGTACACGAGTGGGTTCACCTCGAAGTGCCGCAGCAGCTTGATGAGCTCGCGCCCGACCAGGCTGGCCGAGATGACGCCCACGTCGATATCGAACATCTCGATGATCCGCTCGCCCCGTTCGGACCCCAGCGCCTCGCTGCGCCGGGACCAGTGTCCCGTTCGGGTCAGGGCCGGTATCGCCCATCCCCGCTTGCCCGCCACGATCAGGAACCCGAGGATCATCTGCGCAACCCCGACCGCCAGCGCATGGTTACAGCTGGACAGACGAACGCCGCGATCAAACAGGGCGTCGTCGACCAGGTGACGGACCGAACCGGCCGTGTGCATGACGAACTTGAGACGCCGGGCGGCCGCCAGGAGATCCCCCTTCACGGCCGGCGAGCCCCAGCAGGTCACGATGATGTCGGCCCGGGCCAGCACGTCGTCAGGCGGGACATCGTCCGTGTCGGCCATCGGGCCGCCGACGGGCTCGACCGCCGCCTCGAGTCGCTCGATGTCCTTGGGTCGGTAGCACGAGGTGAACATCTCCTGGGTCAGCAAGTAGAGAAGGGTCGGCTTGTCTGGCACGTCATGGTCTCCACCCGAGAAGCATAGGCGATCCGTCCGCAGACCGCCCGGGATCAGGTCAGGGGAAGATTATAGATCCCTTGACCAACCGGTCCAACTCGCCGGCAGTGCCCCGACGGCGGCATCGGGCCCGGTCGATCGTTTGACATCGCCCGCGCCGCCGGATACCACTGCCGACGAGATTCGAAGGAGAGATCCTGATGGCCGGCGATGAGTCCACGGATGTCACCAGAGCGCTGAAGCAAGACCTCCAGACGGACGCGCTTTTGGGCGCGAAGGGCGTGCCCGTTTCGTCCGCTCGCATCGCCGAGCTGCAGGCCGCCGGGGAACAGGCGTCGGAGCCCGGGGAGGCCCGTGCCCAGGCTCAGCGCGGCCCTGGTAGCGAGGAGAAGGTCGAACAGCTTCGCGCGCTCCAAGAAGAACACGTTCGAGACTGCACGGTCTGCCACCTCTCCGAGACGCGAACGCAGACGGTCTTCGGCCAAGGCGACCCCGACGCCCGCATCGTCTTCGTCGGCGAGGCACCGGGATTCGAAGAGGACCGACAGGGCATCGCCTTCGTCGGGCGCGCCGGGCAACTTCTGACGGCGATGATCGAGCGCGGCATGGGCTTGAAACGCGAGGACGTCTTCATCTGCAACGTGCTGAAGTGCCGCCCCCCCAACAACCGTACGCCCTCCACCGACGAGATCGCCGCCTGCTCACCCTATCTGTTCCAGCAGCTCCAGATCATCCAGCCGGAGGTCATCATCGCGCTGGGCGCCCCCGCCGCCCAGACGCTGCTCAACACGCGCGACTCGATCGGCCGGCTCCGCGGGCGGTTTCATGACTTCTATCTCTCGGGCGCGGCGCTGATGGGGCCGATCGTTCCGCTCATGCCGACCTATCACCCGGCCTACCTGCTGCGCTCGCCCGGCGAGAAGCGCAAGGCGTGGGAGGATCTCAAGATGGTCATGGAACGTCTGGGCCTGCCCATCCCCGAGCAGTTCCGCTGATCGGCGGCGCCCGGTCGCCGCGGAGAGTCACAGGTAGATGCCCATCATTGACGCACACCATCACTGGGTCAACGAGCCGGACTACCTCGACCGACTGTTGACCGAGATGGACCGACTCGACATCGAGAAGGTCGGCCTGATCGCCCTGGGCGTACCGTTCCAACGGCTCTTCTTGGAACAGGCCGAACCGACCGGGTGTGCCGACAACGAAGCGCTGGCCCGCGTGCTCGCCGAGCAGCCTGATCGCTTCTTCGGGTACGGGTTCTTCCGACTCGGGTCCGACCCGGTCGAGCGCGTGGACTGGTTCGTCGAGAGTGGCTTCGTCGGCGTCAAGTTCCACCTGCCGGCCTGGGACTACGACGACGATCGGTGCTTCGACGTCTACGCGCGTGCCGCGGAACACGGCCTGCCGTGTCTGTTCCACACCGGCGTCTTCTGTTTGCCCGAGCCGCTGCCGGGCCAGCGGGTCAGCTCCGCCCGTTGTCGTCCCGTCATGCTCGACGCGGTCGCCAACGAGTTTCCGGAGCTGAAGATCATCATCGGCCACATGGGCGTCTGCTGGGGAGAGGAGGCCGCCGCCCTCTGCCGGATCTATCCGAACATCTACACGGACCTGTCCGGCAGCCTCGGCGGCTGGCGGGACGCCAAGCCCATCGACTGGTTCGCCGAGATGCTGTACTGGCCCGACGCCCATCGCAAGGTCCTGTTCGGTAGCGACGTTCACTGTGCCGAGTTGGAAGCCACGCTTCAGGCCCAGACGAGTATCTTCAAGCAGATGGGTTGGTCCCAGGATAGGATCGAACGTGTCCTGTACGACAACGCGCGCGAGGTCTTCGGTCTCGCGTGTCCCTGCGAGGAGTGAGTAGGCAAGAGCAGGGCAGAGGACGGCCGCTGCGAAGCTACAGCAACTCGCGGAATTGCTCGACGCTCAAGTTGGCGTCGCGCAGAATCGCTTTCAGCGTTCCGGGCTTCAGTGTATGGTGATCGGGTACCGTCACCGGCCGACGGGTTGTGTCTGTGGGGTGTCGCATACGAACGTGACTGCCACGCTGGCGGACAGCCAGGTACCCGAGCTGTGACAGCGCCGCGATCACCTGACGGCCTGAAACCACCGGGAGTCGCGTCATCGACTTACCGAAACCTCGGTGACCAGTGGGGGGGAACTTGGGGGTACCGGCTCGCCCGTTTCCTCGAGATCTTCCAGAACCAGAAGGATGGCCTCGCGGATGTTGGCCAGCGCCGCTTCACGTGTATCGCCCTGGCTGTAGCATCCCGGCAGCGAAGGACATTCGACGAAGAACCCGCCATCGGGCTGCGGCACGAGGACAACGTGGAACGATTGGTTCATGCTGGGTATTGTATCCACGGACGATGGCGAATACAACCGTCGCGTAATCCGGCGGCGCGTGCGCAATCGCGTCGACATGTTTCAAGAAGCGAGGGATGATGCGACCATGCCTTATCAACTGTACATCAACGGGCAGTGGACCGACGCTGCGGGCGGCGGGACGCTGGACGTCCTGAACCCCGCGACCGGTGATCCAGTCGCGTCGTGTGCGTATGGCGACGTTGCCGACGCGACGGCGGCGATCGGGGCGGCTGCGGCTGCCTTTGCCGATTGGCGGGCGATGACGGCGTACGAACGGGCCGGGTTCCTCCACAAGGCCGCGGAGCTGGTCCGGCAGCGCGTGCCCGACATCGCGCGAGCGCTGACGCTCGAGAACGGCAAGCCGCTGGCCGAAGCGACGGGGGAGGCCCGCGGGTGTGCCGGGTGGCTGGATTGGTTCGCCGAGGAGGGCAAGCGCGTCTACGGGCGGATGATCCCCAGTCAGTTCGGGCACAAGCGCCACTGGGTCCTCCGCCAGCCGGTCGGCGTCGTCGTTGCGGTCAACGCGTGGAATTTCCCGATCAACCTGATGAGCCGCAAGCTGGGCGCTGCCCTGGCGGCCGGGTGCTCCCTGGTCTGCCGTCCCGCGACTCAGGCCCCGCTCAGTGCGATGCTGATCTACGAGTGCCTGCACGACGCGGGCTTCCCGCCGGGCAGCGTCGGCCTGGTGACCGGCCCGGCCGACAAGATCGTCCCCGCCATGCTCGCGCACCGGGCCTGCCGAAAGCTTGCCTTCACCGGCAGCACCGAGGTCGGCAGGGAGCTGATGGTCCAAGCGGGCCAACGGATCACGAAGCTGTCGCTCGAACTCGGCGGCCATGCCCCGCTGATCGTCTTTCCCGACGTACACATCCCCGACGCGGTCGAGCAGACCGTCATCGGCAAGTTCCGAAACGCCGGCCAGAGCTGCATCGCCGCCACGCGCGTCTACGTCCACCAAGACGTCTTCGACGCGTTCAGGACGGCCCTGCTCGAACGGACCGAGAAGATCGTCGTCGGCAACGGCCTGGACGACGGCGTGGAGATGGGGCCGCTCTTCGACGCCCAGCAACTCACCCGTGCGGAGGCCTTCGTCGCCGACGCCGTGGCCAAGGGCGCCGAGGTCCTCACCGGCGGGCGCCGGTTGACCGGCGGGGCCTACGACGCCGGGTCGTTCTTCGCTCCGACCGTCCTGACGAAGATCACGGCCGACATGCGACTCGCCCGGGAAGAGATCTTCGCCCCCGTCTTGCCGCTGATCCCCTTCGAGCGCGAGGACGACGTGATCGCCGCCGCGAACGACACCGAGTACGGCCTGGCCGGCTACGTGTTGGTGCGAGACTTCGCCACGGCCATCCGCGTCTGCGAGTCGCTGGACTGCGGCGTGGTCGGGCTGAACGACACCGTCCCGACGGTGCCGCAAGCCCCGTTCGGCGGGTGGAAGGAGAGCGGCATCGGCCGGGAGGGGGGGTACGAAGGCATCGATGCGTACATGGAGACCAAGTACATCAGCGTCGGACTGTAGATGCAGGACGACGCGCAGAGCCTAGTGGAAACCTCCGCGAGGATGATGACGACCATGAACCAGAACGCCAAGACGAGTTCCACACTGACCGAGCTGGAATGCGCCGCATGCGGTGAGACGTATGCGCCCGATCGACTGCTGAATCTCTGCCCGGCCTGCAGCAAGCCGTTGCTGGCCCGGTACGACTTGTCGGCCGCGGCCAAGACGCTCACCCGAAACGCGCTGAACGGGCGACGCGCCGATCTGTGGCGCTACGAGGAGGTCCTCCCCGTGCAGGACCCCGCCGCCATCGCCAGCCTGGGCGAGGGGTGGACGCCGCTGTTGCCCGCCGCCCGCCTGGGCGAGCAGATCGGCTGCGCGAACACCTACGTCAAGGACGAATCGTGGAACCCCACCGGGAGCTTCAAGGCCCGCGGCCTGAGCGTGGCCGTCTTCCGCGCCTACGAGTTGGGTGCCACGGCGCTGGCCATTCCGAGCGCCGGCAACGCCGCCGGCGCGATGGCCGCCTACGCCGCCGCCGTCGGATTGCCCGCACACGTCTACATGCCCAGCGACGTCCCGCCGACGTTCCGGGTCGAGTGTGCGGAACTCGGCGCGGAGGTGACGCTTATCGACGGCCTGATCACCGACTGCGGCAAGATCGCCCGCCAGCGCGCAGACGAAGAAGGCTGGTTCGATGTCAGCACACTGAAGGAGCCTTATCGCATCGAGGGCAAGAAGACCATGGGCTACGAGTTGGCCGAGCAGCTCGGCTGGTCGCTTCCCGACGTGGTGATCTACCCCACCGGCGGGGGGACCGGCCTGGTGGGCATGTGGAAGGCGTTCGACGAAATGGAACGGCTCGGCCTGATCGGTCCTGAGCGGCCGAGGATGGTTACGGTGCAGAGCGATGGCTGCGCCCCGATGGTCAAGGCCTTTCACGAGGGCAAGGACGCCGCCGAGCTCTGGCCAGACGCCAAGACCGTCGCCGATGGCCTGCGCGTCCCCGCTGCGGTGGGGGATTTCCTGATCCTCCGCGCGCTGCGTGAGAGCGGCGGCACGGCCGTTGCTATTCCTGACCAGGAGATGCTTGACGCCGCCCGCACGATGGGATCGACCACCGGCATCTTTCCGGCCCCCGAGGGGGCGGCTTCTCTGGCCGCCCAGGTCCGGCTATTGAAGGACGGTTGGATCCGACCGGATGAATCGGTGCTCCTGTTCAATACGGGGACCGGGCTGAAGTACGCCCACTTGTGGGCGTAGGACTGTCAACTCAATCGGTCGTCCAGGCCCGCGTCGGCCGCCGCTTGGCGAATGCGTCGGTTGAGCTGGTCGACGTAGTCGGCCCGGCAAGTGGTGTCGAAAAGCACACAGCGATAGACCTCGAGCAGATCGGTCCATCCGTCGCGAAGGAAGGCTTGCACGCTCGGCCAGACGCGCGGCCGCGGATTCAGCGTGTCGGTCCAGATCCGGTCCACGTCGGCCTCAGCCGCCAGCGCGAACAGCCGCGCCAGCGCCTCCGGCGTGTCGCTGATATTGGGCAGCAGGGGACCGAACATCACGGCCGTTTCCAGCCCCGACGCTTTCGCCTCGCGGAGCACTCGCAGCCTGGCCGACACCGGCGACGCCCGCGGCTCCCACAGCCGCGCCGCATCCTCGTCCGGGGTGGTGATCGTGACGCCGACGCGAGCCTCCCGGCCTGCCAAGACGTCCAGATCCCGCAAGACCAGGTCGCTCTTGGTCAAGATGTTCAGGCGAAACCCTGCCCCCAGAAGCATCTGGCAGCACCGACGCGTCAATCGATAGTGCGCCTCGACCTCCTGCCAACCGTCGCAGGCGCTGCACGTGAAGACCGATCCCGGACGGAGCCTGCGGAGCTGCCGCGTCAGGACCTCGGCCGCGTTGATCTTGACGTCGACGAACGCGCCCCATGGCTCATCGTGCGGATGGAAGCGTTGCATGAAGCGGGCGTAGCAGTAGACGCAGCCGTGCCCGCACCCCGTGTAACAGTTAAACGAGTAGTCGGCGATCCCGGAGCGGTTGAGCAGGCTCTTGCAGCGGACCTCGCGGACGACCACGCCCTCGGCCGTCACGGACGCGACCGGCGAGGACGGCTCGGCCGGGTCGAACAGACTTCCCTGTTGATGCTTGGGCACGCTTCTGATCCAGCTTGCCGGATCCCGCGGACGACGAGACCCTTACCGGAAGCTACCCAAACAGGATGACATCGGCAAGGCAGCGTCCCCATACTCAACCGGGTGCCCAGGATTGCGGTGCCATCCGTTGACCCGGTGGGGCGACGCGGGTTCGTTGTTCAGGTATCATGTCCGGCCGCTTGGGCCGAGACCCGAGTCATGTGAGTGTGCTGGCCCTGTCTGCGGAGGAGCAAGAGATGTCAAGCAAGACCATGTTGAGCGTTGTGATCTGCACTGTCTTAGGCGGAGCGGTGGGATGCGCTTCTGCGGAGCGGGAGCGGCGCGGCCCGCGCCGAGACGCCCCAAGGCGTCCGCGCCGCCCGGGCCGCGTGTCGATTCCGGAAACCAAGCCATTGCCGAAGGACGAGGCGGAGAAGCGGATCCTGGCCGTGCTGGACGACATGCACGAGAACCAGCGGCGCGGGATGATGAACGTGCCGCCGGAAGACGGCCGGGTGCTGCGGTTGCTTACGGAGGTCGCCGGTGCCAAGCACGTCGTCGAGATCGGTACGTCCAACGGGTACTCGGGCATCTGGATGTGCTTGGCCTTGCGGAAGACGGGCGGCAAGCTGACGACCTTCGAGATCAACGAGCCCCGTGCCGCGCTGGCCCGGGAGAACTTCAAGCGGGCCGGCGTCGAGAAGATGGTCACGATCGTCATGGGCGACGCCCACGAGACGGTCACGAAACTCAAAGAGCCGATCGACGTCCTGTTTATCGACGCCGACAAGGCGGGTTATGGCGACTACCTCAAGAAGCTCCTGCCGCTGGTGCGTCCGGGCGGGGTGATCTTGGCGCACAACGCCGTTTCATTGGCAGGACAGATGAAGGACTATCTCGACGCCGTCACCACGGACCCGAAACTGGACACCCTCTTCTTGCACAAGCACGCGACAGGCATCGCCGTGACGCTCAAGAAGCGTTGACGGTCCGCCAACGAAACGGCACTTGAGGTCCCCGTGCCAGAGACACCGAAGAAAGAACTGTCGCTGTTTGATTCGACCTGCCTGATCGTGGGGATCATCATCGGGGCAGGGATCTACCGGATGGCGCCGGACATTGCCAAGGGGGCCTTTTGTTGGTGGGGCCTCCTGGCGATCTGGGTTGTGGGGGGGCTGCTGTCTCTGTGCGGCGCGCTGGGATACGCGGAGCTCGCCACGGCGTATCCCCGCGAGGGCGGCGACTACGTCTACCTGAGCCGCGCCTACGGCCGATGGGCGGGGTTCCTGTTTGGCTGGATCCAGCTCGCCGTCGTCCGGCCCGGTGACATCGCGGTGATGGCGTTCGTCTTCGCGGCGTATGCCCGGGCGATCTGGGACCCGCTGGCGAACACCGCGTTTCCCTACGCCCAACAGGTCTACGCTGTTCTCGCCGTCGTGCTGCTGACCGCGGTCAACATCGCCGGCGTGCGGGAGGGCAAGTGGACGCAGAACCTTCTGACGACCGTCAAGGCGTTGGGTCTGCTGGCCATTGTCGGCGTGGCGCTGGCGGCCCCACGGCATTCCGGAACCGCACCATCCTTCGATCCGCTGCCGCCAAGCCTGGCGTTGATCTTCGTTCTGTTCACGTTCGGGGGCTGGAACGAGATGGCCTACGTTGCCGCCGAGGTGAAGAACCCTCGCCGCAACATCGTCCGCGCATTGGTGCTCGGCACGGTCGCCGTCACGGTCCTGTACCTGATGGTCAACGGGGCGTTCCTCTATACGTTAGGCTATGCGGGGACGGCTACTTCCGAAGCGGTTGCGGCGGACGCGGTCTCGACGCTCTTCCCGGACGTCGGCGGCCGACTGATCAGCGCCCTGGTCTGCATCTCCGCCCTGGGGGCCGCTAACGGGTTGATCTTCGCCGGTGCGCGGATCTCCTACGCCGTCGGCGCCGAACACCGGGTCTTCAGCGTCCTGGGCAAATGGCACGCGCGAACGGGAACCCCCCTCTGGGCACTGTTCGTACAGGGCGCGATTGCGATGGGACTGATCCTGCTGCTCGGCAGACTCGTAGACACGATCCTCTACACCTCCCCGGCCGTTTACACTTTCTACCTGGCCACCAGCCTCGCCGTCGTCGTCCTGCGCTACAAGGAGCCCGGCGTCGAGCGTCCCTACCGCGTCACGGGCTATCCGGTCACGACGATTCTCTTCTGTGCCGTCTGCGCATTCCTGATCTACAGCGCCGTGATCTACAAGCCATGGATCGCCGCCGCCTCACTCTTCATCCTAGGGCTGGGCCTGCCCATTTACTGGCTGAGCAGACGTTTCAAGCCTGTCGGGAACACGTAGCGGGCCTCAGCGCCCTTGTCTGAAGGCGAATCAGTATTCTTCCCGCTCCCGGGCGACGACGTCGGTGTAGGGGCTCAGTCCGAACCAGCGTCGGGATTTCTGGGCCGTTGCGGTGACAGTCAGTTCGACCGGTTGTCCCGGGCGGATCTGCGACCTGGGCACGGTTAGGAAGAACAGGCCCAGGCTGTCCACACCGACGCGGCGTCGGACCATGTACTGCAGTCGGACCGCCCCGTCCTTGCTCTTCCAGCTCGTCGTGGTTTGTGCGAACGGGAAATCGAGGACGTGTCGGCCGTTGAGGGCCAGGCTGAAGTGACCGCCGCCGGGCTCGGACCGCCAGCCGATGCCACCAGCCCAAACAAACGTGACGGCCCGACCGGACCCATCCGCCGGAACGACCGCGGTGGCCCAGCGGAGCTTCTGCCGGCCGTCGGTCTGGCGGACGACGTAGTTGGACGCCTTGTCCTCGCGGTAGCTATACCAGATGCTCAGCGGCTCGGTGCGTTCGAGGACCTTGCCAAGTCCCTCGACCCACGTGGCCGGATCGGGCCGGCCGACGCGGGCCACACGCTTGCGTAGCCAGTTCATCGGCAGATCGACCTTCGGGCGGAACGCGTCGCTCCGGACGTAGGCGAGCAGTCGACGATACAGCCAATCCGCGGCGGGATCGGCCTGGCGCTGAGGCCGCGACAGGTTCATCGCGCTGACCAGCAGTCTGCCTCTGCCCACCTTGGCCTCGAACAGATAGGCCTTGCGACGCATCTCCCACGGGACGTCGAGACACCAAACGATGGGGTCGATCCGGACGGGCAGGGCTTCCGTCACCACCACGGCGCGTTCGTCGACCAGACCGGCCATCTGCAGATCCCCATAGCCGTCGTGCGGGAACCCCTGCATCGCCGGATGCGGCTGGATCATGTTGCCGTAGCTGGCGTCGGCCGTGGTGCTTCCCTTCCACCAGGCCGGCTTGAACCGCCCGCGTAACGTTGGGAAGACGGCGTCTTCGTCCATCACGCAGACGACGCCGCCCGACGCCAGCCGGTCGAGCGCCGCGTCGGTCAGCCATCGCGTGCGCAGGACGTCCGTGCCGCTGGCGGGCGCTTGCTGCTCGTCGGTCGAGCGGGGGAAGATCCATATCGCCCACTGGTTCTTTATGGGTCCGGCGGTCGCCTTGACGACGAGCTTCTTCGGCGCGTTGACGGCCGGCGCGGCGATCTTGCCCGTCCAAGGACCGATCAGCCCGCGCCCGCCGACGCCCTTCGGTGGTTGCAGCGTGGCGGGCCGATCGCCGACGGTGATGCTCACCTGATCAAGACGCGGCTTGGCAGCCTTCGGTCGGAAATCCGACACGAACACCCGCAACGGAATCGACTGGCCCGCCCAGTAGTTGACGCAGTCGTGATCCCACAGCACGACGGCCTGTCCGAAGAACTGCCGCCCCGTCTCGGGCGTCAGCGCGCGGACCTCGTCGAACTGGCTCACAACGCCCGTGCTCTGCGTCCAGTAGTCGCGGAACAGCCATTGGTGATGGCCGTCGACCTCGGGGCCGAGCCGTGCAGCCTCGATGTTCAGCTTGATCAGGTTGGCCTGCAGCCGACGCGACGCCGACAGCATCGCGGGTAGGTGTCCGGTGAGTCCGCGCCGGCGGACCTGCTCGGCCATCTGCTCCAGCCAGAACGGCCTGACTACGCCGTCGTACTTCGGGATGTCGGCTGGGTCGGGCAGCACGGAGATGTTGCTGGTCTCATGGCTGATAACGGGGCGCTTCGGCGGATCCTTCATCTGGAATTTCCCCCGCCGCTGGCCCCACGGAATGTTACGGATGTCGAACATGATCGTAAGGTAGTCGAGCGTGGGCCGGTTCAGGTCGCCGCCCACGCCATCGGCGTCGATCACGGGCCGGGTGGGGTCGAGCCGCTTGGCCATCTTGTACAGCTCGGGCGCCAGCTCGAACCCGCTCCACATCTCGTTGTTCATGCACCACGAGAACACGGACGGATGGTTCCGCATCTGTCGGATGTACGTCTGCCAGACGTACCGGTAGAGGTCATGACCGCGCTTCGTGGCGGCCTTGAAGAAATGCCCGTACGCGATCGGTAGCTCGGGTTGGACCAGGATGCCTACTTCGTCGGCGGCCGCCAGGTACGACTCGGGTGGCATCATCGAGTGATGGCGAACGCCGTTCAGCCCGAACGCCTTTCGACGCAGCAGATACTGCCGCCAGAAGGCCACATCCGGCGGCGGCGAGAACGTCCTTGGATGCGTGAAGTCGTCGCCGTACCCCCGGAAGAAGAACCGCTCGCCATTCAGGTAGAAGTCGTTGCCGCGGATCTCCAGCCGGCGCTGGCCGAAACGGACCGAACGCTCGTCCAGCGTCTGATCGCCGCGGGACAGAACGAGGCGCAGCGTGAGCAGATGCGGCGTCTCTGGCGTCCACAGCGGCGCAGCGCGGAGGTCCAGATCCCACGCCAATGGGGTCTTGCCGTCTACAGAGTGTTTGCCTGTCCCCAGCGCCGGACCGGCCGGCCCATCCGCCTGCCACCGCGTCACGCCAAAGTCGACCGACAATCCATTGAGCTTGGCACCCTCCGTCCGCCCAAGCTCGACCTGGACCCGCGCACGACCCGAGGCGGGGTCCGGCTGGACGAACACGTCTGCCATATGGATGTCGTCGGTGGCCTCGAGGGTGATCGGCTCGAAGATGCCACCCCAGTCGACGTCCATGAAATCCAGGATGTCGAACGTGCCCGTCAGCGGATCGCGATCGCGATGCCGACGGCTATCGACGGCGATCACCATGACGTGCTGTCGACCTGGCGCGGCGAGCCGCGTGACGTCAAACCTGAAGGACACGGGATAACCCCAGTGCTCGCCGACCCGTTGTCCGTCGATCCAGACCGTGGCCGACCGATGCGCCCCGCCGACGCGAAGCCACACCCGCCGATGCGCCCAGTCGGCCGGCACGGAGAACGTCCGCCGGTACCAGCCGACACCCACTGCGTTGTGGCGGGTCTTCTGGGTCGGCTCCCCGATGCCCTGGGCATCCCAGCAGCCCGGAACGCGGAGCTTCTCGGGATATGCCACTCCCGTCCGAAACCACCCCTCGCGTTCGCCTCGGTCATCCGGCGCGAATCGGAACGCCCAGACGCCGTCCAGCGACACGGTCGGCCGGGCCGCCGCCGAAGCCGCCATCGTTGCCAGCAACACCAGTCCTCGCACAGCAGCAGATCGCGTCATCGTGTGTGCCTCCCAGCTCGGAATGTCCTTTCGCCGGCCTGAGTGCTTCGTTCGGCGTTCGTAGGGTCCGTATTGTACGGCCCTGTTTGGGGAAATGACCCCCCGTCTGAGAGGGAATCTGCCCGAAATCGCCGCGGTCCGGCATGCCGCTGGCGGGCCCGTGAAAAACCTCGAATTTCACCCTTGACGAGTGAGAAGGGGGCGGCTAAGTTAGTTAGTGCTTACTAGGCTCCGCCGTCGAGCGGGACGATCGAGTCGCCAACCGCTTCGACGTTTGCGACTAGGGCTGTTGAGAATCCCGTCGCCGAGCCATGGGCGCGGCGACGTATCTGAGAACCAATTACAGGCCTCTTCCCCACTCCTTACGGGGCCGTCCGCTGCATGCTGGGCGGCCCTTGCCTTTTTTGGGTCCTGTCGCGCGTGGCGGAGAGATTCCCACCGCGTTTTCTTGTTCGCATCCCTAACCACCTGCCCGCGCGCACTGTCCATCATCGTGAAGCGACCAGATGGCATCGGACAGGCCGGGCCAAACGGGTCGCCCGACAAGACAAACTGATCGGGAACATCGATCCCAGTGAGGTATGGAGAGCCAAAATGAACACCGCCAAGATGACGTTCGGAGGGTTGTTGGCTGCGGCTGTCGTGGGGGCGTTGGCTGTTGCACCGGCCGATGCGGGTACCTTCGTTTGGGTCAGCGACGGCCCCAGTGACTTCTACTACGCGTCGTCCCCAAGCTACTCGTCGTATTCCTACGCGACCTACAGCCCGAGCTACTCGTCCAGCTACAGCCGGGTCTCGTATCGAAGCACCTACACCACCACGCACGTACCAAGCTACTACAGCGTCTCTTACACCAGCACGAGCCCGAGTTACTACAGCCGCAGCTACAGCTACCGGAGCTACACCGTCAGCCCTTCGTTCGGCAGCGGAGACTACACGGAGATCGTACATACTGGCCCTGACGTGACCATCATCAACATCGACGACTGACCCACCCTCGCGACCGTCGGCAAACGGCGGACAACTTGCCAGACACTCGGATCGGTTCCTCGCAGGCCCGCAGCCCCCAGCTGCGGGCCTGGTTGTTTGTTGGGCGTCCGCGCGGCCGGCGGCTACGTGTACCGGCCCGGGTGATAGCGGTTCAGCCGAGCTTTCAGTTGCGGGATCATGTCCGCCCGGCCGGTTCGCTCGAACCGTTCGAACATCTGTTCCGGCGTGTAGTACAGGAACGGGCCCACCGGCACCATCTGCTCCATCGGATCGGGCCCGCCCCCCTTGTTGATCTGCTCTTGACGCCAAATCTCCATCAGCGCGGTCAACTCGCCGACCTTGTCGGGGCGTTCGGCGGCCAGGTTGACGGCCTGGTGTGGGTCCGAACGCATGTCGTGCAACATGATCGGATCGTCGTACGGATACAGGCCCGGATGCAGCACACGGATCATCAGCCAGTCTGGCGTACGAACGGCCCGCGTCAGCGTGTAGATGCCGTGATCCCATACCTGGTACGCCCAACCCTCGAACGCCTGACCGCGGAGGGCGGGTGCGAAGGATCGGCCGTCCCACCGCGATGGCGTGGGCAGGCCCAACAGCTCACACACCGTCGGGCCGAGGTCCATGCCGTAGATCATCGCGTCGCATCGTCCGGGTTGCGTCGTCACGCCCGGCCAGCGGACGACCATCGGGACGTGGTGCACCGCCTCGTTGGCGATGCCGTGGTCCATGTACTGCCCGTGCTCGCCGAACGAGTCGCCGTGATCGCCGCTGACGATGATGGCCGTCTCGTCCAGGAGGCCCTGTTCGTCGAGCACGCTCAGTACCTGGCCGATGTGATCGTCGGTGTAGGCGATCGATGCGTCGTAGCCGTCGATCAGCATCCTGAAGTCGTCGGTCGTACGGATCGCGTCGGGCATGTACGGCACCGGCCGGGAGTACCCGCCGCCCATCCCGGGGCGGTCCTCGTAGCCCGTGTACATGTCGACGGCTGCTCGGGGGCCGTAGAACGACTGATGGGCGTCGATCGTGGCCTGGTCCGGCCAGTCGGGCGCGGGCTGATCGCAGAACCGCGCGGGCCAGTCTTCGGGCGTGCGGTAGTGGCTGTGGATGTCCCAGTAGTGCAGGTGAATGAACCAGTTGTCCTCGCTGGCGTGCTGGCGAAACCAGGGGAGGAAGGCGGCATTGACCTCGTCGGCTCGCTCCTGGCCGCGCTTCCGTGTGAAGGTGTGGATCTCCTCCCAGCCGCTGGCGAACCACCAGGCGTTGTGGCGATCGTGGAAGCAGCTGAACGTCACCGTCTTCATCCCCTGTTGCCACAACTGCATCGGCAGCATCGGGCGGTCCATGTCCCGCCAGTGGCCGCGGTACAGGTCGGTGTATCGAAACGCCTCGCCCACGTCGTGGTGACCGACCACGCCGTTGTTGAACCCGAACCGTCCCGAAAACAACGCCGCCCGCGACGGGATGCAGGGCGAGTTGGAGCCGTAGCAATGGGTGAACGTCACGCCCTCTTGTGCGATGCGGTCGATGTTCGGGCTGGTGTTGCGGGGATACCCGTTGCAGCCCAGATGGTCGGAACGGCAGCAGTCCAGATCGATATACAAGACGCGCACGGGCCCTCCTCCTTGCGATAAGCGGTCACAGGTTACATCACGTGTTACAGGGCAGTATAGCGTCTCGGCCAGCCCGCCAATAGGTGCAGCCAACATAGGGTACAGGAAGCAGACTGGCGGGGCACGCCCCTAGGGAAGGACGACATCGTCGCCGCATTGCCATTCTTCGTAGAAGCCGCTGTCGTCGTGGACGACGCTGCGCGAGGGGAAGTAGTAGTCGGGCCTGCGCGACTCGGACTCCTTGAGCGGCTCGGCGTGGCCGTCAAAGAAGACGGCGTTGATGGTGTCCTTGTTGCCGTGTCGGTAGGAGAGCTTACCTGCGTCTTCTTCGCCGTACTCCCGGGACGCGACGTCGCACGGCGGCTGGGCCGATTGATTGCCCGCAAAGGCCTTCTGGAGAATGCAGTAGTCCATCGTCGCGGGGGGATCGTAGTAGCGAAAGCCATCGGCCAGCAGCACCTTCAACGATTCGGTGCCCACCCGCTCGAACCGCGGGACGTAGTGCTCGGGCATTTGCACGTTGTAGTTGTCTGGCCACGCGACTTTCCACACTTCGTCGGTCGAGATCCCCGTGGGCGGTTCGAGGCGGTACTCCTGATAGAACCCGGGGCCGGCTCGCATGAAGGTGTTCATGGTTAGATAGCTAACGGCTTGAATCACCGGATAGTCCTGGTCCTGCGGGTAGGGCCCGTAGGTCTCCTGATTGCACGGGCAGCCGAAGACGCCCTCCGTCAGGCCGCCGATCAGATCCTTGCGCTCTTTCCCGACGATGCTCGTGTTCAACTTCGGCGCAACGGCGCCCGCGAAGTCGTACCAATCACACACGGCGTCGCCCGGCTTCCACACGTCGGTGCCGGGCGTCAACGTGAAGTGCATGCCGCTGGTCAGCGGGCTGCCCGGGATGGCGTCGTCGTAGTCCAGGGCGTAGTCGGTGGCGGCTTGGGCGAGCGTTCTGAGCTGAGCGGAGCAGGCGATTCGCTTGGCCAAATTCCGCGCCGAAGAGAGGGATGGGAGCAAGATGCTCATCAGCAAGGCCAAGACCGCTACCACGGTGAGCAATTCGAGGAGTGTGAACGCGCGCTGCCGACCGGGATTAGTGAGCACGGGATACCTCCGCCCCGCAATGAGGGCAGTACGTAGGCTCATCAACGCCGCGCTGCCGGTTCAGCACCACGGCCGTGCCGCAATTCCCGCACGGATGCGTCCCGTAGACCGAGCGTTTCCCACAGCGCGGGCATCGAAGGGGCAAGACCTCGCCCACCTGTAGTCGCCGCTGCGCCTTGTAACCGCAATCGGGCGTGACACACATCAGACTCGGCTGGCCGCTCTCAGCGTGCCCCCACAAGAACCGATAGCCTATGGCGCCGATCACCAGGAGCGCAACAATGATGAGGACCGACATGCGTCGGCGATCCGCCCATTGCCGCCCCAAACGCCCCCCAAGCCCGACAAGGGTATCGGTAAAAATAGTTCGTGCTATCCTGTAATCAGATCTCATCGATACGCCGGATGGTACTGGCAAGAAAGAAGGGCGTCAATACGGGATCGGCCCCCGCCGCGGTCCCTCCGGGTGGGTTGGGGTTATCGCCCCCGCAGGCCACCGAGTTGATGGAGGAGGGCTCTGGCCTTGGGGTCGTCGGGATTGGCGGCGAGGACGCGGGCGAGAAGGCGCCTCGCCTCGTCCTTCTGATCGACTCGGACCAGGCAGGTCGCCAGGCTGACCATGACCGTCGGATCGGTGCGGAGTCCGAGGCTGCGCCGGAACAGCTCAATCGCCCGCTCGTATTGGCGGTTGCCCGCGTAGGCCTGGGCCAGCAGGCAGAGCACGCCGGGGTTGTTGGGTTCCAGCGCGTCAGCCTGTTGCAGCTCGGCGATGGCCTTCGCCCACTGTTTCTGTCTGATGAAGCACTTGCCGATCAGACCGCGACACTCGACGTCGCGCCGGTTATGCTCCAGCAATGCCCGCGCGTGCTCGACGGCCTCGGCGTAGCGTCCGAGGTGGTAGTGGGCCTTGGCCAGTTCGCGATGGGGCGCGAAGTTGTGCGGGTCGAGCTCGAGCGCCATCTCCAGGGCCTTGATGGCCTGTCGAAAGCGACGTTGGTCCAGCTCGATCCGCCCGAGCGCCAGGTAGGCCTCGGAACGGTCGTCGCCGGGGATGGTCGGCTCGAGCTGCGGACGGAGCATCTCCTGGGCGCGGTCGGGCTGTCCGGCGCGGGCGAGCATGGACGCAAGATTCCGTCGACCGAACCGTTCTGAGGAGGGAAGCGGAGGGCCCACGGGCCAGGCCATCAGGACCGTCAGGAGCGCCGCCACCAGACCAGCGGCCACGGTTCCTCGGCGATGCCCCTGCCGCCACCACAAGAGGGCCCGCTCGACGCCCCAACCGCCCAGAACGGCCATCAGGGGTACCATCGGCATGCGAAACCGCGACGATGTGTAGAACACCATGCACGTGATGAACCCAACCGCCAGTAGGATGAAGATCGGCCGGGCCTCGGCCCGACGAAGGGACAGCGCGACGCCCACGAGTCCCAGCGCGCCGACTACGCCAAACGGCACGATCAGAAACCGCAGGATTGAGATCACGGATCGTTCGACGCGGAAGGAATAGACGTTGGCCACCTCTTCGTTGTTGAAGAACAGCCGGAACTTCCGCCACATGATCCATGCCCACCAACGTGGGTACTTGCTGATGAACCGCAGCCCGCGTTTGTACCAGAACTTCGACGCTTCGCCGCTGGTGAGCTTCCGGCCGAGGACGGTCTCAGCCCGCGCGAGCTGTTCGCGATGCTGCGTGCCCACCCCGCCTGTGATCACGCCGGCGAAGCTCAGCGTGCCGGCAGCCGTGGGGTTGTTGCCCAGAAAGAAGGTGATACCACCCGCCGACGAGATGGGGATGAACTCGCCCTCGGCCTGCATGTTATGCCAGGTAAACGGCGCGATGGCGGCCCCGGCCGTCGCACAGACCGCCGCGCCCGCCAGGATGGCCGACCTCCCCAACCGCCTGTGGCGATACCACACCCATGAACCGGCAAGTGGAACGACCAAGAGGAAACTGGGTCGAAGCCCGCTGGCGGCGCCGAGCGAAAGCCCCGCGATCACCACCCACGCCCATCGCGTTCTGTCGAGTTGCCTGATGAGTCCGTAGACGGCCAGCAAGGACAGGAACGTCGCCATCGACTCGGTGAGCAGCTTGCCTTCGTTGGCGAGCAGCGGGCCGTAGCCTAAGCAGAGCAGCGCAGCCGTCACGGCCGACAGCCGATATCCGGCGCGGCGTGTGATCAGATAGACCAGCGACACGCTTGCGCAGCCCAGAGCCATCTGGACGCTCAACATCACGCGATGGCCGTCCGTGACGGCCAGCACGCCGGCCAGAAGGTAGGGATAGAGCGGCCCCTGCGAGTGAGCCATCTTCGGCGACGGCCAGTACCCCCCCAAAACGCCCCGCGCCCGATCCAGGTACAGGGCTGCGTCAGAGACCGGGCAGTCGAAGTAGGGCCAATCGCCCGACTGGATGACGTAGATAGTCCGGACCAAAACGGCCAGCCCGACCATCCCGCCCAAGACGATCCAGTCCGCTCCGCCAAGCCGCGTCGAAGCCGATGTCTGCCCTGGCGGACGTCCAGCGGGTGCGCTCGCGCCGTTTCCCTCAGCCGCTGTGGGGCTGTCGGGCAGTGTCGCGTGTTCGTCGGATGATCGATCCGTCATTGCAGGGCCCGCCGCGCGGACCGATCCTGGCGAGGTAGCCCACGTCGGCAGCACGTTCGTACGGCGATAGGATACCATGAATCATCCGAAGGGTCCGCACGACGGAGCCGCGGGATTCATCCAGCCCGGCAGCTCGTGTATGGGCGGATCAGAGACACGACCGCAAGGGAGCGTTCGGTCAGACCGATCTTGCCTGGATCGATCTGACCCGCACGGCGAACGATGCAAACTGCGGTGGGTCCGCTGTCGCGTCCGGTGTATGCAACCGAGGCACGCCCGCGTCTCCGCTGGCGTCAACGCTCCCTAACAGTCGCGCCTCTGATGGGGGCCGCCGGAGGCGTTGCGGATCCCGGATCCCCGGGCGACCAGGCGACGCTTGACACGTAACGTTTGGGAAGGTTAGGCTAATTAGGTTTGGTTTGTTGGCGGGAATTGCGGGGCCCGGTCTGGTGCCCCGTTTTCGTGTGCGTTCACGGCTCGGCGCTTCTGAGAGGCCCACGATGATGAACCTGCGGCAGCCTGGAAACACCCTGGTGGTCGGCCTGCAATGGGGCGACGAGGGCAAGGGCCAGATCGTCGACTACCTGAGCGAGGAGTTCGATATCATCGTCCGCTACTCCGGCGGCGCGAACGCGGGCCACTCGGTCAAGGTGGGAGACATGAAGCTCGGGTTGCACCTTGTCCCTTCGGGCATCCTGCGTGAGCGCGTGTTGTGCACGATCGCCAACGGCGTTGCCCTCGATCCGGAGGTGCTGTTCGAGGAAATCGACGTCCTCCGCGAACACGGGGTGAGCGCCGAGGATCGCCTGCGGATCAGCGACCGCGCCCATGTGGTCATGCCTTATCACAAGCTGGAGGACAAGCTGAGCGAAGCGGCGCTGAGCGAGGGTAGCAGGATTGGCACGACCGCCCGCGGCATCGGTCCACTCTACGCGGACAAGGCCAGCCGTACGAACGCGATCCGGGTCCACCAGCTCCTCGAGCCAAAGGTGTTCCGCGAACGGCTCAAGGACATCGTCGCGCGGAAGAACCGTGTCTTCGCCGCCCTCTACGATGCCGAGCCGATGGATGCCGACGCTATCTACGAAGCGTTCACGGCCCATGCCGACCGGCTCCGCCCGATGGTTTGTGACACGGCCCATCTGTTGCACGGGGCCGTCGCCGACGGCAAGCGTCTGCTGTTCGAGGGGGCACAGGGCAGCCTGCTCGATCTGGACCACGGTACGTTCCCATACGTGACCAGCAGCAACTCGAGCGCCTGCGGGGTTTCGGTGGGTACGGGCGTTCCGGCCCAGGTGATTTCGACGTTTTTGGGGGTGGCGAAGGCCTACACCAGCCGCGTCGGACGTGGCCCCATGCCGACAGAGCTCGACAACGGCGTGGGGCAGGCGATCCGCGACGTCGGTCGGGAGTATGGCACCACGACGGGCCGACCGCGTCGGTGCGGGTGGTTTGACGGCGTGGCGACGGCCTACTCGGCCAGGCTAGGCGGGATGAACGCGATCGGCCTGATCGGACTGAACGTCCTGAGCCAGTTCGACGAGATCAGCGTCTGCACGGGATACGAACTGGCAGGCCGCCGAATCGACCACTTCCCCTCCGACGTCGACGTGCTCGAGCAGGTCCGGCCCATCCTGGAACCCGTCGAGGGGTGGAAGCAGGACCTGAGCGGCTGCCGTCGCTGGGAGGACCTGCCAACGGCAGCGGCGGGCTATCTGGCCAAGATCGAGTCGATTCTCGGCTGTCCGATCGTGGCGGTCACGGTCGGGCCCGAGCGGCAACAACTGCTGCTTCGTCCTGCATGACGCGGTCGGCCGCCATGCACCGTTGACAGCAGGAGACAGGACCCATGCGTCCAGAGCCCCTCGATCCCCGCCAGCTGTTGGGCCTCGAGCCTGAGCAGCTCCCCCGGCACATCGCCATCATCATGGACGGCAATGGCCGGTGGGCCCAGGCCCGCGGACTGCCTCGGGTCCAGGGGCATCGCCAGGGCGCCAAGTCGGTCCGTGCGGTCGTTCGATCCTGTTCCCGGCTGTCCATGGAGTGCTTGACGCTTTACAGCTTCAGCCTAGAGAACTGGAAGCGCCCGCCGGACGAGATCGCCTCGTTGATGGAGCTCTACACCGAGTACCTCATCAAGGAGCGCGATGAGCTGATGGAGGGCAACGTCCGGCTGGTGCAGATCGGTCGGCGCGAAGGCCTGCCCCCGACGGTTCTCGAGGAGCTGGATCGGACGATGGCCCTGTGCCGCGACAACACGGGCATGACGCTGTGTCTGGCGCTGAATTACGGGTCGCGGCACGAGATCGTCCAGGCCGTTCGTGGCCTTGCCGCGCGGGTGGCCGACGGCGAACTGGCGGCCGATCAGATCGATGAAGACCTGTTCGCCGACTCGCTCTACACCGCGGGGCTTCCGGATCCGGACCTGCTGATCCGGACGGCCGGCGAGCGTCGCATCAGCAACTTCCTGCTGTGGCAACTCAGCTACGCCGAGATCTACGTGACCGACGTGTACTGGCCCGATTTCACGGCCGAACACTTGTATCAGGCCATCGGCGACTACGCTCGCCGCGAGCGGCGGTTTGGCACCGTGCCCCAGGCCGGCCCAGCGCCCTCGGGATCCGGGACGGCGAGCGATGGTTGAGCTGGACATCCCGTCATTCGGTCACGTCGCGTTGAGCCACGTCGTCAGCGATTTCACGGGGACCCTGTCGGTCGACGGGCGACTCGTGGACGGTGTGGCGGATCGCATCCGCACCCTCGCCGAGCAGATGACGTTTCACGTCCTGACGGCCGACACCTTCGGCACCGCCGCCGACGCCCTTGCGGGTCTGCCCATCGTCTTCCGGCGTCTGACCGGTCCGGAGGAGGCCCGGCAGAAAGCCGACTACGTCGCCGAGCTGGGCCCCGAACACGTCATGGCCATCGGAAACGGCAACAACGACCACGCGATGCTGGCCCTGGCCCGCGTGGGTGTGGCCGTCATCGAGAGGGAGGGAGCCTCCACCCGCGCTGTCCAGGCGGCCGACATGGTCGTCGTGGGCGCCCTAAGCGCGCTGGATCTGCTTCTGGAGCCGAGGCGGATCAGGGCCGGTCTTCGTTGGTGATCGCAGCGGTCAACAGCGACGGGAGAGAACGAACTCGCCCAGCGCCGACAGGCAATCGCGCGCCGCCGAGGCGGGCAGGTCCTCCAGGGCCAAGATCGCCCGTTCGGTGTAGCCATGGGCCAGCTGTCCGCAGTAGTCCAAAGCGTCGCTGTCGAGCAGGAGCCGACGGATGTGCCCCAGGCTGTCCGGCCGATCGTTTCTGATGGCGGACATCATTTCGGCGCGACCGGGCCCGTCGGCATCGGTGAGGAAACGGATGAGCGGCAGCGTAAGCTCGCCCTTGGCCAGATCGCGTCCGAGGGTCTTGCCCATCTCCTCTTCACTGCCGACCAGGTCGAGCATATCATCGGCGATCTGAAAGGCCATGCCCAGATTGTGGCCATAGTGCCCCAGCCCATCGGCGAACCGGGAGGGCGCGTCGTTCAGAACGGTGCTGAACAGCGCGCACGTACGGAGCAGGGCGGCGGTCTTCTTCGAGATGATGCCCAGGTACTCGGCCTCGCTCAGCTCCAGGTTCCGGCGATGGGCAACCTGCAGTAGTTCCCCCTCACAGATGACCTGACAGGTCTCGCTGAGAAGCTGAATTGCCTCGGGGGACTTCAGCGAGCTGCAGAGGCCAAAGGCGCTCGACATGACGTAGTCACCGAGGAGCACGGCGCCTTCGTTGCCCACCGTTCGGTTGAGGGACGGCATGTTTCGGCGGGAGTCTGCCTCGTCGATGACGTCGTCGTGAACCAGCGAGGCGATGTGGACCATCTCTGCGACCGCGGCCAGGGCGTAGCGATCGTCGGTGCATCCCCCCAGGGCTTCGGCCCCGAGCAAGACCAACGCCGGGCGAAGCATCTTGCCGCGCTGGTAAGCGATCTTGCTGACCAGATTCCTGACGTAGGCATCCTCGCTGGCGAGCTGGGCATCCACGATCTCGCGGACGCGAGGCAGCTCAGCCGCCACCGAGCCGTACAGTTCCAGTTGTGCCGACGTCATCGTTCCATTCCGCCCGCCTAGACAACCCGTACAAGGGGACCGAGCGCTACTCAGATTGTAGAGCGAACCGGACGGCTAGCTCCAATTGTTTTCATAGTATTTGAAACGACTGGAAGCCCCGCGATGGCGCTGCGGTCCGCCGCCTGGGAGGCGCCCGCCCCGCTCAACACGCCGCCGTCAGGAGCGTGCCGAAAGTGATCTCCACCACGCGATCGTAGTGGCCGGGCTCTTGATACAGCGGTATCCCCAGCGGCTCGGTCAGCGAATAGGCCAGGGCCTGCCGGATGATCGACCAGGCCGCCACACGCGGGTCGATGTCGTGGCGAAACCGACCTGATTCCTGTCCCTGGCGGATGATTCTGGTGAAGAAGTCCGCCTCGTCGCAGTAGAAACTCCTGAGCATGTCGGCGACGTCGCGGTCGTTCACTTCCGCCAATGCGCGATGAGCAACCCGGTACTCCAGTCCATGGGTCTGCATCGCAGATTGAAACGACCTGGCCACCAGCCGAAGGATCTCGAGGGGATCGTCGTTCTCGGCCGCCATCTTCTCCCATTGGTCGAGCGTTTCCCTGCGGATCTCGTTGAGGACCTCCAAGAAGAGGTTCTTCTTGCTTCGGAAATGGCGGTAGAGGATCGGCTCGGTTACGTTGGCGGCCTTGGCGATGTTGGCCGTGGTCGTCAGTTTGTACCCGTTTTGGGAAAACAACTTCTTGGCCACGCGAAGCAACTGCCGCCGCCGATCGGCCGCGTTCAGGCGTTTGGGACTACGGGTGGCCGATGCAACGTTCGGGGACGTCTCAGTCATCGTCATAACCCTCGATGCTTCCGGTAGCTGCTAATAGTAAGCTTACATTCTACCACCTTGAGCAAGCCAGAGCTAGTCGTCACTTACATTAACCTGTCGGGTTGTCGTCCCGATCCACCGGCGACATAGCCCCCCGGTCCGTCGCGGGTGCTTGAAAGTCCCTGGGTCGCCGCCAGAATAGGTGGGCGTTAGCCGGGGAAACGTTCCGGGTTACCGGACGTGAGGTCGCGCCGGAGGCATGAGTATGACACGACGGATGCGGATGGTCCTGTGGACTGGGTCGATAGCGCTGTGGGTTTCTCATCCGGTACAAGGGGGCAAGGTCGGCACGCCGCTGACGTGGCAGGACCACGAGCTGCCCCACGTCCAGAAATCGCACGATGAGACTGTTTCTTCCCCGCGGCACGCGTATCACATCAGGATGGGCGGCACGGTCGACATGGACCACGCCATGACGCGCGAGTGTGGCAGGTGGCGTGCGGGCTGGCAACCGAACGAATCGCTGACCATCGCGAACGCCGGTGCCGTGCTCGTCGAGGACGCCAAGGTTCTCATTAACGACCGGGGCGACTGGTACACGCAGGCGGGTCTGCTCCGTGAGGCGATCGGCTCGGCGAAGACCGACATGGAACGGGTCTATCTCATCTGGCAATTCGCCCGGTCGAACCGCCATCACGACGATCCGCTGTACGAGGGGCCGTGGGGCAACGAATTGCATGATCCGGTCAAGATGCTGGCGATGTACGGGGCCGGGCTGTGCGACGACGCGGGGTCGATCGGCGCCAGTCTGTACAACTCCGCGGGGTTCCGCGAGCAGCGGCCCTTCGTCCGGTGTCTGCATGGTCACATGATGTGCGAGGTCTTCGCCCGCGGGGGGTGGCGGTTCATGGACATCGACGAGGACGTCTTCTATCTCGACCGCGAGAACGAGCTGCCCGTGGCCGGCGACACGGTGGCCCGGGATCACGACCTGGCCCACCGTGAGTTCCACTACGGGCCGATCTTCGGCAGGTGGCAGACGGGCTACAACGCGGCGTCCCTGTTCGGGCGCGACGACGGGCGGACCACGCGGCTGACCCAGGGGTACGAGATCCGCGTCGACCTGCGGCCCGGTGAGCGGATCGAGTACCGATGGGACAACATCGGCAAGTGGGCGATGCGCCTGCCCACCCGTGGCCGACGATGGGTGGGCAACTCGCGGATGGTCTACGAACCGCCTTTGAGCGGGTCGAGCGCCGGCGCGAAGGAGGGCAAAAACGTCTCGCCTGCCCGGATCGGCGGCAAGCCTGCCGTCGCCGGCGACGATGCCAAGGGCGAGCTGGTCTATCGCATGGGCAGCGCGTTCGTCTTCTGCGGCGGACAGGTGACCGCTGCGTTCAACCTTCGCAGCGCCGCCGACCGGGCCGTCATCGAGGCGTGGGCCAAGGACAACAAGGGCAAGGACAAGACCGAACCCGTCAAGGTCTGGGAGGCGACGGGTCCGGGAGTCAAACAGGCCGATGTTGCCATCGACGGGGCCATCGACCCGACGCACGGCCGGCCGGAGTACGAGTTCTTCGTTCGCGTCCGCCTGGTCTCCGCCGGTGGCAAGGGCTCGGCCGCGATGACGCACCTGGCCGTTCGCGGGGACATCATGGTCTCTCCGCTGTTTCTGCCGCGGCTTCGGCTTGGCGACAACAGCGTGGTGTACACCGACGCGTCGAAACCCGGTCGAAAGGTCCGCGTCACCCATCGCTGGCGAGAGACGACGGCGACCAAGCCGCTGCCTGCTCCCAAGGCCATCTACCCGCCGGACAAGCAGACCCTCCGCGACGAGATCGTCACCTACAAGTGGCAGCAGGTGAAGGAGGCAGTCGCCTATCACCTCCAGGTCTGTCGCGATCCGGCGATGCGCTGGCCGTATCGTCCGAGCCTCGACGTGGTTCACAAAGGCACCGAGTTCGCCGTCCCCTTCTGGGGCACCTACGCACCGGATACCCCCTATCATTGGCGGGTCCGCACGCAGAACGACAAGGGCATTTGGGGAGACTGGGGCGCGGTGCGAACGTTTCGCTGGGCCGGCCCGCGCGTGCCCATCGACGTGAAGCTGACCCGCACGGAGGGCGCGTTTGCGTTGTCGTGGGGTCCGAATCCTCGCGGAGAACGTCCGGTCACCTACGAGGTCTACGGCAGTGACATCAAGGGATTCAGCGTCAGCAAGATCCCCCATGACATTCCCGCGCTCGGCAAGGTGCCTGGCAACTACCTCGGCCGGACCTCATCCCCCCGCATGATCGTCGCGGGCCACCTAGCCGCCGCCCAAACGCCGCCGGGCGTAGAGAATCCGAGCACGCTCAACCGCTGCTACTACCGGGTGGTCGCCATCGACGGGCACGGCACGCGGAGTGGCTGCAGCGACTACGCCGAGATGCCGCACCCGCACATCTGGACCAAGCCCGTGACGGTCGCCCGGATCGGCCAGCGGGTTGGGTATCAACCGAAGGTCATCCGCGACCTGGGCGACCTGCAGTTCCGCTATGTGAAGCCGGGCAAGCAATTCTGGGAGCAAGAGCGGCTGACCTTCTCGCTCGAGGCCGGCCCGAAGTGGCTAACGGTCGACGCGAAGACCGGTCTGCTGACAGGCACGCCGCCGCCGGGCAGCGCTGGCAAGCATCCGGTTGGACTCAAGGTCGTGGCGACGTTCGAGCCCCGAACGGGCAAGGACAAGTTCACCAAGGATCTGCCGCCGCGCCCGTCGGTCCAGGCCTTCGAGCTTTTCGTCAGCGACTGAGGCCTGGGCGGTAGGGACCCGCATTGAGGGCGGTCACCTGGCCTGCCTTGATGTCGAACGACCCCTTTGCGGTGTACTCGCACACGCAGATGGCCGCAACCAGTGTTGTCAACGTGATCTTCATCGGGGGCCTCAGGTCGTGCTGGACTGCGCGGGCACATGGGTCTAACGCTCATCCCTTGGCTGTTATCATCGGGCATCACCACCGCCTGGGGGCAACGGCCTATTCCAGACACGTGCGCACTACTTGCGCGACCAGGGCTTCGCCCTGGACTCACAAAGGGCCGAAGGCAAACAGCACAGAGAACTAACGGGTTCCCGCCGAAACACGAAGACCAAAATAGCGGCCGCGGACGAAGGGCTCGAGCCCGCCGCGATTCGCGGAACTGCACCTCCCCCCATGGTAGTCGTACCAACACCCGCTGCGAATGACACGGGAGCTGCCCTTATCCCCACCGCTTACCCAGGCGCTACCATCGGCCGGGGCGCCATCGTACCCCTTGTGATACACATCCTGGCACCACTCCCACAGATTTCCGTGCATGTCGTACAAGCCCCACGGGTTCGGCTTCAGACGGCCGACAGGATGGGTCTTACCCTTTGAGTTGGCGTCGTACCATCCGTACTGGCCCAGCTCCGGATGCATCGGGTCGCCGTAGCTGTAGCGCGTTCGCGTCCCCGCCCGACATGCGTATTCCCATTCCGCTTCGCTAGGCAGCCGGATACGCATACCGACCTTCGCCGACACCTTCTTGCAGAACGCCTGGCAGTCCTCCCAGTTCACTCGGTCCACGGGAAGATCGTCGCTGCCCGTGAAATGTGAGGGGTTTTGGCCCATGACCGCCCGCCACTGCCCCTGAGTGACCTCATGCTTGCCCATGTAGAACGGCTTGGTGAATCGGACGCGGTGCTGGGGGCCTTCGCGATCACGTCGGGCCTTCCCGCCCTCGGGCGATCCCATCATGAATTCGCCCGGCGGGATCCGAACGAGCTCCAGCTTCACATCGTTGCCAAGGTCCAGCACGACGAGCTTGCCCTGGGTGGATTTCTTCAGCTCGAAGTTGCAGACCTGCTCGCCCTCATCGTCTGCGAAGACTCGCGAGACGGCAGGCGCGTATCCCTCGGCCTCCACACGAATCTGACGCGCCCCGCGGGGAGACGTGAAGGACATGGTGTAACGGCCCCCACGGAATCTCTTCGTATCGATGCGCAGTCGACGCCCTTCTTGACCGCCGTGATCACTGGGCTCCGGGAGGACCGTGAACTCGTCGATTGCCCGGCCACTCTCTCCGTCTACGACGCTCCCCGTGATCACCAGAGGCGGGCGCAGAACGATTCGGTAGGGTTCCGTCCGTGGCTGCATCGGGTAGTCAAGACGTGCCATGTACTGCCGGTCAGCTGATCGGAGGAAGTCAGCCAATCGGAAGCTGAAAACAATGGGCTCTTTCGGACAGTTCTTCAAGGTGAATCGGCCATCTGCCAGCGTAAGAGCGCCTATCTTGAGTGTCTGGTGGTGGAGCCGCAACGTGCGAGCGGTGATTCTGATGCCAGCCAGGCCCTTGCCGTCTTTGTCCACGACGCGACCCGTAATGGTGCCGCCCGGACGCATCACGACGCGGATCGGCTCGGCGTCTTTGCCCGTCACGAAGCTCGACAGCGCTGGTGCGAAATGCGGATGCTGGACGGTGAGGATATGCCAGCGGCTCGGGAGAACGGACTCGAGGGTGAACATCCCCCGGTCGTCGGTCCGCGTGACCGGGAGATGGCCGGCGAGGCAGTCGCTAAGGCGGACCGTGGCCGACGATACGGGCTTGCCTTCGGCGTCGGTGACGCGACCGGTAAGCCCCACTCCCCTTTTGAGGATCATCACCGCGGTCCCGGCGCGCAGCTCCTCCAAGATGTGCGCTGTGCCGCGGTTGGCAGGGTCGTTGGCGTACTCGGGGTGAGACAGCTGAACCCCGAAATCCGGATTCCTGGCTGGCAGGACGTTGGTCGTCCATCTTCCCTTCGCGTCAGTCCCAGCCTTGAGCGCAGGGACGGAGGGATACGGATTGTTCTCGATCGGAGCGTTGAGGTACGAGGTGATCAGGACCTCAACGCCCTCTATGCCATTGCCCTCTTGATCCCTGACGAATCCGCCGTATTGGCCGAGCCTCGGCATCTCGTAGCGCAGGGGGCCCTCGGTAATCCACTGGGCGGTCCAGTACGAAGCCATCGTGGTATACCCCTGGGCCTGCACGCGAACGAAGGGGCGCCTCGGCCTTCCTCGGGATCTGATCGGCGGCAACTTCAATCGGACTCGCCCTTTCTCGTCGGTTTTCCCAGCCGCCAGTCTCTTTTTATAGGGCTCCTCCGCGATCACCTCGGCCAGGGTAATGGGCTGCTGCGTTTCCGCATCCACCACTTCGACGGACAGATCGATGGGCTCCGTGATTTCCGTCTTCGGCGCGTTGGACGCGGAGGCCTCCCCACCATCCGGCTGAGCGCTCAGGTAAGTGGCAGCCGCGAGCACGCCAGCGGCCATCAGGATGACAATGGAGCCCGATGTCCGGGTCAGACGGAGAGGGCCAAGCGCCCGGTCCCCCATCAGGCGTGCAATCCGGTGGCGGAGCTGAGAGGGGCTGCCTGTCACAGCAAGCGTGGCTGCTCTGCTGGGCGGGACGCTGCCAGTGATCCCCGCATGGGCAGCCTGGGCGACCTGGACGAGCAGACTGGCGTAGTCGAGCGGGCGGGTTCCCGTCGCCAGGACCAGATCGTCACAGCAGTTCTCACGCTCGATGCGGATCCGACCACTCACGTGCCAGACCGCCGGATGGAAGAACAGAAAGGCCTCGATGAGGCGTTGGAGGAGATTGACGAGGTGGTCGTATCGGCGGATATGGGCAAGCTCATGAGCGAGGACGACCTCCACTTGCTCGGGGGTCAGTCCGCTGAGAAGGGACACGGGAAGGAGAATGGTCGGGCGAATCACCCCAACCACGGTGGGACAGAGAACCCGTCGGCAGTAGGCCACGCCCGGCGTGAAGGAGAGTCGCAACAGCCTAACCTGACGAGCGAGGGCCGAGAGGATCGCGGGATCGCCCACCGCCCAGGCATCTCGGCGGAGTCGGTGCCCCCCGTGGCACGCAAGTACAAACCGACCGAGGAAGACGGCAACGCCGAAGAAGTAGACGCTCACCGTGTAGGGCGCATATCGGTCCCAGTTGGTCTCTTCTGGAAACCCACGTTGAGCAGGGGGCTCTGTGGGCACACCGAGAGGCGTCTCGCCCGGTGGGCGACCTGTCGCGGGGGAATCGACAATGCCAGTCGAGCGTCGGATCGGTTCTGGAATCTGGGCGACCAGCCCGGATGCTGATCCGCGCTTGGCATCCCGCGGCGTTGGGCTGGTTGAAGTCATCGCTTCCGACGCGGGCCACAGCACCATCAACGTCACGATTGGGCAGGCGGCCTGGACGAAAAGGGCCCCGACGGACAAGACGTATCGGGACTGGGCGGAGGCCCGTCGAAGCGCCCCAACTGCCAGTGCAAGCAAGAGTGCGACAAGGGTGCCCTGCCAGAGCGAATGGGCAAGTGCCTTGACCAGGCATAAGGAGAGGTCGACGTCGAACCACGCCAGAGGAGTCATGACGATTCCTCCTGGGACTTCTTGATGAGCAGCGCTCGAAGCGTCTGGAGTTCCTCGGGGTCGATGTCCGAGGCCTCCAGCAAGTTGGTCATCGCCAGCGTTGTCGAGCCGTCGAAGAGGCGATCGACCAAGTCTCCAAGCATGCGACGCGACGTGGTCTTCTGCGTGACGCGAGGGTGATAGGTCCAGGTTGGGCCGTCCTTGCTCCTTCGCAGGAAGCCCTTCTTGGTCATGATGTTCATCGTGGTCATGACGGACGTGTAGGCGAGATCCCGCCAGGGGGCCAGGGCGTCACGGACGGCCCGCACGTTGCCCGGGCCGTCTCGCCAGAGGATCTTGAGGATCTCTAACTCGAGCTGCGTGGGATGTTTCGATGCAGGTCGGGCCATGGCGACCTCCCTCCGGGCACCCGCTCACTAATTCAATAGTGAATATGCGCCAAGAACCGGCGTGCGTCAAACGGATTCTCTAATTAATTAGTTAACGACCGGGGCCGCTTCGACCTCGGCCTCCCGTGGCTTCGGGATGGTTCGCTCCGGCTTGCTCTGTTTACCCTTGCGGCTACGGCATATCGTGCCCGTTCATGCGGCCTGCCTGTTCTGCTGGAAAGTGGGCACAATATCCTGGCGTTCGAACCCCGAACGGGCAAAGACAGATTCACCAAGCACCTGCCGCCGCGCACGTCGATCCAGGTCTTCGAACTGCTCGTCAGCGACTGAGCCCGGCCCTTGAAGAGACGGGGGGATCTCCGGTGATGACCCGCGAGCGGACGCTGCCCACATCGATGATGAATCGGTAGTCTGATGGGATCGCGTCACGGCGGTAGCCTTCGCCCAGGTAGATCCACATGGCGACGGGGTGGTGGTGCACCTCGACGAGGTCGCTGGTTCCCACACGCACGGCGGTCCGGCCATCGTGGGTGACGATGTTGACGTCGGTCCAGTCATCTCCGCTGACGGTTCCGCACCGGACCTCGTGTTTGCCCGCTGCCAGCCGGACCTCGCCGCGGTCGTGGAAGACGCGGGCCGGCTCGCGAGCATCGCCGACCGTGCACAGAACGTGCCTGTCTCCGCGCTCGATCCTGAAACGGAACGCCAACTCTACCCGGTCCCCGCGCCGGCGGCTGTTCTGATCGAGGTCTACGCCGGCCGAGCCACTGCCCTTCAGACGCAACACCCGGCATGCATCGACCGTGCCCACCTCGACCCCGCCGCCGACGTCGGGCAAGACGAAGTCCTGCTCGAACGCTGCCTCGTCGATCGGATCGAGCCGAATCACCGGGTGTGCCTTCGGTCGAGCAGCGGGGGATCGGTTCTGCCGGCCCGCTCGGGCGGCGAGAGCATTGTGCAGCCAGTTGTGCTGTTGAAGGCCGAATTCCGGCGTGGCATAGACCGTCATGGCCATCACCTCGCCGGTCAGTCCGGGCAGGCTGCTGGTCGGCATCCGTTTCGCTCCGACGTGGCCCGTCGTTCCGCGAAGCGGGTGAGGCGCTGGAGGCCGGTAGGTGACCCCGTGGACCTCACCGTTCACGTAGAACATCACCAGGCCCGTCCGGTTGTTCACCGACAGCCCGATGTCGTTCCAGCGTCCGCGCGTCAAGCGCAGCGAAGATGTGATATTGCCCTCCGCCGTAGCCAGGTAGACGAACGGCCGCAGCTCGAGCCGGGATACCCCCCACACGAATCCGCCGGCGGGTCGGCCTGAACGCGTGTCGAGCAGCACGCCGCTCCCGTCCGGCTTGACCCACGCGCCGACACTGAACCCTTCGTCGCTGAGGTCGAGGACCTCGCGCGTGGCGATGTGCTGATAGCCGTCGAACCGAAACGCTCGCCCAACCTGGCCGCTTCGTGTCGGCCTGGCTGAGGGAGACAGGTTGCTCCGGGCAAAGACGTAGTACCGGTCGGGACGCGGCAGGGGCGAGACGTGGACGACCTTGATCGAACGGTACGCTCGTCCCTGGCTGTAGGAGATGAGGACGGCGTCGTCTCGCACCCACATCTGGGGATACGCCACCACGGGCTCGCGCCCGGTGAGCCCGGGCCCGGCGACGAAATCCAAGCCGCCCCCCCGGGTGAAGAACAGCGCCAGGTTGCACCGGTCCGACACGAATCTGCCCGCGGGCCAGTCATTGTGGACCATCATGAACCGATCGCCGCCGGCTGGCAGGACGTGCATTCGCGAGGCCACGGTCTCGAGCGGCACGTACTGATGGGCGGACCACGTTACCCCGCCGTCGGCGCTCCTGGACCACAGGAGCATCTGGTCGGGGGCCGCTCCGCCTTGATCCTGTGCGCGCATGTCGTTGTTCCGCGCGAACATCATCACCGTCCCGTCGGGCTCTTCCCAGACGGTCGGCTCCCATTGGGCCCAACTTCGTTTCGGTTGCATCGCGCCGGTCGACACCTGCCACGTCCTCCCCCCGTCATCGGTATACAGGACGCTGTTGCGCTTCACCCTTGCCCACCAGCTGGTGACGTTCGCCGGAGCGTCGGGAGCGGGTGGGCCGATCCTCATCATCGTGACCGGCGCGAGAATCCGCCCGGACCTGAGTCGCACCGGGTTCTGCGTCGGGAACAATCGCCACGGACTGCCATCGACAGAGGCATGGGGATCACCCTTCCAAAGGAGCCGACGGTTGATCCACTGCCCATCGGGGTCCGTCAGTCGAGATACGTAGCAGCCATGGTGCTCGTCCCTCGAGTTCTGACTCCAGACGGCCCACAACTCCCCGTCAACGACGATCAGGTTCGGCTGCCACTGCGTGCCCTTCTCGCACGGGATTGGGTTGGCGCTTCGCCTTTCGCTCGAGAAGGCCGGCTCCGGCGATGACCACATCCGCCCGTCAGGGCTCGTGCTTACATAGTTGAGTTGCCCGGGTCGGCCTTCGGCGGGGGGATCGTTGGCGTTCCACAAGCAGAACCAGCGGCCCTTGAACCAAGCGAGGCTGCTGTCGTGGTTGTACTTCAGCTTCTGGGTATGGGTGTCGACGACGAAATGTCGCTCGATCCGCGGCTGATAGACCTCATACGTTCGCCAAGGTCCGGACGCCAACACGGCTGCGACGAGGATGAAGGCAGCAGCTGTCATACGCCGGTCCTCCCTGCCAGCAGTGCACGGGTTGACGCGTCGTCGCGACTACTGGCACCAGTACGAATACAGTCGAGCGGAGCGGATGTGGAAGACGAGGCGGAACGGTTTGCCGGCGGGCAGCGTTGGGTCGCCCTGCCAGCTCACGGGAGCCGTGATGCTATCGACCGCCACGGGCAGGGCCTTGGCCACTTCGAACCCCGGCAGCGGCGAACCGTCCGGGTTGGTGACGGCGACGCGAATGCTGCCCTTCGCAGCTTCGGCGTTGATGAAGAGACGGCCCGTCTTGAGGACCACGGGCTTGGTGATGAGCTTACCCTCTTTCTCGCCCGCCTCGACGGCTACGAACCCGTCCACCCGCGCGTGCGCCAGGCCGATCGAGGCCCGCTCGGGACCGCGGTCTTCGTGGCGCAGCTTCGAGCCCTCGTAGTAGACCCACAGCTTGTTGTCGTGCTCGATCGGCGGACTGCCCGGGATCAGGATCATGGTCTGGTCGAACGCGCCCTTCGGGCCGCGGGGGACGAAGACGCCCCGGTCTGCCACGCGTCCCCAGTTCTGTCCGTCGCGGCTGCTGACGAGCTGGAAATCGATCGTCCCCGGGCCGGCACGATACAGCTCGAGCCATCCGAGGTACTGACTTGCGTGACCAAAGACGTAATGCCCGTAGAACTGAGCGTCGGGTGGGTCGTGCTTGTCGGGATGCAGCACCATCCGCGGGGCAGACCACTTTGCCAGATCGGCACTGTCAGCTTGGCGACGGCAACGGCATCCCTTCTCGGTCCACTTCCAGTTGCCCACGAACACCTTCCGCCGCGGATCCCAACTCCACGTGGTGCGGTCCTGGGCCTGCGACAACGTTGCCACCGGGCGGTCCCATCGCGGTTGCCAGCGAATCCCGTCGCCGGACATGAAGGCGTAGTGCCCGGCGGCAACGCCGTACTTGAGCCCGCGCTCGGCGATCTTCTTCGCGTCGTACGGCCAGGTGCCCACGAAGACGATCAGCACGTACCGTTCCTCGGGCTTGGGCCAATCGGGGCGCCAGATGACCGAGAAGCTGTCGAAATGGCTGCCGCGGTGCCGGAACAGGATGTTGTTTTTCTTGGAGTCCTGAAATTCGACGATGCCCAGCTCGGGCTTGACCCACTTCAGGCCGTCGGCGGACTCGGCGTAACAGACAAAAGCGCTGTCCGCCATGGGCACGGCGCCGATCGTGTTCGGCGGCTTCTTGCCCTGGTAGTAACGCGCTGCGGCAGGGATGGTTGGCGCGGGAGCCGATGCAGGCGCCGTAGCGGGTGCCGAAGCCGGCGCCGAGGTTGTCGTCGCGGCTGTCGTCGTGGTCGGTTTGGATGCGGGGGCAGATGCGGTTGGCAGGGCCGAATTCCGCGACCACCACACGTTGTAAACCAGATACCACATGCGGAAGAGCTTGCGTTCTCCGTCGTAGCACACCGACGGAAACGCCACCACGCCCTGCAGCTCCCAAGGCTTGTCGGCCACGAGCACCGGATTGCCCTTGTGCTTGACGGCCGGGACTACGCGTCGGACCAGGTTCTCGGCCTTTTCAATGCCAGCTTCGTCGACGAAGAGCTCGTGCGCCGGCCCGAGCGCCAGCGGCTGCGGACCCGCTGCCCCGTATCCGGTGGATGCATGCATGCCGAGGATGATCAGGCTTAGCGTCCCAAGCATCGAAGTCGGGCTCCTCGCCTCACGTCGCCGTCGAGGCGCTCCTGTGCAGGCCCTTCTGGCTGGCCTACAATGGGGCAGTCTAGCATAGCTGGTCTGACCGGGCCATCACAACTTGGGGGCGATTCGGGGGCGCGTGAGGTAGCGATGAACGACGCCGGATCCGGATGTGGACGCTGGTTCATAGATAGAGGCGGGAAGGACGTGCCGGAACGCCGCTGTTCTGCTCGTCTGTTTGGATGGGCGCGCCCATGGAGCGTCCTGCTCATGACGGCGGTGTTCGTGCTCGACTGCGACCCAAGCGACGCAGCCGATGGCGAGCCGCCGGGGCCGGGACACATCAAGGTCATGACCTTCAACATCCTCTGCTCGTTCTGCAAACCGGGCGAGTATGATCCCTGGGAGGCGAGACTCACCTACTTCGCCGACATCTTCGCCCGCCACGAGCCGGACCTCGTCGGGATCCAGGAGCTCGTCAACGCCAGGGAGGTGGATCAGTTCAAGAAGCTCCTGCCCGACCACGACGCCGTGTTCTACAGGAAGGGAAGACTGGCCTATCCCGATAGCACGATCTTCTACCGGCGGGACCGCTTCGAGCTGATCGAGTCGGGCGTCTACTGGCTGAGTCCCAAGCCCGACAAGGCCTTCACCAGGGGTTTCGCCAAGGGCCCCCAACTGCCGCGGTGTGTGGTCTGGGCGATGTTCCGTCAGGTCAGAGGCCAGACGCGCTTCCTCTTCGCGACAACGCACTTCGACAACAACCCACCCAGCCAAGAGCGCAGCGCGCCCCTGCTGCTGGAGCGAACGGTGCGGCGGGCGTCCGACCTGCCCGTCATCATCACGGGCGACTTCAACTCGAAACCCGCAAGCAAGGCGTATGCGAGCCTGACGCAGGCCGCATCCGGCGGGTTCCGCCTGGCCAACACCTACGACGTGGCCCGCGACAAGCGGACGGTAGCGAATCAGACACCAGTTCCGAAATACGAGCCGGCACACCGTATCGACCACATCTTCGTGGGCGGATCCGCCCGATGGACCGTTCGCGAGTGGGCCGTGGACCTGACCGTCTACGGCAAGAAGAAACGCTATCCATCGGACCACCGCGCGATCATCGCGGAGGTGGCGTTCCAGTGAGGCCGAGTTCCACGTGTCCGGTCGCCCGCCCGCCGTGCGAGCCTACCGGGTGATCTTGCCCCAGAAGCTGCCGTGATCGATCGCGGGGTCGTCGGGTCTTCCGTAGAGGTGCTCGAACTTGCCGTAGACCGCATAGAGCGTGTCGCCCATGCGACACATGTCGGGGGATGAGTTGTACTTCACGTCGTCGACCCAATAGGTGGTCTTGACGTCGCGTCCGCCCGGGCCGATCCGCGTCAGGGCCAGGTCGTGGTACATGTAGCCCGTGTTGGGATACTGGGAGTTGCACTTGTAGACGCAGTAGAACGAATCGCCGAGTTGGGCGCCCTTGGCGTAGCGGTTGCGGACCTTGTCGTTGAACTTGACCGACTCGGAGAACCGCTGCCCGTCGAAGAAGGTGAAGTAGATCGGCTCGTGCTCGGGGTTCTTCTCGGCGGCTTCCAGGTCCGACCAGAGCAGGATCAGCTTGCCGTCGAAGGGGCTCATCGACGGGCCGTACGGATAGGCCGACGGGCAGTTGCCAAAGACGTGCGTGTCGGTGAACTCGCCGTCGACGTAGGGCCTCATGACCAGGCGCGTCCTGCGGCGATTCCTCTCGATCGTCCAGACCTCCAACCACATCATCCAGAGCTTGCCCTGGTACACGTCCAGCCCGCCCTCCCAGGTGCCGCAGCCAGGCTTGGTCGATTCGATCGCCGTCTCCTGGCTGAGCTTGCCCGACTTCAGGTCGTAGGTCAGAAAGAGCTGGCGCGAGTCGGTGATGGCGTACTTCGGGTCGCCGGTGGCCTGACGGTTCCACATCACGTAGAGCGTGTCGCCCACGAGGCACGTGTCCGGGATGCCCTGATAC
>CAYMLO010000088.1:0-42997 GCA_964390905.1 uncultured Planctomycetales bacterium | reverse complement strand
TGGCAGAAAGCCCTATCCGGCGGGCGCTGCCGCTTGATCTCGCCCGTGGTCGGATCGCGTCCCACGGTGATGCCCGGCTGCTGCGCGCGGACGAGCTGTCCCGTCCAGACGAGCCCGTCGGCCACCAGAATGTCCACCGGCGCGTTGTACGACTCGCAGCACTTGCAGCGCCACAGTTCCTGGCCCGTCTTGGCCGAGAAGGCGATCAGCTCGCCAGGCAGCCCGCCGCCTGTGCTGGTGGGCACCCACTTGACGGTCTTGGGGGCCGCGGAATCTTCCTTCGCCCGATCCCGTGCCGCACGGTCGGCGCTCAGCACGACGTCGCCGTGGACGACGAGCGTCGGCGTCGACCACCCCGGACGGTTCAGGCTGACGGGCAGGGGCGCCCGCCAGTGTTCTTGACCCGAAGCCGCATCCAGGCAGACGACCTCTTCTGTGCTACGGAAGAACACGCGCCCGCCGGCAACGGCGAGCGTCAGGGGCATCAGCTCCGCCGTATCGGGGGCCGACCGCTTCCAGAGGATATCTCCCGTGTCAGCCCGGATCGCCAGAAGCCGCTTGTTGCGGGGGCGCGGTTTGGCGCCGCGCCGCCTCGCGACCGCGGGGGCCTCAGCGCCGATATCTCCGGCCACCAAAAAGAGCACGCCATCGCGATGCACGATCTCCAGCGTTCCGTCTGTGCCGGGATACGTCTTGACGGTCTCGCCCGTCGCTGCATCGAGTGCGGTGACCGGCTCGCCATAACCGAGCGTCGCGTACACGCGGTCCTTGGCCGCGACCAATCTCCGCTTCAGTTCGGCCGGCCCGCTGCGGAAGCCCCTCAGGTGTCCCTCCCAAGAACCGATCGGACGCTTCCACAGGACCACGCCGTTGTACGCGTCCCGACCGACGAGCATCCACTTCGTCGGCAGCGCAACCGCCGCGATCGGGCCTTCGTCAACCACGTAGAAGATCCGCCCCCCCGCCGACACGACGACGCTCACGCTGGCGAGGTGATCGTGGCTTCTGCCCCACTTCGGCCCACCGACCCATTGGAGGTGGCGCGGGGGACCGACGACGGAGTCCGCAGCCACGGCGTTGTTGTCCGCGTCGTGCAAGGCGTGCGTCCACTCATCAACGTCCTCGGGCCTGGGCTTGATCGTCTTGGTCCACGTCCCGTCACGCTTGATGTACGCCACGCCCTCGGGGGCCAGGACTCGCAACATTTCGTCTGGAGGAATCGCGCCTGGCGCTTCGACGACGAGGAGATTGACTAAGTTGTCAGCGTACGGCAGGCGCGGACCCGACCACCGCGCGATCAAGACCTTGCCGCACAAGCCTGCCGACCGGATGTGCGCGCGGGCTTTCTCGACGTCGGCCGCATCCGCATCCAGGCCGTGAACGAGGTAGCTGTCGTTCGCACGCAGCGCAGCCGTCAGCTTGCCGTCGCCAGACCCGACGTGGACGATCAGCCCGCCCTTGACCCCGGTCGCGTTCAGGATCTCCTGGGCTTCCATGGCTGCCGCGCCCTGCGGCGTCCCCGCCACCACCAACGTACAGAACGCGACCAGGCTGCCGATGCCGGTGTTGATGCCTCTGCTCGTCCGACTCATGACGCTCAGTCCTTCCTCCAGACGGGTTCCCTCGACCGACACACACGACGCAAAGCGCAAGACCCGATATGCCGCTGCCAGCGTAGCCCGGCCGGCGAGCACGTCAACCGCTACGTTCTCCAGGTTCGCCAGGTGATTTCGTGTGGACCAGCCGCCCTCGGCTGGCTAGTCCCGGAACCCACAGCCGAGGGGCGCTGTGCTACACTGTTCAGTGTTTGTTGCGCTAAGGCTGAACCCCTTCCGAGAACCGGTGGACAGGTCAGTGAAGCCAGCGCGGGGAGAGGCGAGGGCACGAATTGACGGACGAGTTCATACAAGCTGGTCGACAAGCAGCAGGCGGCGATCCAAATGTCCTGGCGCCCGTGAACCAGAGCGTCTGCCGGGGCCTCGCAGCCCTGACGGCCATCAGCGTCGTGGCGATGCTGCTGGCCCGGTACGCCCGTTACGAGGAACTGGGCTTCGCGCTGATCGTGGTGGCCTCGACGTCCTTCGTGCTCATCGCCCTGTTCGCAGGCGGGCTCGGGTCGTGGTACGGACGACTCGTGGTCGCCGCCCTCGTCTTCTGCTGGCTGGGCGACGTCCTGGGGCCGAGCAGTTTCCTTTCCGGCGTGGGGGCATTCCTCCTGGCGCACCTCGGCTTCATCGGTGCGTTTCTCTCGCGCGGCCTCACTGCAAAACGGTGTTTGGCGACCGCAGGCGCGGTGCTGCTGGTCAGCGGGAGCCTTTTCATGTGGCTGTACCCGCACGTCCCGGAAGAACAGCACCTCCTCATCTTCGCCTACGTGTTCGTCATCTCTGCGATGGTGGTCTTGGCAGGCGGCGTGCGTGACGGCGGGGCGCTGATCTTCGTCGCCGCCGTGACCTTCTACGTCTCGGACATCTTCGTCGCCCGATGGCGCTACGTCAGCCCCGGCCTCGTCAACGGCGTGATCTGCTACCCCCTGTACTACGCGGCATGCGTGATGTTCGCCTTCAGCGTCCTTGGATCGCGTCAGAATCGATGAACGAATCGGCCGCAGGCAGCGTCGGCGGTCGTCACCGCGAAGGTCATTTCCTGGACGCGAGGAGACCGACGGTCTCGGCGCAGCCGTACACCGTGGTGGTGTAGGTCTTGCCGAAGCCCGGGCCCACGGGCGGCGCCTTCAGCAGCCGCTTGAACTTCTCGGCCCACGCCACGCGAAGGACCCGCAGGTGCTCGGGGGTGTTGGCGATCCGCACCGCGTTGACGTGCGCCATCATGATCACACCCATCTGCCTCATCGGCCCCGTCGCCGGACAGGACGTGTACCGCCAATCCCGCCACTCCTCCCTCCACGTGTCGTTGTCGAGGAACGTGACGGCCCGCTCGACCGCTTTGGGAACGCGCTCGTCCCCCGTCAAGACGTAGTAACGGCTCAAGCCGTTGATGAGAACCGACGTGATGAACCCCGCCATCCCGACGTGCTTGGCCTTCTCGCAGTTGCAGTGTCCCCGGGGCAGCTTGTACAGCCAGCCGCCACAGACGGGGTCCTGCTCGGCCAGGGCGTCGTCGACGAGTGTCCTCATGGCCTTGAGGTATCGCTCGCCCAGGCTGATCTCGTACGCGCCGCTCAACGCCAGCAGCGACCAGCCCGTCGTCCGGCCGCAGTGCGAGTGGCCCATGAACTTGTACTTGCGGTCCTCGACCAGCTGGGCCAGGTTGTCACCGATCTTCTCGACGGTCTCCTTGAGGAACGGGTCGCCCGTCAGCAGGTAGTGTCGCGCCACGCCCCGCGTCCAGATGTGGCCCAAGTTGTACGGGTCGACACAGATGTACGGGCGCTTGGAGTTGCCGATCCCGTGCTTGACGAACAGCGCGCGGATGCGGTCGGCGGGGTAGAACCCGCTGACGTGGCCGACCGTGTGCTGATGGACCATGCCCGGGCGGGCGGGGTAGTCCTGGCGGATCCCGAAATGCTTCGCCAGGTCATCGTTGACGTGGTGGACGGTGTCGACCTCGCTCGAGTGGCGTGCCGCCGCGTCGCCCGCGTAGACGTAGTTCGGGTCGCCCGTCCGCGCGAACTGGAGGAGGATCTGACGGGTCGTGTCGTACTCGTGGTTGCCCCAGTTGACCTTGCGCTCGCCGAACCAGTCGCCCCAGTTCATCGCGCCGTAGTCGCGCTGGACCTCGATCGAGCGGCGGTAGGCCTCGAAGAGATTCTGGGCCCACGGGTCGTACTCGACCGTCTCCGGGATGCCCGCCGGCGTGATGGCGCCCCACACGCCGGTCGCGATCGCCTGGGCCGGGTTGGCGACGGGAACGAGCGGGGCGTTGACCGCCATCGCCAGGGACTTCCCGTCTCCCGCCAGGTCGACCCAGATGTCCCATCGTCTGGCCTGCCCCGTGCGAAGCCGATAGCACGCCCCCTCGAAGAGGTACTGGTACTTATACCACGGCTCCATGTGGGCGAAGTCGCCTTCCTTGAACCGGGGGAACAACCCGATCGAGACGCCCGCCGGTGACGCCTCGAGGCTCTTGGGCCACTGCTGCCAGAAGTCCCGCACGGCCACCGCCACTGTGCCCTGACCGTCCTTCAGCGCCATCCATCCGGGCGCCTTGCCGCCCTTCTGCTCGTCGCCCTTCGCCCCTTGGCCCTCGAACCGGTAATGCTGATCGTCCACCTGGAACAGCCTGACCTCGGATTGGGCCGGGCCTTCCCACCCGGGATCGCCGCCAAACGCTACGGAGGCGGCGCCGCCGCGGGGTCGGAGCGTCAGCTTGATCTCGCGGACGTTCTGAAGGATGCCCTTGGCCGAATCGATCAGGACGAGCGGCTCGAGCCGGACCTTCGTCAAGCCGGCATAGACTGAGCCCCGCAGTCGAAACTGAAACACGCGCTCTCCTGCCGGTGCGCGAAACGCCCCGACGAGCGACAGCGTCGAGCGTAGCGGCCCGGCCGTATCGACCGTGGCGGACTCGACGACGGCGTTGCAGACCTGCCCGCCCCCGTCGGTCAGCGATGCGACGACGTCGAGCCGATCCGAAATCCGCAGAAGCGCGCCATCCGCCAGACAGACCGAGACCTTGCCGGACTCGAGAACCGGTCGCTCCTTGGACCCCGCGCAGACGACCGCGTCGGGCAGCTTGGGTTGTGCGGCCTGGGGCTTGTCCCAGGAAAGCGTGTAGCGGCGCGGGGTCTGGTTGGCGAGCGGGGCCGACTGGAAGTCGAGCAGAACCCACCGTGCGCTGCCGTCTTTCCAGCGCGCCAGCACGGCCGTCTGCAGCGGGACGACCTTGCCCGCTTCGTCCCGCAGGACGAAGACCGCGCTTGGGGGCGCGGCTCCCTCGGCGATCGGCACGCCGCCGGTGACCGGACGGATCGTGCACAGACCGGCGATGACGTGAACGGTCAGGGATAGCATCTGTGAGCCTCCTCCCGTGGGACTGTCAGACGGGCAGAACCAAAGTGGGATTCTATCGGCTCGGCCCGGTGTTCTGAAGGGATGGCTGGGGTATGATGTGCCTCCCGTGTGGGAGATGACGTCCTCGGGGTCGGCGGGAGTGCCAACCAATGCGGATCGCGATCACGGGTGCGACAGGGTTCCTGGGACGGTACATCGTCCGGCAGTTGTCGGCGGATGGGCATCAGCTCCGGTGCTGGTACCGCGACGAGGCCAAGCGGGCGCGTGTGCCGGAGCAGGTGGAATGGCAGCGCGGGACGCTCGAAGACGCGGACGCCCGGGCGGCGCTGGTGGACGGCGTCGACGCGGTGGTGCATGCCGCGTTGTCGTGGCCTGCGGTGCGGGGCGGCAGCGATCGGGACGACTTCGTCGAGTTCGTGCAGACGAACCTGCTGGGTTCCCTGATGCTGATGCACGCGGCCTACCACGCCGACGTCGGGCGGTTCATCTTCATCGGCACATGCGCGGTGCACGACGAGATCCTGAGCGATCGGCCGTTGGACGAGGCCCACCCGTTGTGGCCCTACTCGCACTACGGTGCGCACAAGGCCGCCATCGAGAAGTTCGTGCACAGCTTCGGTCTGGGACAGGGCTGGGGTGTCTGCTCGCTAAGGCCGACGGGCATCTACGGCCAGGCGGATCCGCCTTCTGCGTCGCGATGGTACGACACGGTCCAGCGCGTGCTGGCGGGCGGCCCGATCAAATCGGCCCGGGGCGGCAAGGAGGTCCACGCCGCCGACGTCGCCAAGGCCGTCGCGCTCCTGCTCGACGCCGAGACCGAGACGATCCGCGGCCAGGCCTACAACTGCTACGACATCTACGTATCGGAACAGAGGGTCGCCGAGATCACTCGCCAGATCGCCGGCGTCGACTGCGACGTCGCCGACGTGAACCGCGGGCCCAAGAACCAGATCCAGACGGGCAAGCTCCGCGCGCTGGGCATGCAGTTCGGCGGCGAGCCGCTGCTGCGCCAGACGATCGGCGAGCTGGTGGAGGCATCCCAACAGAGCTAGGTCGAGGCGAATAGGAAACAGGCTCGGTCGAGGTCCGCCAGCGCGCCAGCGACCCCGTGAGCCGCCCGGCGCTACGGGCTTGCCAAGACGCCGCGATGGACCACGGCGTACTGAGCGCCTTGGGGAGACAGCCGCGACTCGAACAACACCAGTTCGCCCGCCGACACGGTCCCTGCCTTGAAGTCCGCCTGAGCCGCGATCAGCTGCCGGAGATTGCCCGCGCGGCGGGGGTCCTTGACACGCCCTAGGGTGAGGTGCGGGGAGAAGGGACGAGACTCCCTCGGAAACCCGAGCGCAGAGAACGCGTCTTCGCACCGGCGCTTGCAGGCTGCGAGCTCACCTGACGTCTCCTCCACGCCGACCCAGATGACCCGTACGTTGCCCCGCGGCGGGAAACACCCCGTGGAGCGGACGGCGAACTCAAACGGACGACACTGGCGGGCCACGTCGGCAACGGCCTGACTGGCGGCGGGGAGCTGCTGGTCGGGCACGTCGCCCAGGAACTTGACCGTCAGGTGCATCGCGTCGGGACGGACCCAGCGGACCGACCGGCCCAGATCGCTGAACCGCTGCTGCAAACCCGCCAGCCGCTTGCGGACGGTCTCGGTCAACTCTACGGCAACGAAGCATCGCATGGGTCGGCCTCCTTGCGGGCCCGACGCGGTCCGATCCTGCCCGCCCGGCGCAGGTTACTGCTCCGCCGACAGCCAACGGGCATCTCGCCACCGGTCCAGCGCCTTACTCACCGTTGATGGACCCAACCGGTCTTCCACGACTGAACGTGTCGTCCGGGTCGCGACGTGGTGCTCGCCCCGGTTGACCCGGACGACCCGGCTGCGGCTGTCGAACACGTAGGACGTCGGCGTCGGATCATAATCGAGCCGGACCGCCACCCCGAACACCTGTCCGCCCTCGCCGTCGTCCTGATTGGGCAGGGCACCCAGCGACCGACAGATCCGACGATGAAGCATCCGCTCGCTCGACCCCACGCCGGCGAAGAGCGCCCACTCCCCGGCCGGCCGACGCGCAACGAGGTAAAACGCCAACTCCAGCAGGGGATCTGGCAGGAAATCATCGGGCGTGGTCAGCCTGCCCTGATACCCTTGCTCCTCGATGTTGATGTAGTGCGCCAGTTCGCGCGACCCGGTCTGTCGGCGATCGAGGAGGCGAACCTTCTCGGCCTTGTCGCCCACCGGCGGAATCCACTGTTCGAAGAAGAAGCCGGACCCGTCTGAATCGATGGACCAACGACTCAGGTCCACGCTGCTGGCATCACCGCCGCCGAGGGCGTAGCGGCGAAGCGTGAGGCCCCCCCCCTCGTAAGTCACCCGTCCCGCACCGTCCTCGGCGGTCCCACGACATTCCCAGACGAACCCGATGTCCCCGCGGACCGACACAAGAAACCACGATTCGCTCGCCGAGGGTCCCTGCCAGTGACCGACCCCGCGCCGGCCGATCTCGGCGATGATGTCGGCGCCGAGCCGTTCGGCCTCCGCCTCGTCAGGCGCCAACGGGCTGGACGTCAGGCGGAGCGAACGGGCGATGCCCTCACAGACGTCGGCAAGCAGCTTCTGACTCGTTCCCCCCGATTCGGCGACGATCATGGCGGTCGGACCGTCTCGATTCTGGACGGCCCAAACCTCGACCCTCGACTGGAATTCCTCGTCCAGGTCCTCGAGCAAACAGATGCCCGTCCGCCAGGCCCGATTCACGCCAACCACCTTCTGCTCGAGATGCGACGCGGGGGACATGTCATACAGGCGTTCGGTCCGGTAGGCGGCCACGAGCGATTCGAGATCGTTCCCGGGACGGGGAAGTGTTCGGTAGACCGTCAACTGCCAATCGCTGCCGCTCGCCGGGCCAGCGATCACCTTCACGGATGGGGCGCTCCACGCGCTGGGTTCGACGGCGCGGGCGTCGGGAGGCAGCTCGAAATGAAGGCCGGTCGATTCGCTGATGCGCCCCAGATCGTCCGTCAGTCGCAGGTCGGTCAGTTCGAGCGTTTGGCCCACCGCGTCGACGAAGGCCCGGTCGGCCCGCCGCACCGTGCCCGGACAACGGAGCGCGAGCATATACACCCGACCGGCCGGGCTCCAGGCAGCGCGGGCAAGCATCTCGCCCTGCTGATCGGTTCCGATCCAGATGCCCCGGACCTGCCAACCTGGCAGCGGCCCGATCGGGGCGCGCTCGCCCGCCTCAGTCGGCTGGTACAGCCCCAGCCCCGCCCTCACCACCCGACCCCTCAGCGCGAGGGACAGCTGCGGCCCGGACATGTACGACGACGGCCACGACCCCACGTAGAAGACGCGCCCGCCCGCAGTCGCAGGCTCCTCGTACCGAACAACGGTCATCCCGTCGGTCGTCTCGACGGAGTCAGCCCAACCCCGAGGCGGGGTAAGGCGAACGGCCGGCGAAGCCAGATTCACCGGATCGGTCAGCTCTACCGGCACGCCAGACCGCTTGCCCCGGATCAGCACCCACCCGATTGCCGTCGTCGCGATCAACACCGCCGCCGTGGCCACGACCCCTCGCCAGGATGCAGCCGGCTTCGTGAAGGATTCAACCCGATACATCCCCGCCATGGTACGTCCCCGGGGCTGGTGCTTCAAACCGCCGCATCCCAGTTGCCAGCGAATCGGCTCGCCGGTATCGTGCCGGCACATGACCAGGCTGATGTGCCCCCGCAGCCGGGCTCGACCACGACCACGTCCAGGAGAACGACGATGAACCGCAAGCAGAACGCCGTTCCTCGGTCGCACCGGCCGACCATGTGCTGCATGCTGGCGTCGCTGTGTTGTATCGGCGCCGGGAACCTCAGCGCCGCCGAGACAGCCGATGTTGCCGCCGACTTCTTCGTCGAACTCCCCAACGAAGTCCGGCCCGTGCCCGAACCGTTCAAGGACGGCCGGACCGGGCCCAGCTTCAAGATACGGGGCACGAAGGGATGGAAGTGGACGCCCGAGCAATACCTCGCCGAGATCCCCACGCTCGCCCGGTACAAGATGAACTTCTTGATGAACTGCTACCTCTCGATGTGCGACATCGAGCACCATCCATGGGGAACGCCCGAGTGCAACCGATGGTGGGAGCCCCTGCCGTCGGACAAGAAGCGCGCCTACGAGAAGGTGGTCCGCGCCTGCCAGAAGCACGGCATCCACTTCTGCTTCGCCATGAACCCGAACCTCGGCGCGAAGCGGATCCTCGACTACACCAATCCCAAAGACCTGGACGTGCTGTGGCAGCACTACACGTGGATGCAGGGCCTGGGGGTCAAGTGGTTCAGCATCTGCCTCGACGACATCCGCAAGGGCATCGACGCGGCGGGCCAGGCCCGCGCCGTCAATGCGATCTTCGGCCGACTCCGCGCCGCGGACCCCGAGGCCCAGATGGTCTTCTGCCCGACGTTCTACTGGGGGACGGGCGAAAAGCCCGCAGCCCGCACCTACCTGACGACGCTGGCCAAGGCGCTCCACAAGGACGCGTACGTCTTCTGGACCGGTCCCCGCGTCGTCACGCCGACCATCCCGCGGTCGGCCGCCGAGGCCTACAAGCGATGTGTCGAACACCGCCTGTTCATCTGGGACAACTACCCCGTCAACGACGCACACCCGACGCTGCATCTCGGCCCCGTGACCGGCCGCGACCCGGACCTGTGCGACGTCGTGGACGGGTACATGGCCAACCCGCTCTGCTCGCAGAACGAAATCAACCGCATCCCGCTGATCACGCTGGCCGACTACGCCTACAACCCGGCCGGCTACGATCCGGCCCGTGCCATCGGCCAGGCCATCGTCCACCTGGCCGACACCGCCGACCGTCGGCAGGTCCTGCGGGACCTCGTCGAGCTGTACCCGGGGATGCTCGTCTTTGCGAAGGGCACGAACTGGAACCCCGTCCTGGCGAAGTTCAAACAGATCACGAGTGAGCCGCACGCCAGATACCTCGCGCGCCTGTATCTGGGTCACGTCGAGGACGTGGCTGAGCGGATGAAGCGCCAATTCCCCGACCGCTTCAAGGCGGCGAGAAAGACCGTCGACGCGGACCTGGCCAAGATGCGGACGCTGTACCGCGCGAAGTACCGGCCCTAGAGCAGGTGCTGCGGGGGATGAAGCCGGGGACCAGGGGGTCTGGTTCGCCTACCGGGCCGTCGGCGAGCCGTCGATGGCCTTTGTGCGGGTGATGTGCACGAGGGCGCAGTTCACCACCCTGTCGAAAACCGGTTCGGTGCTCTGGGGGGCGGGGATGCCCACGAGAACCGTGGAACGTCCGACCATCGCCAGCTCAGGGTGTCGTATCTCGAACACCGCGCCGTCCGACAGATGCAATCGGAAGGGCTCGAAGGGCTCCCGGCGGAGAAGCTCGAGGATGTCTTGCGGTCGCATCGCAGAGCCCTCCCTACCCACCAACTGATTGTACAACTTCCATGTGCGCGTGCAAACGATACGGCGCTGCTCTGGAGCCGGGTGGCGTATCGGTGCCACGGCCCGAGATGGGCTCGGCAACGGGTCGTCAAGCGAACACGAAACTGACCGCGACGACACGGTCGCTATAGGGGGTATCGCCCCAGCTCCTTGCCGGCTTCGAACAGCGCGATGACGTTGGCGGGCGGCACCTCGGGCTGCAGATTGTGGACGGCGGCAAGGATGTACCCGCCGCCGGGCGCCATGTCGCGGATCCGATGGGCGACCTCCTCGCGGACCTCCGTTGCGCTGCCCCGCGGCATGACGGTTTGGGTGTCGACGCCGCCCCAGAACGTCATGTACTTGCCGAACTCGGCCTTGAGCCGGGCCGTGTCCATATCGGCCGCCGAGACCTGGATCGGGTTGAGCGCCTGGACGCCCAACTCGATGAAGTGAGGGATGAACGCGTAGGCTGACCCGCAGCAGTGGTGCATCAGCACAGCCGAACTGTTCCCGCGGATGTGCGCCCAGATCCGCTGGAAGTGTGGCTTGAGCAACGTCGAGAAGCAGTCCGGCGACATCTGCGGACCGTTCTGGGCGCCGAGGTCGTCGGACGTGTAGACCACGTCCACCAGGTCGCCCACCTCGCGGAGCACGATGTCGTTCACGCCCATCTGAATCTCTGTGGTTCGCTCCAGCAGGGCCTCGACGAACGGCTCGTTCAAAGCCAGGTCCACCATCCAGTCCTCGAAGCCGCGGAGGAACTGCCCGATCGATTGGACCCGCCCACGCAGCTCCAGCGTGATCGCGTAATCGGTCTCGGCGCGAAGTCGCCTGAGCTCGTCGACCGCGCCGTTCAGCTTCACGATGTCCTGCGGGTCGGGCCAGTCGTGTCGCTCGACGGCCTGGGGGGTCGCTTCGTCGGCGAAGGGGGCCCGTTCGACGTAGTAGTGGCCGCCTTCGGGCTTGTGCCACCGCACACCCCATTCGTCGATGAAGGTGTCGTCGGAGATGATCGTCGTCGCCGAACCCGCGCCCGCGATCTGCGGGGCGTGGACGATGTCGACGTCGAGGGCGGCACGAACGTCCCCCTCGATCTGGGCCAGCGACGCGTACACCCGCGCGTCGGCGCTTTCGTGCACGGGCAAGCCCAGCGCCTTACGCAAGGCAGGATACGCGTCACCGACCATGGTCGTCGCCAGCGAGCCGCCGAGGTCCATCGGCACCCGGTCGGCCTCTTCGTGATTCAGCGCCGCAAGGACGCGCTCGCGATGTGTCATGACGTTTCCCCGATTCTTCGATCGCCGCACGGACGGTCCACCTCTTAGCATCAAACGCCCACCCAGCCCGCCTGTCAAGGGACCACAGGCGCCGCATCCACGGCTCGACGGGGTGCGCAGGCTGGATTCGACGACTCCTTGAGACTATGATAGGCGAATCGTGGGCCCGGCGGTTCGGGCCCGTCGGACGTGCGACGTGTGAGGTTATGCTTGAAAGAGACGTGAAGATCCGATGGCAGAGATAGAACCCGGCAGCAAGGTGAAGGTCACGGTCACGAGTGATCCGGCGAGTGAGGCGGCATCCAAGACGTTGGCGCGGTTGTTCCTGAAGGATCCGACGATCGCCAAAAGCCGGCGGCGATCGCCCAAGCCGTACCGCGTACGAACGCGGAGCGGTCGTCCCTGGGCCGTGCTCAAGCGCGGGACGCGGGCCGCCCCACCACGCAAGGGCGACTCCTGCGAGTTCGTATGCACGCTCGACATGGTGCGCGATCTGGGCAGCGTTCGGCGGTACGTCGAGGTCACCGTCGTCTAAGCCGCGCCCATCGTCGTTGTCCGAGCGTCAAGTCGCTGTCTTCCGGTGGACGGACGTCAACGGGAGGAACGCAGGTGCGAACCATTCGTCAGCCAGGCATGCGGTGTGGTTCAACGGGGGTGCGCAACTTGCTGGGTGCCGTCGTGGTGACGGCGAGCATCCTGGCGGGCAGCGGATGCGGCCCGCGCAAGCCCATCTACCTGCCCCCGCCGCCGAACCCGCCCGACTACGACCGCCCGCTTCCGCCGGGCGAACTCGCCCTGCGGAAGATCACCGATCCCAACCAGATCCCCGATTTCTCGGGCGCGATGGGCGACGTCGAGGCGCTCAAAGAGGCGATCCGCCGAAGCCTGGCGTACATGGCCAAGCCGAGCAGCAAGACGTTCTATCCGTACGGCGAGATCTCGCACGCCCACGCCGTTGCGAGCCTCCAGGCGTTCCTGGCCATGCTCGAGTCCGGCATAACGAGCGGAGAGCCGCTCAATCAGCGGATCCGCGAGGAGTTCGACGTCTGGATCTCGGTCGGCTGTGACGACAAGGGCACGGTGCTGTTCACGGGCTACTACTGTCCGATCTTCGAGGCCAGCAAGACCCGCACCGAAAAGTACCGCTACCCGCTGTACAAGCGCCCCGCGGACCTGATGAGCGACCCGAAGACAGGGGAGATCCACGGCCGGAAGATGCCCGATGGAAGCACCCAACCCTATCCGACCCGCCGGGAGATCGAGGAGAGCGGCATGCTCCGGGGTCAGGAGCTGGTGTGGCTGGGGGATCGGTTCGAGGCCTACGTCGTCACGGTGCAGGGCTCGGGGAAGCTCCGCATGCAGGACGGAACGCTGTTCGAAATCGGCTACGCGGGCAGCAACGGGCGCGACTACGTGTCGGTCGGACAGTCACTGCTGGCGGACAAGAAGATCAACAGGGAGGATCTGTCGCTGAGGGGACTGATCGAGTACTTCAAGGCGAACCCGGAGCAGATGGACTACTACCTGTGGCAGAACCCGCGCTACGTGTTCTTCACCCCGCGAACGGGCGGCCCGTACGGGAGCATCAACGTGGCCGTCACGCCGTGGCGGACCATCGCGACGGACAAGGCGGTCTTCCCGCGGGCCAACGTGGCCTTCGTCGCGGCGGAGCGGTTCCCCCTTCCTGCCGGAGGGTCGAAGCTCGGCAGCTATCGTGCGTTCGCGTGCGACCAGGACACGGGCGGGGCGATCCGGGCGGCCGGCCGGTGTGATGTCTACATCGGCGTGGGCGATGCGGCGGGCGAGCTGGCCGGACGGGTCTATGCCGAAGGCAAGCTCTACTACCTGTTCACCAAGAAAGCGCCCGCGCCCCAGGCCGAACCCGCGCCGAAGACACCCCCCAAACCGGCGTCGTAGCCCTCCTGCGTCGTCTTCCGATGGCTGGGTCCGCCCCGGCGTGACCGGCTGCGGCGCTGTGCCCTGCAAGAAAACGAGCTCGTGGTGGACCCAACCGGCCAAGCCGGCTAAACTAATATGAGACCTCTCAGCGCGGCCGGTCCGCCGAGTTCCCGCCGAGGCGAGATGAGGCGGCAGAGGCCCTGGGAGGACAGGGACGGGCTCATTTCTCTCCCATGACTTGGCCACATACGCGGACCGAAGGAGCGAACTTCTCATGGACGCCAACTACGCAAGTAGGGGCATGCAAGCCGTCTTGGTGATGGCCGTCGTCGGACTGCTGGTCGGGTCGGCCCGAGCGGAGGTGCTCGAGATCTCCGCCGAATGCCGGGCCCAGGTCACCGAGAGGGTTGGCGGCGAAGCGACCACGGTGGACGCCGAGCTGCAGCGCTATCCGGAAACGACGGGCGTCCTGCCGATGCGGGCAGAAGCAGGCATCACGAACGAGGTCGACGCCGAGATCATGGGGCTGGGGCTGTGTTTCACGCAGTTCAAGGACCCCCGCAGCACGACGAGCGACGTGCCCGACGAGTTGAACGTCGACGCGGCGACGTTCTCAGGGGATGCGGCACTCGACTACGAGGTGATCGGCGTCGTGGTGGAGCGTCGCAGCATCCGTCCGACCGTCGCCGAGACCCGGCTTGCGGCGGGGACCGAGGTCATCTTGACCAGCGACTTCTACGTTCAGGGCCTGCTGGTGGCCGCCGTCGTGGGGAACGAACCCAACGCCGATCTGACCGGGCTTCTCGCCCAGGTGGAGGTCACCGTCGTTCACACGCGTGCGTCCAGCGCACCCGAGACGGTCCTGCTGGCCACCTACGAGCTGGTCGGCCAGGCTGACGGAAGCATCAAGCTCGGCACCCAAGGCGTTGCCCGCGCCAAGCACGTGGTCAACCTCAACCTGAGCGATCGCGTCAGCGAGTTGGAGAAGTTGCGGGTGGCCATCCTGCCGTCGGTGAAGCTCAGCTACGAGTACCTGACCACCGTGGGGGAGACGTCGGAGCTCGCGGCCACGCTGAGGGTCAGGCTGTTGAGCCTGCCGGATGGCACCGGCGTTGGGGCCGCGTTCGGCATGCCCGGCGAGCGGATCGGCCAGACCGTCGACGCGGTCGTGGGCGGCACCGCCGGCGTCGATACCGTCCGTACCATCAACGAGGTCATTGCCGGGCTGCCCGAGCCAGCGGTCAAATTCCTTCTCGAGCCGAGAATGAGAGACCTCAACTTCCTGGGGTTCCTGGGAAGTCTTTGCGGGCTTCTAGGGGCAGAGGCGGCCATCGGCTTCGTGTTCATGCTCGGCTGGGTCTGCATCCGGGCCCGAAGGCGATAGGGACCGCCCGACCGAACGTCACGTTCCGCTCTCTCTCAAGAGACCCAGATACATCAGCGAGGTCGTGTCGAACAGCATGTGCGCGATGATCGGCACGAGCACGTTGCCCCGCCAGATCATCCAGAGACCCAGGATGATGCTCAAGCCGAAGATCAGCACCACCGGCAGCCATCCCTGGGGGATGTGCATCACGGCGAACACGGCCGACGTGATCAGCACCGACGCCCACCAGGAGTGCGTCAGGCTCCTCAGCCGCGTGATGACGAACCCGCGGAAGAGCAGCTCCTCGTTGATGGCCACCATCAACGAGAAGACGGCAGCGGCGGCCAAGTCCATCTCGGGCATTCGCTCGATGTTGAGCTCTTGGGCCTGCTTCATGGCCCCGATCGTCCCCGGCCACAACAGGCTCGCCGTCAGCATGACCGCCAGCATGTATACGATGATGTTCACGTAGGCCGCCATCCCGCCCAACAGCGCCCAGGGCAGCCTGTCCGTCCGCACACCGACCGTCACAAAGGACTGCCCGTTCTTGCGGAGCAGCACCCAGAGGATCAGCACGGTCACGAGGCTCAGCACGCCTCGCTCCGCCGCCAACACCCATCCGCTGGGCGGGGACCCTTCGAGCCCGCCGCCGAACACTACGGCAGCCACGACCTCCAACCCCAACAGCACCGCGATAAACCCCCCGCAGGCCACGGACAGATCCAGCAGCGTCGTGGTCCAGCGCTGCGTGACGACCAGCGGATTCGCCGGACGCCACGGGATCGCGCGGGCGTACTGGACGATCGGCGACGCCGAGATCGGCCGGGCAACCGGCGGCTCGCGTTGGTCGGATGATGCGTCCACGGTCACCCCATGCAATGCCGACTGCCATCCTACCAACTGCCGTTGGCCCGAGCCAATCCACAGGCGAGTTGACATCGCTCAGCGAACCTCCATAGACTCCGGACGCCCCTGCAACGGAGACTGCGTCATGAGCCGATGGATCGCGACGTCCACGTGCGCGCTGGCATTCGTGATGGGCCTGGTCCCGAGCGCCGTCCAGGCGGCCGCGCCCGCCGCCAATCTGGCCGCAAACGGATCGTTCGAACGGGACGCCGACGGTGACGGGGTGGCGGACGACTGGATGACGGCGGGAGACGCAGCCATCGAACAGCAGGTGTCCCTCGACGCGGGTCGGGCCGGCGGCAGGTCGGCCAGGCTCGTCTGCACGAAGTTCGCGGGCGATTCGCCGTCGTCTCACGTGATGCTCTGTCAGGTCGGCAAGGTGGCGGTCAAGCACGGTCGGTGCTACCGCCTGACGTGGTGGGCCAAGGGGAACGTCGCGCACCGACCCATCAAGGTCTCGCTGACCAACATGCGTCCGTGGCGGAACGCCGGTCTGAACGAGGGCTTCGTCGTGACGCAGACGTGGCGGCGGTTCGAGCAGGCCTTCCAGGCCACCGAGGACCTGCCGGCCAGGGACAGTCGCCTGCAGTTCTGGTTCGGATCGACCGGAACGCTCTGGCTCGACGATGTGGTTCTGATCGAGACGAACGTCCGCCCCGAGCATCATCCCCACATCGCGACCGACGGCATGAGGAATCTCATCCCCAACAGCAGCTTCGAATGCGGCCCGGCCGGCTGGGGCAGTTACGCCCCCGATCTAAAAGGATGGACGGGCAACGTCTATCGCCTCATCGGCGAGATCGACGACACGACCGCCGCACACGGCAAGCGAAGCCTCCGCATCCAACTGACCGAAGGTCGACTGCCCGTCTTCTTCTTCGACTACTACGGCCCGATTGAGGAGAAGGTCCGAGCGGTCCTGGCGGCCCACGTCGGCTGGCTGCCCCTCGACATCGACAAGTCCTACACGCTCTCCTGCGCCCTCAAGGCGGACCGACCCGACGTCGCGGCCCGTCTGATGGTACGTGGGGCCTCCGGGGAATCGCCCGACAAGACCGTCCGTGTAGGGACCGATTGGCGACGCTTCGCGTTGACGGTTCGCGCGAAGGACCCCCACGCCTGGGCCGGCGTCGGTCTGGACCTGGAGGCGTCCGGGACCGACTCGGCAAGGCTCTGGGTCGACGCGGTCCAGTTCGAATCCCAAGACCAGGGCTCTGCCTACGCCCCGCGCTCGCAGGTGGAGACCTTCATCGACACGCCCGTGCCCGGCAACATCTTCACCGACCCGGCGGCCGGTTTGACCGTCCGTGTCGTCGCATGGAACGGCACGTCAAGCGCGCGCGAAGTCCGAGGCCGACTGAAGATCACCGACTTCTTCGATCGGGAGGTGTTGACCCGTGACGTCAAGCTGGTCGTCAGGCCCGGGAGACAGGCGACTTTGCCGTTGAAGCATCTCCTACCCGGACGACGCGGCTTCTATCGAGTCGAATGGCGCGTCCCGGGGGTCGCATCGCCCTATCCGCTCACGCTCCGTTGCGCCGTGATCGACGCCTACGACCACGCCGACTCTCCCTTCGGGATGAACCACGCCTATCCGTGGGCGTTTCTGCTCCGGTTGGGCAAGCAGGCCGGGCTGACGTGGCATCGCGACTGGTCGGTCAAGTGGCAGACCGTTCAGCCGGAACCGGGGCCGTTCAGCTTCTTGAAGCCGGACGCCCAGATCGACCGCGTCTTGGACGAGAGGCTGAACGTCCTGGTCATGTTCCCCGCACCGTCCGCGCTCTGGTCAAGCGCAGGCGACCAGGCCAAGATCGAGCGAATCACGGCGAAGCAGATCCACCGCCGGGATCGCTACATCGAGTCCTGCCCGCCCAAGCGCCTGGCCGATTTCTGCGAGTACATCGCCCAGAGCGTCAAGCACTACCGCGACCGCGTCCGTTACTACGAGATCTTCAACGAACCGCTCTACACGATCTACGCCGTGCCGTGCAGGCTGGGCTACCGGCTGCCCGATTACCTCGAGCTGCTGGAGGCCGCCTACGAAACCATCAAGAAGAATCAACCCCATGCGACCGTCGTCGGCGGCGTGCCCTGCTGGACCAACACGCGATTCGTCGGCGGTTTCATCGCGTCGGACGGCATGAAGTGGGTGGACGTGCTGAATCTGCACATCTACCCGGCCACGATCGATCCGCGGATCTACGAGAAGGCCCTGCTGACGTACCGCCAGCAGATGCGAGACCGCGGCCAGCTCAAACCGATGTGGTTGACGGAGTTCGGCTGCTACGCCGACGACGATCCGCCGACGACGCCCTATCGCGTCGGCGACGCGGCCATGACGCGGGCCCACTGGGACACTGAGCGGCTGGCGTCCGAGGCGCTGGTCAAGTGGGCGGCCGTCTGCGTGGGCAACGGGGTCACCAAGATCTTCTACCACGCCGGCGTCTGCGGCGAGATCAATGGCCGCGACGCTGGGGGCATCTTCTTCGAATACGGCGGCACGCCCCGCAAGATGTACGCGGCGTTGTCCGCCCTGGCCAACCTACTCGGCCCGGAGCCCGTCCCGGTGCCGATCGGCCCTCGGTCGGACGCCATCGCGCAATACGTCTTCGCCACAGACCGCGGACTTCTGGCCATCGTCTGGTCCGCCGACGGCACCGAACAGAGCCTGCGACGCGCCGGCGACGTCCGGATCCTGGACATGATGGGCAACCCGCTCGACGCCGACCCGCTTACCATCGGATCGACCCCCATCTACCTGCTCTTCGCCGGCCGAGATACCAAACCGCTGGAGGCGATCTTGCGCGCCATTCGGCAATAGGACGCCGTGGTTTGGGGTGGCGTGGGATGATCGTCAGCGAATCAGCCGGCTGCACTGCGCGACCGCGTCGAGCGTGGTCGCCTCGCCGGCCGACACGATGCGGGCCTCGAATTCGTGCAGGCCCGGCTTGATGCGAATCCCCTGGCGAATGAGAACGCGGTTGCAGAGCCGGTTTGGCCCGGCCGGGACCTTGTCGACCGTCTGTCTGCCGACCTTCCTGCCGTCGACCCAGAACTCGACCGTGACCGGCCCCGAGTCGATCCCGCCGATGTTGCTGACGGCCGCCACCAGCCCCCACGACCCCGTGGCCCGTCGGGTGGGCCACAGGCCGTGCGGCATCAGCGTGACGCACGGCTTGACGTAGTAGTCGAAGCAGAGACGATCGGCGTTTGCCAGCACAGCCTCGTGATGTTTGTCCGTCTCGGGGCTGCGCTCCAGGCCGTAGCCCCCATAACCGCCGGTGTACCACGCGATGCCCCGCATCTCGGGGCAGATCCTGCGGATGAAGCGGACCACCTCCTCCTGTTCGCCCAGGTCGATGTAGTCGGGCCGTTCGGACGTGTCCAGCCCGATCAGCGTATGGCACCAGTTTCCGTAGGCCGGCACGATCATGTCGTGTGATCGAATGAACGGATCGAGCCGATCGCGGATCATCTCGTAGATCTCCTCGGTCCCCAGGCCCTGCGGGACGGCCCGAAACACGTACGTCTCCAGCAAGAGCAGGTCCACGCCCTGGCGAAAGTAGGGAATCGGATCCAGCGTGACGCCCCCGCCGTTCCACACGGCGAAGAACCGGTCCGGCATCTCCCGCTTGGCCCGCGCCAACGCCTTCATGGACGCCACCGTGCGCTGTAGCTTGAACCCGCCCGGGTACCCGCCCGTCTCGTCGATGCCGAACCCCGCGCACGCCCCAGGCTCGGCGGTGTACCGCTTGTAGAACATCGCCTCGATCTGCCTGAGCACCTCCTCCGGGTGGGTCTTGGCCTTCTTCTTGTCGTAGCTCCGCCAACTGGCCCCACCGTAGGCCCACTTCAGCGGGATCACCCCGCGCTCCGCCAACCGGGCGCGCTGTTCGGCGTCGTTGGCGGACGTCACGCAGGTGGTCCACCGCGTCGTACCGACCTCCCGGTACCAGGCGAAGTGCAGCTTGCGGCCCTTGATCAGAACGGGCAGCGTCAACTCGGCTGCGTTGTTGTCTTCGTCGGTCTCGGCGATCTGGTTGGCCGGATCCACTTGGGCGCGGAGCTTGTACAGCCCGTTGGCCCCGGCGGTCCAGGTCCAACTCGCCTCGGCCTGGTCCTGCGTCCGCTTCAGGCCGAGTGTCTGCTCGGAGAGGGTCTTGCCTGTCGGGGACAGCAGCGTCAGGCGGGCCTGCGGGGCGGCGTCGATCTGCCCGGCACACTTCGCGCGAACGGTGACGGTCACCTTCTCGCCCACCTGGGGCAGGACGGGGTTCGTGAACAATCCCCCGGTCAGATACGGCTCGGCAGTGATGGCAAGGTCGACCGCGTAGACCACGCCGGATCCACCGGATAGCAGAGATAACGCGACGACGATCGCTTTGCGGCGCATCATGAGATCCTCCTCAGCGAGTTCACCACGTTTTGCGATCCAAGGCGGGCATTGTAACCCCGGTCGGGACGTCAAACGAGGAACGGCGCAACTTGACGGCAGGAGTCCGCCTGGGTAGCGTCACGTCTCGCCGCTGGCACTTGGAGTGCGGCGCGTCTGGAGAAACACGTGATGCGACCCCTGCCCGATGGAACTCGGATCCTGATCACACTGGCCCTGCTAAGCGGATGGTGCGCCATGCCCGCTGCTGCCGACGATGCGAAGCGACCGGCAAGGAAACCCATTTCGGGAATCCTCTACAACGAAGACGACAGCAACCGGTTCGTCCGCGACCCGGCCGGCAAGATGAAGCCCGAGAGGCTCGACCAGATCGTCGATGAGCTGGCGGACTCTCAAGTGACGATCATGCTGATCTGCTGCTGCGCGAAAAAGACCAACTTTGACAGCAAGTCGTGGGAGCCGCACTGCGACGGATTCGACCCGGCCCGAGACAACAACCAGCCCTACTTCGGCGACACCACCCCGCAGGCCCGCAAGGGGCTCCGCCAGTGGGCAGTCAATCTCCGCATGATGCTCGACGCCGGGGTCTGCCCGATGGGCAGGATGATCGATCGCTGCCGCCAGCGCGGCATCAGCCCCTGGGTCAGTATCCGCATGAACGACGCCCACGACGCCCCGCTGGCCAAATCGCCCCTGCACAGCCGGTTCTACATGGAACACCCCGAGTACATCCGATACCGCAAGCGCCTCAACAGCTGGCACGACCGCTGCCTCAACTTCGGCCTCAAGCCGGTCCGCGATCACGCGATGGCGCTGATCAAGGAGGTGTGCGACCGGTTCGACATGGACGGGCTGGAGCTTGACTGGAATCGGTTCTGCGGCCACTTCCGCGAGGGGGAGGAAATCGAGAAAGGCAAAGAACTGACCGAATGGATGGTCGACGTCCGCAAGGTGGTTCGTGCGGCCGAGAAGAAACGGAAGCACCCCATCATCCTCGCCGCCCGCGTGCCCGCCCGCCCCGAGGTGTCCGTGGGCACCGGCCTGGACGCCGTCACCTGGGCCAAGCGCGACCTGATCGATCATCTCATCGTCGCGCCGTTCTTCACGACGACCGACTTCGACATTCCCGTCGAGCGATGGATCCACCTGCTCGAGGGCACCGGCGTGGGCGTGACGGCCGGGCTCGAGTCCGGCATCCGTCCCTATCCCGGCGCCCCGAGGGTGCACAACACGCCCGATCGTCGGCGCGGCGCGGCCATGGCCGCCCTGGCCCGCGGGTCTCAGGGCATCTACGTCTTCAACTACTTCGAGGTCGGTAGAGAAATGCCCTACCTCTTTCGGGAGATGCACTCGGTCGAGGGACTCCAGGGCAAGGACCGCACCTACGTCGTGACCTTCGTCGACATCAACATCCCGGGCAAGCCCGTCCCGCCCGCGCTGCCCAAGAAGATCGCGCCGGGGCACTCCGCCGAGTTCCGCATCTTCACGGGTCCGGTGCCGATCGCCGGTGCGAAGGGTGAGATCAGCCTGGGACTCGTCGCAGGCAAGCCTGACAAGACCCCCGCGGCCCGGGTGACGATCAACCGCAAACCGACTCAGCCAGCGACAAAGGCAGGCATCTCCGCGTTCGAACGCGACGCCTTCCAGGAGGGGTACAACACGGTCGGCGTGGCCAACGCCGGCCAGGGACCCCTCACCGTCCAGCGCGTCGAGCTGTCCGTGCGGTTCCCGAAGAAGTAGACGACCTCGGTCTACGACGCCATCAGTCTGGCGTACTGCTCGGCCACCTCGAGGTCGAGGGCGGCCTCTCGGGCGGGGGCCAGTGTGGGCTGGCCCGTCCGAACGCATTCGATGAAGTGTCTCGCCTGCTCCAGCATGCACCACGACGGCGCGAGGACAGGCTGCTCCCAACGAGGCCGATCAGCCTTATCGGCCGGCCCGTGGTAGATCCGCAACTCGCCCGAGTGTTGCCGTGCCATCGGCGCCGGCACGGACAGGTCGAGCTTGCCGTTGTCGAAGCAGACCTTGTAGTACTCCTCCCAGTGGTCGCGGAGGTTCTGGCCCGTCATCTCCAGCACCCAAGGCACGCCGCTGTCGCTCCGCCCGACCAGCACGGTCTGCGTCGGGTCAAGGTAGTCGCATCGGTACGACTCGCCCAGCAGATAGCGAATGATGTTGACCTGGTGGATGAAGTAGTTGACGAAGGCGTTGTAGGCGGACCCGATTCGCTCGTCCATCCAGTCCGGGGGGGTCTCGGGCGTCTGGCCGTCGTAGGCGGGCGGGGCATCGCCCGCGCCGATCGGCCCTTCGATGCCGTACGTCCAGTGGCCCGGGGGCATGGTGACGCGGAGGTAGTTCATCTTGCCCGCCCGTCCGCTGGCCTGCCACGACCGGATCACCTCGACCGCGGCCCGGCTTGCCGGCACGTGCCGCTTCATGTACCCCACCTGGTAGATCACGGCGTTCGCGTCGGCCAGGTCGGCCAGCCGATGCCCCGTCTCGGGGCGAAGCGCGATGGGCTTCTCGGTCAGCAGGTGCTTGCCGGCGTTCAGGATGTCGGGCACGACCGCGTGGTGCAGGCCGTAGCCCATGATGCACACGACGGCGTCGACGTCCGCACGGTTCAGCATCGAGCGATGATCCGGATAGACCTCGTCGATGGCGTACTTCCGCGCGACGAGCCGCGCCGTCTCGGCCCGGCCCTCCGCCAGCGCAACGACATGACATCCCGGGATCGTCACCAGGTTGTCCAGGTGTGCCTTCTGCCCCATGTATCCGCACCCCACCATCCCAATGCGTACGGTCTGGTCCGCATCGCTCATGTCATCGCTCCTGCGTCGCTGCCTGGCGCAGCCAGAACGTCCCAGTCGGTACGGCAGGTTCTACGCATCTGCCACGAGAGGGTCATGGGGCACTTGGCAGGTCACTTCGCCGTCTTGCTCGGGGGCTTCTTGGCCGGCTGCTTCGCCGGCTTCGCGGGCGGCGCGGGCTTCTTGGCGGCCTTGTGCTCGCGCACCAGGTCAGCCAGGGTCTTGCGCGTTGCTTCACCCGCCGGCTTGGCGGCAGGCTTCGGCACCGGCGTCGGGGCGGGCTTGGCCGCAGGTTTGGACCGCGCCTCCTTTGGCTTTACGGGCGGTTCCTCCACGGATTCCGCGGGCACCGTCGTCGGCACAGACAGCACGCGAGCGGAGCGGATCGTGGGCGGCTTGCGCCCTTCGGTCTTGCGGAGCTGTTCGAGCACGCGAACGTAAGGCTTGAGGAATGGGCTGGCCTCGCGGCCCTCGACGGCGTCCTCGTACTGCTCCAGAGCCAACTGGATCGCACCGGCCGAATCGCCGCCGAACGTCGCCATCGACTTGAGCTGGTTGGCCGCCGCAACGCTGACCTCGGGAATCCACCGGTAATTCTTGTTGACCGACTTGGCGGCCTTCTCGAGGAGTTCGACGGACGCATCGATGGCCTCGACAGCCTTGCCCTCCGCCCCGGCCAACTGGGCCTCGAGCGCCTTGACGTCGTCCTCGGCAACCCCGGGCACACGGATCGCGGCCGCGATCTCGATCACGGGAACCGCGCGGCGCAGATCGCGGGACTGCTGCAGATGCACCAGCGCGCGGGCGTGGGCCACGCCTCCCTGGCCCATGATCATCGCCGGCGTCGTATCCTTGTCCTCCGGCAGGTCGTCCAACGCCGGATCGTCCCTCAGTTCGTTGACCCGCTGCCGGGCGTACCGGGCGGCCTGACCATAGGCCTTGTCGGCCTTCGCCAATCGGGCCAGCGCCTCGGCCTCCGACTCGGCTGCGACCTCGGTCCGTTTGTTCGCCCTGGCCAACAGTGCCGCAATCTGCTTGTCGATGTCCGCCTTGCGCTTGAGCACGTCCTTGCGATCCTCGACGAGCTTGGCGTCCAACGCCTCGAGCCGCTTGGCCCGACCCGCGCTCCCCTCGAGCAAGGCCTCGAGGTCAGCAATCTCCTTGCCAGCCTCAGCCTGCTCCTTCTCCAGCGTGACCAGGCCCTTCACGACCGTCCGCTTGCCGCCCGGCGCGTTGACGTACTTGTCCTTCAGCAGGTCCCCGCCCTGGGCGTCGTCCAACTGGACCCCTTCCAGCGTCCCGGTCTTCAGGGCAATGGCCTTGAGGCTCGCCTCCTGCTCCTGCTTGGCGTGCTCGGCGTAGGCATCGACGTAGCGCCGGACGTCCTTGGGCTGCTTGGGGTCGTATCGCTTGGCCTCCAGCGCCGTCAGGTCCTTGCGAGCGGCCTCCGCCTTCGCGGTCGCCTCGGTGATCTGCTTGCGGATGGCCTCGATCTTCGCGGTCAGCCCCGCCGATCGCTTCTTGGCGTCGGACAGGCGCTTCTCCAGATCCGCCCTGTCGATGGCCAGCGACTCCGTCGCCTGCTTCGGGCGCCGACGCGCCAGCTCCTCGATCTTCCCCGACAGACCGTAGGACACATATGCCGACCGCAACGCCCGAAGACGAATCTCCTGGGCCTCCAGTCGACCGGCCAGACCTTCCGTCCGCTTCACCTCCCCTTGAAGGTACAGCACATACGCCTTGAGGACGTTGGCGTTGACGTGACTTCCGGTGCTGGCCTCGCCGTGTCGGATGCGTAGCGCCTCGTCTGCCTGCCGAAGCGCCTGGTCGAGCAGCTTGGCGTTCTCCTTCACCAACGCGTCCACCCGCTTGAGCGCCGCCTTGACGCCCTTGGCGATCGCACCCTCGCTCTTGCCGATGTCTTCGCCGGGGCTTGGCATCTCCGGGAGACTCGACGCGTCGGGGACGAGCTGCTGAAGTCTCTGTTCCAGGTCCTTGATCCGGCCCTTGCCGGCCTCGTCCCGCAGCTTCTTGCTGAGCGCCAGGAAGCTATTGGGCTCGCCGCGAACCAGATCACCGGCCTCCTCCCCCTTGGGCGGAACCGCCAGCGGCGTTTCGTCTTCCCCGAGCTGCCTCCCCACCTGACCCAGAATCAACGCGATCTGGGCGACATTCGCCCGATACTTGGCCAGAAAACGCGTCGCCCGGTCCGCGCACTCGTCCGCCTCGGCGTTGGCCAGATCCTGATCTGATTGGCTGAACCTTGATATGCCCAGGATCGCCACAGCGATCGCCAGCACGGCCACTGGGATCGCAACTTTCGCTATCGTGGACTTCACGGCTTGGCTCCTGTCAACGTCCGTGTATCGACGCCCGATCCATCCGGGCCTGCTTATCAAGTCGGCCGGTCACCGCCGCCGGACGACGATGGGACCTCGGCCAGCCCCGTGCTCGGGCCCTCGATCAGGTCGGCCGCGGCTTCGGCCCGCGCCAGAAGATCGATCTGGGACCGGGCCGGACCGATGCCATCCTCGTAGAGAGCGACGTACGGACCTCGGACTTCAAGCGTTCGCAGCCCGTCTCCCTCCTGAAGGATGCCCTGGAGGTCCGGCTCGAGCTGGCCTTTCGCCCGGTGAACGGCCTCGGCGAAGGCGCGAAACGGCTCGCCGTCCTCCGGCCGGGCCACGCCCGCCATCGGACGATACCGCGCAAAGGCCCCGACCGATTCGATCCCGCGCCCCCTCCCGAGCCAGAAGCCCGGCCGGTCGGCGTCCGCCTCGACCACGGCAACGATCAGGTCCCTCGATGCGTGCCGCTTACCGAACCCCGTTTCATAATGATAGCAGAACGCCCGGGCCGGGCGCGGCTTCGCCGAGCGGATCACATCCCACGCACAACGATTGTACCCATGCCGCATCAGCTCCAGCAGCCCGTATCGAGAAGGAAGATCCTCCCGGTCTCGGCGGGCGACCGCCCATCCCCGTCGTTCGGCCTGCTCGGCCGCGGCACGCCACCCCCGTCGCCGACCCGTCAACGCCAGGCGGATCATCACGAGCAACACGCCCGTCAGAAGGATCCACAACTCGGTGGGCAAGAGGTCCAATGCGATGCGCCTTCCCTGGCCCGTCCGACGTTCTCGCTGCCCCGCGGTGCTTGGAGGCCACGAACCGGTCATGTCCTCAGGGCTGCTCTCCAACTCGGGCCCCCCCGAAACAAGATGCCCAGGTCTCAACGTGGCTTCTTGCCCTCGCCGGAGCCCTTCTTGTCAGCGCCCTTCTTCTCCGCGGCGTCCTCGATGCCAGGATCCTGCCGAGGCTGCCGCAGCACCTCCTTCAGCCAGGTCCTGACCTCGATGTAATCCCTCGCGTCCTTGCTTCTCGCCACCGGCTCGATGTCGGTCGAACCGACCTTCGGATGGGCCAACACCTGGTCCCGGGCCATCCCCCTCGGCAGCAGATAGTTCAAGAAGAGCCCTTCCTCCGGATAGCCCCGATCGAACATGCTGACCAGGCCGCGCCCGGGCACCGACTTCTTGAACCGGTCCAAGGTGTAGAAGTTCGTGTAGACGGCCTCCGTCTTCCTCTTCGCGTACAATCGCATCTTGGCCGCGCCGCCGTGGCACTTGGACGTCGCACAGTTCGCCCGGATGATCGGATAGATGTCCCTGCGGAAAACCCGGATAGCCTGCGGGTCCGACGAGACCTCGATCTCGTCGGCATAGTACAACCCCGTGGCCTTGACGATCTCGGTGAGCTTCTCACTGTTGCTCTTGGCCCGGAAGTCCCGTCGGAAGGTGGCCGTGCTGTATTCCGGCTTGGTGCCGGCAACGGCGTCGAGGAAGCGGTCGACCAGGCCGCCCGCGAAGCGGACCTTCACCCGCTCGCCGGGCTTCAGCTCCGCCAGCCGGATCCGCCCGACCTCTTTCTCGGTCAGCAGCTTCCCCTCGCGTTTCTGCGCAGGAGCCCGGTCTTTCTTCTTAACCGGCGGGCCGGGGTCCGGCTTGGACTTCATGCGACGCTGGGCTGCCCTGCGAAGCAGCTTCGCATTCGCGTGTTTGGGGGCGATCTTCAGGGCGTGGTCACACCGTTCCAAGGCCAGGTCAGGACGGTCCTGCTCGAGACACCACTCGGCCAGCCTGACGTGACCCGCCACGTCGTCCTTGGCCAACCCGGCCAGCCGCTTCTCGTACTCAGCGTCGACCGAAGCCGCCAGGCGGATCTCCTTGACCCCGTCCTTCGCGATTTCCGTGCCGATCTCGGCGCCGATAGCGCCAATACCCACAACGACAACCGCGCCGGCCACGACCCTCCCTAGTCGAGTTCGCATGGCTTGTGTCTCCCTGAGGGGTCCTCAAGCCCCGCCATCCTGTGCTGGACACCTTGACGCACCGCTTAGTCCCTCTGTAATTTAGCCTTAGCGTCGCGAGGCATCAAGTGCAAAACGACCACACGGACAACCAACTTCGCGAATCGCTGGCCGATCTGATCGGTCGCAACGTCGTTCTCGATACTGCGGGGCCCATCCTCTACCTCGGCCGAATGGGCGACGTCGCCGAGAACGGCATCTGGCTCGAAGAGGCCGACGTCCACGACTGTTCCGAAGGCCACGCCGGAAAGGAGCTCTACATCATCGAATCCGCCCACCACGGCATCCGCGTCAATCGGCAGCGCGTCTTCGTGCTCCGCAGCTCGATCATCAGCATCTCGGCCCTGGACGACATCCTGACTGACATCTCCACGGATCGCGAGCTGTGGGCGCCCCTGGACGACGAGAAGTGACCCCCGCCAGGATCAAAACGCCGCAGGGGAATCCGCCATGAGACAACTGGAGCTCTGCAATCAACAGGTCCGCATCGTCGACGCCCCCGACCCGACCCCGAGGGACGATTGGGTCGTCGTCAAGATCATGGCCTCGCCCATCTGCGGTAGCGACCGCCACGCCTTCTTCGCCGAATCGCCGTGCGGCGGGGGGCACGAAGGCAGCGGCGAGGTGGTCGCCGTCGACAAGCCCGAACGGCTGAAGGTGGGCGACCGCGTCTCGCTGGGCCCGCTGGCGGGCTGTCGGCAGTGCGACCTCTGCGCCGCCGGCGATTACATCCACTGTCTTGATCAGCCGACCGTCGGCCCGCACTTCGCGGAGTACACCCTCGCACAGGAGTTCGTCACGCCCCCCCTGCCCGATGACGTGGACTTCGAGATCGGCTCGCTGGCGGGCTGCGCGCTCGGCCCCAGTTTGGGCGCGATCAGTCGCATGGGCACGGGACCGCAACACACGCTCCTGGTCACCGGACTGGGCCCGGTCGGACTGGGCGCGGTGGTGGTGGGCGCGTTCCGCGGGGCGCGCGTCCTCGGCGTCGAGCCCGAACCGTGGCGGCGCGAACGAGCGAGTCGGCTCGGCGCCGACGCCGTCCTCGATCCGGCCGACGGCGACCCCGCCGCCGCCATCGCCGAGCTGACCGCAGGGCTCGGGCCCCACCACGCCATCGACTGCTCCGGCAAGACGCCGGGCGAACGGCTCTGCATCGACGCCGTCCGTCGCCGCGGCAAGGTCGCCTTCTGCGGAGAGAACCCCGACGACATCCCGCTCGGCCCGAGCCGCGACATGATCCGCAAGGGCATCGACCTGATCGGCGGGTGGCACTTCAACCTCAACCTCTATCCGGAGATGTTCCGCATCCTGGGCGAATCCCCCGTGGTCGGCCAACTGATCAGCCACCGCTTCGGCTTCGACCGGGCACAGGAGGCGTTTGACACGTTCTTTGGCGGTCAGGCCGCCAAGGTGCTCCTCAAGCCGTGGGAGTAGCCAGATCGCCCCGCACATCCGCCCCGTGTGCAGTTGCAGCGGCCCATCGCATCGCCTATGATCCGTTTGGCAACACGCCGGTCGGGACTCGTGCGACCTTGACGAGGAGCCTTTGACGATGAGCGACGCTGTCGGTCTGCCGTTTCCTTCGTACCACGACCTCGAGAAGCGCATCCGTGACGTGGCGGACTTCCCCAAGCCGGGCATCGTCTTCAAGGACATCACGCCGCTGCTGCTGGACCCGGCGAGTCTGGCGCTGGCGGTGGAGTACCTGGCCCAGCCCTATCGCGGCAAGAAGATCGACGTCGTCGCGGGTGCCGAATCGCGCGGGTTCATCTTCGGCACGGCGGTGGCCCAGTCGCTATCGGCCGGTTTCGTCCCGATCCGCAAGCCCGGCAAGCTGCCCGCCGAGACCCGCTCGGCCAGCTACCAGCTGGAGTACGGCACGGATTCCCTGGAGATCCACGTCGACGCCATCAAGCCCGGCGACGTCGTCGTCATGGTCGACGACCTGCTCGCCACGGGCGGGACGATGGAGGCCAGCTGCAGCCTCGTCGAGGCGCTCGGTGGGAAGATCCTCGGCGTGTCCTTCTTGATCGAGCTGTCCTTCCTGAAGGGACGCAAGAAGCTGGCCAGGTACCCGATCCACGCCATCATCCAGGTGGAAAGCGAGTAGGGGCGCCGGCGGGGCGGACGTTATCAGGCGGCCAGGACGCTGCTGGAGAGACAACTCATGCAGGATCAGTTCCGACTGACGGTGGCCGAAGCCAAACGGCTGATCGCCCGCGGCATCCGCGAACACCCGGACGTCCGGGCCGCGCTGGAGAGCGGCAAGGTGATCGTGACCACCGGCTCGACGAACGGATACATCTACGAAGAGCTGACCGGCGAGCGAATCGACAAATCGCAGTTCCTCACCGGCAACATCACGCCGTCGACCGGCGTCGTCGGCACGAAGCGACCGGCGACGCGGATTCCCAATCTGGTGATCGTCAACGGCAAACCCGACATGGGGCGGGACTGGCGGGCGGGGCTGGCCGACCTCAAGCCCGGCGACGTCGTCTTCAAAGGCGGCAACGCCCTGAACTACGAGCGCAAGCAGGTGGGTATCCTGATCGGCCACCCCGAGGGCGGGACGATCGGCAAGGTGCATCCCATGACCGTCGCGCGACGGGCCAGGCTGATCCACCCGATTGGCCTGGAGAAGTCCGTTCCGACGGACCTGGCCAGCGCGGCGGCGCGGGTCAACCGTCCTGCGGACGGATTCCAACAGAACACCCCGGCGCTGTGGCTGTCGCCCGGCGAGCCGTTCACCGAGATCGAGGCGCTCAAGTATCTCTGCGGTGTGGAGGCCTGGCCCATCGGAGCCGGTGGGATCGGCGGGGCGGAAGGCGGCACCTGGCTGTTGGTCGAGGGATCCACCGACGCGCTCGAGAAGGTCCGCGCCCTGGTCGGCGAGATCCACGGCGAGCCGGCCTTCCTTGACTGAGAAGGGCGTCCCCGCCGGACGCGGTCGTTCCGCGTCCGGTCGGCAGGACACCAGGACAGGTCATGCTCAAAGCCAACCTCTGGATATGGATCACGACGACGTCGGCCGCGATGGCCGGCGGCCCAGCTCTGGCCGCCCAGCCCGCCCGGCCCTCGACGCAAAAGGCTGGCCCCGTCGTCTACAGGCTGAGTCCGCGGGCCTACCCCGAGCCGATCAAGGACGAGGGCACCTACGCCAAGTGGTTGGACAAGCAAGTCGCCTCCCTGACGCGCCGGCTGAAGTCGACACGCGAACCCTCCGTGCGGGTCCATCTCCTACTGGGACTGGCCAACCTCCGACTGGCCCGACAGGCCGAGCCTGCCCTGACCCGACTGCTCCTCGGCGACGAATCCCCCGTAACACGCCGTCGGCTCACCGAGGTCGCCGCCGCCGCCCGGGTCGAGATCGGCGAGGCACTCGACCTGCTGGCCAAGCTGCACAAGTCGCCCGCGCCGCACAAGGCAGCGGCCAAGCAGCGCACCCGCTGGGGAGGCGCTTCGGTCTTTCTCGCCGCGCTGGCGGAGAGTACGGAGGCGTTGGCAAAAGGGGCCAAGGCCCCCGCCTGCCTGGAGCATCTCGATGGCCTGACCAAGTCCGAGCAAGCGGATCTGGCCGCAGCCGCGCGTCTGCTGCGGGCAGCCCTCATGCGACAGGCAGGGCAATCTGACAAGGCACTGGCGATGTTGGAACCGGTCCTCAGCCCGCCCAAGCAGTGGCCCCACGATTTCTTCGCGAGGCTGCTTCGCTGCCGCTTGCTGGCCGATCGGGGCGGCTTCGCGGTGGCGACGGCCCTGGCCTTGCAGATGGACCTCCAATGCGAACGTTGGTTCGACAAGGCCCAGCGGCGCGAGGCCCGACGCGCCATCGGCCTGCTGAGGATCGATCTGGCCGAACGCTGGGCTGATCGCTTGCAGCGCGACAAGCTCGACGCGCACGCCGGCAATCGTCGCGCCATCGCCGAACGCATTCGAAAGCAGCTCTTCAGCGGCAAGACACCGCCCCCCGTCTACCGTCTGATCGAGGCCGTCCCGATCTGGGTCAAGCCGCCGCCACCGCCCGCGCCCCCGGTCACGAAGCCCAAGCCCTCGACCACCCGCGCGGCGCGTCAACGCCCCGTCACGACACGGGCCGACGTGCGCCGACCCGCGACGCAGCCGACGACGAGCAGGCGTCCCTCGACACGGGCAAAGCCGACGCAACCGACCACGACGCGCGCCGCCGGCAGTCGCCCGAGCTGAAAAACGAAAGACGCCAACCCCCATTGGCGCGCAGCCGTTCTCCGTTGGCTCACAAGGTATCCTGCAGCTGTAATCCTAGGTTGGACGCGATCTGACGGGGAGACTTCGGTTAGACGTCTGGGATGTTCTGATCAATGATGTCGTAGACGTTGTGCATCCGCTCGCCGATCCCTCGGATGGCACCCGCGGCAGCCAACACGATCAAAGCCAGCATGATGGCGTATTCCGTGCCCGACACGCCATCCTCGGAATCGAGGAACGACTTCATTCGTCTCAGGCTGCGTAGGTGAAGGGCCATCACTCAGACTCCCGCATGGTGGGCCGATGCTGATCCGCAGCAGCAGCCGCCCCAAACATACGATTCGCGATGGTCACGGTCAAACGAGGAAGATGGTCTTCCCGGAAGGATTCGGCCTCGAGGCACTGGGGGTCCCTCTCGTGAGGGATTATGGGACGCGAGGGCTATTCGGATTTGGTGCGCGTCCCCCCTTCCCGCAGGCCGGCGAGCTGCACGCAGATGCCGATGACGGTCAGGGCCATGACGCAGAACGGGACGAAGAAACCGTGGTCATTGGCCATCTCGCGGAGGTGTCGCAAGAACCCCATCTGCTCGCTAACGGCCGACAGCGCCCCCGTCGTCGCAAGCAGGGCGCCCTGGAAGCTCAACACGGCGATCATCAGGTGCTCGAAGACCACGAAGGCCAGGCTGGCGGCGACAAGAAGCGCAACACCGCCTCCCACAAGCTGGACCTCTGGCCTGTCCGAGAACCCGCTCGTGATGATCATGCCCACGTATCCGCCCACCAGGGCGGCACACAGGACCGCCCCTGCCCGCATGACACGAAGCGCCAACAGGCCAAAGACGACGGCAACGGCCAAGCCCAGCACGACGGGCCAGACCCACGACTTGCCGATCGCCCCCCCAACCACGGCGCCCACGAGCATCCCCAGCGCCGCAGAGTTGACAATGATCAGCACCTTGAAGATGCGCCATCCCATGAGCACGAAGACCAGGCCCACCACGAACAGGATCGCGCCCAGCGCAGGATCCAACTGCGTAAGGTCGCGGATCCACTCGGACCGACTTGGGACGATGGCATCCAAGACGTGGTTCCTATTCGAGCTGGGGTGATCGCACGATGGCGCGCGCCGGCACCCGTCGGCCTGTCCGGATCAGGTGGCGTTGGGCAACGTGGCCGCTGCCGCCACTGGCCTGCCGACGGGGCCCACCCGACGTCTCGTCCCGCGCCACTGAACCAGCATGCCCACCAGCCAGACGCCAAGCATCACCAGCCCGACGTTCGACGCGTTCTTCACCACGAAGCCGTGCCATTCAGGCCAGTAATTCGTCAAGAGAACCACCCCGCTCCCGACGACGAGCGCCAACCCCGCCAGCGACGTCCAGAAGATCATCGCCCCACGGTAGGCGACCAATCCGATGACGATCCCGAAGAGCCCCGCGCCTCCCACCCACAGAAGAACCCTTCGAAGCAGAGGATCATCGGCCCGCTCGAGATACTCGGCAAACCGCATGAGGATCTCGTAGGTGCGAAGGGATTCCAGCGCCTCGGTGGTGCCAGGATCGGCCAATGGGAATTCGTTGTTGGCACTGGGAGCGGGCTGGCGGTACTCCCGGATGAACTGATCAAACCGCCCCGGCAGATCCTGGCGGTACCCGCAAACCGACAGCGCGACCAGTCCTGCCAGCGCCCCGCTGAGCGCCGCGATCCACAGTCTGGTTAGAACCAGGCCGAGCACTCCCACCATCACCGCGCCAACCACAAGCCCGATCGCCGGCGGCTTGGCCAAGTGCTGCGCGATCAGCCATCCCCCGTACCCCCCCGCAGTCGCGCCGGCGATAACGATCAACGCCCGGACCAGCTTGCTGCCCCAGAAGATCATGACCGCGCCGCCGACGAGGCACGCGATGGCCGGCAGGGACACCTCGCCCAGCTCCTCCGGCGGCACGCAGGTGTGGACCAATGCCACCACCCGGTCGACGATCTCGGCTGGATCAGCCATGCCAAGCCCTGTCCATGGCCCGCCCCGTTGTGCTCAACCAGCGCATTCTACGCCCCGACAGCAAACTCGGCAACGAACGGGCCCGCCGGACAACGGACCCTCACCCCTTGAATCGGCATCATGGGCCGAATCTCTACGCACTCATTGCCCGCGCAAGAGAAATGCGATGGCATGACGGCAAGCCAAGCCATCGCAGCGCTTGTTTCTGACGGATGACCTCGTCGGGCCGCGCTACTTCTTGGTCCCGAGGATGGCGTCCTTGGCAGCCTTGGCCACGCGGAACCTGACGACCTTCTTGGCGGGAATCCTGATCGCCTCGCCCGTCTGCGGATTCCGCCCCATCCGGGCCTTGCGATTCACCAGGACCAGCTTGCCGATGCCCGGGATGGTGAAGCCGTTCTTGGCCTCCTTGTAGGCCAGCTCCGCCAACGCAGCCAGCGTCTCATTGGCCTGCTTCTTGGGCATGTCCATCTTCTCGGCCAACGCCGCGGCGATCTGCGACTTGGTCATGGCCTTCTTCGCTGCCGCCTTCTTCTTTGCCATAGCACTCCTCCCTGAGACAGAAGGGAAAACCGTGTACCATTTCGCCAAGAGGATACGGTCAACGGGCCGGTGTTGCAACCAAAAATAGCCGCCGTGAGCCCAGAATCGTGTGCTCCCGGATCGGTCCCCTGCGGTCGTCCGGAGGCAGCACGTCGGCGTCCCGAGGGAAGCCCTGACAGCAGCCCAGCACGTGGTATTCGGGGATCAGGAATTGGGCAAAACACTGGGTCTCAGAGGGACGACCAGAGGCATTCGGCCTGGGTCGTCCCTCTGAGACTGATAGCCGTCCGGTCTGCCGAGCCCGGCGACTACTCGGGAACGAGCACGGCATCGTAGGGGACGACAATGGCGACCGTCACGAGACCGCCGCCCTGCTGCCCGCCCCCGCCGAGCGACAGGATCAGGCTCAGCTCACCCTCGATCGTGTCAACCCCGTCCCACTTGCCGGTCACGGTGGCCGCTCCCAGCGTCGCGAGCCCGAGGTTCGGGTCCGCCGCCCCGCCAGCAGCGACCGCCAGGAACCCGTTCGGCCCGTTGACGCCCTGGAAGAACTCATTGGGGTCCTCCGGGCTCTCGACCTTGGTCAGCCACGGGTTGGGATGCGAGACGATCACCTGGTTGGGGAAGAGCTCGTCGAGGCCGGCGTTGATGTCGTCGAGCGCCTGGTTCCAGAGCTCAGCGAGCGGCCTGAACAAAAAGGGCACGTCATTGGGGTCGATGGGCACCAGCTCACCGCCGCCGGCCTCCTGGGTCGTCTCGCCCTCGGACCCGCCAAGGAGCCATCCGATCTTCAGCTGTGCCGTCCCTCGCGTGACGTCGTAGAGCCCTGGGAACTCGGGAGGCGGGTCGATCGGCTCGGTGCAGCACCCCGCAATGATCAAGAGCGCCACCATCAGCCAGAGCTTGAACCGCCTTGCCGTGCGACATCGAGGGTCCTTCATGGTACTGCCTCCTCGTGGTTTCCGGTTGCGAACGCAACCGCAGCTGCTGGAGATTCGGTGGAGCCCCACCCTCCCCGACCGCCGGGGGGCACCGAGCGAGAATGAAGGCCCGGGTCTCGATCACGTCGCCTCATCTCGTTTTCAGGGGCGGCGAAGACCAGAGAGGCAACTTCGTTGACTCACGCGGACGACCCGCGACGATCCCAATGACCATCGCGGGGCTCGCGCCACCAATCGAAACCCCGGACCTTCCTATGTCGACTTCCTATGTCAATCTGTCCTGAGCCTTGCGGGCGGCTCGAAAGACGTCGCTCTCAAAAAACCGCGGGGTTCGTAGCCATAGGCAACCCGGGCTCTCGGCTGCCTTGGGCGAACCCCGCTGGCGCGGACACGGCTCGTGGGATAGTCAGCTCGCTCAAGCGCTCCGTTCGCCGCGTTCCCGCGGCTGAAGGTGGTTCCCCTAGGATCTCAAGTTGCCTAGAAGCGGAGCAAGGAGCGTGCCAGAGCACCCCCGGCGGGCCCACCCCAGATCCGAATAGGCATAACTCACTTAAAATAAAAGGCTTAAGCTGCCCCCCAAGGAAGCAACCGGCGCCGCCAGAGGAACCCCGACCCGAATCTGGGGCTTTTGCCCCACCCCGCCAGCGATCCGATGGGCAATAGTGCCCCGCCCACGGGGAATCATCCGCCGGACTTGGCCGAAGGACGTCGCGGCAGCCAAGGCGCTATCGACCGCTGGATGAGCACCGGGGGAACTCCGGATCCTGACAGCGGGCCCGGCGCGCGTCCGCGCCAGTTGGCGACCGTCCTGGTCAGGGGGTATGATCATCGCACTTGACGATCGTGTCCTGGATGGCTCTGACCCTTTCGCAGCGCGCCACCGATGACTGACCGAACCCAGATACGCGCGATCACCCTCTGGCCGCTGGCCATTCCCATGAGGATCAAGTTCTCCCACGCCACGCACGCGCGGCAGGTGGCGGACCCCGTCTTGGTCTCGGTGGAGCTGGCCAATGGGGTGACGGGCTGGGGGGAGACCTTGCCCAGGCCCTACGTGACGGGCGAATCGGTCGCGTCCATCCGCCCGGCGGTGGAGCGCGTTTTTGCGCCGCTTCTGTCGGCCCTTCGCCCGACCTCGCTTCCCCATGCCTTGGAGGCCATCGACGCCCTGCCAACGATCGACGGCGACGGACAACGGGTGACTGCGGCGCGGGCGGGGGTGGAGCTTGCCCTGCTCGACGCCTACTGTCGGTGCTGGCCGCGGCCCGTGGCCGAGGTCGTCGGATGGGTGGGCCTGGCGGGAATCGGCGTGGCGAACCAGCTCGCCAGCGTTCGCTACAGCGGCGTCCTGGGCGGAGACGAGCCGGGACGCGCCCTGCGCTCGCTGCGCAAGATGCGGCTGTTTGGGCTCCGTGACTTCAAACTGAAGGTGGGGTTCGACGGCGACCGCGAGCTGGTGGAAGCCGTGGCCAAGAAGCTCGCGGGGCCGATCCAGCGCGGACGGGCGACGCTCCGACTGGACGCGAACGGCGGATGGGGTTTGGACGAAGCGGTCGACCGACTGACGGCCTGGCAGGGCTGGCCCATCGCCTGCATCGAGCAGCCGCTGGCCACCGGACGGGAGGACGAGCTGGTCGAGCTGAAGCGCCACGTCGCCACGCCGATCATGCACGACGAGTCGCTGGTGTCCCTGGCCGACGCGGAGGGTCTGATCGAACGTCGCGTGGGCGACTTCTTCAACATCCGGCTCAGCAAGAACGGCGGGTGGCTGGCGTGCATCCGGATGGTCGGACTGGCCCGACGCCACGGGGTGCGCTACCAGCTCGGTTGTATGGTGGGCGAGACCAGCGTCCTCTCGGCGGCCGGACGGTCGTTCCTGTCGGTCGTGCCGGACGTGGCCTTCGCAGAAGGGAGCTACGGTCGCTTCCTGCTGCGAGACGACGTCGTCGACCGCCCGGTCAGATTCGGGTATGGTGGTCGGAGCCGGGCGCTGCCGGGCCCCGGCTGGGGCGTGCAAGTCGTGCGTCAGCGCCTCGAGCGGCTTGTCGTCGACCGTCCGATCGAGATCCTGTTGTAGGATCGCGGCGGCGGCGCACCTTCGGGACAGGCCCACGCGACGGAGCACAATCATGACTCTGACACGGACAACCGGAAGGGGCCACGCCAGGCCGCGCGTTCGCAGCGGCATCGGACGTTACGCCGTTCTTGCGACGGTGCCCGTGCTGTTCGGGGCAAGCGCTTCGCTCGGAGCAGACGTGCCGGACGAAGCCAGCTTGTCCAAGCAAATCAAGCAGTGGATGGCCGACCCGCCGAGAGCCAAAGGCCAGACCGACTACATGAGGGTCCTGGCCAATCGCCGAAAGAAGGTCATCGAGCTGGCGAAGACGATGCTCGAAGCCTACCCGGAAACCACGCACCGCAACGAGGTGCTGATGGCCAAGTTGGAGAGCCTCTACATCGTCACCATCGTCGGGGGGAAGCCCTTCGACGAGCTGGAGGCCGAGGTGAAGAGCGTTCTGGCCCGCGAGTCGTCGGAGGACCTGAAGGCGTACGCGGCCTATGTGAAGGTTCAGCTCGATATCGCAGAGAACCGACGGGAGCTTAGGAAGCCGGGCACCGCCACGCAGAAGGCGGCCGCGACGACGCAAATGGCAGGTTTCAAGCTCGATCGCTACAAGGAATATGTGGCCCGGCACGCCAAGAGCCAGTTCGCGCCCATCCTTCTGGAGACGATCATCAAGGGCGCCTGGGAACAGAATTGCCCGGCGGAGGCAGACAGATACATGAAGCAGCTCCAGACCAACCACCCCCGCCACGTCGTGACCCGGCGCGTCCAAGCGGCCCAGCGTAAGCGCCAGGCGATCGGCAAGCCGTTCGTGCTGGCCTTCACCAGCACCGACGGCCGGAAGATCGACGTGCAGAAGATGAAGGGCAAAGTGGTCGTCGTGGACTTCTGGGCAACGTGGTGTCCGCCCTGCCGCAAGTCCATCCCCCTCCTGAGGAAGCTCCGCGAGCAATACGATGCGCGCGAGCTGGAAATCATCGGCATCAGTCTGGACACATCTCGGTCAAAGCTGGACGACTACGTGAAGCAAGAGAAGATGTCGTGGCCTCAGTACTTCGACGGGAAGGGATGGGGCAACGATATTGCCAAGCGATTCGGCGTGAAGTCAATCCCCGCCGTGTACGTGGTCGACGGACGTGGCCTCCTCCAAGCGATCTCGCCGGCCGATCTCGGTGCGACTGTCAAGAAACTGCTGGGGAAATGATTCGACTCGGGGTCCGTTGCGCGCGTCTGGATTCCCTATGCTCAGCCAACCCAACCGCAAAGGAATTTCAAGCAAAAATCCGGGCTAGCTGTTGCTAGCCATTGGGTGTGGGGGTATGGTTTTATAGGACCGAGCGGCAGCATTCGCAACTGTCCTGTCAAGTGCTAGAAGTTGCCGATTCGGCCCGCCAGGCTGTCATGACGGCAGTAGGCATGTCTGCGGCGCAGGGTTTTCCGGAAGACGCGATTGTACCTCGAAGGTCGGTTGGAGAACGGTGCTGACCGGACTGACAGGGAAGAGCGCGCGGGGCTGAGCTCATCAGGAGGTTCGGCTGATCGGTGCACTTCGGGAAGAAGCTCGACTGGTGGTGCAACACAGACGCGTCTGTTCCTGAGGAGGTCTTGACCTCCCGATAGATAGAAGTCGTGCTGCGGGGTGGAGCGGCGTGGCTTTCCGCCTTCGGAAAGCCACGCTTTTTTTCTGCAGTTATCCCTGAGAATTGACACATAACTCCGGACGAAGAGCGCCGTGCCCGAGAGCAATGGCAAGCGAACGGCAGAGCTCGACCTCAGGCGGGGGGTTCTGGACTGACGGACTGGCAGAACGTCCGCCGCTCGGCCAGACCGTCTGCGGGATAGCGATCAAGCCATAGACGGCAGGCCCGAGCCGATTCCAGCACGGGCCTGACGGGATCGAATACCGAATGTCGAAGCCGCCAGCGACGACGGCTTCGCGGCTTGGCCCTGACCGCTAGCGGCTCCGCATGAACAAGTTGTCGGCGGCGCCGGTGCTGACGCGCTTCACCAGCAGGCGGACCCCCTTCGCCAGGGCCTCTTTGTTCATCATCTTGCGAAGGTCTTTGACCGAATTGACGGGCGTTCGCTGGACCCCGAGGATCAGGTCGCCGGGCTTCAGTTGGAATTCGTCGGCCTCGCCCCCGGACTCGACCTCCGTGATCAGCAATCCGCCCTCATCGCCCTTCCAGCCATACTTCTTGCCGTTTCTTTCGGTGAGGGGTTCGACGGTCACGCCAAGGGCCTCGATCTTGCCGCCCTCGACCCTCTTGTACCGGACCCCCGGGCGTCGCATGCTCACGCGAGTGGTGAAGTCCTTCGGCTGCTCGCCGATGATCACCTCCAGGTCCTTGGTCTTGCCGTCTCGCCAGATCCCGAACTTGGTCTTCGTGCCCGGCCTGATCATGGCGACCCGCCCCGCGAGCTCCCTCGTGTTTCCCACCTCCTTGCCGTCGATGGACAGGATGACGTCATCGGGCTTGAGCCCGGCCTTGCGTGCCGGCTCGCCTCGAATCTCGTTGACGATCACCCCCTTGTCCTCCTTCAGCCCATAGGTCCCAGCCAGACCGGGCTGATCCTCGAGGCTCTGAATGAGCACGCCCAGGTAACCTCGGACAACCTTCCCGTGCTCGATCAACTCGGTCATCACCCACTTGATGAGATTCGACGGGACCGAGAAGCCGATGCCGGCGTTCTGCGGGAGCCTCTGCATCCCCGGCAGCTGCCCCCCAGTGCTGGGAACGACGATGGCCGTGTTGATGCCGATGACTTCGCCGCGGAGGTTCACCAGGGGCCCGCCGCTGTTGCCCGGGTTGATGGCCGCGTCGGTCTGGATGAAGTCCTGGTAGTCGAGGTCCAAGCTCAGGCCGCTGCGCCCCTTCGCCGAGACGATGCCGAACGTCACCGTCTTGGTCAGCCAGGGCCCGAACGGACTTCCGATCGCCAGGACCCAGTCGCCGACCTCGAGCTTGTCGCTGTCGCCGAGCTTGGCCTCGTGCAGCTTCTCGGGGAACTTGACCTTCAGGACGGCCACGTCGGTCTTCTCGTCCGTGCGAATCCACTCGACACTGAGCTTGCGATTGTCGGCCGTCCGAACGGTCACGCCCTCGGGTTCGGCGTGCTCGACCACGTGTCTGCTGGTCAGGACGTACCCCTTCTTCGCGTCGACGATCACGCCGCTGCCCATGCCCTCACGAGGAATGGGCGGGTGCTGGCGATAGTACTTCCGGAGATCCTCCGGGAACTTGAACCCCTCCGGCCCGCCGTGCTTCTCGAAGAACCGGCGGAACGGCTCGAGCAACTCCTCTTGCCGCTTGCGCTCCTCCTTGGACTGTGCCTTCTCGTCTCCCTCCTCCTTCTTGCCTTGCTTGTCCTTTTCGCCTTCCTCGTCCTTGTTCAAGACGCCTCGCGCGTGGACGTGCACGACGGCTGGCGTCACCTGTTGCGCCACCTTGCGAAGCACGTTACTGATCGCCTGGACGCTGGCGATCTCCTTCTCCGTCGGACCGGCCGCCGCAGCCGGATTCTGGTCCGCCGCCCTCGCCGTCGGGGGCAGGAACAACACGACAGCACCCAGAACGGCCGCAATCGCGAGCAGGCCGGTCGGGATCCTCCACTTCTTGGACATCTCGAGACTCATCACTCACATCCTCCGCGTATGGAAAATGACGGCTATGCCCTTCGACTTATACGAAAAACCGCAGCCCGGGTTTACGCTCAGCAGGTAAGACGACTTGTCAGGCCTGCCCCTGTCAAAAAAGCAGGCCTGGCCTGGCACGTCAAGCCGACGGTTCAGAGGCCCATCGTCGCGAGGCCCGATCGCCCCAGATCGCCAGACCGACCACGGCCGCCAACGAAGCGGCCGACAGGGCAATCGACCATTGTAGCACCCGAGGGACGAATTCAAACGCGACCCGATGCCGACCCGGCGGCACGAACACTGCCTGTCCCAAGACGTCGGCCCGCCAGATCGATGCCGCCTCGTCGCCGACGGATGCCCGCCAGCCGGGGTACCACCGGTTCAGCCAGACCAGGATCGTCCCGCCCGCCGACGCGACCTCGAACCGGGCCGAATCGCGATCGACGTCGACCGACACGATCCGACCTGGCCCAACGCTCTGGTCAAGTCGTGGTCCGCCCGTTAGCAGAACATCACGGTCGAGGGTGTCGTTCGTCTCGGCGTTCAACAGGGCCTCCACGGTCTCCGCCTCATCGGGACACCATCGATACCGCCCCGCTGCATACCACAGACGCGCGGGATGGCGATTGCGGTAGACGCGGACCTCGCCGTCGACCGTGTCGATCAGGTTCCATCCTGCCGTCAAGTGCTCAGGCGGGATGTCGGCGTCCCGGACGATGGCATGACTGACGCCCAGCCTGGCCAGCCGTTTCGCACGGGCCAGCCATGCCGCCGCCTCGTCGGTCACGCCGAACGGTGCGAAGTCGAACAGCGCCTCGAGCTCGGTCGGCAGCATCGGGCCGTAGCCGTTCAGCGTGGCCACGCCGTCGAACAGGTTCGTGTCGGGCATGAGGCACTGCCGCGGAGATCGATAGGCGTCGCCGGGCACCACCCACACGCGGTCGGTGTTGGGGTCGAATCCCGTGTCGAGCAGCGTCCGAGCCGACGGCGAATCCGTGATGGCCTCGACGCCCGACGTCGAGACGTCCAGGAACGGCGCGACCGTCGCCAGGTCCGCGACGACCAACCCGATCAGCACGAAACCACCCGCTCGACCGGGAACCCGGCCGAGTCGGCGCAGCACCCGGACGGTAACGACGAGCAGCACCAGCGGCACCCACAGCGCGGGGTTCGTCGGTCCGTCCCGCGCTCCGCGCCATAGGATCGACGCCAGAGCGAAGAGGATCAGAATCGTCCCGGCGCTCACTTCCATGCCGATCGGGACCGACCGTCGCCAAACGCGTTGGGCGCGGCGCGATCTGTCGGTCGGCCTCAGCAATGCGTCCGCCCCCGCCGCCGCCAGGACGATCAACACCAGGTGGACGATCAGCAGCCATCGGGCTGGCGTGTGCAGGACGTTGAACAGCGGCACGAGCATCAACAGCAGATAGACCCCGGCGTTTCGCCCCAGCGCGAGGATCAGCGCGATCAGACCCAACCACCCCCAGAACCGCACCTGCGCGTCCCGTCGCCACAGCAGGATCGCCCCGCCGACGGCCAGCGCCAGCGCAGCGAGCGTCACGTAGAGGGTCTGCTCGCACTGGTGTGACGGGGCGTGCCACGTGACGGGATAGAAGTTGGGCGTCCGCTGCCCATAGAGCATGGGAAAGACCAACATCGCCAGCGAACGGTACATCATGGAGTTGTAGACCGCTTCGTAGACGTTGACCCGCTCGGCGCTTCGACCCAACAGTTGCATGGCCGGGAGGATCTGGACGGCGCAGACGATCCCCGCGGCTGCGAACCCGCCGATGCATGCCAACCCTATCCTCCGGCGGCGACGCGCCGACCAGATCACCCAGGCCACCGCCACCGGTGCCGTCATCAGGGATACCTGGACGTGACCGGCCAGGAGCTGCGCCGCCACGATCAGGACCGCCACCGCCCAATGCTTGATCCGCCCGGTTTGCGACCACCGGTGCCACGCCCACAAGACGCCCGGCGTCCAGGCGGCGGCGTGGTGCATCGTCAGGTGCTCGCGGTGGCTCAGCATGAACCCGCAGAACATGAAGACCACGCCCGCCAGGACCGACGCCTGCCTCCCGCGCGCCAGGGCGCGGCAGAGACGATACATCAGCCACGCCGCCAACGAATGGTGCAGAC
>CAYMLO010000087.1:0-43332 GCA_964390905.1 uncultured Planctomycetales bacterium | reverse complement strand
TGCTCTTTGCCGTGATCGACTTCCGCGGCAGCCCGTTCCGCGAGCCGGAGATCGTTTACATCATCGCGCCGCTCTTGGGATACATCTCGGCCTTACTGCTCTTGATCATCGTGCTCGGCACCGCCTGGCTCGTCGCGCTGTACCACCGGTTCGTGGACGGCAGGAACCTGCTGAACGCGTCGATGCAGATGGCCGCGTATCTGAGTAGCTACCTGGTGGTGTGCGGTCTGATCTCAGCCCTGTTCGCAGCGGTCATGGGAGAGCTGCGCCCCATCTTCCAGGCGCTTCGGGACTTGACGGGGATCGCGTGGGAGGCGCTCGCCTTTCTCGCGTGGTCGCTGGTGACGGCGGTGTGGGTTGTCGGCTATGTGAGCTTGGTCCGGCGCGGAACCGCTGCCACTCGGTTCGCCAATCGGTAGGTCGCCTGAAACAGAGATCGAACAGTCCAGGTCGTCCGAGAGGCGGAGCCGACCAACGTAGCACGGGCATCTTGCCCGTGAGGTCCATGGGCAACATGCCCATGCTACGAGGGGCGATGCGCCTACACGCACGCGCTTAGGGCTTCGCTGATCCGCTCGAACTGGGCCTCGGTGTGGTAGGCGTGCGGGGCCAATCTCAGTCTGCCGTCGCGGACGGTGGTGATGATGGACGCCTGCCTGAGTCGTTCGTTCAGCGTCTCGGTCGGGACGTCCTTGTGCGAGGCCGACACGATCCCGGACCACTCTCCTTCGGTACGGCTGCTGTGGATCGCGAACCCCAGACCGACCAGGACATCGATAATGCGGTCGGTGGCGGCCCGGATCGCCGCTTCGATGCGCTCCCGCCCGAACGCGTGAACGATCTCGAGGGCGGCCCGGACGCCGGCGATCCCGCCGTAGTTCAGCATCGCGTTTTCGAACCGGCGGGCGTCATCGATCAGCTCGAACCGGTAGTCAAGGTAGTTGTTCGCGTCGACGACGGAATCCGCGCCGACCCAGGTGAATTCGAGCTTCTGCCTCATCTCCGGCGACGTGTAGAACAGGGCCGTGCCCGTCGGTCCGCACAGCCACTTGTGCACGCCTGCGGTCAGGGCGTCGATGCCCCAACCGGTCACGTCAATGTCGAAGACGGAGAATCCCTGGATCGCGTCGACCACGAACACGATGCCGGCCTTCTGGCAAAGCTCGCCAAGTCGCTTCAGATCGTGACGATACCCCGAGGAGAACTGGACCTGCGAGACGGTCAGCACCCGCGTCCGGTCGGTGATCCTGTCCGCATAGGACTCGATCGGGATGCGGCCATCGTCGTCGGGATGCACCCAGACCAGCTCCACGCCGCGGGCCTGCTGTGCCCACCAGGGATAGACATTGGCGGGGTATTCCTTGCTGGCCAGGATCACCTGATCGCCCGGCTGCCACGGCAATCCGTGCGCGACCAGGTTGATGCCATGCGTGGTGTTGGGCGTGATGGCCAGATCCTGAGGACTGCAGTGGATCAGCGCCGACGTCAGTCGCTTGACCTCTTTGACGGTGGCCCCCCAGTCCGCAACGTGGGCGGCCGCGTAGTTCTGGACGTCGCGTGCGTGGGCGTCGACGGCGTCGGCCACCGGTCGGGGCAACGGCGAAATCCCGGCGTGACTCAGCCAGATCAGCGAATCCAACGACGAGAACAGCGCCTGGTACTCGCTCAGCTCCATACGGTCCATCACGGTCTCCCCACAGCAGTGTCACCGCCGGTTCTCGCTCCGGTTCCTTCGAGTTCGCCCAAGTGTCGTCGGCAGATCTCGTTGAGGCCCCGTCGGTCCTTGAACGGGACGTACACCATTCGCATCACGAAGCCATAGGCCCGGTCGACCCGGTAGTCCGAGATCATGTATTGGAAATCCCAGGCCGGGTTGCCCGCCCCGCCGCCGGACGGGGATTGCGAGAACCGGATCAGGTCCTTCTTGCGAAAGACGAAGGCCATGGCCATCCCGTGGCTCAGGCCGTAGTAGTAGGGCTCGCTGTAGACGTGCTTGGAGTAGCTGAACGCCATGTAGTTCATCGGGAAGTCGTCGGATGGGCGGAGGTCCCGCCGGTCAAGGACGCTCACGTGGGTCGAGTCGACGCCGTGCTTGGGCGTGATCGCCTCGATCCAGCCGGGCTTGGCGTCCGTTTTCGCCTCCCGCGGTCGGCCGATGAAGTGGATGGCCTTCGACTCGGGCTTGTCGATGTAGCTGGCCCAGAACAGGCCGATGTAGCCCTGCTTGAAGACGACCTTGCGCGGAATGCACTCGAACGTCATCTCCACCGCGCCGTCGGGCAGCATGCGGAAACGCGTGCAGCTCTCCAGGGCCCAGGTTGGCGTGGGCGGCTGGTGCAGCTCCACCGTATGCGAGTCGATCTTCCGAAGCCGCATCGGCGCGCGGCGGGGCTCCATCATCCGATCCCTCGGGACGTGCGTGCCGTCGTGGATCAGTTCCAGGTTCAGCCCCGCGTAGGCCGGGACGAACAGGCTCTTCTTGCGGGCCTCGTGCGTCAGCGACGCGATGCCGTTGTAGCCGGCCCGGTGGACCGGCGGGACGGCTGCGTTGTCGACCACCGTGATGGACACCGGGCCGCGTTTCATCTCGATCTGGCGCACGGCAGGTTCCTCGTACTTCAGCTTGGGGTTGGTCAGAGACGTGACGCCAGGCGGCTGCGCCGGACCAGCCGCCAGACACGACGCAGACGAGACCATCAGGATCCATCCGAATAGACGCGTGCGCTCCATGGACGCTCCTCCCTGTGACGGGGAACATCACGTCCGTCGTGCAGGCCGGTCGGGCTGCGGCCTGCGGATCGATTCGTGTTCTAAGCGAAAAGGAGCCAATCGTCCATGGGAGTCGGGTGCGATCGGGTCAGTCGCCCATCCCCAACAGCGTCACCTTGTCCTGCTTCTTGGCGAAGCCCTGGCGGGACGTGACGTGGTAGGCGAGCTCCCGCTTCTGGCCTGGATCGACACGGGCCGAGAACTGCGGCGTGCGGAAGTCATACAACGTCGGATTCAGGTTGCTGCGGAACATGACGTGACCGTCGAACCGACGGCGAATCTCGACGTCAATCGGCTTGGTGCGGTAGTTGCGGATCCGCTCGACCCACTCCTGATGGTCGTCCCAGCCGGCCACGGTGTCCTTGACGGCGATCCGGTGGCCCCTCGTCGGGCTGAAGTGGACGTTCACGCCCCCACGGCGGAACCAGAAGCTGTCCCGCCAGTTCCGCAGCAGGACCCATTCGTGAATCACCTCCGGGTCGGGACCCAGGTTCAGGACGATCTCCTGACCGATGGGGACGTACTTGATCCGCCGCTGCGTCAGGAACGACAGGCCGTCCCGGCCATTGTCACGGTACAGGCGCACCACGCCGTCCGGCAGGGGTCTCGTGCCGAGCGTGCTCGCCTTGTCGTTACGGAGCAGGAACAAACGGACCATGTGCTTGCCATATTCATCCGGTCGGTAGCGGTACTGGATGCGGAACGGTGCCCGCGTGCCCTCGAACAACTGCATCCGTTTGGACCAGGTGTTCCGGATCGTCTCGGTGCCCTCCACGGTGTAGATGAAGTACTCGCTCAGGCCCTCCTTGATAATCTCCTTCGGCACATCGGCCATCACATAGCCCAACGTGCGGAGCTTGCGGACGATCTCAAGCCTCTCCACCTGGGCGGGTGTCTTTGGCCCACTGGCCGCCTGTTTGGGCTCCTTCCGGATCAGACCTCGCCGGGACAGCTCGGCGATCTTCTCGACCAGGTTGATCGTCCCGACGACCATGCGGACCTGCGCGTTGGCGTAGTCCTCCCCGGAATGGTTCGTGATGCAGACGTACCCGTCGAACGACATCCGCCTTTCCTCCGGGTCGACCACGCAAACGTAGTCGGCCGCCCACGTGATCCCGCTGGTGAAGTACGTGATCTCGACCGTCGCGGGGCCCTCCATCTCGCTGCGGACGTTCCAATAGAGCATCTGCGGTTTGTCGTGCGGGTACGTCGTGTCGATCAGGTCGAGCTGATCGGCGTGCGTCTTGAACCGCAGGTCGACGCTGGTCGGATCGATCAGCGTGTTGGCCCAGGAGAACTGCAACGGGTTGACGCCCTTCTTGAAGGTGATCTGACGCGTCTCGCGGACCAGCGTCAGGTCCTCGCTGTTGTAGATCGTCAACTGCACCGTGTTCCGCGGTGGGATCGTCGAGAGATCAACGTTCTTCGCAGACAGCGGCGTGGCCGCCGGGACGACCCACAGCGCGATCAAGGCGACCGCAACGTTTCGATTGCACCTCATCGCCAAGAACTCCTCTTCGAGTTGACGACCGAATCGTGATCCTGCACCGTCCGAAATAGGCTCTCAGCCATCTTGCGGGAGAAGCGTCACCTTGTCCTGCTTCTTGTCGTAGCCCTGGCGGGACGTGACGCGGTAGGCCAGCTCCCGCTTCTGGCCTGGATCGACACGGGCCGTGAACTGTGGCGTCCGGTAGTCATACAACGTCGGGTTCAGACCGCTGCGGAACATGACGTGACCGTCGAACCGACGGCGAATCTCGACGTCAATCGGCTTGGCGCGGTAGTTGCGGATCCGCTCGACCCACTGCTGATGGTCGTCCCAGCCGTCCACCGTGTCGTTGACGGCGATCCGGTGGCCCTTCGTCGGGCTGAAGTGGACGTTCACACCCCCTCGGCGGAACCAGAAGTTGTCCCGCCAGTTCCGCAGCAGGACCCACTCGTGGATGACCTCGGGATCGGGACCCAGGTTCAGGACGATCTCCTGACCGATGGGGACGTACTTGATCCGCTGCTGCGTCATGAACGACAGGCCGTCCCGGCCATTGTCGCGGCACAGACGCACCACCCCGTCCGGCAGCGGCGTCGTGCCGAGCGTACTGGCCTTGTCGTTGCGGAGCAAGAACAAACGGACCATGTGCCTGCCATATTCAGCTGGTCGGTAGCGGTACTGGATGCGGAACGGTGCCCGCGTGCCCTCGAACAACTGCATCCGTTTGGACCAGGTGTTCCGGATCGTCTCGGTGCCCTCCACGGTGTAGATGAAGTACTCGCTCAGGCCCTCCTTGATAATCTCCTTCGGCACATCGGCCATCACATAGCCCAACGTGCGGAGCTTGCGGACGATCTCAAGCCTCTCCACCTGGGCGGGTGTCTTTGGCCCACTGGCCGCCTGTTTGGGCTCCTTCCGGATCAGACCTCGCCGGGACAGCTCGGCGATCTTCTCGACCAGGTTGATCGTCCCGACGACCATGCGGACCTGCGCGTTGGCGTAGTCCTCCCCGGAATGGTTCGTGATGCAGACGTACCCGTCGAACGACATCCGCCTTTCCTCCGGGTCGACCACGCAAACGTAGTCGGCCGCCCACGTGATCCCGCTGGTGAAGTACGTGATCTCGACCGTCGCGGGGCCCTCCATCTCGCTGCGGACGTTCCAATAGAGCATCTGCGGTTTGTCGTGCGGGTACGTCGTGTCGATCAGGTCGAGCTGATCGGCGTGCGTCTTGAACCGCAGGTCGACGCTGGTCGGATCGATCAGCGTGTTGGCCCAGGAGAACTGCAACGGGTTGACGCCCTTCTTGAAGGTGATCTGACGCGTCTCGCGGACCAGCGTCAGGTCCTCGCTGTTGTAGATCGTCAACTGCACCGTGTTCCGCGGTGGGATCGTCGAGAGATCAACGTTCTTCGCAGACAGCGGCGTGGCCGCCGGGACGACCCACAGCGCGATCAAGGCGACCGCAACGTTTCGATTGCACCTCATCGCCAAGAACTCCTCTTCGAGTTGACGACCGAATCGTGATCCTGCACCGTCCGAAATAGGCTCTCAGCCATCTTGCGGGAGAAGCGTCACCTTGTCCTGCTTCTTGTCGTAGCCCTGGCGGGACGTGACGCGGTAGGCCAGCTCCCGCTTCTGGCCCGGATTCACACGGGCCGAGAACTGTGGCGTCCGGTAGTCATACAAGGTCGGGTTCAGCCCGCTGCGGAACATGACGTGCCCGCCGAACCGCCGACGGATCTCGACGTCGATCGGCTTGGCGCGGTAGTTGCGGATCCGCTCGACCCACTCCTGATGGTCGTCCCAGCCGGCCACCGTGTCGTTGACGGCAATCCGGTGGCCCTTCGTCGGGCTGAAGTGGACGTTCACGCCCCCGCGGTGGAACCAGAAGTTGTCCCGCCAGTTCCGCAGCAGGACCCACTCGTGGATGACTTCGGGATCGGGACCCAGATTCAGGACGATCTCTTGGCCGATGGGGACGTACTTGATCCCTTGCTGCGTCAGGAATGACAGGCCGTCCCGTCCATTGTCGCGGCACAGGCGCACCACGCCGTCCGGCAAGGGCGTCGTGCCGAGCGTGCTGGCTTTGTCGTTACGGAGCAGGAACAAACGGACCATGTGCCTGCCATATTCGGCCGGTCGGTAGCGGTATTGGATGCGGAACGGCGCCCGGGTGCCCTCGAACAACTGCATCCGTTTGGACCAGGTGTTCCGGATCGTCTCGGTGCCCTCCACGGTGTAGATGAAATACTCGCTCAAGCCCTCCTTGATGATCTCCTTCGGCTTGCTATCCATCACATAGCCCAACGCGCGCAACGCCCGGCCCCTTGCCGGCTTGGCCGGGGTCTTCGGGACAGCTCGCCTTCCGGCTGCCCGTTCCTTCTCATCCGCAATCAGACCCCGCCTGGACAGCTCGGCGATCTTCTCGACCAGGTTGATCGTTCCAACGACCATGCGGACCTGCGCGTTGGCATAGTCCTCCCCGGAATGGTTCGTGATACGAACGTATCCGTCGAACGACATCCGCGTCTCCTCCGGGTCGACGACGCAGACGTAGTCGGCCGCCCACGTGATGCCGCTGGTGAAATACGTGATCTCGACCGTCGCGGGGCCCTCCATCTCGCTGCGGACGTTCCAGTAGAGCATCTGCGGCTTGTCGTGCGGGTACGTCGTGTCGATCAGGTCGAGCTGGTCAGCGTGCGTCTTGAATCGCAGGTCCACGCTGGTCGGGTCGATCAGCGTGTTGGCCCAGGAGAACTGCAGCGGGTTGACGCCCTGCTTGAAGGTGATCTGACGCGTCTCGCGGACCAGCGTCAGGTCCTCGCTGTTGTAGATCGTCAACTGTACCGTGTTCCGCGGCGGGATCGTCGAGAGGTCCACATTCTTGCCGACCGCTGGTGCGATCAGCGACGCGGCCGCGATCACCGTAGCTGCCCAGTTCGTTCTCATGATCATGGTCCTCATGAATCGGTTGCCCGCCTCTGCTCGGGGCTCACCATTCGTTCTTGATCAAGACGTGGAGCTTGTGCACTTGCTTGACGGCTTTCTGGTCCTTGCCCCGTGCGGGCAGGGGTACATGGAAGACGGCTTTGTCGGCCTGGCTCTTGGCCTTGTCGAACATCTCGTCGAGCGTGCCGTCCTTGCCCATCTCCCAATGGACGGCTCGGCGCGACTTGCCGAGGATCTCGGCCCGCAGGGCAGGCAGCGACTCGGCGATATCGAGCACGGCCGGCGAATCCTTGAAGTTCTCCACCTCGTACTTGACCACGACGTCGTAGTCGTAGAGGTTGCCCATGACGCGCTTCCTGTCCCGCCGATCGATCGTCCGCTTGACGACGATATCCTTGGCCAGACCCAGGTACAGCGTCATCTCGTCATCGCGCGGCGTGAATTGCCCCCAGTCCTCACCCGTGAAGGCAACGGTGCCCCGGCCGTCGTCCTGGAAGATCCGGACCTTGCCCCGCATCAGCGGGAACCGACCCAGCCGATGGGCCTGGTCGTTCTTGAGCACGTAGTGCATGGGGATCCGCAGCTGCCGCTTGCCGGCGTCCAGGTAACCGTACTTCGACAGGTCAGCCGTGTAGGTCTTGCGGATCGGGACGTCCTGGAACTTGGCCGACAGCAGCCGCCGCGTCTCGTTGATGCCGATCGGCCGCTCCAGCCGTTCGCCGAAGCCCGCCCACATGCCGGCCGTCCCGAATGCCTCGTTCGCCTTGTTGTGCAGTTCGATGTACTGCCTCAGGTCAAGCGTCTTCTCGTCCTTCGACGCCACGGCCCGGTAGGTAAACGTCTTGGTCAGCTGTCCGATGATGTAGCTGATCCGCACGCGGGCCGCACCCGCCTTCGGCGACGACACCTGCCACGTCAGCGCGTTTTCGTTCGGTGGGAACTGGGACGACAGGACCTTGATCTTGTCCGGGTCGGTCAGACACCGAAGCTGGATGCTGTTCTTGTCGATGTGCGTGTTGGCCCAGGCGAAGACCACCTCGTTCGCGCCGGCCGATAGCGGCACGACGCGTTCCTCCTCCACCAGCGTGATGCGCGGGTTGTCCAGCTGGATCTCCACCCGCTGCCGCGGGGGCAGCGTGATCAGCTTGATGCCCGCCGTCACTGGCGGCGTCAAGACGAGCAACACCATCGCCGAAAGCAATACCGGTTTGTCGTACCTACCGTGCATGTCGGTTCTCCGAATGCTCGAGGTCTGCTGCTTGGCCCCGACGCGTGCGGCGGGGGACGGGGTCGCACGCGACCCCGCTAAGTCCAATCGAAGGTTTCGACGCAAGGGGGGCGGAAAGGTTCCCGGGAAATCGGAAAACGAGCGAAGCGGATTGGGGGTCGAGACGCAAACGCGCTGGTGCGGGGATGCCCCGGTGCTACCACAGGCGGCGGCCGATCGTCGGGTTCTCGTACCAGATCACACCGAAGTTGGTGATCTCCTCGCAGGTGAGCACATCGAGGTCGCCGTCATCGTCGAGGTCGAGCAGCTCGACCCGGTCGAATTTGACGCCCTCGGGGCCGCTGATGTCGTGAGCGGTCCAGACCGGGTCGGTCACGCTCTTGACGTAGGAGAGCCACATCACGCCGGACTTGTCCCTGGCATGCTCGCAGGTGAAGACGATGTCGAGCCGGCCGTCACGGTCGATGTCCCCGACGGCAACGCCCTTGCCCGTCCCAGCCCGTTCGGGGATCTCGATGGTGTGCGATTCCCAGGCATCTGGGCGGGCGGCCCGTCGTCGGAGGTACAAAAGCTCGTGGCCGCGCGTGGCCGCCAACACGTCCAGCAGGCCGTCGCGGTCGAGATCGACCACGGTCAGGAACATCACCTCCTTGTCGGCCCCGCCGATGTGATGCTCCGGCCAGGCCAGGCGCTGCAGAAAGCCCAGCCCCGGGTTCTCGAGCCAGAAACATCCCCGGTCCTCTCCCCTTCGGTCGGAGGCGACGACGTCGAGGTCGCCATCGCCGTCCATGTCGACCGCGACGAGCGACATGATCCATCGAGCGGCGCGAATCGGATGCCACGCCCACCCGGCCAGATCGCGCGGGTCAGCGGGCGACTCGAACCATCCGATCTGGGCGTTGCTTCCCTTGGCCCCCACGATCAGGTCCACGCCAAGCTGACCGTCGACCTGCATGGGCAGGCAGAACATCCACAACTTGGTGTCACGGGTGTCGGCCAACGCCTCCGTTCGCCACGCGTCGGGGTTGAGGTAGTCGGAGGCGTCGTTGGGCGCCCAATGCACCCAGACCGTCCGCCCGGCGCCCTCGCAGGCGCTGACGACGTCGACGGCGCCGTCGTCGTCGACGTCGACGAATACCGCGTCCTCCGGCGAGCCGACCTCGCCGACCGTCACCGATGGCCACTTCTTCCTGACCCCGCGAACGCCGGGGTGAAGACAGACGCGGATCCGGCCGCCCTCTTCCCAGCCCGTCGCGATGTCCATCCGCCCGTCGCCGTTGACGTCGGCCAGCCGCACGCCGTCCGCCCCGCGCGACGAATCGTCAATCGTGTGACGTGTCCAGGGGGCGTCCCCGATGGGGCCAGTCAGCGGAATGCAGCCCGTGGCCATCGTCAGCACGCACAGGCATACCCCCGACAAGACGAAGCGCATTGTCAGCAAGCTGCGCGACATGATCATCGCATCCTACTTCGTGCCGATCTTCCACTCCAGGATACCGCCGGACAGCTCCGGTTTCAGCTTCACCTCGATCTTCAGTTCGGGCGTCTTGACCGCCTCGAACGTTACCTTGTTGAACTGGTCGACCTTCGTGCCGAACGCCGACGCCCCGCGGACGGGCACCCACGCCTTGCCGCTACGGTAGAACAACCGCCACGAAGCCGGCACGCGGCAGTACCCGACGCCCGTGTCGTCGAACCAGTAAACCTCGCAGGCGGACACCTCGCGCGGCCTGTCAAACCGGTACGTGATCCATTCCGTCGTGCCCTTGTTCGGCCACCACGTGAATCTCGGAATCCTCTGGTCATTCGACTTTTTCGGGCAGGTGCCGTCGCTGACGCCGTTGATGTCGTCGTGGACGTGCGAGGCCGTGTGCCGGATCGGCGGCGGCGGGAGCCACTCCCGCGCGTCCGGGCCTTCGCCGATCACCGGGAACGACGAGATCCGCAGCCGCGCGCACCCCATCGGAATCAGCGTGATGGATTCGGTCGGCTGATCCGACCTGACGGGGCTGCCCTGCAACCGCCCCACCAGCCCCAGGGAATCGAGCTGCCACTGCGGGATCCGCTTGCCCTTGGCCATCAACTTGATCGGCGCAGCCTCGGGCTTGAACGGCTGGGCGGCCGGCGACTTGGACACCTTGACCGCCTCGAACGAGGCGGCTGAATCGGCCGGATCGAGAACCAACCCGTAGTTCCACGCTGTGGTGGGCAACACGTCGAAGCCGGGCCAGTTCTTCGCGTCGCCCCACTGCACCCACTCCTCCCCGATCTTCAGCGAATACGCCAACGGGCCGCGGATCACCGACACCGAGTCCAGGTTGGCCCGCCACACCTTCACCTCGATCTTCATGGGCAGCTCGAGCTGGACCTCGTCGCCGTTCGCCCACGTCCGATCGATCCGGAAGTAACTGAGCGGCCTGGCCTTGGCCCGAACCGCCGTCCCGTTGACCGACAGCTTCGCCCCGTCGCACCATCGCGGCACGCGCAGGTACAACGGGAACCGCACCGACTTTGACGTCGACACCTTGAACGTGATGGTCTCGTCGAACGGGTAGGCAGTCGTCTCGGAGATCTTAACCTCCGCGCCGTCGGCCACCTTCGCGGTCACCTGGCAGGCGGCGTACAACACGGCCGCCAAGCCGTTGTCGCGCGTGACCAGCCACAGATGCTCGGCGTAGTACGGCCAGCCCATCGCCACGTTGTGCTGACAGCATCGGTAGGCGTGCGGGTTGTAGGCCAGCATGCACCCCCGGTTCTGCAGACCAGGCGACTTGTTCTTCCGGTCGAGCTGCACCATGTTCGGCGCGGTCAGGTAGTGCAACCCTTTCAGGTCGGGCGGCATCGATGCGGGGAACGAGTTGAAGGCCACCTCCTCGCACCGATCGGCCCACATCGCGTCGCCGGTGAATTTCATCAGCATCTGGAAGCTGTGCATGAACTCGACCATCGAGCACGACTCGGCCGCCTGACGTGGGCCGTGGTAACCGGGCCTGCAGTTCTCGTCCGCACCGAACATGCCGCCCGGAACCTGGCCGTACATCGTCATCACCGTCTGGTAATTCCGCTCGGCCGCGTCGAGGTGACGGCGATCCCTCGACTGCACGTAGTAGACGCCCGGCTGCCGGAACGACTGACAGATGTTCACGCCATGCCAGCTGGCGATGCCCTTCTCCCACGGCGCCGTCCTCGAGTGGATCACGCGCCCCAGATCGAGCAGCCAGTCCTCCCCCGTTCGGTTGTACAGCCAGTAGACCGTCTCGAGGTTGTCCCCCGCGCGGATCTTCTGCCAGCTGCCCGGCAGCAGATCCTTGCGAGGCAGATTCAGTTGCCATCGGAAGTACTTCGACATGAACGGCAGAACCCGCTCGTCGCCCGTCGCCTCGTAAAACGACTGAAGCAGGTTGAGCATGATCATGTTCGGCCAGCAGTCGCGGTGGCGCTTGTTGGCACGGGGGCCGAAGTATCCGTCCTTTTGTTGGCTGGACAGCACCGCGTCGATCCACTTGCGGGCCTCGGCGATGATCCGCTCGTCCCGCAGCACGTAGCCCAGGTCGCCGTAGCCCTTCAGCCAGTATGGCAACTCCTCCCAGCCAAACTCCCCCTTGCCCTCGGGGCTCATCCACGCGCTGACCTTGGCGTTGCACCATTTGCTGATCTCGGGCAGATGGCCGATGAATCCGTCCCGTTGCAGCTCGAGCTGACGGCGGAGCCAGCCCTTCGGGGCGATCCGGCCGATGGGCAGCTTGATCAACGGGTTCGGCAGCAGCGGCGGGCGATGCGAAACGTAGTGTGCGTTCGCCCCGTCCAGAGCTGGGACCTTGACGACGCTGATCTTGGCCCGGCCCGCCTGGGCGGCGAACGCAACGCCGTGGACCAGGCCCAGTACGAGCAATGGCACGATGACTGATTCCTTCATGCTGCCTACCTCCTGTGTGTCTCGGCGTCGATTCCCCCGATGCCTGACGGTCAGACCCAAGCGCGGTCGTGCAAAGCGCGAACCAGTTCGTCGCAGGCCACGATCTCGGCAGCCGTCCTGAGGGGCACTGATTTCTCCCCCGACACGTCCATGACCTGCCGGAAGGCCAATTCCAGCCGATCGCCAATGGTGTTGTACGTCTCCTGCCTGCTGGTGATGCTACCGGACTTGGCGTTACGCCACTCGACGTAACTGGCCACGACCCCGCCACTGTTGGCCAGGATGTCCGGCACGACGGGGATGGCGTTTTCGAGCAGGATGTCGTCTGCCGCCGGCGTGGTCGGGCCGTTGGCCGCCTCGACGATCAGCGACGCACGAACGTCGGCCGCAGTCGACTCGGTCAGCACCTCCTGAACCGCTGCGGGGATCAACACGTCGACGTCCATCCCCAGCAGCGTCCGGTTGTCGATCGCGGGTCGGTCGAAGCCTGCGAGGGTATGGGTCTCAGCCGCGTAGGCAGCCATCTCGTCTATGGGGAGACCTGCTTCGTCGACCACGCCACCGCCGGCGTCCGTGACCGCCACAACCCGAGCGCCCCCCTTCGCCAAGAAGCGGCAGGCCCAACTCCCTACGTTGCCGAAGCCCTGAACCGCCACGCGAACGCCTTGGAGGTCGCGTCCAAGCAACTCGCGGACCGCCAGACGGACCACCAGAGCTACCCCATATCCCGTTGCCTCCTCGCGCCCGGGCAGTCCGCCGACGCTCGGGGGCTTGCCCGTCACCGACTCGAGTCGGTGGGTTTCGCCATAGATGATGGCCATGTCCCTGGCGTTGGTGCCCAGATCGGGAGCCGGCACATAGCTGCCGTCACGGAGCTCGGCACTGTGGAGATGGACGTACTCCTTCACGACGGCGGTCCTCTGGAATGAAGACAGGGACTTCCCGTCGATCCCGATCGAGCTCTTGCCCCCGCCGAAGGGGATGCCAACCAGCGCGGTCTTCCAGGTCATCAGCTCGGCCAGCGTCGTCGTCTCGTCGAGCGTCACGTCCGCCGCCATGCGGATCCCCCCCTTGGCCGGGCCGCGGACCGAGCAGTGGCAGACGAGATGACACGTCGTCTCCAGAACCTGGTCTTCATCCATCAGCAGGTTCAGCACCTGTGTGAGGACCTTCTCGGGACGCCCGAGGATTCGCTGGGCGGCTGGCGGCAGATTCGTGTACCGGCTCAGTCGATCCATGTTCACCGTCTTCACGTTCCGCGACCTCCGTTCATGCGTCGGCGCCCCGCCGGACCGATTTGACGGACAACCGCCCGGATTATACCGTACGCACGTTCGCCATGCCGGGGGACGGACGACGGATCCTGATCCCGAGTCGAAGATGCTCCGAGGAGAAACCCCGCGATGACCGGTCGTGACGTTTTCGTTGGCACGCTCGAGTTTCAACACCCGCCGCGGATCGCGATGACGTTGCCCGATCCGTATCCAAACGACGCGTGCGGCGCCGGTGTGGCGGACGACCCGCAGTTTGACCCGCCGACGTTCGACGTCCCCGTCGGGCGCCAGTGGATGGACGAGTGGGGCGTGGTCTGGCGGTCGCTGACGGATTTCGACAAGGGCGAGGTCCACCGCGGGGCGATCGAGGACTGGTCGCAGCTCGACGACTACCGCGTGCCCGACCTGGCCCGGCCGGACCGCTACGAGCCGGCCCGGGCTCGGTTCGCCGAGGTCACCGACAAGTACCGCCTCGGCAGCCTGCCCGGCTTCGTGTTCAACATCGCCCGCAAGCTCCGCAAGCTGGACACGTACCTATGCGATCTGCTGGCCGAACCGAAGCACATCGCCCGGCTCCACGGCATGATCCGCGACAAGCTTGGCGAGATGATCGACCGGTGGGCCGAGGTCGGTGCCGATGGCATCATGTTCTGCGAGGACTGGGGCACCCAGGACCGCCTCATGATCTCGCCGGCCATGTGGCGGGAGCTGTTCAAGCCCGATTTCCAAATCCTGTGCGACCGTGCACATCAGCAGGGCCTGCACGTCCTGATGCACTCGTGCGGCTACATCTACGACATCATCGGCGATCTGATCGAGGTGGGCGTCAACTGCCTGCAGGTAGATCAACCCGCGCTGCTGCGCATCGAGCGGCTCGGCGAGCACTTCGGCGGCAAGATCAGCTTCTGGTGTCCCGTCGACATCCAGAAGACGCTTCAGACACGCGACCCCGCCCAGATCGAGGCGGAGGCCAAGCTGCTTATCGATCGGCTCGGCTCGTACGGCGGGGGCTTCATCGCAACGCGCTACGGGGGCGATCAGGCGTTGGGGCTGGACCCGTCGGTGCAGGACATCGCCGATCAGGCGTTCTACACGCATGGTCAGTTCAAGACCGCCTGACCGCTCCCTGACGGTCGCGGCTCTGATGGGTCGCTCGCCGACGGTCGCGGTCTGGTGGTTTCCCACACGCACCTATAGGGTCACGCGCATCCCGTCGTAGGCTGGCTCGATGCCGTGGGGCGCCATGGCGGCCTCGAGTTCGTGGTGCAGCAGGCCGCCGTTGTGGCTGAAGTGCGTGGCGATGGCCCGGGCAGTCGGGGCGAGCTGGCCTTGCTTGCGCAGTCGCTCGACGACGTCGACGACGGCCTCCACGCCCATATGGCTCTGTCGGCCCGAGAGCTGGCCGTTCGTGCAGTCCAGGCTGACCGCGTCGATGCGCCGGCCTTCCAGCCAATCCCAGGTGGCCTCGGGAAAGTAACCCGTGTCGTTCGCCTGCAGGAACGTCCTGTCGCCTGACTCGAAGAAATAGAAGAGACACTCCTGTGTCTTGTCGTGGTCGGCCTGCAGCGGCGTAATGGTGTGCGAGCCGATCTGGAACGACACGCCGGGGCGGGCCAGTTGTAGATCGAGGGCGAAGTGCTCGCGGATCTCCTGATCGTCGTCGGATCGGACGGCCTTGCGGAGCGCTTGGCACACGTCGGCGTTGCCCCAGATGGGGAGGGGGCGATCCATGTCGCGATAAGAAAAGGGCGGGCTGGTGAAATGGAACTCGTCGGCGGCCAGGTGATCGATATGGGCGTGGGTCACGACGATGCCGGCCAGATCGGCCAGCCGCAGCTTGTACGTCAGGACGTGATGATACAGGTCCGGGCCGGGGTCGATCAGGATCGACCCGTCGACCAGAATGGATGGCCGCGTGCGGATGTTCTTCCCACCCGCCTCGGCGGCCCGGCGACAAGGGCCGCACGTGCAGAACAACCCAGGCCACCCTTCGGCGGCCGATGTCCCGAGAAACAGAATCTCCATGCGTTCCGTCTCCTGCTAGACGCGTCGTGTTGGGGTCCGTTCATCCGCCTCCCGGTCAGGCTATCCGACCTACCTGCCGCCCGCCAGTCGCCAGCCGCGAGCCAGGCCGTCCGAACGCCGGCTCTGCGATGCCATCGGATGGGTCTCGGCGCCGGGGACCCGTCGAAAAACATGTTCCGGTTGGGTCTTGCCATGTGATGACTCGGTAGTTATGGTCTGCATCGACGTGGACAAGACACATGGCTGGTGGGGGAAAAGGTGGAGGACATGGCAATGGCCAAGGCCATGAGTAAGTCGGCGATTGCGGCCGCCCTGGCTGAGAAGATGGGCATGACCAAGAAGCAGGCCAACGAATTCCTGGTGGCGTTGGCGGAGTTGGCCTACAAGGAGGCCAAGCTGGGCTTCACCTTGCCTGGCATGGGGAAGCTGGTCCTGGTCAACCGCAAGGCCCGGATGGGAAGGAACCCGCAGACCGGCGAGGCGATCAAGATCCCAGCCAAGAAGGTCGTCAAGTTCCGCGTGGCCAAGGCGGCCAAGGATGCCATTCTCGGCGCGCCCGCCAAGAAGAAGAAAAGGTAGCCACCGAGCGGTTGCAGGCGACACTTGAGCGTCGTCCCAGCCAGGGATGTGGGGCGTGCCTGCCGCCAGGCAGACATGGGGGAGCGGCGTCTGCGACGCAACCCACTTGCCCAGAGGTGAGTTCGCGCCGCGGATGGGCTGCGCGCGGCACGAATCGATGCGTTGGCATAAGGAGACAGGGCAAATGACCATTCCGAGGTCACGCACGCGTCGGGAGTTCCTGCACGACACGCTCCAGGTCGGCGCCGCGGGGATGGTGATCCACCTCGCTCGGTCCGCGGACGTCCTGGCGGCAGCCGGGCCTCCCGCAGGACAGGGCTGGCAAATCGGGTGCTACACGCGCCCGTGGGGTGGCTACGACTACCGTGTGGCGCTGGACGCCATCGCTGAGGCGGGTTTCAAGCACGCCGGGCTGATGACGACCAAGTCAAAACAGGGCCGACTGGTGATTTCGGCCACCACATCGCTCGAGCAGGCCAAGCAAGTCGGTGAGGAGGTCCGCAAACGGGGGATGGAAATCCCCTCGGTGTACGGCGGGGGCATCCCGGTCAAGACGTCGCTTCAGGCGGGCATCGACGGACTGCGCAAGCTCATCGACAATTGCGTCGCCGCCGGGGCGAAGTCCCTGCTGATGGGCGGAACCAACAAGGCCCTCCACGACCGCTACTACAAGGCCATCGCGGAATGCTGCGACTACGCGGCCGAGAAACGGATCGGGATCACGGTAAAGCCGCACGGCGGGGGCAACGCCACGGGCCCGCAATGCCGCAAGGTCATCGAGCAGGTCGGCCACAAGAACTTCCGGCTCTGGTACGACCCGGGCAACATCTTCTACTACTCCAACGGCAAGCTCGATCCGGTCAACGACGCGGCCACCGTCGACGGCCTGGTCGTGGGCATGTGCGTCAAGGACTTCAAGCTTCCCAAGGACGTCTATCTCACCCCGGGAACGGGCAAGGTGGACTTCCCCGCCGTGATGGCCCGCCTGAAGAAGGGCGGGTTCACGCACGGCCCGCTGGTCGTCGAGACGCTGAAACGCGGCGAGCCGCCCGAACTCCTCGAACAGGCCAAGCAGGCCCGCAAGTTCCTGGAGAACCTGACGCGCCAACTGAACGCCTCGTCGCCGAAGACGTGACCCGACGCACCTCGACGGCATGCCGAATCAGGGACAGAACCAGACCCCACGCCCGGCGCAGCGGCGTTCGGCTGCGTCCGCCAATTCGACCGTGACGGTAAGGGAGACCTACGAGATGATCGGCCCGATCCTCGTGATTGTCGGAACGCTGACAGGCAATGCATCCGCCGCCGACGCCCCCCTTCACATCGGGTCGGGCAAGCAGCTCTTCGTCGGGCCCTGGACGGCGGACGGTCGGGACGCACACCTGGTCGCGTCGATGAAGGGCATCGAGATGACGATGCACGAGGCCCGCGTGACCGGCGAGAAGCTGATCGTCCAGGACAGGCCGTGGGAAGGAAAGGGCATCCTGGACATGCGGCAGTTCGTGCTGAAGGACGGCGACCGGTTCCGGATGTACTACGCCGCCCTGCCGTTCCACTTCGTCTCCGCCGACGCGCCGAAGGGAAAGCAATACGCCAATCTCTGGAAGCGGCCCTACCAGCGGATTCTCTGCTACGCCGAGTCCAGCGATGGCATTCACTGGTCCAAGCCCAATCTGGGACTGTGCGAGTGGAACGGCTCGCGCCAGAACAACATCCTGCTGCCGAATGACGCGCTGGAGTACGTCTTCTCGGAGGTCGAGGGGGCATCGGTCTTCATCGATCCGAAGGCGAAGCGCCCAGACGAGAAGTACAAGATGTTCGTCAAGATGACGCCGGTCGGAAAGGGCGGCACGGAACAGAAGGGCCCGATCCCGCGTATGGGGACGAAGTCGCTGCCCAAGGCGCAGCGTGCCTTCGCCTCGGCCGACGCCATCCACTGGCGGCTGCTGAGTACCAAGAAGATGAACCCCGGCTCCAGCAGCGACACCCAATACTCGGTCTTCTGGGACGATCGGGTCGGGAAGTACGTGCAGTACACGCGCATCAAGGTCCGCAACAAGCCCCAGATGGCGTACTACAAGAAGCTCTACGACGGGTATGAAGGGCGAACCACGGATCTGCACGTCGGACGGGCCGTCTCGGACGATTTCCTCAAATGGTCCAAGGAGCAGACCGTCTTGAAGCCCGATGCGATCGACCAGGCCAACGCCCCGCCGGGTCTGACGCGCATGGACTTCTACGGCGGCAACGTCAGCAGATATGCCGAGGCGCCGGCCATCTACATCGCCTTGCCCAACGCCTACTACCACTGGAAGTTCGACATGACGCGGAAATGGTGGACGGGCAAGCACATCCAGCTCCCGTCGACGATGGACGTACAGCTCGTTACCAGCCGCGACGGGATCCACTGGCACCGGACCCTCGGACGCAGACCCTTCATCCGGTTGGGGCCCACGGGCACGTTCTGGAGCGGGACGATCTGGCCCGACGGCAACGCCATCCGCGTCGGCGACGAGCTGTGGTTCTTCTTCGCCGGCCTGAGCGTCGGGCACAAGGAACAGTCCCTGGTCAGGAGCGTTGGCGCCCGGGGCCGCGCGGTCCTCCGGCTGGACGGCTTCGTCTCAGCCCGCGCCGCGTACACCGGCGGTGAGCTGATCACCAAGCCGGTCGTATTCGCCGGCAGCAGCTTACAGTTGAACGTCGACACGAGCGCCGGCGGCACGGTCAAGGTCGAGATGCTCGACGCGTCGGGCAAGCCGATCGACGGATTCACCGAGGCAGACTCCGACGAGATCAACGGCAATCACATCCGCGTGTTCGTCACGTGGCGCGGCCGTCCCGACGTCGGTGCGCTGGCCGGAAAGCCGGTCCGGTTGCGGTTCGTGATGCGCGATACCGATCTGTACGCGTTTCGATTCGTGCCGGCAGAACGCCTGCAGTAGAAACCCGCCGTCAACGGGCGATGCCGAACACCAGAATCGCGAAGATCACCGCGTCGGCGATGATGTGCGCGATGATCGGCGGGACGAGCCCCCCTGCCCGCTGCCGTATCAGCCCGAGGAACAGCCCGTACAACGCCGCCATCGCCACGCCCATCCAACCGCGTGGGAACCCGCCGATGTGAATGAGTCCGAACGAAGCGGCCTGCAGCAGGACAACGGCCCACGTGGCCGGTACGGCACGACGGAGCAGCTCCCAGAAGAACCCGCGCCAGACGACTTCCTCGATGATGGCGTTGACCACGGCGAAGCCAAGGCCCGCCAACGGTAGGAGCCACGTCGGCCACGACGGGATCTGTGCACGCAGGTCGTCGACGTTCGGCCTGGCCAGCGCGTACCACAACACCAGCGCCGTCGAACTACCCACCACGACCAGCACGAACAGGCCGACCGTTCCCCTGTCGAACCGCCCCCATCGCAACCCGGTGACCGGATCGCGCAGCGAGGGAAGCAGTGTCACAGCGACCACATAGACAAAAAGCGGCACGACCAGATGCATCGGCCAGAACCGCCACGGGTTGAGGACGGCCGTCCCCGCGAGGATCGCGCAGAACAACGCCACGCTCACCGTGACCCGGTCTTGGGTGAGCGCGGCGGCGAGAAACATCACCGACACCGCGATGGCCATCGGGACATGCCACCCGCCCGGAGCGACCGGCATGACGCCCACGACGCCAAACGCCGCCAACAGCAGCGCCGATTGACCCGCGCGTCGCTGTCCGACAGCCGAATCGTTGCTCATCACCATTCACCTGCCCCACGCGTCCGCTGTGAACATCAGCGGCCGCCATCCTTGATCTCGTACACTGCCGAGACGACGCCCAGCCGGCTGGTGAGCTGAAAGGCACGCGGTCGCTCGTCGACCTTGATGTGTCCTCGAAATGGCACCCAGTCTCGCCAACGGTTGCCCTTGCCCTGAAATCGAACCTTCGCGGGCTGGCCGCGGACGTCGGCGAACTTGACGGTCACGCCGCCGCCTGGCGTCTGGACAGTGGTCGCCTCGGCCCGGCTCAGACCGGCCTGGATCCGGAAAAAGTAGACCGAGCACTTCCCGGACACTTCGGCCGGCGACGCACTCTGGTTAGTGAACGATCCGATGAGGTACCCGTCGGCGGTCAGCTCCCGACAGCCGCCGATCGAGTAGGGACGGTACGTCTTGTCGCTGACCGCGTAGTCGTACCACGTCCGGCCGTTGTCGTCGCTGGCCAGGCAGGCGATCCGCCCGGACGCGTTGGAGACGCAGTAGAGCGAACCGCCGTCAAGCGACGCCCGCGCCGCGAAGGCCCCCGACAGCCCCATCAGCGACATCGTCTTGCCCCGGAACTCGGGCCAGATCCGTACGTCCTGTCTGCCCGTCTCGGCGTCGTAGCGCACATAGTGCTCGCGGGCGGTCGGTTTGGTCTGAGCCATGTAGAGGAAGTGCACCTTGCCGTCCTTCGCCATCAGGCTCGACAGCCAGGTGTGAACCTCGAACTCGTCGTCGAGTGTGATTCGCTGGGCCGGCCCGCCGTCGTCGGCCACCACCGGGAGCGTCGTCGGTTTGCCGGCCATGGTCGACCAGGACTGCCCCCCGTCGCGAGACACCAGGTGGTGGATGTCCCAGTACAGGTACTGCCCGTGCTTCTGGGTCGTCCAGGCGGCGTGCAGCACGTCGTCGCGGGTCAGGCTGAGGAGCGGGTACTGCAGCACCGCGTGTCGGCCGTGTCGCAGCAGATGCCGCGAGCTTCGGACCTTCCCGTCGAGCGAGACGACGTGGAACGTGTTGTTGTGGGCGAAGAAGTAGAGCTGATTCCGCACGCGGTCGAGCATCATGCAGTACTTGCCGGCCGAGGCCCCGGGGATCTTGGTGATTTGCGGCTTGGCGTAGGCGTCCTTGGCGGCGAATCGGTACAGGTAGGCGTGTCCATCCGCGAAATCGGGCCGGGCCAGATACACGGTCCCCGCCTCGTCGGTCTCGAGGACCGGCGGGTTCGTGGCGTTCGTCGCTTCATAGACGACCAGAAACCGCTTGCCGCCGTCGACGCTCCGCAGCAACCGCCACTGCTGGGCGGTATAGGCCTCGTTGCGGGTCCGGATGTGCGTCATGAAGATGCCGTGAGGGTTGCTGACGACCTTCTGGTTGTGGCTTTGGAACGTGCCGTACCCCGTCGCGGCATCATCGACGCAGGTCAGCTCGACCCGGGCCACGCCGGGCGAGGGAGGCGCCTCGCCCCCCGCCGACGCTACCCAACACGTCGCCCCGAACAGCAAGGGCCCCCATCGCGTCACCATCTGACTTCTCCCCGCAACTGGGTCGGCCTCATCCTGCTGCCAGAGTGGTAAGGGCAGATCCGCCGAATGGCAAGCCCGTGTTGCCCTGGTTGGATCCTGCAACACGGATACTGGCGCAAAACTTCGCGGCACCGACCGGGGATCGGTGGAACTGGACGGCGGCGGGCGTTATTCTATGCCGCGGAAACCCGAGGTCACGGTGTTTAGTGGAGAGGACTCTGATGCGCTATCTCATCGCCCTGGCCGGCGCGCTGCTGCTGAACGCGACGGCCAATCTGATGATGAAGTTCGGCATTGAGCGCTTCAAGGCCGCCGGCGTGAGCCTCTCCGAGGGCGTCTGGCCGATGTTTCAGTCCCTGGTGACCAACTGGGTGCTCATGCTGGGGCTCGCCTTCTTCGCCATCAACGTCGTCCTCTACACCTACGCCCTCAAGGGACTGCCGATCAGCACCGCCTATCCAATCATGGTGACCGTGGGGTTCGCCATCATCGTCGTGGTGGCCGGGATCTACCTCCATGAGCGCCCCTCCCGATTGCAGTGGGCGGGCGTGACACTCATCCTGGTCGGGGTATGGTTGGTCGCATGGGAAGCGAAGAACCAACTGCAACAAGAGGCGAAGCCGCCCACCGAAATGGCCAGCCGCAAGTGAGTGGCCAACCAACAAACGAGGGGTTCGCTTGGGACGGGCGCGTGACTAGACCGCCTCGTGGTCGTCGGCCGGCTCCTCGGCCTCCGGGTCGCCCTGCTCGTCGTCGAGGTCGTCGATGGGAATGGGATTGACGAATCCCTTGCGCTGACAGATCGCATCGACGACATCATCGAAGGCGTCGATCTTGAAGGAGTCGAGCCTCAGCGACCGTTCGGACCCGCCCGAGGTGTGGATAAGGGCCAGCCACCCCTTGGCGTGGTAGTCCTTGGCGTCCAGCGCGGTCATCGCGTCCCAAGGGATGGCCAGTCGGTTGTAGGTCAGGCCGGTCTCGTCCACCACCACCCGTGTCCGCCAGATCTTGATCGACCAGATCAACCCCGCTAGGGCGAGGACGCTGCAGATGACGGCGAAGATCTTCTGCTGGCGGACCGATTCATGCCGGTAGTCGGCGGGGGTCTCCTCCCAGTTGACCGTCGCCACCGTGCCGACGTTCGGATCCGCCGTTCGCTCGACCCCCAGGTCCAGGCGCCCGTACTGACCAACGTAGTGCCAGTGTTCGACCTTCGCGTTGGGATCGGGCGATTCGATCATGAGCGGCTTGCCCAGCTCGGCCAGGACATCGGCCTTCGTCATGCCCTTTTCGAACCTGGCTTCCACCTCCTTGGGGTAGTTGTAGGCCAACTTGGGATGGGGCTCGGGGGTCTGCTTGAGTTTGAGGAAGGCCTGAGACGCCTCAACGGCCTTGCGCGGGTAGACCCACCAGCCATCGATCGTAAACCAGACCGCAAAGACGCCAAGCGCCAACGTCATGATCCCGCATCGTGCCAGGCGCTCGTTTGTCGTACCTGTCTCAATCCGCATGTGGGCTGATCTCCCTAACGCCGCCCGACGGCCCGCCGGTCGACCCCTTCAAGATTGGATATGGTTTCAGGCCTGCGACGCATTTTCAAGGGCATTAACGGAGAGCCCGCCGAACCGTCGACCTCGGCCGTACGTTGTGGCCTCCATGAGGGAGGCCTATAATCTCATGATCATGAGGCAATGGTCGCGGACCACGTCGCGCGTCGCTTCCCTTCGTCCCGATGTCAGGCGGATGTACCGGCCACGGGCGAGGACGTCCGTGCGTGGGGCGACGGTCCTGATGGCGCTGTCCACATGCGGCGCCCCCCTGCTGGCAAGCGGCGCGCCGTGGTGGAACCGCCAGTGGCCCTGGCGACGCCAGGTCGTCGTCAGCCCACCGCAGACCAACCTGGGCGGGGACGAGGCCGCGTGGGTCGAGCTGTATCTGAACGGCGCGTGCAAGCCGGGCGGGCCGAGCATCCGTGTGACGACAGACAAGGGCAGGCCGGTCAAGCACTTCGTCATGCAGACCGGCCCCGGCGACTTCGCCCGCGTCTGTTTCGCCCTGGCCGGCAGGACGACGAAGTACTTCATCTACTATGGCAACGCAGAGGCCGAGGCCCCCGACGACAACTGGCGGCCTCAGCGCGGCGTCCTCCTGGAGGGCTGGCGGTATCGGGGTGGTGCGATCGCCAGCTTCAACCTCACGCTACAGACGTTTCGCAAAGCCGGCGAGGTGACCGGGCGGACCGTCGTGCCCAACGTATTTCTGGGTCACAACCCCTTCGACGTACCCTCCCACTACTGCCACAAGTACACGGGGTGGCTGGTCTGTCCCAAGTCAGGCCAGTACACCTTCGCGACGACGAGCAAGGACGCCTCGTTCCTGCGGATCGACGACAAGCACGTGGTGGATTGGGCCGGCCGGCATCCCCCGGTCGCGGACGCTCGCAAGGCCGGCCGCGTCACGCTAGCCCAGGGCATGCACAAGCTGACCTACTACCACGTCTCGACGGGCGCGAACGGTCGGGCCGTGGCAGCCTGGCAACCCCCGGGGGCGGGCAGGCCGGTGGTGATCCCCCCCGCAGCCTTCGCCCCCATTGCGCGGGCGGCCTGTGGCGAGCTGGATCAGCACGCCACCAAGGTCCAGGCAGATTTCACCATCGACGGCCCGCACGAGACGTTCTTGAAGAACCGCTATACGTTCCGATACGCCTTCGAGGCGCGGCTGACCGGCGTGAGGAGCTCGGGGGTGCAGTACGCCTGGGACTTCGGCGACGGCGTGACGGGCGAGGGCAGCAAGGTCGACCACGTCTATCTCACGCCCGGGCTGCGGAACGTGACGCTGACTGCCCAGCGCGGCAGTCGCAAGTTCCCGATTGCCAACCGGCTCTTCGTCAACCGAGACTGGAACCGCGTGACCCAACCCAAGCTCGACCCCATCAAGGTACACGCGGCGATCGTCTCGCGCTATCCCTTCGAGAAGATGTCGCCCACCGACCTGTCCTCGGCGGTCTGGCTGCTCAACAGCGGCAAGCAAGGCCAGGCCTGTCTGGCTGCCGTCGAAGCCCTGCCGGCCCGCATCAAGCACGTCGAGCCGCGGCTGGTCATTCGCGCCTTGCCCGAGGTCTACGACCTGATGGTGACGGACCTGAAGCAGCCGGAGCGGGCGGCCCGGTGGCTGGAGACGATCGAGGCCCAGGCCGACGACGTGAAGCTCAAGGCGGCCGCTGGCACCATGGGCGGACGAACCTATCTGACCGAGCTGGGCGACCTCGAACAGGCCGAGAAGTGCCTCGAACGCGTCGTTCGAGAGTACGGCGAACGGACGCGAAGCCCCGACATCCGCCGCGCCCGGCTCGGGCTCGGCAATGTCTACCTCCGGACAGGACGCTATCGCCGGGCCCGCCAGGCCTTCGAGGAGGCGGGCATCGTCGGCGAACGCCAGAAGCGCAACCTTCGCGTGGGCAGCTACGCCCGCGCCGTCGACGACTACATCCGACGCAGAGAATACGAGACCGCCGCAGAATACCTCGACCGGTGGGAGTGGGAGTACCCGCTCGAGAAGCTGGGCGGATACAGCACGCTGCTGCGGGCCCGGCTGTACCATCGTCAGGAGCATTACGCCAAACTCACGCGGCTGGTTACGAGCTTCCCGATGGTGGTGATCGTGGGAGACAAACCCACCGATCCGGTGGACGTGATCTACTTGACGATCGACCCCAAGAAGCTGCCCGAGCTCTACAAGATCGATCCGACCACGGGGCGGATCCAATCGTCGTCGGGAACGGCCTTCCCGCCCAACCTGTACGGCATGGACATGGGGCTGCTGGCGGCCGAGGGGTACGTCGAGCTGAACCAGAAGGACCAGGCGCGTCGCGTGCTAGGGGTGCTGGTCCTGCTCTACCCGGATAGCGTGCTTGTGGGCCAGGCCAGGGAGCGGCTCAAGGCGCTGGTCAAGTAGGGCCCTCTGCAAGGAACGGGCCCCGGTGACAAGACAAGGAGGTAAGACATGATCCGCCGTTCGATCGCTCCGACCGGAATTCTCTCGGGCGTGTTGTCAGCTGTGTTGGCGATGGTGGTCGGCTGCGAACAACCGGTCAAGACACCGACGACGAAGCCGACCGAATCGGCCAAGCCCAATCATGACAGGATCGGGGACGTCATCCGGCGGGATCCGGTGGGCTACCTCGAGTCCTGCCTGGATCGCTGCAAGAAGATCGACGCATTCACGACGACGTTCTACCGGCGGGAACGGCTGGGGATCGTGCCGGCGCTCAGGCCGGTGGAGCGGATCCTCGCTAAGTGGCGGCGTTCGCCGTTGAGCATCAAATTCGACCTGCCCGACGACACCAGCGAGTACGCCGAGTCGGCCTACGTCGAGGGGCAGAACGACAACAAACTCAAGGTCCTGCCGCGACACGGCCTGCTGGGCCTGCCGCCGACGGTGGGCAGCTTCCCGGTCAGTTGGAGCCTCCTGTTCCACAAGGCCAAGAACCCGATCACGGACTTCGGCCCGCAACGAATGCTCGAACGGACGTTGTACAAGATCGGCCTGGCCCGCAAGGAGAAGATCCCCGGCCAGATCATCGAGTACAAGGGCGTGGTCGAACTGCAGATCACCGGGCAGGTGGCGCATCACATCCAGATCACCAACCCGAACCATCGCGATTTCCCGCATGCCAAGCAGAACCTCTACATCGACGCCGAACTTCAGATCCCCGCCGGCTCGTACCTGTGGACCAAGGACGGGCTGCTCGATGCGATGTACCTGTACGCCGACATGAAGCCGAATGCCCAGCTGACCGACGCGGACTTCACGATCAAGGGCCCGCCGAAGAAGGCGCCACCGAGCAAGGCCAAACCGAAAGCCTCCCCGAAACCCGCCGGCGGCAAGCCCGAGGCATGAGGACAGGAACGTTCGTGGTGCGTGACTACTTCGACTTGGGCTTGGCCGCCTCAGCGCACCAGCCACTCGGGCCGAGCCGGTGCGCGGCCCATTGGGCACTGCGGGCGATCAGCTTCTGGAAGGCCGGGACGCCGTAGTTCTTGGGCCAGTGGCCCGGCAGGATCGTCACGACGCGGCCCTTGCCGTACATCCGTGTCCACACCGAAGGATGCGCCTTCCGCTTGTCCTTGTCCCAGGCCTCCGCCAGCACGTGGCAGTCCTTGGCCAACGGGGTCGATTCATACAACTCGCTGACGACCTCGAAAGACGCGTCCAGGTCCTTCATGATGGGGTGCTTCTTGTCCACCGTGCTGACGACGACGACGGCCTTCGCGCTGCCGTGCGTGGTGAACACGGCGCCGTAGAACTTGTGCACCTCCTCCCACTTGACGAACGAGAAGTAGGACGCGTGAACGGCCACCACGCCCACCCCGCCGCGGACCACGTCCAGAAGCGCCTGCTGCTGCTTGTCGGTGAGCGTATCCTTGGCCTTGGCGTAGCAGTGGTTCATCACGATGACGTCGAGGTCCTTGGCCTGCGGCGAGTCCAGGAACTTGGCGTCGCGGCACACCTTGATGTCGGTGTCGAGCCGCTTGGCCAGCGCGGGCACGAAGATCTTGGTCATCGCATCGTAGTCGTGGGCCGTCCCGCCGGTCCAGTAGACGACGTTGAGCTTCTTGGGGGACCCGCCATCGGCCAGCGCCGTAGCGGGCGCAGCGACCAGGGCGGCCAGCACGGCAAACGGAAGTATGTGGGATCGATTCATGGGGATTCCTCCTGGAAAACAAGACTGCTTTGACGACATGACTGTATGTCCTCATCGCCGCCGGGACAAGTCGTCCGATGTGCCCCATCCCGGACCGACCGGGTGCTTGACGCCGAGCGAGGCCCCTGTTATCTGAAGTCCCCCATCCGCGCTCCGGTGGGCAACGTTCGCCGGTGTGTGGGATGCGAGAAGGAGGCGGGCACGCACGCCAGCTTGCCGCAGCAAGTGGAATGGCTTCTTTCACGGAGGAGCGAACATGAGGTTGAAGGGCAAGGTTGCCATCGTCACCGGGGGCGGTCGTGGGATCGGGCGAGGGATCGCGCGGATGTTCGCCAGCCAGGGCGCGAAGGTCGTTCTGGCCGCCCGGACCGAGAGCCAACTCAGCAGCGTCGCTCGGGAGATCGAAGACGCGGGCGGAACGGCCGCCGCCGTCGTGACCGACGTTGCCGCAACCCAGGACGTGGAACGGATGGTGGCGTTCTCAGTGGAGCGCTTCGGGACGCTCGACATCCTGGTCAACAACGCGGGGATCGGCTGGTGGGGGTATCACATCGACGACGAGGAAGTGGAAGAGGCCTACGACCGCCTGATGGCGACGAACCTGCGCGGGGTCTGGATGGCCACCCACTACGCCGTGCCCCACATGAAGAAGGCCGGCGGGGGGGCGATCATCAACATCGCCTCGGTGCACGCCTGGGCAACCATCCCCCCCGGCTCGGCCTATGCGGCCAGCAAGGGCGGGATGGTCGCGGGCACGCGGGGGCTGGCGCTCGAGCTCGCGCCCTTCATGATCCGCGTCAACGTCATCTCTCCCGGCGCCATCCATATCGGCAAACCGGAAGACCGCATCGCCCGGGAGTTCGGCGAAGTGCGCGCGGCCGAGTTCACAGAACGCTTCGGCGACGTCTTCGAGGCCCGAAAGAAGTCCGCTCAGGCGCTGCCCCTGATCGGCCAACCGGAAGACATCGCCCACTGCGCGGTCTATCTGGCATCCGAGGAGGCCCGCTTCGTCACCGGCACGAATATCACCGTCGACGGAGGGATGACCGCCCAGCTGGCCCACGGCAAAGACATCCCCCCCGAACTCCGGGACAAGGAGCGGGAGATGCAGGAGTGGTTCGAGAACCTCAGGGCGAGCAAGCAGTAGAGCCGTATCCGCCCTTGACGCCGCAACCGTCCCGGGACGCCGGTCTATCCTTGCCCGACCCAGGCAGGCGACATAGAATCTGCGCAGTTGGCTCGCCAGAGCATCGCTGGTCATCGCGGGGTGTCCGAGCGCCCGTCAGCGAGGCGTTGCCGTTGCCGGTCGTTCGCCGCCCGCAATGAAAGGGCCTCACATGGAACGCCTCAAGAGCATCGTCGTGGGGGTTGACTTCTCGACGTTCTCCCAAGTCGCCCTGGATCGGGCGATTCGCATGGCCCGTCGGAACCAGGCCAAGCTTCACGTCATCCACGTCATCGAAGACTCGGTGGTCAGCGACCTTCGCGAGGCGCTGGGTGTCGACGCGGAGCAGTTCCATCAAGAGGTGTCCGCGGCCGCGCTGCAGCGCCTCGACGACTTGATCGTCGAGAGCGATCCCGAAGGGGTCGAGCTGGAAGCGGAGGCGGTGATCGGCATCCCGCTTCAACTGATCCTGCAGCGAGTACAGGACGTGAAGGCGGATCTCCTGGCGGTCGGCATGAAGGGGGCGTCCGGACGGTCTGTCCGTGCCGGCACGCTGGCGACGAGATGCGTCCGAAAAGCGGCCACCCGGGTCATGCTGGTTCACGAGAGTCAGCCCGAGCATTTCACCAGCGTGGTGGCCTGCGTCGATTTCTCGGAGGTTTCCACCCGCGTGGTCGAGCAGGCCGTTCGCGTGGCCGTGTTGAACAAGGCTGCACTGCACGTGATGCACGCCTTCTACCCGCCCTGGAAGGTCCTGCACTACATGGCGCCGACGCGACAGGCCGCCCCCGACTACCAGGAGCAATACCGCCAGAACCTCAAGGCCAGACTCGAGAAGCTCCTGGAACCCTTCAAGGACGAGACCCGCGAGCTGGATGTGCAATGCCACCTCGTCGAGATCTCCGAGACGGCTGAGGCCATCGCGGAGAGCAAGAAGGAGTTCGACGCGGACCTCATCGTCCTGGGGACGCGAGGACGTACGCACCTCAGGAGCCTTCTGTTGGGGACGACCGCCGAGCGGATCATCCAGGAAGCGTCGTGCTCGGTGCTGGCCATCAAGCCCGAGGGGTTCGAATTTCCCGTGGACTGAGCCTACGGGCGCGACTGGTCGTAGACGTCCTGGGGGCGCAATGCAAACCGATTCGGCAAGTCCACCAGTGAGAACCCAGCGTCATCGATGACGTGGTCCACCACGAGGGACCAGATCCCTGGCGTCGCCGACGCGATCTTCTCGGTGGTCGCTCTTCTCACCGCCTTCCAGTGCTTGACCCCCCGGCCGTTCGGGTCGGACAGGACATAGTCGGCGTGCTCGGTGTGGGAACCGCGGACCTCGAGGGTGAAGTGTAACCTGCCCGAGGGGACGTGGAAGTAGAACCGACCCGCCAGGCCGCGAGCGTTCACCGATACGCCGGCCGTGCCCTGGCAGAGCATGGCCGGACACGAAACGTCGACGATCTGGTAGGCGTTCATGCCGGCCGAGATGACGGCTGCGTGCGGCCCCGTCTGGGTCGCCGGCACGCGGATGACGCGCGTGCTACGGGGCGGAACGGTCTCGCCCCATAGCAGCCGTCCTTGCGGGCCGAAGATGCGGACGGAGGTGGCGCCCAGCAGGTTTCCGAGCTTGATCGCACGGATGGTCAACGTGGTGTCCTGACGCTGCCCAGGCTGTGGCCAGAGCATCAGCGTGTGCGTGCCCCGGAGCTTCGGCGCGACGAAGGTGAACCTCGCTCGAGACGAAACCGGCGCTGTCGTGCGGGACGGGGGCGACATGACGGGGCGAAGCTTGGCGGCTGTCGCCAGGCGCTGCTGCAGATCAGGCGGCAGCTCGACGGGGAGCGCAGCGGCTCTGAGCGTCTGATCCATGACGCCCGTCTTCGCCTGGCGGTCGAGGGCTTCGTTGACGCGACGCAAGACCGAGAAGAAGCGTTCCTGCTGAGCCCCCTTGCCGAATCGGTAGATGGACCAGATCCAGTATCCCTCGCTGTGCTGGCATCGCTGGTAGAGGTTGCCCGGGACGACCTCGAGGAACGCCTCGGGCACGCGACCGCCCTCCAGACCCATCCGCAGGCCCGGCACGAAGAGACACGGCACCTTGACGGTCCGCCGCAGCGATTGGGCGTACGCGATGAAACTGTCGTCCATCACGCCGCTGTAGGTCGTCTCGGGTCCGACAAAGACGGGCCGGCCGGGCGCGTACAGACCCTCGGCCACCGCGTTGAACCACATCCGGTTCTTGTAGATGATGAAGCCCAGGATCGCGTCGGGATGGCGCGCGTGCACCGCCTTGCGCAGCACAGCGGCCTGGGAGGCGACACGTTGATGCTGCCACGTCACGTAATCCTTGTCCAACCGCTGCATCTTCAGCCACTGTCGACGTTCGTCCGGTGTGTTCACATCGGCTGGTGTGTGCTTGGACGTCTCGGCCAGGAACGTCTCGAACGCGTAACGGCCGTAGTCGGGCGCACCCGGCACGGCGGCGTGCAGGGCGTACATCTCCGGATCGATGATCACCGCGTCAAGTACGTACGCGTCCCCGTCGAGTAGATCGAGCGCCCGCTGCACGCGCTGGACGATCGCACGACGCCAGTAGACCGGATCGACCGGCGACGGCAGATCGCCATCGTTGAACCGCGCGGGGTTGCCCTTGAACCCGATCCGCCAGGTCTGCGACGACGCGGCGATGTCCAGGCAGTGGAAGTAACGCAAGCCGACCTGGCGGGCCTTGCGCGACGTCTCGCGAAGCGACTTGAGGACCTGAGCGTCGCGGTCCGAGCACGGCACATTCGCCCGGCTCGGCTCGTAATCGACAACGGCGTCCAGCTCGAGCCGCGGCATGACGGCGTTCATCCCCGCCCGCGCCATTGTCTCATAGTCCGCCGGGCGCGACGGACTCCACCCCATCCGGATCTTGTCACGATACACCCATGCCAAGTGCCCGCCAGGAGGCGAGTGCTTGCCAGGGCCTGCCGGCGCGTCGGCCGCCGCGATAGCGGCCAGCTGGCCGATCGATGCAGCCGCGACAACCGTCCTCAGCGACAACACACTCATGGGCTAGTCCCTTCGTTCGCTTGGTACAAGCATCATGACACGGGGGTGCGAACGTACCGTGACCGGGGGGGCAGCGTCAAACCACCACGCGAGTACAGGAAGGCGTGACCGTCCGCGCACTGCGGTCAGCCAGCTGTCTTGCGATGCCCGGATAGCACGCGTATCGTGTGCCCGACGCCCGTCTGGCAGGGCGGGCTGGTTCAGGCAGTGCGCTCCGCGTGCCTGTGGATTGACATGGGAGGACAGCGATGAATGCACTGGGGTATTCGGTCGTCTTGGCGGGGGTGGGCGTGGCGATTGGGGTGACGGCGTTGTGGGCGGCATCGCCGGGAGACGCGGCCGGCGGCCCGGCGGACCGGCCGTTGAAGTCGATCACCATCAACACGGAGGCCTACACGGTGAAAGCCCGGACCGTCGACCGCCGCTCGAGCCAGATTACGGCCGATGAGGACATGCACATCGTCGGGATCGAGCATTTCACCGGGGTGCAGGGCGGCGCGTGGAGCGACAACGGCCACATGCTCTCGCTCCGTCCCGACAACCCGTGGACGCGGTGGGAGAAGGCCGGCACGGGCATGGAGCCAACAGGCCAGAAGGGCTACTTCGGCTACTGCGGCCGCGACTACTACTGCGAGGTGGGCGGCATCGGCGACGTGACGCAGTACGAGATGTTCCCGGCAGGGACGCACGTCTTCGTGCCGGCCGGGCAGAAGGTCTACCTGCACTGCTACGCGAACAACTTCAACGCCGCGCCGAAGGCGTTCCATCACACGGTTCGTCTGCTGTACTGGTAGGCAAGCAACGTGGGGTCCGCACGGCGTGCATCTGGAGAAACCTGGTGAAACAAGCCGTCATCTTCGACTTGGGCAACACGTTGGTGTCCTACTTCACACGTTCGGAATGGCCCGGCATCCTCGCGCAGGCCATCGAGGAAGTCAGTACGTACCTCCGCAGTCAGGGCCTGTTCCGGGTCGATCCGGCGGAACTCACCGATCGCGTCGAGGCCGAGCGACCCGAACCGGTGGATCACCGCGTCAAGCCACTGGTCGGTCGGCTGGCGCGGATATTCGGGCTGTCGGAGCCGGAGCTCGGCAACGGGGTGGCCGAACAGCTTTGCCGGCACTTCATGAAGCCGGCGTTCGCCGTCGCCTGTCGGTACGACGACACGCTGCCGACGCTGAAGGCGATTCGCGAACGGGGTCTGCGGACCGGCATCCTGTCCAACACGCCCTGGGGAAGCCCGCCCGACCTGTGGCGGGAGGAGGTCGATCGGCACGGGCTGACGGACGCCGTCGACACGGTCCTCTTCTGCTGCGACGTGGGCTACCGCAAACCGGCACGGCAGCCGTTCGAATCCATCATGCAACAACTGGGGGTCTCAGCCGACGGATGCCTCTTCGTCGGCGACGATCCGCGATGGGACATCGTCGGCCCACGCGGTGTCGGCATGGAGGCGATCCTGATCGATCGGACCGGTTCAGAACAGGACGCCGATGAGAACACGGTCCGCAGCCTGACGGAGCTCCTGGATCGGCTGTAGGACGGTGACGGTCCCCCCCCGCTCGAGCGAGGACTTCGACCCCCTCAATGAACCCATGCCGGAGCAGCGGTGTCTCGAACTCAGGAAGGGTCCGTCGCAGATCGGGTGAAACAAACCTGCCGTCGGAGCTGTTTGTGCCTATAGTGGACGTTGGCTGGCGGACATGGCGGAGCCGCGTGGATGACCGACGTATCCGATGACGACCTCATCCGGATGTACCGCAACGGAGACGCCGAGGCGTTCGATACGCTGTTCGATCGACACTACGGGTCGGTCTACAACTTCGCGCGGACCATGTTGGGCAACTGCGACAGCTCGGAAGAGGTGCTGCAGGAGACGTTTCTGGCCGTGGCCCGGACGGCGAACAGCTACACACCGCGCGGCCGATTCAGGGCCTGGCTGATGAGAATCGTCCGCAATCGATGTCTGAACCGCCTGGAGGCGCAACGTGTTCGGCGGGCGGCCCTGGCGGAAAGCGGGCTGGACGTCGTCGAGGCCGCCTCCGCCGAGCCGCTTCCGCCGACACGGCTCGAGGTCGACGAGCAGACCATGATCGTCCGATCCGCCATCGCCGAGTTGCCGGAGCGCCAACGAGAATCCATCGCCCTATACGCGTTCGAGGAGATGAGCTACCGGGAGATCGCCGAGGTCCTGGAGATGCCCATCAACACGATCAAGACGTTGATCCATCGCGCCCGGGCGAACCTGGCCCAAGCGTTGGGGGCGACTCCGTGAAGGAGTCGAGTCGTAAGGGGTCTGGCCATGAACTGCGAGGTGACCTACAGGGAACTGGCGGCCTTCTCGGCCGGTGACCTGGACGCGACGCGCCAAGTGCGAATTCGCGAGCACCTGCTGAACTGCGGAAGGTGCCTCAACCGCCTGTCGTCGCTGAACAAGGCCGACGCGGTTCTGGCGGGCAGGCCGACCTCCCGGACGTCCGAACGAGCGACCTCGCCTGGGCGGCCTCGGCCGTCCAAGGAGACGCGCGGCCTGCGCGTGTCGAAGCTGTCGACCGTGGACGAGGTGGCCGGTCTTCTCCGCGTCACCCCGGAGGAGCTGGGCGAGGTCGTCATCGTCCGAGCCGCCATCGCGAAGCTGCCCGACCGGCAGCGAGAGGCGCTCGCGTTGCATGCGTTCGAGGGAATGGACTACGGCGAGATCGCCGAGGTGTTGGCCGTGCCGGTCGAAACCGCCCAGGCGTTGGTGCACCGTGCGCGGGCCAACCTCGCCCGGTCGCTGGAGTCGCTTTGTCAGGAGACGAATCGTGAACTGTGCCGTGACGTATGAGGAGCTGGCGGCCTTCGCCTGCGGCGATCTGGATGAGACGCGGCAGGCCGAGATTCGTGAGCATATCGCGCAATGTAACCGTTGCAGCGGCCGACTCCAAGCCCTGACAAAGGCCGATGACGTACTCGCCAAGTTGTCTCCCGCCCGTCCGTCCGTCGAGGCCATCCTGGCCACCCGGCGGGCGCTCGCCGAAGTGACCCGCGGCGCACAGACCCTCGAGATCATGACGCTGGAAGACGTGGCTGACTTTCTCAGGATCAGCCCGGAGGAGCTAGGGCAGCTCGTCCCGGAGCTGCCGGCGTTCGAACTGGCCGGGCAGCTCCGCGTCCGTCGCCAGAAGCTCATCGATTGGATCCAACAGCGCGAACGGGACTACGCCCGAAGCAGCGCTCAGACCGAAGTCGCCAGGATCCTGGCCGACAGACCTTGAAAGGAGGCGTACCATGTCGCCGACCCTACAGGACCATCTTGCGTTCTGGCAGAAGATCGCACGGGATTTCGAGCTCGGTCGGACGCTTCCGGCGGCGCTCGAGGACGTCAAGTCCGCCTGCAAGGGAACGGACTTCGAGCCGGTCGCCGATGACCTGATCGAAGGCGTGACGGCCGGCAATACGCTCTCGGCGGCGATGATGCAGAAGGGGTCGGTGTTCTCACGGTGTGTCTGTAGCATGATGCGCGCCGGTGAGGTCGGGGGCGTGATGGACGTGATCATCCGTCGCATCGTGCAGGGCCTCAAGGAAGGAAGCCTGCCGCTGCCTGGCATGGCGGACGAGGGACGGGACGATCCCGTGCGCTACTGGCGGGCGTTCGGGCGGCTGATCTCGTCGGGCGTCCCGATGCTAGAAGCGCTCGATCTGGTCGCGGCCGAGACGGCGGGCCCGAAGCTCCGCGAGGCCACCCAGTCCCTTCGCAAGGCCATCCTGGACGGAAAGGACATGGCCACGGGCATGCAAGACTACCCGGATGTCTTTTCCGACCCGGTTCGCCTGGCTGCAGAACGGGGAGAACGAGAGGGGATGCTGGACGAGCAGGCCTTCCGCATCGCGGACGCCCTGGAGGCTGACGACCAGGCCTCCCTGCTCCGCGAATCCCTCGCCGCCAACGCGCCCGCCGACGTCGAGGGCGGGAAGGTCGAGCAGTACGTCAACGAGCTGCTCAGGAGCGCGGTCGCGTCCCGCGCGAGCGACATCCACATCGATCCGACCGAGCAAGGCGCCGGCCGCGTCCGGCTACGGATCGACGGCGTGCTGAACGACGTCGATCCGCCGCCGCACGACCTGTACGCCAGGATCATCAGCCGACTCAAGATCATGTCTTCGCTGGACATCGCCGAACGCGCCATGTCCCAGGACGGCCGGATCTGTATCGAGATGGACTGCAAGCCCTACGACCTTCGCATCAGCGTCGTGCCCGCCGTTCACGGTGAGCGCGTCGTGATGCGCGTGCTCGGGCGGGCGTCGCTGGAAGACCTGTCACTCGATGCGGTGGGCCTTGATGCAGAAGACATCCAAAAGGTCCGTGCCCTATGCCGCCTGCCCAACGGCATCGTGGTCGTCAACGGTCCGGCCGGCTGCGGCAAGACGACCCATCTGTACAGCATGCTCAAGGAGATCGACTGGGACCGCTGCTGCGTCATGACCGTGGAGGACCCGGTCGAGCTGTTCTTCCCGGGCGTGGCGCAGCTCCAGGTCAAGCCGCAGATCGGATGGACGTTCGCGCGGGCCCTGCGGAGCGTGATGCGCCAGGACCCGGACGTCGTCATGGTGGGTGAGCTCCGCGATCTGGAGGTAATGCAGCTGTCCATTCAGCTCGCCCTGACGGGGCACCTGCTGTTGACGACGCTGCATGCCGGCACGGCCGTGGGGGCCATTCGGCGACTGATCGACATCGGGATCGAGCCGTATCTGATCAACTCGACGCTGGCGGGCGTGATCACGCCGCGGCTGGTCCGCATGCTCTGCCCGCAGTGCAAGCAGCCCGCCCAACCGCCCGCCCACTCGATGCCTCCCGAGGCCGTCGACATCGTGGCCAGCATGGAAGATGCCGAGTTCTATCAGCCGCAGGGCTGCGATCACTGCCGCGGAACGGGCTTCCTCGGCCGGACCGCCATTCACGAAATCCTGATCATGGACGACCGGATCCGCGAGGCCCTGACCGACCCGCTGGACGTCTCGGCGGTCCGCGACGCCGCCCGGCAGGGCGGCATGAAGACGCTGACGTACGACGGCCTGACCAAGGCCGCCCGGGGGATCACCTCCGTCCAAGAAGTGCTCCGCGTTGCTCCCATCGGTCCGAACGCCTGACGCCCGCATCCGTATTCGACGCCTCCTTGCCCCGTGTGCTTCTTGCAGTCTTGATGTGAACGTCAGGGATCCCCGGGATCATTCCTGCAGGTTGGCCTGCTTCAGTGCCTCGTCAGCAGAGCGCCCCTCGTGGATGACCGCCTTGAAGGCCAGGACGGCCTGTGTGATCTGGGGGCAACCCCAAACGTTGCGCCCGATGGTCATCCCGCGGGCGCCGCTGGCCACCACCTCGGCTGCCATCGACAGGGCCTGTTCGAGCGTATCGCTCTGGGGTCCGCCCGCCGCCACGATCGGGAGCGGGCACTCCCGCACGATTTGCCCGTAGCTGGACGTATCGCCGCTGTAGGGCACCTTGATCACGTCCACCCCCAGTTCGATCCCGCAACGGACGGCCCAAGCGACCTCCTCGGGCTCGTGGACGATCTCCACGCGTCCGTCCGGCGAGAACCGGCGGGGATAGACATGCAACACGACGGGCATGTCCCAGGGCTCGGCCTGTCGCAGGAAGTCTGCCGCCCGTCGCAGATGGGCCGCTTCGCTGGGGCCGCGAACGAACGCGCAGGTCGCGAAGGCGTCAGCACCCAGCCGCACGGCGTCTTCGGGAACGGCCACGTGTTCGTCGGCCGTGTCGTCCGGCCGGCCGATGGTGCTCTGGAGGATGAGCGGCAACCGGCCCGCAAACCGCGTCCAGCAACTGATCGCCACGCCCTTGTTCATCGTGACCGCGTCGGCCCCCCCTGCCGCGATAGCGTCGAGCGTGGCAGGCAGGTCGCGGAGACCCGGCGGCAACCCCTCGTGGTACCCAAGGAAATGGTCGACCGCGACCGAGCACAGCCGCCCGGACGGATGGCTGAACAGACGGTTCAATCGGACGCGCTTCCCCAAGCCCATACGTACCTCCTGGCGTGTTGACGGATCCGTCCCTCGGCGAACGCAGATACCTTACCTCAATCCTGAGCGACGACGCTAGCGTCTCGGACGTGGCTTGGCCCGGGACCGGCGCATCCAAGGAACCGAGGCATGAGTTGAGCGGAGATAGCACGCACACCAGCACCGATCCGTCGGCCCCGTGAGGGGCCCAAGGACCGCAGCCACGGGTGCCGTCCGCCGAAGGCGGACTAGAACCCGTGGTTCCAAGCGCCCAGAACTGTTCAGCCCAGGCAGGGCCGTCGACCACACGGAACCCGATGGGGTTGTTCCCGTCACAACAAGTACCGCTCGTCATATTCGATCCCGGCTCGCTTCAGCAGCTCCCGGTATTCGTCGACGAACTTGTCAGCGGGGGATTGGGTGAAGGCGCCGTATCCGTCCTGCCAATGTCCGAACTCGGGGAAGACGCCGTTCTCCTTGATCCACTTGGAGCTTCCCGTCTTGATGGCCTTGACCAGATCGGCCAGACACACGGTCGGATGGAGGTCGCACAGGATGTGAACGTGGTCTTCAACGCCGTTGATGCGGTACAAGTGCCCCTCGTGGTTGTTGATGATCCCCCAGATGTACCGGAACAGGTCTTCGCGTCGCGCCGGCGTCAAAACGGGTTGGCGGTTCTTGGTCGAAAACACGATGTGGTAGCAGATCTGCGTGTAGGTTGACATGCGGGTGTTGTCGCTCCGTTGGCGTTGACCCCCGCGAAATGGTCTCGTGAAGTCTATAGCGCGTGCGGGGCGGGTCAATGCCGTTGGGTCGCTGCCCGTTCCCCGAAGGGGAACCATAAGGTGAATCGCCGTTCCCCGAAGGGGAACCACGTGAATAGCCGTGGGTGAAACCCACGGAAACGTGCGACCCGCGCCCCCATTTCATCCGACCCCGGAGGGGTCGTACAGGCATCCGCGCGGTTGGGCGAACGTGACATATGCGCGACCGATGGTGATGGGCAGCGCCCCGCGTTTCCGTCGTGCACATCTGGGGGATGGATGGGCGCGTCGCGTCCGGGCGACGCCCGTCCCGTGTATGCGATGGGCGTTTGTACAACCCCTCCGGGGTTGGGCAATCTCTTTGGACGCACCGTTCCGCAGGTTACACCTGCGGCTATTCACGTTCGTCCCCTTCGGGGACCCATAAGGGGAATCGCCCGCCGGACGGATCTGGGCGGGCGATAATGGGTAGTAGAGTCAAAGGGCAAAGGGTTACTTCCGCCGCTTTCTCAGTGCGGCCAGCATCCCGAGCCCGAGCAACCCTACCGTACCGGGCTCAGGGACTTCGGCGACCCGAAACCCGATGACGTTGTCCTCGTACGACGGGTAGAAGTCGTAGTAGCGATCCGCCGCGTGCAGGTCGTAGTCGACATCGAGCACCGACCCGCCCCGCAGGCCGCGATACGAGCCAACAATCACGGCCTCGTTCCATTCCCACACGTTGCCGCCCTGGTCGAACGTGTCGTACGGACTCTCGGAGTTCTCGTGAGCGCCGACTTCAGTGCGGTAGTACGGGCTGCCGATCGTGTAACCGCTGTCATAGAACGTCGCGTTGTTGCCGGGGTCGGGGCCTACAAGGTCGTTGCTCGGGGTCGCATCGGTCCCGGTCGGGTAGTCGTAGTAAACGTCACTTGCCCCGTCGTAGTACGCTGCCTTGTACCACTCGTCCTCGCTGGGAATCACCCACGTTGCGTCCGCCTCGCGCGTCACCGCCAGCAGCGCCGCATTCGAAGTCGCACCGTTCAGGTAGTACGAGCCGTCCTCCGTCGTCGAGAGCCCCTGCGCCCCGATCGGCTGGCCGTTCTCCAGCCAGTTGCAGAACCGCGCCGCGTCCCCCCACGAGACGTAGTTGACGGGTCGGTCCGCCCAATCCAAAGCCACGTTGTACGTGTAGCTCCCCGCCGAGCCGGTTCGCTTGATGTTGCAGCCGAACTGATCGTTGGCCGTGTCCATGTACGTGTTGTAAAGCCCGTACGTGTCCGTGTCGGCAACGGCGTTCAAGAAGTCGGTGTACTGCCCCGCCGTCACCTCAAACTTGCCGATGTTGTACGTGTAGTCCACGCCGCCGTAGCCATCCCCCTCGGTATCATCGGCGTTGCCCGGATTGCCCACGGGGACCGTCACGATGTTGACCGCCGAGGCGACCGAAGCCAACGACAGACACACCGCGCCGACAACACCCACACCCCACCCAACACTCGCCTTCATCGCTGGATTCCTCCCTTCCCTCAGTCTGTGCGTCAGCGCCTTACACATCGACCGAACGCCGAGGGGCGCGAAGCACGCCGTTGATGTGACCGGAAGATCTCCCTCCGAGGGGACCTCCTCACCCCGCCATCCTGGCAACGCACCTCCTCCCAAAACGACCCCATTTTCCCCCCCACGACCGCGACGGGGCAAGCCAATTCCCGAAGAATCATGACACATTATGCCCCCCCCCCGGAAATCTGGCAGAAGCGTTTCCCGATGCGGCCGGGAGCTCGGAATCGCCGACGTATGTGCTCCGAGTCGCCTTTCATACCCTCCAAAGGCCGGCCGGCGTGCGGCCGGTGGTTGCGATCCGCTCACGCTGCCTGACCTCGACCCACGTGACGGCGGGCGCCGAGGCGTCACCAGGTCGCCACGGCCTGGACGCGAGCTACGCCTCCGACCTGATTTCGGCCTGCACACACCCGCCACCCGCAACGACCTCAAACCGGCATCCTTGCCCGTTGGCCGGATATGGGACAGAATACTACTGTCCGTCCGCGGACGTGCTCGCGGACGTGGCCGGAGATCGGCGCCATATGATCCCCTTGGTTGAACAGCATCGCTCCGAGTTGGAGGCCCTCTGCCGCAAGTATTGCGTGGCCCGCCTCGACCTGTTCGGCTCCGCGGCGGCAGGCAGGTTCGAGCCGCAGCGTTCGGATCTCGACTTCCTCGTCGAGTTTCAGCCCGATGCGCCAATGGGCCCATTCCATCAGTACTTCGATTTCCTGGCCGAGCTCGAGCAGTTGTTCGTATGTCCGGTCGACCTCGTCGAACGCCAGGCGATCAAGAACCCCTACTTCAACAAGGCCATCAACGCCAGTCGGAAGCTGCTGTATGCTGCCTGAGAGCCCCAAGCTACTGCACGACATCCGCACCGCCGCGGCCTACGTCCTTGACAAGACACAAGGCAAGTCACTGGAGGACTACACGAGCGATGACCTCTTGCGACCGGCCGTGGAGCGACATTTCGAGATCATCGGCGAGGCGCTCAACCGATTGACCCGACTCGACCCCGATACGGGAGCGAGGATCACCGACGCCGCTCAGATCATCGCATTTCGCAATGTCCTGATCCACGGATACGACGCCATTGACGATAGCCGCGTCTGGGACGCCATCCAGCACAGCCTTCCAGCGCTGCACAACGAGGTCGTTGCGCTGCTCGGACAAGCCCCCGAATAGCCGCCCCCTTAGCCGATGGGTGGTGAGCCCAGGTTTACCGGGTGATGCCGCCCGTCTCGATGACGCCGGCCACGTTGTCCGTCGCCGACGACCGCGAGCGAAAGACGCCTGCAGGATCAAGCGTAGCACACGGCGTTGACACGATCACCTCGGAGCACCAGAAAGACGGCCCGGCCGCGCCTTTCGCCGTTGCGGCTACTCACCACGGCCGGGCCTTTTTCTTCGCCTGCCCGCTCTACGCTGACACGCCGGACGACCGGGTAGTCCCTGAGTCCGACTCGGTCCCTTGGGCTCGGACCACCCAAGGAAGTCTGGCCGGGGGCCTCGCCGCACGTACCTACGTGGTTCAGGGGCTCCGGCGACTCGAAACCCGAGTGGTTGTTCCCGTCACAGCAAGTACCGCTCGTCAAACTCGATCCCGGCTCGCTTCAGCAGTTCCCGGTATTCGTCGACGAACGACGTGCACCTGTGGTGTTCCTCCTGGCGCTTGATGTACTCGATGACGGCATCCTTGTCAGGGGGGGATTGGGTGAAGGCTCCGTATCCGTCCTGCCAGTGTCCGAACTCGGGGAAGATGCCGTTTTCCTTGATCCACTTGGAGCTGCCCGTCTTGATGGCCTTGACCAGATCGGCCAGACACACGGTCGGATGGAGGTCGGACAGGATGTGGACGTGGTCTTCAACGCCGTTGATGCGGTACAAGTGCCCCTCGTGGTTGTTGATGATCCCCCAGATGTACCGGAACAGGTCTTCGCGTCGCGCCGGCGTCAAAACGGGTTGGCGGTTCTTGGTCGAAAACACGATGTGGTAGCAGATCTGCGTGTAGGTTGACATGCGGGTGTTGTCGCTCCGTTGGCGTTGACCCCCGCGAAATGGTCTCGTGAAGTCTATAGCGCGTGCGGGGCGGGTCAATGCCGTTGGGTCGCTGCCCGTTCCCCGAAGGGGAACCATAAGGTGAATCGCCGTTCCCCGAAGGGGAACCACGTAAAAAGCCGTGGGTGAAACCCACGGAAACGTGCGACCCACGCCCCCATTTCATCCGACCCCGGAGGGGTCGTACGACTCCGCGCGGTTGGGCGAACGTGACATAGGCGCGACCCATGGTGACCGGGAGCGCCCCGCGTTTGCGTCATGGCCATGTGGTATGGATGGGCGCGTCGCGTCCGGGCGACGCCCGTCCCGCGTTTGCGATGGGCGTTTGTACAACCCCTCCGGGGTTGGGCAACTCCGTTGGACGCACCGTTCCGCAGGTTGCACCTGCGGCTATTCACGTTCGTCCCCTTCGGGGACCCATAGGAAAATCGCCCACCGGATGGAAGACGGCGGGCGATAGAGGGCAAAGGGTTACTTCCGCCGCTTTCTCAGTGCGGCCAGCATCCCGAGCCCGAGCAGTCCCACTGTGCCCGGCTCAGGAACCTCGGCAACACGGAACCCGATGAAGTCGCCCTCGCGCGACGGGGGGCTGTAGTAGCGACCCGACGCGCGCAGGTCGTAGAAGATGCTGCTGAACGACCCCCCCCGCAGACCGCGAAACGAACCGTACAGAATCGCCTCATTCCATTCCCAGACGTTCCCGCCCTGATCGAACGTGTCGTACGGGCTCTCGGAGTTCTCCCACTCCCCGACTTCCGTGCGGTAATACGGACTACCAATGCCGTCCGTTCCTCCATCCCCGTCATACGTGGCGTAGTTGCCCGGGTCGATCCCGCCCTCCACGAAGGGATTTCCCGTGCCGCTCAGGTTGCCCGCGTTGTTCACGTAGCCCGGCGCAGTGTGGCTGCTCGTCGGGTAGTCCCAGTAGTTGCCCGTCACGCCATCGTTCTTGTGATACGCCGCCTTGTACCATTCATCCTCGCTGGGAATCACCCACGTCGCGTCCGGGTTTCGCGTCACCGCCAGGAGCGCCGCATCCGATGTCGCACCATTCAGGTAGTACGACCCGTCCTCCGTCGTCGAAAGCCCCTGCGCCCCGACCGCCTGGCCGTTCTCCAGCCAGTTGCAGAACCGCGCGGCATCGCCCCAACTCACGTAGTTGACCGGCCGGTCGGCCCAGTCCGACGCGACGCTGTAGCTGTAACTCCCCGACGAGCCCGTCCGCTCTATCTTGCATCCGTAGCTCGACGACCACATGGACGTGTTGTAGAGGCCGTACGTGTCGGTGTCGGCAACGGCGTTCAAGAAGTCGGTGTACTCCCCCGCCGTAGCTCTCGCCCGACCATTCCCCGGCGTTGCCCGGGTTTCCCACGGGCACCGTGACGACGTCCACCGCCAGCGCGGGTGCCGCGAGCATCAGCACAACGACCAACCCCACACCCCACCCAAGACTCGCCTTCATCGTTGGATTCCTCCCTTCCCTCAACTCATGTGCGACAGCGCCTTGCGCATCGACCGAACGCCGAGGGGCGCGAAGCACGCCGTTGATGTGACCGGAAGATCT
>CAYMLO010000086.1:0-44311 GCA_964390905.1 uncultured Planctomycetales bacterium | reverse complement strand
GTTTCAGACACTCATCCACGGCATCAAGAATGTCAAGGAGGAGAACCGCGTTGCCATCGTTCTTGGGCACGTCTTGCTCGGGCCAATCGTGTCGTACGGGTACTATCTCTCGTCCCGGCTGGACGCCAAGCACGAAGCCGCTCAGGCGCTGCAGTCGAGCAGCGAGACCCCGGTTGGAGAGTAGCCCCGGGCGAAGTCCCCGCTTGCGCGGACAGGCAGTATGGTCCACGCCTGTAAGGGGATGGGAGACAGCGAGGACACAGGTCGTTTCGAGACATACCTCATATTGGGCCTCGGAGTGATGGGCCCACCGAGCCCACTTCGCTGGGCTCCGGAGCAACACGATGTCAGTCAACGTCAAATGCGACGGTTGTGGCAAGTCCTATCGCGCGAAGGACGAACATGCCGGAAGACAAGTCAAATGCCCAAACTGCGGACGCCTTCTCACCGTTCCGAGCAGTGTGCCAATCGCTCCTTCACTCCCGCGAGCAGAGCCGGTAGACCAAGCTGTGGGAACCGGGACACCGTCGCAGCGAGATACCAAGCCCTGTCCCTTCTGCGGCGAGGAGATTCTGGCCGCCGCCAAGAAATGCAAGCACTGCCGCGGGTACCTGGCTCCTTCAGCAGGCCCTGCGCAGGGGCATAGGCCGGACCCCGCCCGACTACGGGGGGAGCTCCAGGAGATCGAGCAGGAACGCAAACGCAACAATGCCCTGGGCTTCCTATTCGGCATTCCGGGCTTCTCCCTCATGCTACTCGCTCATTTCATGTCCGATCCCAGGCCGGAGATGCTGGCTCTCACATGGATCCTCGCCACCGCACTCTTCGGGGTAGGGCTGGTATACGTAGCCAAGTACAAAGGGCGAAACCCGGCCTGGGCGCTCGTAGGGCTTTTCGTATGCTTCGGCCTGATCATCATGCTAGTCCTGAAGGACTTCAAGGCTGAGAGAATCACGGAGATCAAGGCCACTCTGAGCGCCATGGGAGAATCGGTCTGATCCCCCATGCGCCAACCGGGCGCTGCAATCGCGCAGGGCGCGTCTTGACGCACCTTCTCCTGGGTGCGGGGCCGAAGGAACCGCACGGGTGGCATCTCGCCCATGGACCGTCACGGGCGGGACGCCCGTGCCACGGTGGCGCGGAATTCGCGCACGGCCATGTTGGGTTTGCGGTATCATGCGCGAGCTGGTCGTGACATGGGTTGGGAGGATGCGTTCGAAACCACGGGAAGGGAGGTAGGTCAATGAAGTATCTGGTCACGATGGAGTTGATCGGGACGCCGCCGGCGGCTTCGCCTGAGGAGCTGGTTGAGCATCTCAAGCAGAGGATCATCCCCACGCACGAGGCGCTGATGAAGCTGGAGGCGGACAAGAAGATCCTGGCCGGCGGGGATATGGCCGGACGCAGGGGGACGGTGCTCATCCTGGAGGCCCCCTCCAACGAGGAAGTGACGAAGCTGCTCATGACCCTTCCCTCGTGGACGCAGATGAAGGTTGACGTCACGCCGCTGGAGAACTTCGAGGAGCGGCAGGCACGACACCGCGAGATCCTCGAGCGCTTCAAGTAGGGTGGGTCGTTTCCGACCCACCTTTTCCTTCGGCGTGCGCAACACCAGAAGGTGGGTCCGGAGGACCACCCTACTGCCCGAAACCAACTTCGATAAGGAGGTATACAGATGCAGTATCTCGTGACCATGGAAGCACTCGAGGACAAGATCCCGACCGCGGGTCAGGACCTGGTCCAGCATGTGGAACAGGTGATTGCACTCGGCGAGGCTCTGGTGGCCCTGCGGAAGGAGGGCAAGATCCTGGCGGGCGGGATGGCCGTCGGCAGGAAGGCGAACGTGTTCATCGCGGACGCCGCCTCCAACGATGAGCTGAACCTGTTGCTGCTGAGCCTTCCCCTCTTCCACATCATGGAGGTGGACGTCACGCCGTTGGCGGATCAGGAGGGGGTGGTCAAGAAGGTCCGCCAGAACCTCGAGCGGCTGAAGGCAGCGATTGGGTAGGCCGGAAGTAGGGTGTGTCTTGACGCACCTTCTGCGGCAGCAGCGTGTCCGACAGAAGAAGGGTAAAGTCGAGATCTGGCGCGGTGGTTTAGGGACGGCCTATCTGTTTTCCGGCCCTTTCGTCTGCCGGGGCCTCACGAGTCGTCCCATGCTCCGTTTCCTCCGCCAGGAAGAGCTTGCGCTCGACGGGTTCTTGATGCTGGATGACGCAGTGTCGCTTTCGCACTTCGCCCAGTGCCAGGATCACGGAGATCAAGTCCTGGCGGATTTGTCTCAGCGATTCCTCGGTCGCAGGGGATTCAAGCCAGTGAGCGCACAAGGATTGGGGGACTTCGGACCTCGTAGGAGTCACCAGCCGTACGAGCGGATTCAGGACACGCTCACCCAACTGGGCTTAGATCCCAGGTACTGCTTCCGCGAAAGCGCTCCCATCGCACAAACCTACGACTACTACCATCCCGAAAGAGCAACAGAGGAGCAGACCGCGACGACGTCGACCCTGGTTGAACGGGACGATGGAATCCGAGAGATCAGCTCTCTCCCCGGAATGGAGCGCCTCAAGGCAGTGACCGGGAGGGTCGAGCGTCAGCAGTTCTGCTACGTCCCCGAAGAGCACTGGGACTCGGTCCGAGGCATCGTTGAAGATGCCGTCCGCGGATGATCCACCAGGATCACTCCAGTGAGATAGTCAACCGCACCTTGGGCAGGTCGGCGCCGACGGGGACGCTCTTGCCTTCGGCGTAGGGCCAGTGGTTGGCGCTGGTGTAGGGACCGACGTCGACCCAGGACGAGCCGCGGCGACCGTCCTTCAGCGCGAAACGCAGACAGAGCTTGCGGACCTTCATGAAGTCGCAGCCGGGGTTCTTGATGATCAGCCGGTTCGTCGGGCCGATCGTCTTGAGCACGGGCGGCGGGACATCGACGCTGCCAGGCGTCCACTTGTCGTCGTGCTTGGACAAAGGCGTCGCGCCGATCTTCACGCCGTTCAGGTAGAGGTAGGAGGTGTGCTTGCCGCCGTTCACGCCGGCGGTCTCCAGCGTGATCTTGGCCGAGGCGATCCGCGACAGGTCGGCAGCCGTCAGGTTCTCGAGCGGCTCGGGCGGCGGCAGAAACGCCGGCGCGGGTTGGGTCTCGTGGATCTCGACCGCCATGACGTCTTCGCCCAGCGTCACGCGCGGCTGGCCCCAGCAGGCCCAGTCGGAGTAGGAGTTGTCGGCCGGCCCGACGTCGGCGATGAGTTTGAGCGTGACGGCCTTGCCGTCAAACGACGATAGGTCCACCTTGTGGTGCGACCACTTCTCGAGGGTGGCGTACTGCTTGGCGAAGACCTCACGCTCCTGCTTGCCGCCGATGACGATCACCTTGAACAGACAGCCGTCCTGCGTGGTCGAGCCCTCCCGGAACCCCAGGGCGAACGCCAGTTGCGGTTTGCCGTCGGGCAGCTTGACCGGGATGCTCGCAAAGGCATACCCCACGCCGGTCTTGTACGGCGGATGCATGAAGATCGTCGGCATCCGCTCGCGTCCCACACGATCCTCCGAAACGTGGATGAGCGACCCGGTCAGCTGCGTATCACTCGTCCGCTCGGCCTCGCCGCGGAGGCATTCACCGGTCGTCATCGTGATCTTCGTGAGGTCAGCGGCAATCCAGTCGGTGGGTTGCGTCTTGAGGTATCGCTTGATCTGGTTCGCACGCCGGCCTTGCTGGACGCGGAGCGTCACGGGCTCGACCACGGGATGGGCGGGAAGTTGCAGTTCCCACGACAACGTCTGCGACTCAGCCGGTGCCAGCCGGACCGTCCGCTTGGCCGGCTCGGCCCGCCAGGCGGACGGCGCGGTCAGCGTGACGATCGCATCGCCGGCCTCAGACAGGTGGCTCCTCAGCGTTGCGGAGAGCGTCATGGGTTGACCCGGCTGATAGGGGCGACTGACGGGTACAAGCGCCACGTCGAAGGCGGGCACGGCCGTGACGTCGATCCACCGTCCAGAACTCCGACCGCCGTCGCGGCGCAGCAGCGCGAGCCGATACCAGCACCGCGTGTAGGGCTTCTGGTCGCTTGGAAGCCGGAGCTCGACGCGAGCGGCCCCCTCGGGCGACAGGGGCGACGAGGCGAGGGATACTGGCGATGTCCCCGGCGAGACGCACTCCGCCGCGAGGCGAAGGGAGGCAAACGAGATCGCAGCCGTGTGTTCGACTTGAACGGCAACCGGCAGGGAGGCCCCTTGGATCAGCTCCCGTCTGGACGTGTCGATCTTCCAGCTCAGCCGAGCCATGCTCGTCGCGCGGGGCTCGAGTCGATACTTGACTGCACCCTTGACGGGCATGACGGTGACCTCGCCAGGGCCTTCTCGGACTTCGCACGCACCGATCTGCTTGCCGGCCTGGTCGTGGGCGGTGGCCGACCATGTCGCCGGGCGCGCGACGTCGAGCCACGCCGTCGCGATCGTAACCTCCTCACACTGCGTAGCTGGAATGATCCAGAAGACCCCGCGGGGCGTACGCTTTACCGCAACTGTGCCGCGTGCGGTGATGACGGGTGTGCGGACGACCTGGCCGCGTGTGTCGACATACAGGTAGTCCTTGCAGCGAACCAGCTCGTGTCGATGGCCGTCCACGACCGCCGAGTAAGCCAGAAGGTCGCCTGGTTTGTGCGCGACGAACGCATATGACGGCATGGTATAGTCCCGGTCCGCGACGCGCACCCGGCAGCAATGCTCCGGACTCAGGTTACACCACACATCCAACCCGTTGCTGTACCGCACGTGGATCTGTCGCCGTTTGTACGCATCGGTCAGCAGCGCCGTTGACGTATCGACCAACTGTTTGCCGTCGAAGTAGCGGATCTGTTCGACCGGCACCATCGCGTACCGCTGCTGCAACGCCTGCAACAGGTAGTAGGACTTGAGTGTCCCGTCGAATCCCCACTCGCACGCCAGATAGCCGATGTGGCCAAACGCGATCGTGCTGACGTGGAACTTGTCGAAGTACGGGCTCAGCCGCGTGTGGTCCTGGGTCCACGCGCCGCCGTGTCGGGGGTAGTACATGTTCGGCGCACCCATGCCGAAATCGGTGCACAGGGGGTGCGTCTTGAGCAGCTCGAAGTCGACGACGGGCTCGGTCCGATGGCCCTGGTTGTGGGGGATCATCTGGCCGTAGTTGCCGTCGACGATGCCGGCGTAGAACCACTGATGGCAGCCTTCGCTGAAGACCGGTCCGTGGTGGGCGATGCTCTCGTTGTGCAGCAGTCGTGCGAAGGCGTTGAACTGCGTACGGAACATGCCCGCACCCGGTGTGCGCGCGTCGTAGTCGGTCCGCCCCCACGGGATGTAGGCCGTGTGGACGTCGCAGTACTGGGCGTTCGTGCCGAACTTCTCGTGGATCCGCGGTGCGTAGTAGGCCTCTTTCTCGACGGCGCGCAGCGGCTTGAGCGCATAGCATCGCGGCCAGGCCGTCTGCCACGTGCCGTCCGGGTTCAGGCAGACGTCGTCCTCGTTCCAATTGGAGTTGACGGGCGCGAAGTCGACGTAGTTGGTGTAGGTCCCGAACCGGTAACCCAGCCCACGAAGCCATTCGCTGTAGTCGGCCAGGCCTTTGTCTCCGATCCGCGGCGCGGCCCGCAGGCGCATCGTGAAGCTCTCGCCCGCGTCCCGCCAGCCGACCTCGTGGTGACAAGCGATGAACTGGTCGATCCCGTACGCCTTGTACTTGGCCAACATCTCCCGCTGGGGCGATCCGATGTTCCGCCACACGTACTGGCGGGCGATGTGGCCCGTGTCACACTTGGGGTTCGGGATGTTGGGCAGAACCTCGTGCGCGTCGCGGCTGACGTTGACAAACAGCCGTTCGCGGAGGTCGTTCCGCTTGCCATCCGTCTTCGGTCGGTACTCCGAGCCGCCGGCGTAGGCCACACAGCCCTCCCCCCTGAGCCGCGGCGCGCCGAACAGCACGGACGCATCGGAGTTGTAGTAGTCGATGAGCGACAGCAAGAAGACGGGACGGTCCTGTCCGGCCGAACAGACCACCTTCGGCCAATCCCCGCCGTAGGTCAGATAGGGAATGTAGATCGCCTTGGGGGCCTGCAAACCCTTGGCCAGACCGATGTCCAATCGCGTCGCCGTGCCGCCCTTGGCGGTGACGTCGACGATCAGGGACTTGCCCTTGATCCGAAGCTCGTAGCGGTATCGCGCCGACGTCTCGCCGCTGGTGATCTGCCAGTCCGCGACGACGCGCTGCCCCTCCTTGGCGTGATAGAGGAGCTTCACCTTGGCGTTCTTGGACCAGGGCCGAACCAACCGGCCGCCGAGGTCAAACCGGAGGCTCCCCTTCCAGCACGGCCAGAACCGCAGGCCACCGGCCTCGACCGTGATGTCGCTCAGCAAGCCCGTCGTCGGTGCGTAGGAGTAGGTAACGGTTTCCATCGGATCACTGGCCGTCAGCCGGTATCCCCCGTCGATGCGCTTCACCTCGTTGCGGACCGCATGGTTGAACGTCGGCAGGATCGTATCGGGTGTGGTCGGCCAGGGCAGCTTGTCCGGCTGGGAGGCGAACTTGAGCGGCTTGTACTGGATCTCGTAGAAGCTCAGCGCATCGAAGAAGAGCCTGGCCGGCTCACCGTTGGAGCAGCCGGATACCTCAATGCCTACGAACCGCGCCGGGGTGTCGATGACCTGGTCGGACTTCGCGCCCGTGGGATGATACATCCGCGTCTGGCCGGTCGGGCTGACCATCGTGCGGTGCATCAGGAACCAGTAGTCGAAGTTGACCGTCCCGATGGGAATGGCGTACTGCTCGTCCTTGGCGTCGCGGACCAGGATGCGGACGCTCGTCCGCGCGGTCTTGGGTGGATTGATCCAGCCCCAGTTGTTGCCGCGGACCCACAGGTTGATGGCCGTGAACTTGCCTGGAATCTCGATGGGTTCCGGTGGCTCGATCACAAACGCGCTGCGAACCGACGTGCCGGTGTAGACCACCTTGGCGGTGTACTGCCCGAAGATGATCTCCTGCCGCGATCGATACAGCTTGGCCCGGGCTCCGTCCCGGCAACGGACCCGCCAGCCGGAAAGATCTTCGAACCCAACCAGCGACGGATGGTTGGGCCAGGTCCGTCCCGCCCAGTCCAGTTCGTAGGGGCGTTCGCCGGACTTGACGTTGGGCTCGTCCTCGTTGGACGCGGGTGCCGTGGTCGGTGGCGCGGACGTCTCCCCGGCCGACAAGGGCAGCAGCACGATGAGGACGAATGGGATCGTAGGATTCATGGATGGCCTCCTGGTCATCTGCTCTGGGGTCTCTGGGGTTGGCCGATCAGCCTAAGCGGACGGCCAGCCAAATCAAGCGGAATCGGAGGACGTGGCTCGCGCCGCCGGGCGGGGCCTGCGTTCGGGACTCCGTGACGGTTGGCTTTCAGTCTGATTGGGACTGGTCATCCGGCCGAAGCCTTGGTAACATCATGGGGTTATCGGGCTCAGGCGACGGGTGCCGCCGGCAGGGCGCGTGGTCAGGCCCGGCCGGCGATGGCGAACGTAGCTGACGAAGGTCAGCAGAGCCGGGCCAGATCCTATCTCGCTGAACGCGGCTGAGGAACGCGACCGGTTACCGACCAGGTTGCTGGCGGGGCAACGTCGGTGTGGCTGGGCGTCCTGGGGCATCGGAGCAGAAATCCGGCCTCCCTCATGGTCTGGGCGGGCCTGTGGGTCTAGAATCAGTAGCGGGGTCGGACCGTCCGAGCCGCCCCGAACCGAAGCACCACCAAGTGGTTACTGGAGCCTGGGGTAAGAAGCGACTAGGGTATGGAAGGGTGCTGGCCCCGTTAGCGAGACTCCATTCCATGAGAATCAGGCACGTAGTTGCAGCGCTCGTTCTGGTCTCCGGTCTGACCGCACCGGGCTGGGCCCAGGTCAGGAGAACCCCAAGCCTCCGGAAACCCGACCCCAGTCGCTTCAAACGCGGACGATCGCCCCGCGTTTCGCGCCGGCGTCCGACGTCGCGCCGGGCTCCCAGCGCCTCGAAGCGCCAAGCCCTGTTCTCCGAAGCCAACGCCATCGCCAGCAAGCTCTACAAATCCGGGCCCTGGTCGCAGCATGCCCAGTTGATCCAGCAGTCCATTGAGTCCCTTTACGCCCAGAACAACTGGAACACCGAGCTCGATCAGTTCGGTAAGCGGATGGCCCTGGAGGTCAGCAGGCGGCCGCCGTGGGACTTCAACGGCCGCATGAAGATCGCCTCGGACATGATCCAGCAGCGCTACGGCCTGAATGACGAGCAGGTCAAGAAGCTGCGGGGCAAGTTCGTCCAGAACGCGTTCCAGTTCTTCATGGAGAATGCCGAGACGCTGCTGCCCGTGGTTCGGGAAGCCCTCGACACACGTCTGGCCAACAAGCCGTTCACGCCCGAGCAGGTGGCCAAGTGGGCCAAGGTCGTCCGTCCGGTCGCTGAAAGGTGGTACGCCAAGTCAGGACAGGAGATCACGCGGTTCTCCAAGGAGCACCTAACGCCAGAGCAGCAGGCGAAGGTCCGCGAGGATCTGACCATCGTCGGCAAACGAGCGAAGGAAGCCTACGGCGCGCTGCGGACCATGGAGCGAGGGGAATGGACGCCTCGGATGTCGGGCCTGGAGAACGACCCCGTTCACGTCGCCCTGCAGGCCAGGCTGGATGCGGGAAGACCCCCGACCGAATCCGCCCATGCGCGCCCGGCGCCACCCGCTCCCTCCACGCCCAAGCCCCCGACCGCCCGGTCCCCCGGCCCGATGCGGTTCGGCGAGAAGCGCCCCACGGCCAAGACCACGGTGACCCGGGAGGAGTCGTCCTTGCCAGACGAGACGGCCTGGGTGAACTACGTCCGCCAGTTCTGTGTCCGCTATGGCTTGGACAAGGCCCAGCAGGCCAGTGCCTACGCCATCCTTCAGGACCTCCAGGAACAGGCCCAGGCCTATCGCAGCTCTCGCGGCGACGAGATCAGGCGCCTCGAAGCCCAGGTCCGCGACGCGGACTCCCCGGAGCTGCGCCGCGACGCCTCGTCCGAGCTCCGCCAGGTCCTTGTCGGCATCGACGAGCTCTTCAAGGAACTCAAGACCAGGCTGGACAGCATCCCAACGGCCGAACAGCTTCGACGAGGCGGGTAGAACGCCTTGCCTCCCCCTTGCCGCGCCCCTTCGGTTGCCCCAAAATCCAACCCGTCGACGCTTGACCGACGCCATTCGGGACGAAGCTCGCCACGTGGAGGCTGCATGCGCCGGGGATTCCTGTGGTTCCGACGGATGGTGCGGCGACACGAGTTCGCCCGCATCGTCATCATCATGGTGGCGCTGTGGCTGTTGGGCGCGTTCGGCGTCTGGTTGGCGGAGCGGAACTACGTGGACCAACACGGCCAGCGCCAGGAAGCCTACGAGAGCTTCCGGTCGGCGCTGTGGAGCATCTGGGTCTTCCTGTTCAGCGGGTTGGACACCGACGCACCCGCGTCCCCCGTCGGCAAGGTGCTGGTGGCCGTCCTGATGATCTTGGGTGTGGGTATCGTGGCGACGTTCACGGCCACGGTCGCGGCGGTGGTCGTCTCCCGCCGGCTAAGGAGGTACGACATGGGCCGAAGCAGCATGAACAACCACATCGTCATCTGCAATTGGAACGACAAGGGGTTGCAGATCATCCGAGAACTCCACTCGCCCGTCGTTCGCGTCCTGCGACCGATCGTCATCATCACCGAAGACACCGACGCCGTCGTCCTGCCCGACCGGGACGATTTCCGCGAGTTCGAGGACGTCTACACGATCAAGGGCGACCCGGCCAATGAGATCATCCTGAATCGGGCGAACGTGCGCGACGCGTTCAGCGTGATTGTGCTGGCGGACCCGTCGCAAGGCCACCTGGCCGACGCCAAGAGCATCCTGATCTGCATGGCCATACAGAGCGCCTGCGACCAGGGCCGTCGGCCACACGTTGCCGTCGAGGGCGTCTCGCCCGACGGGCAAGAGCATCTCGAGCGCGCGGGAGCCGACGAGATCGTCTCAGCTGGGGAGCTGGGGCTGCGCGTGCTGGCCCAGTCGGCGATGCATCCGGGCGTCACCGAGGTCTTCCAAAAGCTGCTCACCACGTCGGAGGACACCAACGAGGTCTACGTCGTGCCCACCCCCACCGAGCTGGTGGGCAAGAGCTTCACCGAGGCGGCCGAGCGGATCGCCCGGTCGCACGAGACCGAGCGTCCGGCCATCCTGATCGGCGTCATGGCGGACAAGCACGTCCAGCTCAACCCCCGCAAGGGCCAAGAGTCGGCCCTCCGCGAGACGGACAGTCTCGTAGTCATCTCGTGGGAGACGCCCGACGTCAACGAGATCTTGGCGCTGTCCGCCAACTAGCTCGCTGAACGGGTGCTCATGGCGATGTTCTCACCTTGTATGGGCTGGGTGGTGGATCACTCCTCTGGGGACCATTCTCCGGCATCCTCGGGACATGGTGGTCACGATGCCAGAGCCACTTGTGCCCCTGCGACATAGGCCACACCTGAATTCAGTCCTCTAAATCATCCAACATATTATATAAAAGTATCGACCAAGAGTAGCAGAGGGATTCCGTTTAAATTTGTCGTAATGCGATCGTTCGCCATTTACGTGGATTTTTGACGATGCTGTAAAAATGTTGTATCCTGTGTACTATTGAATGACGGGTTCTGTCTGGAATTTGGCAGTTCCTCACACCATTCTTGTAGAAACACATTTCTCCTGTTTGAAGTGGGAGTGGAGAAAGTCATATCTCCTAATTCGTTGTATCACCTAAGGAGCGGCGCTTTCGGAGAGCTTCCGATCCAGACATGAGGAAGGGAACGTATCTCGCGATGACCGGGGGTTCCCGCCTGGCGCTGAGACGGTTCTCCGGAGAACCGTCCTGACGCTATGCGTGACTGTACTGGCAAGTGAGGAGGGCGGCTGTACGTGGGTCTGGAAATCCCCAACAGGTCGCGCAGCCCCCCGAGGAAGTCGGATCTGCTCGGGAACAAAGACCGCGGGCCGAGGGAGATCTTCCCTGAGAGCGGCGCGGATTGCGCGAGATGGGAAGGACCGTGGGGACTCCTTGATTCGATCCGGATAGGCACTCGAGGCTGGTATCGATGACAGGACTAGGTAGACGGGGGGCGCTGTCCGACAGCCCATGTTGGCTATTGCCGACGACAGGGCTTTTCGTGGGAGATGGATTCGAGGCAACAGAGAGGAGGAAGGTAATGCGAGCCGGTAAGACAATCCTAGTGAGCGTTGTGTTTCTGGTCGCCTGCTCGGGCACGACCTATGGGTATGGTTGGTACAACTGGTACGGGGGCTATGCCACCGCAACCGCCACATCCTGGAACGGGGGGACCGCAGTCTCGTGGGACTATTCACCGTCGTGGTATGGCTGGGGGTGGGGCTGGTGGGGAACGTCCTGCTATGCGCGGACCTACACCAATACCTATCCGGGACCGGACTGGGACTACGACTATGGATGGCATGGTGCTTATGCGGAATCCCACTCCTCGGCCTCCGGCCGGACGGCCGATGCGTGGGCGTACGCGTACAACGCCGGCTGGGGATGGTGGAACCGCGGGGGGTATGCCCGGTCGGTCGCTCAGACCAGCGGGTCCCCCAGCTATGCAACGGCCTACGCTCGTGCCGGGTCAGGCTGGCACTATCGGTACTGGGTGCCGCGCCTGTGGTGGTATAACACATGGGTACCTACACACGGGTGGTACATTCCCTACTATTGCCATTGGTATTACTGGGGCTGGCTCGATGGAGACATGACCGAAGCAGACATGGCACTGGAAGTCGATCTCATCGCACAGAGCAACTACACACAAGAAAGCCAACCACTGCTGCAGGACGGCTTCATCGACGATGGCGACGGGACCTGCACACAGTTGGGTTCCACGTTGGATCCTGGCGACTTGGTCTACAACTCCAACGTGGGCGGGACCGGCCATCCCGGCTGGGACATCATCGGCCACAGTGGGGAGATCGAGACCGACAGCCCGTATGAGCTGGCGTTCCTCATGGCTGCCATTGAAACCGGCGGAGACGTGGATTACGTCGAGCTGGAGGTGGAATTCAAGATCGACGGTTATATCGGGCAGGTCCCCGAGCCCACAACGCTGGTGCTGCTAGCCGTGGGTGGCGGATTGAGTCTCTACCGCCGTCGAAATCGGGCCGCCTGATTCGGCCCAGAGACTGCAGGGGCCCTCGCCCCCTGCTTTTGTTTCGGCAATGCGTTTCGGGACGCATCCAGGCATCCCGCAAGCGCGCGTAGAGTCTGCGCGCTCCTGCTCCTTCATGCAGACGCCCTTCCCGCTGGCCGGCTGGCCATTTCGAAGCGGGTTCCCAGTACGAGCGCGTTTCGCTAACATGTGTGATCGATCATCCTGGTCTCGATTCGCGTCGACCTTGAGACGGGCGTCGATCCATCATCGATCGCTCGGGGCGTTGGGAAGCCATGCGGATTGCCGTCATCGGCAGTGGCGCGGTGGGGTGTTTCTACGGGGCGCGGCTGGTTCGCGCGGGGCACGACGTGCACTTCCTGATGCGCAGCGACTATCGGGCCGTCCGCGACGGCGGGCTGATCATCCACAGCTGCGACGGGGACTTCCGTCTCGAATCGGTCCAGTGCCACCCGCGAAGCGACGACATCGGGCCGGTCGATCTGGTCATCTGCTCGCTCAAGACGACGGCTTTGGACGTGGCTGAGAGCCTCATCCGGCCGTGCCTCGGCCCCGACACACGGATCCTGGCGATGATGAACGGGCTCGGCGTCGAGGAGCGATTGGCCGACTCGTTCGACGCGCGGCGGGTCCTGGGGGGCTTGGCCTTTATCTGCTGCAACCGGGGCGAGCCGGGCCACATTCACCATCTGGATTACGGCCGGGTGGCGTTCGGACATCTGCTCGACGATCCCGCGGAGGTGACGCGCGTCGCCGCCATCTTCGACGAGGCCGGCATCGAGACCCATCCCCTCGACTCGCTCAAGCAGGCCCGCTGGGAGAAGCTCGTCTGGAACATCCCCTTCAACTCGTTGAGCGTGACCGCGGGCGGGATCAGCACGCGGCGGATCCTCGATGACGAGGGCCTTCGCGACTTGACCCGTGCCCTGATGGTCGAGACCATCGAGGCGGGCAACGCCCTTGGCTGTCGAATCGATGGGCCCCCCCTCATCGCCAAGATGTTCGCCAACACCGAGACGATGGGGCACTACCGAACGAGCATGCAAATCGATTTCGAGCGGAAGCGACCTCTGGAAGTGGACGCCATCCTCGGAGAGCCCGTCCGACAGGCCCACGACGCGGGCGTGGCGGTTCCTCACACGACGTCTCAGTACGGTTTGGTGCGCTTCTTGGACCGGCTCAATCGCGGCGAGATGACGCGCTACGAGTAGGTCAGGATCGCTCGAGGGCGGCGCGTCGTCACGGTCTTATCCGAAGGCGACGGATCGCCCCGATAGCCAGCACGTTGATCACCAGGACGACCAAGGGAACGATCAAGGAGAAGACCGACACCGTCGCGCCTTGCGGGTCGTCGCCGACCTGGGCCACCCACAGCTGCCCGCCCAACCAGACGGCCATCACGGCCGCCGTCGCCCACAACGACCACGCGCGAATGCGGAGTGTCGTCAGGCCGAGACCGCAGAGCAACACGCCGATCGCCAACGCGACCCAGATTGTCAGATCGTTCATCGGCGCGCCGGCCACGGTCACCGCCAGGACAACGCCGAGGATGGCCAACCCGCCGGACGCAATCGTTGCGGCGCCGGCGGCGCGGACCCTGTTGATGTTGCGACGATCGGCAGCTTGATGCGGTCCTGAGCGAGGGGAGTCCTTGGCAGACATGCTGGATCACCGGATCCGCTGGGAACCGAGCGCGGCACGGCGGGCGCGAGGTCACGCCCGGGCGATCAGGCGGCTTGCTCGGCATTCTGCCGGGCCAGTTCGACGACGGCGTCGAAGGCCTCCGGATCGTTGATGGCCAGTTCACTGAGCATCTTGCGGTTCAGGGCGACGTTGGCGTTCTTCAGCCCGCACATGAACCGGCTGTAGTTGAGCCCGCGCTGACTGCACGCGGCCGAGACACGCGTGATCCACAACGAGCGGAAGTCCCGTTTCTTCTGACGTCGACCGATCAGGGCGGTTGCGCCCGCGCGGATCACCGCCTCCTGAGCCGTCCGCCACTGCTTGCTCCTGCCGCTTCGGTATCCCTTGGCGCGCTGGAAGATCCGCTTCTTGCTTCGACGTCGGGCCGCACCTTTCCGTGCCCGGGGCATGGCTAACTCCTTGTACTATCCAAGCTTCTCCAGCGTTCGCCTCGTGTCGGCCTTGCCCAGAACGACCATCTTGCGAATCCGCCGCCGACGCTTGCCGCTCTTGCCGCTCATCAGGTGGCCGCCGAACGTCCGCTTGCGCAGCACCTTGCCCTTGGCCGTAACCTTGACGCGTTTGAGCAGCCCCTTGTGGGTCTTCTGTTTGGGCATCGCAGGTTCCTTGCTCCATGGTGATACAAGCCCTTTAGTTTAGCCCGCGGGCCGCCGGACTGCAAGTAGGCGTTTCGCGATTCCGCAATCCCGATTGGGGCGAGGGATGTACGGCAGAGCCACCGTTGACATCGAAACGCCCGGGCCGTATAAGGATCGTTCCCACCAGCGTCGATTGGCGTGGCCGGAACGCAGCGGGTGGCACATTCCACCGGGGGGCCAGGAAGAACCGCGAAGGAGATCTGCTCGATGGCTAAGACGAAATACGTGTACTTCTTTGGTGGCGGCAAGGCGGAAGGCAAGGCCGACATGAAGGAGCTGCTCGGCGGCAAGGGGGCGAACCTGGCCGAGATGACCAACATCGGCCTGCCCGTGCCGCCCGGATTCACCATATCGACCGAGGCCTGCCACGCCTTCAGCCAGACGGGCAAGGCATGGCCCGACGGCCTGACCGAGCAGGTCAACCAGAACGTGGCCAAGCTCGAGGCCCTGACCGGTAAGCAGCTGGGCGGATCGGACAACCCGCTGCTGGTCTCCGTTCGATCGGGCGCGGCGATGTCCATGCCGGGGATGATGGACACGGTGCTAAACCTCGGCCTGAACCCCGACAGCCTGCAAGCCCTGATCGCCAAGACCGACAACCCCCGGTTCGCGTGGGACGCCTATCGACGGTTCATCCAGATGTTCGGCGACGTGGTGATGGGACTGGAGCACCACGAATTCGAGCACCGCCTTTTCGAGGTCAAGCGGGACGTGGCCCGGCGGCGGGGATTCGAGGGCGCCGACACGATGACAGGGGAGGAGCTCAACGCACAGATCCCGGACACCGAGCTCGACGTCAACGACCTGCAGCGGACCGTCGAGCTGTTCAAGGCATACTACCGCGACTCGCTCGGCGAGGAGTTTCCGACCGATCCGAAGGACCAGCTGACCAAGTCCATCAACGCGGTCTTCGGCTCGTGGGACAACCCGCGGGCCGTCCGCTATCGTGAGATCAACGAGATCCGCGGCTTGCTCGGCACGGCCGTCAACGTCCAGACGATGGTGTTCGGCAACATGGGCGAGACCAGCGGGACGGGCGTCTGCTTCACCCGCGATCCATCAACGGGCGAGAACGCCTTCTACGGCGAGTTCCTGATGAACGCCCAAGGCGAAGACGTCGTGGCGGGCATCCGCACGCCCATCCCCATCGTGGAGTTGGGCAACATCTTGGCCGACTGCTACCGGGAGCTGGTCGACGTGCGCGGCATCCTCGAACGGCACTACCGCGAGATGCAGGACCTGGAGTTCACGATCGAAGACGCCACGCTGTACATCCTGCAAACGCGAAGCGGCAAGCGGACCGGGGCGGCCGCCGTCCAGATCGCGGTGGACATGGTCGACGAGAAGCTCATCACGAAGGAGGAAGCGCTGCAGCGCGTGCCGCCGAACGACCTGGACCAGCTACTTCACCCGATGTTCGACACGGCCGCCGAAGACGCCGCCACCGTGATGGCGACGGGTCTGCCGGCGTCTCCCGGGGCGGCGACGGGGCAGATCGTCTTCTCGGCCGACGACGCCGAGGCGTGGGTCAAGGAGGGCAAGAACGTCATCCTGTGTCGGATCGAGACCAGCCCGGAGGACATCGGCGGGATGCACGTAGCCAAGGGCATCCTGACGACGCGCGGCGGGATGACGTCGCACGCGGCGGTAGTGGCTCGCGGGATGGGCACTTGCTGCGTCGCGGGCGCGGGCGCGATCGGCGTGGACTATGGCGCCAAGACGATCCGCGTCGGGGACACGGTCCTACGCGAAGGGGATTGGATCAGCCTGAACGGGTCGAAGGGAACGGTGTACGCCGGGCAGCTGCCGACGCGCGAGCCCGAGATGACCGGGGCGTTCGGGACGCTCATGGGGTGGGCCGATCAGGCCCGTAGGCTCCAGGTCCGGACCAACGCCGATACGCCGCACGACGCAGCCGTGGCGGTCCGGTTTGGTGCGGAGGGCATTGGCCTATGCCGCACCGAGCACATGTTCTTCGAGGGCGAGCGGATCATCAGCTTCCGACGGCTGATCCTGGTAGCCGAGGACGTCAAAGACCTGCGGCAGCAGCTCGCCGGCGCCGAGGGCGCCGCGGCCGAGGAAATCCGCTCGAAGCTCACCGGCCCGCTGGCCCAGTACGAGCGGGCCATCGACGAGTTGTTGCCGCTGCAGCGGTCCGACTTCGAGGGCATCTTCGAAGCCCTGCAGGGCCGGCCCTGTACCATTCGGCTGCTCGACCCGCCCCTTCACGAGTTCCTCCCGCAGGACGAGGAGGGACAGCGGGAGATGGCCGAGACCATGGGCGTCTCCGTCGAGCAAATCCACGCCACCGTCGAGCAGCTGCACGAGTTCAACCCGATGCTGGGCCATCGCGGCTGCCGGCTGGGGCTGACCTATCCCGAGGTCAGCGACATGCAGGTCCGCGCCATCATCGAGGCGGCCATCAACGTCAAGCGGAACAAGGGCATCGACGTCCATCCGGAGATCATGATCCCGCTGGTGGGGACGGTGGCCGAACTGCGGATCGCCCGCGAGGCAGCCGAGAAGGTCATCGCCGACGTCTTCGCCGCGACCGGCGCAACCAAGCAGGAGATTCCGTACCTGATCGGCACGATGATCGAAGTGCCGCGCGCGGCTGTCACGGCCGACCAGATCGCCGAGGTCGCGGAGTTCTTCAGCTTCGGGACCAACGACCTGACGCAGATGGGATGCGGGTTTAGCCGGGACGACGCGGGCAAGTTCCTGAAGGACTACGTGCGGATGGGCGTGTATGAGTACGACCCGTTCCAGGTGCTGGATCAGGCCGGCATCGGCAAGTTGATGGCCATCGCCGTCGTCGGCGGCCGCAAGACCCGGTCGGGCCTGAAGCTCGGCATCTGCGGCGAGCACGGCGGCGAGCCGAGGTCGGTCGCGTTCTGCCACAACGTAGGCCTGAACTACGTGTCGTGCTCCCCGTACCGGGTTCCCATCGCCCGCCTGGCCGCCGCCCAGGCCGCCGTCGAACAGCGCAAAGGCAAGAAAGCCGCGGGTAAGGAGAAGGTCGTCAAGAAGAAGGCGGCAAAGAAGAAAGCGGCCGGCAAGAAGGTGACCAAGAAGAAGGCTGCGCCGAAAAAGAAGGTGGCAAAGAAGAAGATTGCCAAGAAGAAAGTGGCCAAGAGGAAGGCTGCCAAGAAGAAGGCGACCAAGAAACGGGCCGCACCCAAGAAGAAGAAGGTTGCCAAGAAGAAAGCCGTCAAGAAGGTCGCAAAGAAGAAGGCCAAGGTCAGCAAGAAGAAGGCGACCAAGAAGAAGGCTGCCAGGAAGGCCAAGAAAACCAAGAAGGTCGCCAAGAAGAAGCGATCCTGACGGCTTTGCGGCATCGCGGCGAGAGATGTCCCCGGGGGAACGGTCGGCATGACGCCGACCGTTCCCCCCTCCTTTTTGGGCACGCCACAGACGCCCCTCTTGCCCTCGGCATACGGCCGTAGATGCCCGAGGAAGCAGCATCCTGGACCTTCCAACAACGACGATATCCGGATACCATGCAAACCTCCGGAGGGTACGGTCTGTCTTTCTGGTACAGACCCATCCCGAGGGAGGCGGTCGGCTACCTCTTGTCATCGTGGGGCGCCGGGGACCCGTGGTGCTGGCCTGTCGGCGTCCGGGGAGAACACCGAGACATCGTGTATATATGTTGAGGAGGCAGGGCAGTGAATCACAAGATCAAGTTCGTTTCTGCGCTGGTACCGTTTTGCCTCGCCGTCGCGGGGCTTCTGTCGGTGGGATGTTTCCTGTTTGCAGGCGGGGGCGGCGGGGGTGGGGGCGGCAATGAACCGAACCAGCCACCAGTGTCCGCGACGCAGGCCCTGTTCGACCAGGTCTGGCTGGACTTTCACCGCAACTACTCGCACTTCGGCGCCAAGAACGTCAACTGGGACACCCTCGGCGCGCAATACCGACCGAACTTCGCGGGCAACCTCGGTCCGGCCGCCTTCGCAGCCGCCCTCGCGCCGATGCTGGCCGAGCTCGAGGACCTGCACGTCAGCCTGTTCGACGCCACCGGCCAGGTGGTCGACACCTACTCGCGACCTGCCGAGCGCAATTGGCTGAACGCCTTCCCCCAGACCTACTTCCCCAACGGCGTGACGAAGCTGAAGGGAACGTACCCCGTGCTGCACGGCTGGATGAACGACAACATCGCGTACATCCTGATCGACAACTTCTACACCGACGAGTGGGGCGGGTTGAACAACGCGGCGGTGGCGGCCATCGAGGAGCTGTTCGCGACGTACGCCGGTGCCGACGGCATGATCGTGGACGCCCGCAGCAACAACGGCGGCAACGAGAACGTCGCCAAGGCCATCGCCGGGCATTTCACCAACAGCAAGATCACGTATGGTTACACGAAGGACCGGACCCCCGGCAACAACCGGAACGCCTTCGAAGCGCGCGTCGCCCACGTCCTGCAACCCGCGGCGTCGAACCGCTTCCTCAAGCCGACCATCCTGCTGATGGGGCAATTCAACATGAGCTCGGCGGAGTGGTTCGTGCTGATGATGATGGAATGCCCGGCCGTCGAGTGGACGATCGGCGACTCGACGCGGGGCAGCTCGGGCAACCCGCAGGAGTTCTCTTTGTCCAACGGGGTTTCGTACCTGATCCCGAGCTGGGTGGCCTACGATCGGTACATGTTGCCCATCGAAGACGTCGGCGTCGATCCGCTCGAGTGGATCGCGTCGGACGAGAGCTACAACGACGCTGCGGGGATCGACTACGTGCTGGACGCCGCTCTGGACTGGATGGCGCTCCTGACGCTGTGAGCGGGAGCCGACGGAGAGGTCTGTCCGGAAGTCCGTTGAGTCACGGTTGGGGGGGCACTTGTAGTACGCTCGCCTTTAGCATATCGTAGAGTGGGTTTGTTTGCCGGTGCTGGGCGAACGATGGCTGGGCATCCTGATCGGGATCTGCCCGATAGGATGGGGCCTCCGTTCGCTGTCAAAGGTGGCAAGATAGGAGTTCTTTCATGCGCCGGGACGTGCGAGAGAATGGTTGGATGTGGATGGTCGGCGCCGCCGTGGTAGCCATCGTGCTGTTGGCCGCGCCGCTTCAGGCGGACCTGGACCCGAACGACTCCCACCGGTTCCCCGACGAAGGCTATGGGGTCATCATCTGCGGCAACACGCTCGTGTTCCAGGACCCCAATTGGGCCGACATCGTCAAGGCGTTGCTTCGCGATTGCTTCAAGCTGTTGACCCAGGACTTCAACTACGATCCCAGCAACGTCTGGGTCCTGGTCGACAACGGGGAGGACGACTGGACCGAAGGCCTCTTCGACGCCCTGCCGGCGGACCGGCCGACGATCGCCAGCAGCTTCCAGACCTTGGGCGAACGGATGTGGTCCGACGCGACCACCCCGCGGAACCTGACCGTCCTGATCGCAGGACATGGGACGGAGGTGTACGGGGAGCCGCCGCTCCGCATGAAGTTGGAGTTGGCCGATGGCCTGATCTACGACCACGATTTCGTGGACGACCTGTTCAACCAGATCAACAACAACAGCCACAGCGGCAGTCCCATCGAACGCCTGGACATGCTGATCACGGTCTGCTCCGGGGGCGGGATGATCAACGACTTCCGCGACAACTTCCACGACCTGCGAGGCTCGACCTGGCCGAACGCGCACCACATTACGACACTGACCGCCGGCGACTGGCGCGACACGACGACGGCCATGTTCGGCGTGACGATGCTCGCGAACCTCAGGAACGGCGGCATCCACGTGCCCGACCTCGACGGCGATGGCGCGTCGAGCATCTACGAGTACTACGAGTGGTCGGCCCGACGGGATCCCACGAACCCCCCGGACCCCTACACGCAAGACGTGCCCGAGACGATCTACGTCCAGGGCGAGGCGTACTTGCCCCTCGGATGGCGCGAGCACCCGCTGTACTACGAATGGAACGCCTACCCCGTGGCCACGCTGAAGGTAGACATCGTCCAGCCCAATTACGGCGAGGTCCAAATGGTCCCTGCGCCGAGCCATCCGGACTATGCGCCGCAGTATCCGCTTGGCACAGAGGTCCAGCTGACGCCCGTGCCGCTGGGCGCCTGGAGCTTCCAGAAGTGGGAGATCTTCGACCCCAATCACCCGGACGACCCCAACTACATCGTCGTCGACACCAGCATCCCGCTCACGATCACGATGGACACCGATCGTCGCGTCCGGGCGGTGTTCGGCTGCGGTAGCGGCGTCGAGCAGGCGCTCCCGCTGCTAGCGGCTGCGGCGCTGGTGTGCGGGTTCATCTCCCGCCGCATGCGGCGAAAGGGCGAACGAAGGGCGTAGCCGAGTAGGGCAGCGCACATCTTGACCGCAGGGCCGCATGGGCATGATGCCCATGCGATGGGGGCGTGGTCCGCCAACACACGCGGCGATCAGCCACGTCGCTTCCAAGCGAAAGACGATCCAGGTCGATCGCCTCACCGCCCTACTGCTTGTTTACGGTCGGTCGTTTGGGTCGGATGATCTTGACGTTCGTGCAGAGGTAGACCGGCTGGCCGCCCTCGAGCTTGAAGAGGCCTTCGCCGTACATCGCGGCGTAGCCTTCTTTGGGCACGGGCAGTCGTCGGACGTACCCGGCCTCGGCCTTCGTCATGGGTTCATGACGCCAATGGGCCTTGCGGAAGTCGCGCGTCGGGCTCTCCGCGATGAAGGCCCACATGTGCTCGGCCGGCCGATCGGCCTTGACCTTCAACGTCAAGCCGTCCTCGGCGACCTTCAAGTCCCATGTCATCTCTGGGAACGTTGCCCGACCGGCAGCCTTCAGGAGCAACGAACTGAAGGTCGCCGCCAAACGCGCCATGTCGATCGGCGCGTGGCCCTTGTTGGCGACGTACAAGACGTGCTTGACGCCGACCATGTCGTCCCAGTAGAGGTTCAGCGCGTCGAGCGGCCAGTACGGGTCGTTCGTTCCCAGGATGAGGAACTTCGGCTGGGGAATTCGCTCGAGGTAATAGTACGGATCGACAATCTCGAGCATCGTCTTGCCCCTGGGCGTTTCCCACTTCTGCTGCAGGCCACGGCGGGTGTAGTCCTCGATCTGCTCGCTGTACTTGCCCCACGCCTCGAGCTGATGCTCCATCTGGGCCGAGAAGTTCAGCACGTCGATGACGGCCGGCGCGCACGCCTTGACCCGCTTGTCGACGGCAGCCGTCAACCAGGTCGTCCAGCCGCGCTTGCTGCCGCCGGATACCATGAAGCCTTGCAGCTTCGTCTTCCACTGCTTGGCGGCGAGTTCCTCGAGCGCATCCATTGCCCGAACGGCGCTCTTGGTCATGGGCAGTAGCAACAGCCAGGTCGGGTCCGCCGTCTTGAGGTACTCGTCGAAGGTGTAGGAGATGATCTGGTCTTCCTTCTTGCCGTCGAAGATGGGCTGTCTCGGCACGTTGTGCAGGACGGCCATGGGCAGCTTCGTGGCGGCAACGACTTCGGTGGAAATGAGTTGCTCGAAGTCCGGCTTGCGCTTGGGTGCCTCGGGCAAGGGCTTGCCGGCCCTGCGCGCTTCTTGCCGTTTTCGCAGGCGCTCCTCCCGCTGTTTCTCCCTATCGTCATGCCAGCTACCACCAGAAATGAACAACAGCGCATGGTCGATCTTCGCCATCTTGGTGGGATGGTAGATCACCAGTCGGTGGTGCCAGTCCATTCCTCGCCACGTCTGGCTCGTCAGGATCAGCTCGGTGTAGGCCACCGAAGGCGTCACGGGCCCTTCGTCAATGATCCGCCAGCGGTAGCAGTCATCCTTCTTGGCAACGTAGTCATCCAGCGGCCCGGCCAAGACCGCTGAGGCCATCGCCCCCACGAACAGCACGGTTAGCTCTTTGCGCATCGTTCGTCTCCTGTTTCGATGGGCCCCGGCGCAGGACCCGTAGGAACTGGGCGAGAACGGACACCGCCCGATGTCGATTATCTTAACTGGGCGCGAACCTGCGGGCATATGGCACGAACATACCATTAGGGCTTGCAGCTCGGACGATGGGGTCGGCACGGCGACCTCGTCCCCGAGCCGGCATGCCGCCCAACTCGGACGCGAGAAAATATACGCGCGTATTTTCTTGACAGAATAAATACGGTGGTATATATTTCAAGGGCCACGCCCAGGACGCCGGCGTTTTTGAGGGAGGTGTCTCGGATGGCGAAGCGCAAGGCCAAAGGAGCGGCGCGATCGAAGCGTACGCCCGAAGGCCTGCCTGATGCGGAACTCGAGGTGCTGGCTTGCCTGTGGCAGAAGCGCCAGGCGACGGCCCGCGAGACCCGCGAGGCCATGGCCCCCTACCGCCCCATGACGCACGGGGCGATGGTCACGCTCCTGAAGCGTCTCGAGGGCAAGGGCCTGGTCAGCAAGGCCAAGGCCCCGGTCGGGAAGGCCTTCGTCTACACGCCCACGCAGAAGCCCGAACCCGTCTACCGCCGGCTCATGCGGGACCTTCACGAACGGATATTCGGCGGGAGCGGCGTGAAGATGTTCGCCTCGCTGCTGGAGGCCCGCCCCCCAAGCGCCGATGAGCTGGCGGCGCTCCAAACGCTGCTCGATGAACTCCGCCAAAAGACTGAGCAACGGGAGGCCGATCGATGAGGACCATCGTGGACGCGTGGTGGGTCGTTGTCCTGCACGCCTCGTGGCAGGCGGCCCTCGTCGCGCTGGCAGTTCTCCCAGGCCTGGGCGTCGCAGACCAGAAAACGGGACAGGTTCGTTTTTTCGGCGGCGGAAGCACGGGACCGAGCGGGACTGAGCCGCTCGGCAAGACGCCCTTCCATCGTCCTACCGGTCGCTTCGCTCACGAAGCGAGACCCGCGCCGGTTCTGGTGACCGAGGACGGACGGGCGATCATCTCGGCCATGCGGATGTGGTCGGACACCGGCATCGACCTGGACAAGGGACAGACCGTGGAGGTCTCTGCCAACGGGCAAGTCCGAGGCTGCCGCGGGCCTCGGGGCCAATGGGCCTACGGGCCCTGGGGCCCTGAAGGGATGCTTCACAAAGGCAAGCGCTGTTTCGCCCTGATCGGCAAGATCGAGGGACCTTCAGGCGAACAGGGGTTCTACATCGGCAAGCACCGAACGTTCAAGGTGCCCCAGTCGGGTCGCTTCCATCTAGGTGTTTCTGACGTGGCGTACTTCGACAACGACGGCGCCTTCATCGCGACCGTCAAGGTGGACGGCAAGCGTATCGACTTCGCTGCCATCGCGTCGGAAGCCCCCTCGGCCCCGAAGGCTCCGACCGGTGCCAAGCCGACGACAACCGCCGCTGCGGCCAAGGACAATGAGCAGAAGGCCTACCCGTGGGTGGTATTCGGCCGCGTCACCGACAGGACCGGGCGTGGACTGAGGGGCGTGACCGTTCGGGCAAGCTGCGGCCGGGGCTCCCTCATCCCCACAGGCGAGACGGCAACCGATGAAGACGGCAACTACCGTCTGACCTTCGGCCCCGCGAGGGTGGCCTCTGATGAAGCTGGCCGCGTCGACATCGCCAAGACCATCGAGCAAGCCGTCCCACAGGCTGCCGTCATCGCCCCAAGCAAGCCCGGATACTACGAGCGAGATCTCCGTCGGCAAGGGGACCTCCGCCTCGCCAGGGAGTTGCCGGGACCCGAACACCACGATCGGTTTCCGCCCCACAGAACGGTGTTGCCGAACAAGCCCAAGCGGGTGGACTTCGTCATGCTCCCGGCCGCGTCTGTGGCGGGTCTGGTGATCGATGAGAACGGCAAGGCGGTGGTGGGCGAGCGATTCTACCTGGACGGGCATGAGCTCGTCCCCGCAGCGTCGGTGCTCGCAGAATTCGGATCCGACCAGAGCGGGGAGTTCGCGCTGCTGGACGTTCCGCTCAAGTCATACTGGTTCACGCCTGCCGATGGCGATCTTCGCGGACTGAAGAGCAACGTGCTGACATTCAGCAAACCAGGCACCTATGTCATCGAGCTGACATTCAATCGAGACAAGAAAGAACTGGCTGCCAGAATCGTCCCGATGCCCAACCCGATCCCCGTCCCCACAGCCGTCTCGGGCGAGTTGGAGGTTCGCGGCACCGTCATGGATGCGCCGGACTATCCCAAGGCCTTCGACGTGTTGGAGGATGTGCAGCCGAAGTCGGACGAGCAATTCCATACGTTGCTCGAGAGGGTGTTTTCGCCTCCACCGCCGGCGCCAAACGCAGTCGTGACGCTGCGTGGACACTCGATGAAGAAGACAACCCGCACCGACGCGGAGGGCAACTACAGATTCACTAGCCTGCCGGCCGGCAACTACGACGTCTCTGCCCAAGCGCCTTCGCGCCCTGCCGCGACGAAGGGCGTGCTGCGGACGGCGACCGCGGAAGGACGGATCAAACTCAGCCGTCACAACCGAAGCGTCAGGCTGCGCCTTTCCACGATGCGCGCTGCTATCAAGGGCCGGATCACCGATGCCCACGGCAAACCCGTTGCTGGCGCGAAGGTAACGGCAGTACAGGTACTGAATGATCCCTCGAACATGTCGAAAGCAGCGGAGTTCTCGTCTGTGTCAGACGCTGATGGCTTCTATGAGCTGCAAGGAATGGGTCCACACAACTGGTACCATCTTGCCGGCCACCTCGCAGGAGGGAAGGGCCTCCGCGACCGTGTCGACGTTCGTGTCCAGGCCGATGGTTTCGAGCAAGCCAAAGAGAACACGCCAAGGGTGCCGCTCGTCACGGAGGACGTGCTCATTCTGGCTCGCCGCTTACTGAAGATCTTCAACCGGTGGTCCAAGAACGCCGGGAACCCCGTACACCCAGAGATCGTGGGGCTTACCTTCCCTGAAAGCAAAGGCAATGTGATCACGGGCATCGACATCGTGCTTCACCGTGCCACGATCGACACGAGGTCTGACGCCAAGGGACACGCCATCCCGGAGGTACCACCAGAGGACGTGGGTATTGCGCCGAAGAACAACACGCGGCCGCCAGGTTCCTGCGCCCTCTGGTTCGACGGCAAGGGAGACTACATCCATGTCCGGCACAGCCCCTCGCTTGCCTTGACCGACGCTTGCACGCTGGAGGCGTGGATCTGCTTCCAGCAAGGCGGGACGCTGAACCCGCGGATCGTCTCGAAGGGCTGGGATCGCCAGAAGGGGTTCGAGCTCGCCACGTGGGGGCTCGGCGCTGCGAGAAAGCTGAACTTCGGCATGCGACGGCTGGGCGATTTCGCCTCGTCTGCTAGGGTGTCGGCCAACGAGTGGCACCACGTCGCTGTCACCTATGACGCCGACAACGTCTGCATCTACATCGACGGGAAGGCGACCGACAAGGACCTGTCGCGGGGGGCGCTGCCCGCAAACGACATCCCGCTGAACATCGGGCGAAACTCTCAGACCAAGCGGGATCGCTATCGGGGCGCGATCGACGAGGTGCGGATCTGGAACGTCGCCCGTACCGCCGACGAGATCCGCGCGTCCATGAACCTGGCGCTTGGGGGAAACGAACCCGGTCTGGTCGCATACTGGAACTTCGAGGAGGGCAAGGGCCAGACCGTCAAAGACCGATCCGGCAAGGGCAACGACGGACGACTGGGTGACGTCGAGGCCGCCGACCGAAACGACCCGTTCTGGATCACGCCGGACGGCAAGGTGGTCGCGAGCGGCGGCGAAGCCGAGGGCGGGAGCAAAGACCAAGCGACGACGGCATACCAATCGGATCTGACGGCCTTCTTCGACGAGGTCGATCACACCTATCCCTTCTTCGACCTGAAGGGCATTCGGGCGGACTGGGCGGACGCCAAGCGGCGTCTCGCCGAGCAGGCCGCGTCGTGCCAGTCGGACACCGAGTTCCTCGGGATCGTCCGGGACGCAATCGGCTGCCTGCGGGATTCTCACATGAGGATTCGCAATGCGAAGGGTGAGCTGCCACCGTGGCCCAAGAAGTACTACCCGGGGCTGGCCTTCATGCCGGCCACGGACAATCGCGTGGTGGTCATGTGGGCCGACAAGCAGCACCTCGACAAACTCGAGCTTGGCACGGTCGTCACGAAGATCGACGGGAAGGATGCCCGCAAGTACCTCGAAGACCGCGCGAGCGAGGCGTGGAAGGAGGGTTACACCTCCAGCCCGCAACGGGCGCGTCTCTACGCCTACCGCATCCCCCTGAAGGGCAAGAAGGGCCAGAAGCACACGATCACGTACCTCACCGGGGGGAGTGGAACCGTGGCGCGAGATCTGGTCGTGACGTGCGAGATGGAAGCGCGCAGCTGGCCGCACTTCTACCACCGGCCCCAAGGCCTCACTCGGGTGGGGCGCTCGCTGTTCTACAGCAAGCTCGCCGGCGGCGCGGGCTACATGTATCTGCGCTACGTCGACGGCAATACGCACCGCGGAATCGCCCAGGCAATCGGCGCGCATCCTGACGCGAAGGGGTGGATCCTCGACCTGCGCGGCAACGGCGGCGGCGGCTACGGCCGCAGCCTGCACGAAGCGATCGCACGGATCCCCAAGCCCGTGGCCGTCCTGATCGACGCCGGGTGCATGTCCGCCGGCGAGACGCTGGCGCGCGACCTCCGGCGGGCGGCGGGTGCGCGTCTGTTCGGCTCAAAGACGGCAGGCTCGTCCAGCTCGAAGCGCTCGTGGACGTTCCCGTCCGGGATCGCCTCAGTAACCTTCTCGACGCGGAGCCGATGGCGAAACGACCGAAAGCCGATCGAGTTCAATGGCATCGAGCCCAACGGGAAGGTCGAAGCAGTGCCCGAGGAGGTCGTGCAAGGCTTGAACTCGGCGATCCTCAGGGCAGAGGCGTATCTGGCGAAAGCGTCGGCCAAGCCCGCAGACGGGTAGGCGGCAGGGCTAGCTCAGACTGGCCCCTTGGGAGGGACACGTTTCGTCTGCCGTGTCGGCGGGGCGTACCAGAACGACCGCCAGTAGGCCCGATCGGTCGCGTAGACGTCGAGCTTGTGATCCGGGGGCAGTGGGCGGGGGAGGATGCCGAAGTTCTGCATCTCTTGGATGTAGAACTTGTTGGGGATAAACCCCTTCATGGCGAACCGTTTCTTCTCGGCCAACTGCCTGGCGGCCGCGTCAATGGCTGCGCGGATGGCCTGGTAGTCCCTGTCCTGGGTGTTCGCGAAGACGGCACGGGCGCAGAGTTCCAACCCACCGGCCGCCTTGGCCAGCGGAGCACGCAAGAAGAGCGACTTCGCTGGCCGGGACAGGTTGCAGTGGGCTTGATACAGCCGCGATTCGCCCAGCTGGAAGTACGCCAGGTGCCGGATCAGGATGATGTCCTGGATGCTGTCGAACAGCGGCTGCGGCGGTTCGCGACGGCCGAACTGGTAGTAGAACGCGCCCTTCTTGACGTTACGATACGATGGCTTCTTGGCCGTATGACATTCGGCACAACGTCGGCGGACGACCTTCTCGGGCAGCTTGACCGTGTGCATGCCACTGCCCAGGGCCGCATACGTGCCGGGGTAGGTCGCCCCCGTCTCGATCCACAGTCGCACCAACGTACGTTCGCGTTCGGAGAGCTTCGCATCGTAGTGCGAGCCGTCGATCAACGTCATCAGCCGACTGGCTGACGATCCGACGGTTCGCGGCGCGCGGTTGCCCATCCCGTTTCGCCCGTCGGAAACCAGGGCGTGGGTGAACATGGTCCAGTAGCTGGTCGTATAGAGCGGCGTCATGTCGCCGCAAAGATCGACGCCGCCATCGCGCCGGTCGGCGTTGTGACACCTGACACAGTGCCGGTCAAGGATCGGCTGGATGTCGCGGGTGAAGTCGAAGACGTCGGGGATGCCGTCGAACCGTTGGATGCGGCTGGGCCTGCGACGCAACGCCTGAGGCGCGATCGCGCTGCCGGCGTGCGGCGCCCGCACCCGAGGTTCGTGGCAGCCGACGCATCCGACGGTCTCGCCGGGTTGAACGGTCGAAGAGCTCTGCATCCGCTTGACGGACATGTCGCTCGCGTCGAGCGCCACGAAGAAGACGCTCCTGACGGCGGGTGCCTCGAAGTAGGCCGACCCGTCGGGCTCGACCGGTACGGTGCCCAACACCTGCTCCAGCGTGAACGTCCCGCCGATGCTCAGCGGCTCCTGACCGCCCGAGAAGTTGGCGGGCTTGGGCAGCTGCTCGAGGACCAGCAACTTCTTGATCTCGCCACGACGGACGCCCTTCATGTTTCGTCCTTCGTAGACGTCGTACAGGACGAAGGCACCGGAATCTGTTTGCGTTCGGACGCGGTTGCTGAGGATGGGTTCCCGCGGGCGAGATCGAAGGGGTCGCGGCTCGTGGACGGGCAGGGCACAATCGTTGACCTCCGGCGTGAAGATCGGTTCGACCCGGCCGCGACCGTCCATCCAGTAGATGCCTCGGTCGTCGGCCACCAGGAAGTCGTCCTCCGAGAGCGGGTAGGGATCGCGGAGGTTGCGCTGGGTGATCCGGCGAGCCATGGACATATCGTCGGGCCCCCCGCGGGGATCGACGATCGTCGGCGGTCCCGTGTGCTCGGTCCGGCCGTGCCCCGGAGAGAACGATACGACGATCTTGTCCGTGCCCGGGATGGGTTTGGCGTCCAGCATGGCCAGCCCGCGGTGCTGGTTGCCGAAGTAGACCATCAGCCCCGTCCCGTCGGGATTGACCGTCCATAGGTGATGAAACAGAAGCTGGTTCCGGTCGACGTACTCCCACCGCATGAACAGCACGCGGCCGTCGGGGAGCATCCACGGCGTGTTCTCCTGCTCGGCGTTGCTCGAGATCATCCGGACGTTCTTGCCATTGCTGTCGCAGCGGTACAGCACGGCCACCTGCGTCCGCCAGCAGGGCACGAAACGGTGACAGCGGCTCGAACAGAACATGATGCCGCCGTCGGGTAGATAGATCGGCTCGATATCGTTGTCCGGCCCGTCGGTCAGACGCCGCAGGTTCTTGCCATCAACGTCGATCTCGTAGAGGTGATAGGCGTCGGTGCCGCCGGGGCGGTAGGAGAACAGGATCCTCTTGCCGTCGTAGTGGACGTGGGGATCTCGGATGCCGCCGCGGGGGTCCTCGAGCAGGACCTTCAGCCGGCCGGTCCGCAGGTCCAGTCTGCACAATCGCGCGCCCTCGCCGAAGGCGAAGCGCTTGCCGTCCCGTTTGATGAGTGCCTTGTTGGTATACGGCGAATCGTCGCAGTAGTGGCCGAAGTTGCCGTACCAATGGTCGCGTCCGGAGACGCGCTGCGCGAAGACGATCTCGTGGAAATCGGCCGCTGGACCGTCGAGGAAGCGCCGCAACATGGGGCCCGGCTTGAAGGGCTTGCGCTTTGCGATGGGCTCCGATGTCAGCAGGTTCTCGGCGGTCGCCTTCGGAAGCCCCACGACGCAGACGGGGTCGACGCCGCCGGCGGGACTGTCGTCCTGGAAGAACAGGCGATCGACCGATTCGCCTTCGGGGTAGCCCAACGCAGTCAGGTCGATGCCCACGGCCAGCGCCTTGAACCCGCGCTCCGGATTCGAACGCTTGGCCGACACACGACCCGTGCTGAACGCCTCGAAGTTCCTGGGCGGCCCGGCGTGCAGATACAGGTCGAAGTCGTCGACGGGCAACGCCCGCCGGTGGCGCCCGTCGATGTCGTACTTCGCGACGTGTATCGCCTTCAGGCCGGACCGATGCCCAACGGGCCCCACGTGAAACCCGTCGCCCAGGCCGCCCTTGTGGAGCTCGAACAGCACCACGTCGACGCCCGGCCCGTTGGGAACCGGTCGGTCGAAGCGTACGGCAAACCCCGGCGTCGGGGAGGAACCCGCAAGCTGGGGCGCCCGCTTCAGGGGCACGCTGCTCCCGCGAGGATTCGGCGCCCCTGTGTTGAGTGCGGCGTCGAGCAGTGCGGCCCGTCGCCGGGCCGTCGGCGCGTGGCGACCCACTACCTCCGCGATGTTGCACCCGTTGCCCGCAAAGTGGATCAGCCGCACGCCGATCACCCGCTGGGCATTGTAGACCACCGGTCCGGCGCCGCGATCGACCGTCAGGCTCGTCAATACGGTCTGCCCGTCTCGAGATTCGATCGTGTAACGGGAGACCTGGCCCTGAGACGATCCGGAGATCGCTGCGAAAAAGAGAATCGCTACTGCCATGAAACGTGCACGCATGCCGACGGCATCCATCGGGTGGCGCCGAGCGCCCCTAAGTCTATCTCACTGCTTCTGCAACCCCTTGCAGATGGCCCTCAGATCCGACAGCAGACGCTTCTGGGCGTTCTCGAGCGTTTCGATTCGCTCGAGGTGACGAGCCCGAGCCCCCTTCAACTTCTCACGGCGGTCTGCGATCATCCGAGCGACCTCCTCCGGTGCCACACCGCCCCTGCTCTTGGTGACCTTCACGAAATACACGGGGTCGAGCAGTTCTCGCACCCGGGCATCGTCCATCCCGAGCTTCTTGCCGATCACGTTCTGGGCGGCCGCGTCCAGGACGTCCGCGCGGGCCTCGGCGGCCGGCAGGCCCTGGTCCTTTGACGCGACGACGAAGTCGTGAACGATCTTGTGGGCCGTTCGATAGTCGATCCCGTGGTCGCGGACCACCTGGTTGGCCAGCTCGCTGGCACAGGAATACCCCTCGCGAGCGCCGGCCAGCATCTTGTCCGGAAAGACCGTGATGCCGTGAAGCTGCTCGATCATCGGACGCAGGTAGTGATCGATGGCGTCCAACGCCCTGATCGGCCCGTCCTGCATGTGCAGCATCTCCACCATGTCGCCGTGGGGACACCGCATGCCCATCGCCGCCACGTCGGTCAGGTGGCCGAGCATCTTGGCGGCCCCCACCCGGGTCATTTCCAGATGGGCCTGGTTGCTGCTCTTGTTGGGCATCATGAAGCTGGGGCCGTGATACGCGAAGTCGAGGAAGCCAAACTCCGGCGTGGACCAGTAGTTCAGATCCAGCGACATCCGACTGGCGACGTTCATCACGTTGGTCAGCCCGGCGACCACGGTCAGGAATCCGTCGGAGTACCCGACGGCGTCGTTGGTGTTCTCGATCAGCCCCTCCATGCCCAGGTACGTGCTGACCAGGTCGCGATCGATGGGCCAGCTCGTGCCCGCCAGCGCGCCGCAACCCAGCTCGTTGAGATTCATCAGGCGGTAGCTCTCTTCTACGACCCGCATGCTTCGCGCGATCGGATCGTGGACCGAGAGCACGTAGTGCCCGAAGGTGGTGGGTTGGGCGTGGCGGATGTGGGTGTAGCCCGGCATGACCGTCGCGGTGTGTTCCGCGGCCAGGTCGAGCAACGCTTGTTGGAAATCGTGGATCACGCAGATCTCTCTGAGCAGCTTGTGCCGAACCGGCATCGTCTGCCGCGCCGGCGGCGACGTGCGGGCGATGTTCACGTTGCCACCAGCCTGCTGGCTGTGCTTCTTGATCACGTCGTTCTGGGCCCAGGTGAAGCCGGTGTAGTACCTTCCGGTTCGGGTCGGCCGCCAAGCTGCAACAAGACACTCCGCGACCTTGGGCGCGTGCTCCGGGCGGATGATGCGCTGTTTGATGAGCATCGCCGCCCAGGCCGTGTTGATCCACTTCTCGTACCCCACCTTGTGGATCGCATCGACACGCGTGATCAGTTCGCTCCGGTAGGGGTACTTGGCGGGCAGGAAGCCCTCGAGCGGTCTCAGCGCGGTCGGATGCCGGGGATTGGGGACGATCTTCGTAGCCCTCTTCGTCGATGGCGCATCGGCGCCTCGACAATCGCCCCCCGTACCCAGAGCGGCAGACGCAAACGCCAGCACGCACAGGATCCGAGTTGGTAGCTGCATGGTTCGTTCCTTCCTCCCTTCAGGGCTCGTCGCGTGGTATCAGACCAGAGCCGGTTCAGGCTCAGAACGCTGCCGATCCTATCATGGCGCGGTCGTCAGGACCATCGCGCGAGGAATCCCCGACGGTGGAGAATGGGATTGACTCGGGGAGGATCATGTGAGAGGAATGGGCAAACAAAGGGAGGACCAGCATGAGAGACGGTAGGTGGAGGATGACAGCATCGCCGTTCATGGCGGTCGTCGTGGCCTGTGGATTTGTTCTGTGCCCGGTGGGTGGCGCCTGGGGCGCAGGGGGGCCGGGCGCTGGCCTCGTGGCCGAGTATGTCTGGTCGCCGGAGAATGCGCCGAAGGGTGAATGTGCGCCCAAACTCGTTCGGTTCGGCGCCGGGCATGCGCTACGATGTACGCCCGCGCGACAGACGCGGATCGATCTGGGCCAGGGCAAGGACGGTTGCCTGCGGCTCACAGGTGCGCTGACGCTCGCGGCGGTCGTTCAGCTCGAGGCCGTGCCCAAGACGAAGACGCCTTTCATCTCGAAGTGGCACTGCGCGAAGGACGGCCGCTCCTACGAGCTGGGTGTCCAGCCCGACCGGCGGGTCTTCTTCGCCATCAGCGAAAGCGGCGTGTACGATAAGAAGGCGCGCGAGCTTTTTACCGATCGCATGCTGAAGGTGGGCGTGCCGTACAGCGTCGTCGGCGTCTTCGAGCCCGGCAAGCAGATGACCGTCTACATCAACGGCGTGCCCAGCGGCACGCAGCGGAGCCGCGTCCCCAAGGCCGTCTTCGACAGCGAGACGCCCGTCCTGCTGGGCAATCGCCCTGGGTCGGAATCGGGCTGCGGTTTCGACGGATTGCTCGCGGGCGCATGGATCCACGCGACCGCCGCGAAGAAGGAGGTCGTCGCAAGCTGGACAAAGGAGCTGGGTTTGACCGAACCCCCCGCATCCGAGTTCGACGATGGGCGCAAGCTACCCCCCTGCCGAGCCATCACCCGCGGCCCCAAGTGCCACTGGTTTGGCTACTACGACAAGCTCGAGTTCGACCCCACGTGCCGTTACGTGCTCGGTATGGAAATCGACTTCGAGCATCGCTCGCCCAGGCCCGACGACGTGATCAAGGTCGGCATGGTGGACCTGAAGGACAACGACCGATGGATCGAGTTGGGTGAGACGCGGGCCTGGTGCTGGCAGCAGGGCTGCATGCTCCAGTGGCGGCCGGGCTCAAAGACCGAAGTGCTGTGGAACGACCGTCAGGGCGATCGTTTCGTCTGTCACATCCTCGACGTCAAGACGGGCAAGAAACGCACCCTCCCCCATCCCGTCTACACCGTCAGCGTCGACGGCAAGACCGCCTGCGCGCCCGACTTTCGCCGCGTGCAGGACACCCGGCCGGGCTACGGCTACGTCGGCCTGCCCGATCCGCACAAAGACGAGTTGGCGCCGAAGGACTCCGGGATCTTCCGCGTGGACCTCGAGACCGGCGAAAGCACGCTCATCGTCTCGCTCGCCGACGTCGTCAAGATCCCCTACGAGCGCGGCGACATCTCCAAGATGAAGCACTGGTTCAACCACCTGCTCATCAACACGGACGGCACGCGGCTGGAGTTCCTCCACCGCTGGCAGCCCCCCGGCAAGAGCGGCATCCACGGCACGCGCATGTTCACCTGCAATCTCGACGGCAGCGACCTCTATGTCTTGGACCCCTATGGCCGGACGTCGCATTTCATCTGGCGCGACCCGACGCACATCCTCGCCTGGAGCTGGCATCCGAAGCTCGGCAGCGGCTTTGTCCTCTACACCGACAAGACGCCCCAGGTCGAGCTCGTCGGCAAGGGGGTGATGACCAAGAACGGCCACAACACCTATCTGCCAGACCCCAACTGGATCCTCAACGACACCTACCCCGACCGCCAGCGGCGGCAGCATCCCTATCTGTATCACGTGCCGACCGGCAAGCGGTTCTGGCTCGGTCACTTCCGCAGTCCACCCGAGTACCGGGGCGAGTGGCGCTGCGACACGCACCCGCGCTTCAGCCCTGACGGCAAGAGGGTCGTCATCGATTCGCCCCACGGCGGCAACGGCCGTCAGCTCCACCTCATTGACATCTCGGCCATCGTCGACCACCCGCCGACGAAGGGAGCAGAGCGCAAGAGATGACTAACGAGCTCGGGTCGGACTGAATCGACGCGCAGCGCAGTCGATTCGTCGCCAGGCCAACCTCCAACGTCCAAGGGGCCCCCTTGTCGCGGGATTGATTCCGGGCGGCCTATCACGATAATGAAAGGGAAGAGTGCACTGTGTCCTCAGCCCATAGCGTTCGTGTGGGCCTTGTGGTGAGGGCATCGAGGTGATCAGAACACTGGCAGTCGTGGGTGGCCTGGCCGCGCTTGCGTGTCCGCCGGTCGTGTTCGGCGACGTGATGCCGTTCAGCTACTGGGGAGACGAGCGGAACATCACGGTGAGCTACTGGGTGCGGCTCTTCGAGGGAGAGGGGACCGAAGGGCCTCTGGTCTTCGAGCTAAGTGGATCGACACACAACGCTGAAGGGACCATCAGCGGCGTCGTGGTTCATGACGGGGACGACATCAGCCAGATCCAGATCGAGTCTTGGACGGGCGCGACGACCAGCCCGCTGTACGTAGATGACTACGTCGAGGGCCTGCACGTCGAACTGGAGGTCCCCTACATCGGCGTGTGGTTCAAACCCAGTTCCTACTTCGACGTTTCGCCCGAGGGAGACTTCTCGGGATACATGCGGGACACCATTACCCCGGGCAGTCAGGTCCTGCTGACGGTGGGCGACTTTGTCACCTACGATATTGACCTCGGGATCGGGTTGTACGGAACGCATCCCGTCGTGGGCAATGTGACCATGGTCGGTGGGTCCCCCAGACTCACCGTGACCGAGATCGACGCCAACATCTACTACCTGGGCAGCTACGGCTATGACTACACGTTCGAGGGGCGGCTGGACCTTTCCGTGGACGTCCCCGAGCCGGCAACCGGATTGCTGGTCTTGCCGGGTCTCATGGCCCTGTGTTGCCGTCGTCTTGGGACACGACGCAACCATTGGCGCCGAGAAGGGCTCCGACCTCAGGCTTCGCCTCGGGCCTCCAAATGAGCAGTCCGTTGACTGACGAACTCCCGCGAGCCACGCCCCCGAAGGTCGAACCGATCCCGCCGCGCTACTGGTGGCTCAAGCGAATCACTGCCGGCGTGTTGGTGCTCTTGCTGATTGCCGCCGGTGTGCGGTGGTGGTGGGGCTATCATGCCAGCAAGGTGCTGGACGCCGAGGTGGATCGTTGCCTCGCGTCCGGTCTGCCCTTTCTCCCGGAGGACTTCGATTCGGACCCCGTGCCAAACGAGCAGAACGCCGTCCCCCTGCTCGAGCAGGCCTGGAAGGCCCTGACGCTGACGCCGGAGCAGGTGGAGATGGTCGACCAACTGGTCGCCGATGCCGGCGTTGTCCCCCGTCGACTGCGTGACGCCCAGATGATCCACGACGCCACGGCCGAGGCCAGGGAGCTGTTGCACCGCGCTCTTCTGAGGCCTGGTACTGACTGGGGCATCCGCTACCGGACGCCTGCTATCAAGGTGGACCCCCCTCTGATGCTTGAGTTAGGTGGGCTTTTCAAGGCCGCGATGGTCTCCGCATTGTATCAACACCAGGTCGGCGACAGCGCCGCGGCGGTGAGTACACTGCGGGACATCCTCGGGGTCTCCAGGCGCCTCGAAATGCGGCCCACGCTGTTCAGCTACCTCGCGGCGACGGCCGCGGTCAAAGCCGTCAGGACGGCCCTGGAAGAAATCGGGCCCAGTCTCGTGATTGCTAGCGCCTCGGCCACTGCCGGCGCGACGACCCGGCCGGCTCGCCGATCTCAGGTACAAGCCCTCATCGGCGATCTCCTTGACGAAGAGGGTTGGTGGAAGAGCCGCGTCATAGGGTTCTGCGCTGAACGAATGGAGATGTACGACACGGCGAAGCTCGTGATCAGCGGTGGGGAGGGCTGGAATATGGCGGCGTTGGCTGGCGGCATTCTGTACGAGCCGTTTGCGCGCCTGTCGGCCTTTCTCTACAGACCGATGCTTCAGTTGAATGCCGCCCAACTGCTGAGCGAACAGACCTCCCGGGTCGAGGCAGCGCAGGAACGTACCTGGCCAGCCTGTCGTGAGCGACAGCAATCCCCCGCAAGACGAGAGTCGAATTCCCAATCGCGCCTGAGGATCGCGGCGCGATTGCTCAGCGTGTATCTCGCGCCGGCCTTCTGCGGCCTTCTGGAGGACACTCTTGCCCACCTGGCGCGTCGTCGAATGGCAGCGACGGCGCTGGCGATCCGGTTATTCGAGCTGGACCATGGTCGGCGACCGGAGCGTCTCGAGATGCTCGTGCCAAGGTATCTGCCCCGTGTACCGGACGATCCGTTTGCGCGGGAGGGGACGAAGCTGCACTACGACCCGGACGCTGCTCGGCCACTGCTGTACAGCGTTTGCGTGAACCGTATCGATGAACGAGGTGCGTTTGATCCAGCGGATGACGCTTGGTTGACGAAGGATCTGCCGTTCTACCTCGACGGCCTCGGGTCCAGGCGCCCGACGACGGGCAAGGCCCCCCGCCGGCGTCAGCACAGACTGACCCACACCAGGCAGAAGTAGTTCACCAGGTAGGGAATGCCGACAAGCGATAGCGCCGCGATCGCAAGCCACGCCATCGGCACGGCGACGGCCACCAGCACGACCCGGCCCGGTGCTTCGCGCAAGGTCCGTCTGGCCAGCCGCACCAGGTACCACCACCACAGCAGCGGTTGAAACAGCATGAGCACCAGCCCAACCACGATGGGAAGCCGCCACGCAACCAGGATGGCAACGGGCAAGGCCACCCACGTCCAACTGAGCGGGGCGCAGGTGTAGTAACTCAGCGCAATGGCGCGGTTCTGCTGCTCCACCGGAATGGACCGCGGATGGAAGAAGTAGCTGGGCACACCAGTCCCGGCCGCCAACAGGACGAGGAGGCCCAAGTGATGGCCTACAATCCGCCACACGTCGCTGAACAGGACGCGAACCAGCCTGTTATCGGGGAGGTGTCCTGTGTACCCGAGCAAGGCCACAGCCAACGTCGGCAAGTAGACGAGCATCACCGTGGCCCACCGGAACCGCTGGGCGTCGCGGAAGGATACGGGGAGGGCGGGCTCGTCGCACAACCGATCGTTGTGCTGGACCACCATCCAGACCGTCTTCCAGTACGCACGGAACCTGCCGATCGGCCTGCGCCACACCCACGGGATCCTGGACGCCGTCAGCGCGGCCCGGTCGAACCCCACGCCGCACTCGGGACAGCGATTGGCCAACAACCCGCGCAGGTTGTAGCCGCACCGCGGACACAGGAGGTCGCCCTCAATCGGCGTCGCCTCGGACGGCGCAGAAGTGTCGTCGGGCTCAGAGGCCATGCTGCGGGCATCCTACCACGAAACCCGGGGCCGGAAAGGAGCTCGGCGGTCGACCAGCAGATGGTGCCGGTACATCCGAGGAATCGAGGGAGGAATTGAATGGGGAAGGCACGCACACCAGCGCCAACCGGTCGGCCCCGTGAGGGGCCGAGGACCGTAGCCGCGGGTGGCGTCCGCCAAAGGCGGACAGAACCCGTGGTCACAAACGCCCTGTACCTCTGAGCCCCGGCAGGGGCGCAGGAGCGACCGGCCGCCTAGTCCCACAGATGTCGTCGGTCGCAGACGATTCAACACGGCATCGCTCGCTTCACGACCTCCTCCGCCCCTTCGGGGCGGCTGGTCTTTGGGGGGGCCTGGCAACCACGGGTTCCGCTCGCTTGCGGCGAGCTTCACCCGCGGCGACTGTCCTTCGGCCCTGCGGGCCTGAATACGCCTCACTCGGCGGTCGAGGCGTCCTTTTCTGCTGCCTTGAAACACTCCATCAGGACGTCACACCTGAGGAGGGATCGGGCTTGCGCACCGAGCGCTTCTTCAATGCATCAAAAGGACGCCTTGCCGGCCGATCAGGCGTTGCGTCGCAGCAAGACGAGGATGGCCAGCGCGCCGAGGATCATCAGGGGCATCGGTGGCGACGTGCTGCCGCACTTGCAGACGGCCGACACGTGGCGGTCGTTGTCCATCAGAATGGTGATCACCTTGTTGGGTTCGATCACCGCGGGGGGGACGTTCGCGTCGCCCGGGTAGTTGGGATCGTAGATCAGCCAATGGTCGAACTTCATGAACGTGTTCGGGACGGCCTCGAGCGTCACCTCGGTGCCGACGGGGTACTTCGGGTTCTCGGGATCGGCCGGGGGCGGATCGAGCTCAACCGTGGCGTTGAGGACATCCAACGAGAGCGAGACGATCCCCGGCGGGTTGAGGGGCTTCGCGTGCGACCAGGCCCAGGACCCACCCGTCCACGCGCCGCCACTGGCGGTCCACTCGTACTCGGCCACGAGCATCTCGTCGTTCGTCAAGCGGACCACGGTGAAGCTCTGACCCAGAATGGGAAGCGCGGGCGCGCCTGGCGAGTAGACGTCGTATCCTCGCCACGTGTACTGGCTCGACAGGTGGTTGTGGCCGTGAAAGATGCCGACGATGTTGTGCCCGCGGATGGTGTCCTCGTAGGCATCCAGCTCTTCGTCGGTCCAATCGCCGATGGAGATCGGATCGAACCCGTAGTGGTGATACAGGATCACCGGGCGATAGGGCTCCACGGCGGCAAGATCGCTCGCCAGATACGCACAGACGCTGGCAGTGACGATCTCGTCCAGGCAGACGATGTGAACGTCGTCCCAATCCCACGAGTAGGTCAGGCTGCCGTGTCGGCTGATGATGCCGTTCTTGACGGGCAGGCCGCCGTTGCGCCTGTCGTGGTTTCCTCGACCTTCGTAGACGGGGTAGTTCAGCACGCCGTCCGAACCGGTCAGACCGTAGTTGGCGACGAACTCATCCCACTGCACCTGGAGTCCTTCATCGGTCATGTCCCCCGCGACGACCACGCCGCGCGGCACGTCCACGGTCCCGTACGCGTCCGGATACGTCCAACCGGGCAGGCCGTTCAGGGCCTCGATGAGCACGGGGTTGAGCGGGTCAGCCAGCGCGTCCCCGTAGTGCTGGTCGGCGGTGACGAACAGCGTCACGTCCCTGGCCAGTGCTGGCGGAACCGCGATCAGCACCCCAAGCGATCCGGCAACGACCCAAGCCCTGCTAGACATGATTTGCTCCTTAGCTGAAATGTCCGCTCCTCGGTCCCCCAAACGACATTCTATCTCGCTGTCAGTCGTCCGACAAGGAGAGGGAGGAACCATCCTCGGGCCATTGTCGATGCATCTCCATCGCCCGAGGCCGGAGCACTGCAAGGGGCTCCAAAGCTGACCCTCTACGACCCGCTCGAATCTTCTTGACACCGAGGACAAGAACGTGGTATGAAGTAATTTGCATGTGGATGTATTCGAGTAGGAGGTGAGGAGGTCACGGTGCGCTGGGGTGTGCGTTTGCCCTGTCGTGCCATGCCCGTCTGGGGATGGGAAGGATCTCCCGACCTGCACACGGAGGAACGCGGCGGAGGCGTCGTTGAGACTTGCTCGGCGTGGGCGGTGCGCCCTGCAGACGATGTACAGGTCTCAGGAGTGCTTTTCTTGGGCGCGTCTCGGGACGGGTCTTCTCGGGGAAGAAGTGGGCCATGAAGTCACTCGCTGTAGCAGTGGGCACGTTGTGCGTGGTCGCAGCGCCGGTGTTGGGGGACGGCGTGGACTACACGTTCGAGATCGTCGCTGGCACGATGACGGCGGACATCAGCCCGGACGGCATTGCCTCGCCCGATCCGGCGACCGTGTGGGCCGGCGGGACGTTCGGCATGACCATCTACCAGCAGAACGAATCGCATGTGGGCGCGAGCGATACGTTCGTGCTGGGCGCAGCGGACATCTACAACACCCAGCAGGTCGAGCTATCGCTGATGGGCCTCTCCACGGCTTATATCGCGGCGGGAAGCGCCCGCTTCAGGGACTTTGCGCCGACCCGCCCCGGCCACATCGAGTCAGGCGGCCCAGCCGCCATCGAAACGGATGTGTACGCCCATCTCGTCCTGCTCTTCACCGGTCTGATGGACTCGACGATGGACACGAGGAGATGGTCGCGTGAGGGGGCGCTGATGTTCCCCCTGACGATCAGCACGTCGGTGCAGGGGAGCGATGTCCTTGCGGTGAATCTCGGCGCGACGTACGTGTGTTGGTACGGCAACGACGAAATGACTCAGACGCTGACGCTCGATTTCAGGGTCGACATCGTCGGGACGGCACACGTAGCGCCTGATCCCGCCCTGGGCGGCCTGACAATGCTGGGCATAGGCGGCGCCGCCGTCTGGCTGCGGCGTCGACGACAGCAATAACGTTGGCACGTGCACGAAGCGGGAGGTCCGTCTTGTGGGCACTGTGTGGCCGCTGGAGAGGTTCGCCTTGGTCATTTCTCTTGGCGGGCCTATCCGAAAGGAGCGGGCCATGAAGTCATTCACTGTAGCGATGGGCATGTTGTGCTTGCTCGTAACTCCGGCGTTCGGAGACGCGGTGAACTACACGTTCGAGGTGGTCAGCGGGACGATGACGGTGGACCTGGACCCGGACTACACGGTTTCGCCCGACCTGGTGACGGTGCCGGGCGCGGGGACGTTCGGCATGACCATCTACCAGCAGAGCGAGACGCATGTGGGTGCGAGCGATACGTTCGTGCTGGGCGCAGCGGACATCTACAACGCGCAGGACACCCAGATGTGGTTTATGGACCTCGCCACGGCCTCGCTTGGCGTGGGAAGCGCCCGGTTCCTGGAGTTCGCGCCGACGGGCCCCGCCCACATCCCGCCGGCCGGGGCGGCCGCCATCGAGACGGATGCGTATGTCGAGCTCACCTTCATTTTCACGGGTCTGCTGAACACGACGCTGGAGAAGCGGGCCTGGGCTGGTGAGGCGATGACGTTCCCCGTCACGATCACCACGTCGGTGCAGGGGAGCGACATCGTCACCGCAAGTCTGAGCGCGTGGTTCCCGACTTCGATCGGCATCACCGGGATCTCGACGACCATGACGCTCGACCTGAGGATCGACATCGTCGGGACGGCACACGTTGCGCCTGATCCCGCGCTGGGCGGCCTGACGACGCTGGGCATAGGTGGCGCCGCCGTCTGGCTGCGGCGCCGACGACAGCAATGACGTTGGCACGTGCACGAAGCGGGAGATCCGTCTTGTGGGCACTGTGTAGTCTCTGGAAACGCTCGCCTTGGTCACTTCCCTTGACGGGCCTATCCGAAAGGAGCGGGTCATGAAGTCGCTCGCCGTACTGATGGGCATGTTGTGTCTGGCCGTAGCACCGGCATTCGGAGACGGCGTGGACTACACGTTCGAGGTCATCGCCGGGACGATGACGGCGGATATAAGTCCGGACGGCACATACTCGCCGGATCCGCTGACCGTGTGGGCAGCGGGGACGTTCGGCATGACCATTTACCAGCAGAACGAGGCGCACGTGGGCGCGAGCGATACGTTCGTGCTGGGAACAGCGGACATCTACAACACGCAGGAAATCCAGATGACCTCCATGGGCCTCGCCACGGCCCATATCGGCCCGGGAAGCGCTCGCTTCAAGGACTTCGCGCCGACGGGCCCCGCCCACATCGGGCCAGGCGGGGCAGCCGCCATCGAGACGGACGCATACGCCAATCTCGTCATCATCTACACGGGTCTACTGAACACGACGTTGGACACGAGGGCCTGGTCAGAAGAGTTGCTGACGTTCCCCCTCACCATCAGCACGTCGGTGCAAGGAAGCGACATCCTCACCGTAAACCTCGGCGCGACCTACGTGTATGTGATCAGCACCGAGGCCACCACTCAGACGCTGACGCTCGATCTGAGGATCGACATCGTCGGGACGGCGCACGTAGCGCCTGATCCCGCCCTGGGCGGCCTGACGACGCTGGGCATAGGTGGCGCCGCCGTCTGGCTGCGGCGTCGACGGCAGTGACGGCGTTGGCGTCAGGCCCGAGCTCAACCCGTCTTCTCTTACTGGCAAATAACCCCACCAGTCGTCAGGCGATTTGGCAGCGTCGCGCGAAGTGGCGCGGCGAGGTCGGTCCGCAACATCTTGCCCATGGCCGGCAGCGCCGTCGATCCGTCCCCAGGAATGCGCGTGTTACCTTGCAGGGAATTCTGTCCGCTGATTCGACCTACCCGCGCCCCGAGCGGCAGATATCAGACCAACTCGAAGTATCTCTCATAGAACGTCTCGGGAACCAGGTTCAGCCTGCCCAAAGCCTTCGCCAGGGGCCTCAGCGGGCGCATATAGTCGTAGTAGGAATGGTAGTCCAAGAACGACTTCGTGTCGGAAGCGAGGATCTGCCGCAACTCGCCGGGAGTGAGGCCAAGTTTTTTCATGCAGTAGTCTATGGCTGTCCCGTTCGACGGGAAGGCAGGCTCCTGCAGGATGCGCAAGGCCTCCGCCCGCGCCATCGCTCCCCCCCGAACCTGCGCCGACAGCGAGATCATCCTCAGATCCATGTTGAATTTCTTGGCCTGGACATACGCGAGGAAGGGCTTGTACATACAATCAAAATGATGGTACCCGCCATCCTGCCAGCCGACCTCCTCCTTAAGCGTCCGCTTGATGTCGGCGTCGCGGTACTCAACGTATAGCGGCAGTTGTATCGTTCGTATTCCGTTGATCACAACATAGCGGGCAAAGTCGGACAGACGCATCTTGTTGAACTTGTGCGATTGGCCATTCCTGACGCCGAAGCTCTTGATCACAGTGTCGAAGTAGGCGCCGTCCCAGTAGTACCAACGCGCAGGGGTGAGCCCCTCCGTCCGGAACGACGTGCCCAATATGATGTAGCGAATCCCCAGCTCGGAAGCCGCCTCGTACAAGGAAGACGTGATTCCCACCATGCAAGGCAAACACATCTCGGGGATGGAGGCCTCGAGGCAGGCGCGGTAGTAGTCTCGCAGCTCCGACCAGTCGGCTCCAACGGTAATCAAGTCGACGTCGAGGGCCTTGCTGAGCCTGTCGATGTTCTGGCGCGCGACTTCGGAGACCCAACCGTTGTCGAAATGAACGGCGAGGGGTCGCAGTCCCAGTTTCCGCGCCATACACAAACAGTAGCTGCTGTCGGTCCCGCCACTGAGTCCAATGACGCAGTCGTATGCGTTGTCCTTGCCCTTGGCCTTGATCTTGTCGATCAGGCGGAGGAACCGAGATTCGCTTTCGACGGTGCGCGCGAACTTCCTGTCCAGCTTGTCATACAACCCGCAGTGGTTGCACACACCCCAGTCATCAAAGCGGATACCCGGAACGGTATCGTCTAGCACGCACCGTGCGCACACGCTCTTGGCGCTCATGCTCCTCTCCTCCATGAGTCACAAAGAAGGACTAGGCGACAGCTCTCTGTCGCCAGTGAAATGCGCAAACAACAGACGTGCTCGCCATCAATGAAGATACCACACGGGAAGGCAAAGTCAAAAGGAATCCGTACAGGATGACAAGGGAGTCAGAAAGGAGTCAGGGCGCTTTCGGTTATCAATGCAGGCGTTTCCGCCTAGAAGGACGTCTGGCTCAGGGTTGGCCAGCTGATTCCGTAACTGAAGCGTATGGTGACAGGCAATGTGTGGCAGAATACGCTATAACTGGCTCGGTGGAACGTCTTTCCCCAAAATGACCCGGGGGAATTCCATACCATTCGTCAGATTCACAGTCCTAACCCGTTTAGAAACAAACGGTGCTTCATCGACGGCGTCTTGCCCGAGCGGCGCCAAGCAAGGCCAGCCCGCCGCCCAAAATCGAAGCGATCAGGGGCATCCCAGCCGAGCTGCATCCGGTCACGGGGTCCGCTGGCGTGGGGTCGGGCTCATTCGTGGGGGTCAGCAGAAACGCATGAGGACGATCGTCTGGATTGGACCCGACGCCCACGATCTTTCCGGAATCATTGATGGCGTTGGCGCTCTGCAGCACCCATCCCGATCCCGTCGAGTTCAACAGGCCGGTGAGGTCCTGGAGTCCATTCGTTGCGTCCCAGATGTAGGCGCG
>CAYMLO010000085.1:0-44706 GCA_964390905.1 uncultured Planctomycetales bacterium | reverse complement strand
TGGTCGTCTTCGATACGCTGCGTAAGGACTGTGTGGGCTGCTACGGTGAGTCGCCGACGTGGGGCTGGCTCGATAGGCACGGGCCGGTCCAAACGCCCCACCTCGACGCGTTTGCCGCCGAGTCGTTGGTCATGACGCGGGCGTTTCCCGAGTCGCTGCCGACGCTGCCGACGCGGCGGGCGCTCTACACGGGGCAGCGAGTCTATCCGTTCCACAACGCGGATTTCTGGCTCAAGGGCGACTTCGTCGGGGCGCCCGGGTGGGGGCCGATCCCGGAGGACCAGCCGACGCTCGCCGAGATGTTCCGGGACGCCGGCTACCGCACGGGGCTGATCGCCGACGTCTACCACATGTTCAAACCGTCGAAGAACTTCTGGCGGGGGTTCGATCAGTGGATGTTCCTGCGGGGCCAGGAGAAGGACCCCGCGCGGAGCGGGCCGGCCATCACCCAGGAGCAGATCGACTACTGGTTGCCCAAGGCCTGGCAGGACCCCGGCAAGGTCGATTTCATCACCACCTGCCTGCTGAACATGCACGACCGCGTGCGTGAGGAGGACTATTTCAACGCGCGGGTCCTGCACGAGGCCGCCCGCTGGTTGGAGCAGAACCGCGACGCCGAGAAGTTCTTCCTGACCGTCGAGAGCTTCGACCCACACGAGCCGTGGTTCGTCCCCGAGCACTACCGCCGGATGTACGACCCGAGCGATGGACCCGAGCAGGTCGTCAGCGGGTATCGCGACATCGCCGGGCTGGGCCCCCAACTGGTCACGCGGACGCAGGCCAACTACGCCGGGCTCGTGACCATGTGCGACCGGTGGTTCGGGTACCTCATGGAAACACTGGAGAAGCTGGGGGTGCTCGAAGACACGATGGTGATCGTCACGTCCGACCACGGTCACAACCTGGGTGAGGAGGACTGGATCGGCAAGCGGGGGTACCCCAGCTCGCGGGCGGTCTTCGACATCCCCATTCTCGTGCGGCATCCGCGGGGCGTGGGCGCGGGCCAGACCAGCGATCTGTTCGTCCAACACACCGACATCACCGCGACGATCCTGTCCGCCTGCGGGATCACACCGGCCGACAAGCTCCACGGTCAGGACTTCTGGCCGGCGGCGTTGGACGGCGGACCTGCGTTTCGCGACCACGTGACGGTGGCGTGGGGCAGCGCGGTGACCGTCATCAACGACCGCTGGTGGTTCAACGCGAAGGTCAACGGCCGGGGCGTGTTCCTGTATGACATCGCCGACAACCCGTCGCTGACGCGCAACGTCGCCGACGACCACCCGGACGTCGTCAAGAAGCTGTTTCAGATCGCCTGCAACGATGCCGAAGGCGGCTTCCCCGACTTCATCCTCGATCTGGCCGAGCGCGACGCCGACGCGCCGGGGTGTAGCGACCTGGTGGGACGAGCCCGCGCCTAGGACGACGCTCCCGCGGGACTGACTTGAGCCGTAACCTGCAAACCGCGCTTGCAGTCGACGCTTCGGCTCTGCTATTGTTGTTGGTGCGCTCCGTTAATGAGGAATGTCGGATAGATCGAGTCATTCCGATGCGCAGATTGCCTCATGCTCTGAACCGCGCGGCCAAGTTCTTCCTTCCACCCACCATCGGCATGCTCATTGGCGTGGGGGGGTCAACCTTGTTGGGGCCCGTGAAATGCCTCATCGCAGTAGCCGCCGCCTTTGCGGTTGTCGCCGTCGTCATAAGCAGCGTGGCGGCGGTTTCCGTCTACAGGGATTCTCGCAACCCAAGCGCCGCTGCAAAGAGTGGGAGCGAAGCAGAGCTTCACCACTAGCCTCGCGCGTATCGAGATGACCGAAGAACACCTCGGTCCGGTCGGGCTCGGCTCTCTTCTTCATGGCCAGGGCAGCATTGACCCCGACGGAGGAGCACAGCGGGCATCGCCAGCGCCTCACGGTCCCGTACTCGCCTGTCCGAGGCTCTCCGGTTAGAATAGGCGCTGGGGTCCCAACAGGAGGTCCCAAGCTGTGCGGGTGCCGTTAACATCTGATGGTTGGCGGGAGATGGCCGTCGCCACGGTCGTGCTCGGCGGGGCGGCGGCGGCATTGGCATGGTGGTTCTGGCCGCTGGCGGCGATGCCCGTCATCGTCTGGGTCTGGGCCATCACCTTCTTCCGCGACCCGAACCGATCCGTGCCGACCGATCCCGGGGTCCTGGTCGCGCCGGCCGACGGCAAGGTCACCGAGATCGTCGAGCTCGATCACGACGACGAGATCGGCGGACCGGCTCGGCGGATCAGCATCTTCCTGAGCATCTTCAACGCCCACATCAACCGGAGCCCCTGTGCGGGCCAGGTCCGATCGATCGACTACCGCAAGGGGGCGTTCATCAACGCGATGAGCCCGGACAGCAGCCACCGTAACGAGGCAAACACCGTCGTGCTGGCGGGTCTGAATGGCGCGCCGGCGACCGTCGTCGTTCGTCAGATCGCCGGCGCGATCGCGCGGCGGATCATCTGCCATGCCCGAATCGGTGACCGCCTGGACACCGGGCAGCGGTTCGGCATGATCAAATTCGGTTCGCGGACCGAGCTGACCATCCCCAAGCACGACGGCGATCGCGTGATGGTGACGGTCGGACAGACCGTCTACGCCGGCAAGGACGTCCTGATCCGCCTGGCCGACGACGCCCAGCAAGGGGAGGCCGCAACGTGCCCATCCTGAGATCCGTTTCGCGCGAGGAACGTCGCCGTCGTCGCCGAGAGCGCCGGCTCAAACGGATCGCCATGCTCCCGGCGATGTTCACCCTGGGCAACCTGCTGTTCGGTTTCGGCGCAATCTGCTGCTGCCTGCTGAGCATCAAGGCCGACGGCGCCGATCTGGCCAAGATGACGCTCAGTAGCCCCCACCTGGAGCGCGCGTTCCCCACGTTCCTGTCGATCGGCGCGTTCCTGATCTTCCTCGGTGGGATCTGCGACGGGCTGGACGGCCGCGTGGCGCGATGGACCCGCAAGACCAGCGACTTCGGCGGACAGCTCGATTCGCTGGCCGACATGATGACGTTCGGCGCCGCACCCGCCCTGCTGGTCGTCTGTCTGATCATCGCCCTGCCCGCGCCTGCGAGCTGGCCGGACGAGCTGGTCACGCTGGCCAGACGGGCCACCTGGGTGGCGGCCGCCCTGTTCACGGCCTGTGCCGCCCTCCGGCTTGCCAGGTTCAACGTGGAGAACGTCCACGAGGAAGTCGCCCACTACTGGTTCAAAGGCCTGCCCTCTCCCGGGGCGGCCGGGGCGGTGTTGAGCCTGGTGCTCCTCCACGAACATGTCCGCTCAGTCCTGCCGACGCTGGCCCACGTCATCCAGTACACGCTCCCGCCGGCGACGCTGCTCCTGGGACTGCTCATGGTCAGCCGCATCCGCTACGCACACGTCACCAACCTCTACTTCCGCAGGAAGCGCCCGCTGTGGCATCTCGTGGCGGTCTTGTTCATCATCCTGACGGCGCTGCTCAAGCCCGCATGGGGGCTCGCCGCCATCGCCTGTACCTACGCCCTCAGCGGCCCCGTCGGCGAGGCAATCCGTCGGCTCTTCAGCCAGGCATCTAAACCCCAGGCCGACGAGGCCCAGGCCGAACCGAGCCATCCCCAAGACGCATCCAATCAGGTCGGCTAGCCTCCGGCCTGAGAGCCATGTATCCTAGATGCCCTGGGTGCGCGGGTGCCCCATCGCTTCAGCGGTGGGGGACGAAAATGCGCGGGTGCCCCATCCTTTTCGAGTGGCCGCGGGACGCGGCCATGGAAAAGAGCGGGGAACGGAACGACCGCAAAGCGTCCTTCGCAGCGAGATTGCGTCCCCCACCATAGCCCGGTCAATCTGTCACGCACCCGGTCATCGAGAGGAACACCGTGAACGACCAAACACCTCGCGTTCGATTCGCCCCGTCGCCCACAGGGTACTTGCATCTGGGTGGGGCGCGGACGGCCCTGTTCAACTACCTGCTGGCGCGGAAAGGCGGCGGGCGGTTCGTGCTCCGCATCGAAGACACCGACCGCAGCCGACACGTCGAAGAGGCCATCGGCAAGATCTGCGACGATATGCGATGGCTGGGCATCACGTGGGACGAGGGCCCCGAGGTCGGCGGCGAGCACGGCCCGTATCGCCAGAGCGAGCGCGTCGAGTGCTATCAGGCGGCCGCCAACGCCCTCCTCGAGCGGGGCCGGGCCTACTACGCCTTCGAGACGCCCGAAGAGCTCGAGGCCATGCGGGACGAGGCCCGCGCGGCCAAGCGGACGTTCAAATACCCCCGTCCCGATCCGCTCCCAACCCGCCAGGACGCCGACAAGGCCCGTGCCGAAGGCCGCCCGGTGGTCGTCCGCTTCGTGATGCCTGACCGCGACGTCGTCGTGACCGACCGGATCCTCGGCGACGTGACGATCAGTCGAGACGAGCTCGAGGACTTCATCATCCTCAAGTCTGACGGCGGGCCGACCTATCACCTGGCCAACGTCGTCGACGACGCCGAGATGGCAATCACGCTGGTGCTCCGCGGCCAGGAGCACCTGATGAACACAGCCAAGCACCTCTCCCTGCAAGAGGCGTTGGATTGCCCGCATCCCGAGTACGCCCACCTGCCGCTCATCTTCAACATGAAGGGCAAGAAGCTGTCGAAACGCGACGGGGACGTCGAGGTCCACGCCTTCCGCGCCGCCGGCTTCCTGCCGGAGGTGATGGTCGACTTCATCGCCCTGCTGGGCTGGTCGCCCGGCGAGGACCGCGAGAAGATGACGCTCGACGAGATGGTCGAGCGGTTCAGCCTGGACGGCGTCGGTCGGAGCAACGCCAAGTTCGATCCCGACAAGCTGGCCGCCTTCAACACCCAGGCCGCCGCCGAGCTCGCCGCCACCGAGGCCGGCGCCGCCCGGCTGCTGGCCGGCATGAAGGACTACCTGTCCTGCAACGACACGCCGCTGTCGCACGCCGACGACGAGACGCTCAGTCTGCTGTTGCGGGCCAACCAGGGGTTCCGAACCTTCGCCGACGTGGAGGCCAAGAGCCGGTCGCTCTTCGTGCCCGACACCGAGATCGCGTACGACCCCAAGGCCGTCCAGAAGGTCCTGGCCAAGGGCGACAGCGCCGGCTACGCCATGCTGATCGACCTCCGCCCGCGCCTGGCCGATCAGCAGGACTGGTCGGCCGAAGCGCTGCAAGCGTTGCTCGAATCGATCACGGCCGAACGAGCCGTCGGCCTGGGCAAGGTCGCCCAACCCCTCCGGGTCGCCGTCACCGGCAGCTCGATCAGCCCGCCCATCTTCGAGACCCTCGCCCTGCTCGGCAGAGACAGAACCCTCGCCCGAATCGACCGCTGCCTGGCCAGCAGGCCCTGAAAAAACGGGACAGGTTCGTTTTCTGGCACATCCGAAACGTGCAAGAGAACAGCAGGATAGCGAGGACCTGTGTCGTTTCTGCCGCACTCAGTAGTCCCAGAAGGCCAATGATTCAAAGACTTGCTCGGTGACGGGCTTCGAGTTGTCGGCCCAGGTCTCCTGGAGGCTCTGGACCAGATCGCGGTAGGTGTCCGAGGCCTTGTAGGCATCCAGGTCGGCCTGCGTGTCGAAGAACATCAACACGCCGTACTGGAGTGGATCCTCGACAGAACGCACGAACTCCACCTGCCGAACGCCCTGAATCCCACGCGCCGTGGAAGCAGTGGTTCTCTGCCAGCCCTCGGCGTCCTTGCCGGGAAGTGCATGGTATGTCGCCAGCCGGATCACCATCTCGGACGCCTCCTCTCCGTCGTCTGCGATATGCCGTGCCAGAAACGACATCGGTCACCTTCGCGAGGACCTGTCACCCACTCCCAAGGCCATCATCGTCCGGCCTGGCGCGACGTGTCAAGACGGTACAGGCCGATCGGCTGCCTTGGGGTCCGTGACAGAATCGGCCCGAGCGGATGACGCATTGGCCGGGGGACATCGCACGATGTTCGGGTATGGGGCGATCAGAGACGCGACCGTGAGGGAGCGTTCGGTCAGACCGATCTTGCCTGGATCGGGTCCGACCCGCACGGCGAACGACGCAAGCCACGGTGGATCTGCTGTCGCGTTCGGTGTATGCATTCCGGGCACGCCAGCGTGGCCGCTGGCGTGAACGCTCCCTGACGGTCGCGTCTCTGAAGGGGTCGCCGGAGGTGTCACGGACCCGCTGACTTGGATGAGCGTGGCTCATACGTCAACAGGCCGGGGAGACACAGGTTCATGCCGGCAGTGTCGGCGCCTTCTATCCCTCGGGCTTGCGAGCCACGAATCGGCTGGGCTCGCTGGCCTCCAGCAGCAGGGCGAGCAGGTCGTCCTGCTTGCCCTTGGGCAGGCGCGGCTTGGCCTTGCACAGGGCCTCGTAGGCTTCGGTTCGGTTGCCCGTGAAGTAGTGGACGTAGCCCAGCAGGATCGGTGGGTCCACCTCCTTGGGGAAGGCCTCCAGGCAGCCCTTCAGCGCAGCCAAATGGGCGTCGAAGTCCTCCTGCCGGCCGTAGTCGTTGCGGAGGTCGTAGGGCAGCTCGCGGATCCTCGGCTCGAGCCCGAAGGCCTCGCGCAGCCACTGGACCGCTTGGCTGTATCGACCCAGGGCGAAGCACGCGTGGGCGGCGTGGATCCGGCTGGCGGGGTCGCTGATGTCCATGCCGGCCGCCAGCACGAAGGCCGACCGGGCCACTTCATACTGTCCCGCCGCGAACGCCTGCAATCCCTGCGACATCTTCGTCCGGTGGCTCTCGGCGAGCCGCTCGGACCGATCCCGGGTCCGCTTGGTGAACCGCTTGCGGTTTCTCACGCGCTCGTAGTAGTCGTACCAGGATCCGCGATAGGCACGCGTGAACCCCCCGTGATAGCCGAGGGACCCGTACGGGTAGTAGTGATAGCCCCCGCCCACCGGCCAGACGTATCTGCCGTTGTGGACGTAGGGGTACCCGTAGGCCAGTGGGCATGGGTGCGTCCATCCATAGCAGGACGGGCGTGCGGGCGGCTTGGCCTGCAATGGCGACGGGGCGGAGGGTTTCGCATCCGCCTGTCCGCTTGAGCTGCTAACGTCCACGGCGTGCCGAACGCCGTCATCGGCCTGCCCCAGGGCGGGGCCGACCCACGACCACGCCAAGACCACCCCCATCACACCACACGACCGACGCAACCAGACACGATGCGCAGGAAACATGACGCGTCCTCCTACAGACGGGGTATGCGTAGGCGGTGGAGTGTCGCCTAGGGATATTATGCCCCAATCCAGGGACGATGGCAAATGGGCCCGGGTCTGTCTGTATGGGCTTGGGAGCCGGGGCGTTGCAGGTGCGGCTCGACGGTCTGCCGGGCGCAGACCAACAGCCGATTCGGCGCTTGCCTGTGACGAGATTCCCGTTACCATGAGTGGCCAACGAAGGAGCAGCGCTATGGCAACCACTTGTCCTATCACACGCAGTCAGTTCCAAGAGAACGCCCAGCCCGTGAAGGTCGTCATCAACGGCGTCGAGATGACCGCCGAGGTCAAGGAGTTCCGGACCGGTTCCTTCGGGTGGTACCTCAACAACAAGGCTACCATCGACGTCGGCGGCACAGCGGTCACCGTTCAGGTCGGCGCCAACCTCACGGTCGTGGGAAGCAAGGATCTGCCGGGAGCCTAGGCCCTCGGTGCCAGAGCGAGAGCGCATCCGTCTCCGATGTGCGCGGGCGTCGTCCAACGGACGCCCGGGTGCACCAGCAGGTTTCATGCCTTCACAGCGTTCCCGACGCGAGTCATGATGCGGTCACGGCCGACCTGGCGGCGCGCGTCTGCGCGCCGGCGTGGGCGCGACCACCGCGAGAGCGGCTCTGCACAGGGCACACTCCATCATCACGCTGATGGCACAGACGGCCCCGCTATCGGACGGTTCCGGATTTGACCGGCAGGGATTTGACTTGGTTCCGGCCAAATCATATGTCACCCCAGACCCACGCACACGGGGCGGAGCTGACCGTCGTCAACCCGATGTTCCTCGTGCGTGAACCGACGCCATCCAAGGTGGCCAGAATGAACGACGTCCCCCCAATCGGTCAGATCCTGCGCGAAATGGGGGTCCTGACCGACCGAGACATCACGGAAATCCTCGACCAGCAACGGCGGACGGGCCGACGTTTCGGCCAGATCGCCCTGGCATGGGGGCTGGCGACGCCGGATCAGATCTGGACCGCGTGGTCGAAGCAGTTGGCCGAGCACGATCAGTACGTCGACATCGACGAGGTCGGCATCGACACCAACGCGGTCGAGCTCGTCAGCGGGGTAATCGCCAGGTTCTACCGGGTCATTCCCTTGCGTCTGTGGGGCCAGAACCTCGTGGTCGCCGTGCCCGACGATGGGCAGCATGGCGCTATAGAGGACCTGCCGGTTCTGCTCGAGTGTCGCGTGCACAGCTGCCTGTGCGATCCGGTCCAGGTCGACCAGTACTTGGATCGCGTGTACGGGCTCGCCGCCGCGTGACCGGCTCGCGACGAACGCCACGGACATATCCCGTTTTCCGCCAACTGGATACGATCACAGATCAGGCGGGCTATCGCTAAACCCGGTGATGGCTGCGCGCCGCTCACGTCAAACCGGTTGGAACGGATCGCGGTCCTTGCGACTGATCTTGACGGTCAGCCCGGGCAGGGTCGACCGAAGCCGCGTCGCCACCGCACCCAGCACCGGCCGCTCACTGTGCCAATGGCCCAGCGCGATCGCGCCGAATCCGGACCCCTTCGAGGTCGTCCGACGATACCAGTGCAGCGCGTCGTGGTGGTTGATCTCCCCCGTGATGACGGCGTCGCACAACTGCGTCCTATACGACCGATCAGGCAGGCGGCCCGCCGAGCCGACGCAGATCGCGACGCGGCGAACGGACAGCGACCTGGCCCCGACGACGTGGACGACCGGTGCGCCAACGGCCTTCTTGAGCCGCCCGGCCAACCCGCCCAGCGTCGTCCGCCGCGGGAGCGTCCCGACGCGGCCGATCCCTGGACGCACTCGGGACGGCTTGAGCGGGTACACGTCGATGGCGGGTTCTTCGTACGAGTGCGCGCGGCGGGCCGCGTCCAGGACCGCGGCGATCGATGCGTCGGGAACGACCGCCTCCAAACGGACTTCGTCCACGCGCTCCAGTCGCCCCCGTTCGCCCACGGCCGGATCCGTGCCCTCCGTGCCGAAGAACGTGCCCGTGCCGCGCAGCCGGAAGCTGCACTTCTCGTATTCGCCGATCCGACCCGCACCGGCAGCGAACATCGCCTCGGCCACACGATCGACTTCGTCAGGGGGCACGAAGACGGCGACCTTCGCGGCCGACGGCTCGGCGGGCACGTCCTCGAACGGTTCAGTTCGTTCGATACCGCACAGGCGGGCGATCACGTCGTTCGTACCGCCCTCGGCCGCATCCAGCGCCGTGTGCATTGCATAGACGTGCATCCGGTGATGCAGCGCTCGCACCACCACCGCGTCGGTCTCCCGGCTCTGGGCGACGAGCCGCTTGATGGCTTTGAAGATCGGCGGGTGGTAGGCGACGATCAGGTTCGTGCCTGCCGCCACCGCTTCGTCGACGACAGGGGCGGTCATGTCGATACACAGCATCGCCCCGCGGCAGGGCCTTGCAAGGTCGCCGGCGATCAGCCCGACGTTGTCCCACTCCTGGGCAAGTGCGGGATCGGCGATCTGCCCCAGGGCGTCGACGACGTGCCTGAGGGTGTATCGTTTCGCCTTAGCCGGCATCGACGCCGCACTCCTTGGCCACGGCCTGGCGGTACAGCTCCGCCAGACGCCGTGTGACCGGTCCCGGCTTCTCGTCGCCGATCGCGCGGCGCTCCACGCGGCAGACCGGCATGACCTCCATGATGCTGTTGGTCAGGAACACCTCGTCTGCGTCCAGCAGGTCGTTGATGGTCAAGGGGATCTCCTGGACCGGGATCTCGTCGGACGTCGCCAGCGCGAGGATCGCCTTTCGCGTCACGCCGGGCAGGACCGGCGTATCGACCGGGGGGGTCTTGAGCACCTTGTCAGACACGAGAAAGACGTTGCTGATGGCTCCCTCGGCCAGCAGGTTCTCGTGGGTGAACCAGAGGGCCTCGCCGCATCCCCGCGCCTGCGCCTCGCGGAGCGAGATCAGGCGCGGTAGGTAGTTCAGCGTCTTATAGCCGCACGTCGGATCGAGCCTCGACTGCTTGTGCTTGCTGGCCAGGACCGTCATCCCCTGCTCGTACAGCTCGGGCGGGTAGGCCGCCATCGCGGTGGCCGTGCCGAACACCGTCGGCACGGCCGCTTCGTCGTCCCGCGTGAGACGGCGCATGTCGCCGGGCGTGATCGTCAGCCGCACCCGCGCGTTGGCGAGTTGGTTACGCTGCAGTAGTTCCGTCAATCCGTCGGCAATGGTCTGGCGGGCCTCGTCGTCCAGGCTGAACATCGACAACGCCTCGGCCGACGCTTGCAGCCGGGCCAGGTGGTCGGCCAGCCTGAAGATCACCCCGCCGTACGCCCGCATGGTCTCGAACAGACCCGCCCCGTGCAGCAGGCCGGCGTCGAAGACGCTGACCCCGGCGCGGTCCGCCTCGATGAACTCCCCGTTGACGTAAACGAACTCATCCACGGCCGGCCTCCGCGACGGTCGCGTCGTCGATGCTCAAGGCCCGCAGCATGCCGCGGGCCTTGTCGAGTGTTTCGTCATACTCAGCCTGCGGGTCGGAATCGGCCACGATCCCCCCACCGACCTGCACGTGGACCTGGTTCTGGTCCACGATCATCGTGCGGATCGCGATGTTGAGCACCATCGAGCCGTCCACGCCCAGCAGGCCGATCGATCCGCAATACACGCTGCGCTCCGTCGGTTCCAGCTCGTCGATGATCTCCATCGCGCGGACCTTCGGCGCCCCGGTGATCGATCCGCCCGGCAGCGTCGCGCGGAGCAGGTCGATGGCGTCGTGGCGCTCGTGCAGGAGGCCGGCCACCGTCCCCACCGAATGCCATACCGTGGGGTGGGCCTCCAGACACCGCGGTTCGGTCACGTTGACGCTGCCGTACTCGCAGACCCGTCCCAGGTCATTCCGCTCCAGGTCGATGATCATATTCAACTCGGCCTGGTCCTTCTCGCTCTCCAGGAGCTCCTGGCGGAACGCCTGGTCGGCGGCCTCGTCGCCCCCGCGCGGTCGGGTGCCCTTGATGGGCCGCGTGATCACCTTGCGGTCGCGGAGCTCCAGGAACAACTCGGGCGAACTGCTGAGCACGGCCTGGATAGGCGTCCCGCTCTTCCTGGCCCGCCCCGCCTCCCAGGCCATGTAGGCCGCGTACCAGGCGGGGTTCGACGCCGAGAGCCGCTCGTACAACTCCCACGGCGAACAGGCGATGGGCACGGTCAGACGCTGAGCCAGATTGACCTGGAAGATGTCCCCGGCGCCGATGTAGTCGATGGCCCGACGGATCATCTTGAGGTATTGGGCGCGGGTCATGTTCCAGCGAGGTCGGCCCGAGCAAGACGGCGTGCCGCTCTCCGCCGGCGCCGGCGAGGGCGTCGAGAGATAAGCCTCCAACGTATCCAGCCGACCCTTGACCACCTGGGCGTACGGGGGTGGGTACCCGTGGTGGAGATCGGCCGCCATCAGCGTCCAGGTGTTCTCCTGGTGGTCGTAGACGGCTGCCGCATCGTAGAAGCCCAGCCGCACCACGGGCAGCTTGATGTCCGGCTTCGTGGTCGCGGGCAGGCGCTCGATGAACCGACCCACCTCGTAGCCGAAGTAGCCCCCCCACCCGACGAAGCACGGGACGTCCGGGGGCTTCTCGACCACCTCGAACGGCCGGATCCCCGGGGCGAGGGCAGTGAGCGGGCCTTCGTCATACGTCCGCTTGCTGCCGCCGAACTCGACCTCGGTCCTTCCGTCGTGGCGGGTGCACAGCATCCCGGTCGGCTCGCAGGCCAAGATCGAGTATCTGCCGTAGCGAGGATCCACGGCGGCGCTGGCCAGGAAGAGCGGATTGGTCCGGCCCCTCAGCCGACGCATGGCCTCCAGAGGATCCAGGTCGACCTCGAGCTTCCGACACACGATGGCCACCGGCACGCGCTTCGGCATGCTCGGAAGTATACAGACAGCCACATCGGGATAAAACCGTCGCGCCGAACGACACACGCGTTCGGCGACACCCCAAACGCATCCACCGAACGACCTTTGAACGCCGCCCCCAGCGGAGGCGCGCCTCCCCCGTGCCGTCGTGTCGATCGGTCCGATAGGACGTCTGGCCGCGAATCTGGCGAATCTCGCCGAGGCGGTGCGCGAACGGGATTGATATCGTATCTTTCGACAGCAGGAGGGCACGATTCTGGCCGACGAATGTAGGGGGCACTGTCATGGAAATCACCGACGCGACCCACACCGTCGAAATCGCCATGCTGGCCAAGGCGATGGAGGCTCAGAAGCTCGAGGCCCAGCTCATGCTGGACGCCCTGGCCCAGGTCGCAGAGATACAAGCCTCAACCGTCCCCGACGACCTCGTCCCGATCCAGGCGACCGCCTTGGATGCGGTGGCGTAGCGGGCAATCCCGTCCGCTAACACTTTTCTAGCGAAATCCGCGCCGCGTGCCCGCTTCGGATTTGACCGGACCCGCGTTGTATCGTATCTGTCTGTGTAGCTTCTTCTTCGCCGACGTGAGGGGAAAAGTGCCATGACCGGCTTGTCTTCAGTGGCCGGGGCACCTCTCCAGGCCCAAGCTCAGGTCCGTGCTGCCTTCGAGGCTGCGGGGAAAGGTAACTGGACCACCCTCAACCCGAAGGTCGCCAATGCAGCTCGATTGGCGGCGAGGATGCTGCGTTCCGCTGTGGAACGGTCCGAGATGCAAGGCGCAGAGGCGGAGGCCCGCGAGGCCGACGTCCGCGCATCGGAAGACACAGCTCAACGCACACAGCTTCCTGAGGACCTGACACCCACAACAGGCCAGAGCCTGGATGTGGTTGCCTAGAGGAACGGTCTCAAGACAACCTGAATCCGTAGAGCTGGTACCGTCACCCGCTCGTCTCACCGGCGTACGAGGTCGTCCGCCACCTGCGCGCGAAACAGGAGGCGACGTCGGCCCTGCCGATGCGAGTGAGATGGGGCTGCGGTACAGGCTTGGCGAGGCGGTTGCTCGCTGGCGCGGGGGGGGGCTACCGGTCCAGGCGGACGGAATGGCCTTCGGCGACTTGATTCGTCTCTGGCAATTCAATCCCTGAAGAGAACAACTGGTTCAGGCGACGGCGGATTCCCTGTCCCCCCTCACCCGTCCACCAGTCGGCTGCGCTGCGGAGCAGCCGCGCCGCCATCTCTGTGGCAGGGGCGCTGTTCTGATCAGATGAGGCGAGCAGGGCCAGCAACTCATCGGGGGCTTCCGGCCCGACGGCGCACGCGATCGTTTCCACCCCGGTCGGCTCCCCAGGCGGCGCCAGGACGCGGGCTTCGTCCAGAGCGTCTTGCTGAGCGGGTCCGGCCCCTGTGCCGTCGAGGGCTTCCGGCGTCTTGACAGCCTGCTCCGGTCTCGCCGGCAGGCGTTCATCCACCAGGGCCGTCTTCTGGGGCGCCGCGGGATTCGGTTCGGCCCTGGAGACGCGCTCCGCCACGAGGGGCGACGCTTCCTGCTCGGCTACCATGGCGGCCGGCCTGGCCTTGTCGGCTGGCTGTCCGGGCTCGACCGAGGCCGGGTTGGCCTCTGTCATGCCCACGTCGGCCTGGCCCGACCCCGACGCGGCCTCATCCTGTACCGGTTCTGGGGGGGGCGGCCTGACGGCAGGAACGGACATCGGCGGCGGCTCGGGAGCAACGGCGGCAGCCGGTTCGGCCTCTACGATCGCAGGAGCCCGAATGGCGTGTTCCAGTGCCATCCCCCGTTGGGCTTGGGCCACGCCCGCCACCACCCCGCTGGGCTGAGCGGGAGGAACGACGCTGGCGATCCGCTTGAGTCCCTCTCTGGCTGGCGCCATGTGAGGGTCTAGCGTCAGGGCCTGGGTGAACGACGCCTGGGCCAGGTCGTGACGACAGTTGAGTTCGTGGATCAACCCCAGATTGTAATGGGCGCTTGCCGGCGGCAGGACCTGTAGGAACTGTTCCATGGCCTCTGGATACTGACCGGTCCGCGCGAGCACCATCCCCAGGTTGACCCGCGCTCGGGCGAAGGTGGGCTGCAGTTCGAGGGCTTCGCGGAGGGCGGTTTCGGCCTGAGGCCACCGCTGCTGCTGGAGGTAAGCGAACGCGAGGTTGTTTCGCAGGTATGCCTTCTCCGGCGCCAGCTCGACGGCCGTCAGGAGGGCTTCCTCGGCCTGCTTGTATCGGCCCATCCGGACAAGCGCCAGTCCCAAGCGGGCATGGGCGTCCACGCAATCTTGGTCGAGGGCGGCGGCCTTGCTGTACATCGAAGCAGCCAGGATCAAATCGCCGCGGCTCTCCGCCAACCGTCCGGCCGCCAGGTAGGTCTGGGGCAAGATCTGGGGGTCGGACGCGATCTCGTCTACGTCGGGTGAGGTGGCCCCGATGCGGCCGTGGCGATCCGTACCCAGCTTCCCATCCTGCCATGCGTCGTGGCATCCCCCAGCGCCCAGCAACGCAACGGCACACAATCCCAGGAACAGCGCCCTCATCTCAACGTCCTCCGGTGGGAACCGCACTCAGAGCCGCGATCGTGGGCTTCTGGCCGCCCACAGCGGCCCCGGCCCCCTTGGCAGAGGGGATGTTCGTGCTCTTGCTGGCGATGGCCTCCTGAGCGGTCATACCCACGCCGCCGGGCAGGCCTGGTGTGACCTTGATTCTCTCCGGACCGATGCCCGTGGTGGCGAGGTAGGTTCGTATGCTCGCCATCCGTCCCTCCGCCAGCGGATCGTCAGCCTGGCTGGTCGCATACCGGATCGATCCGCCGTAGACCGTCAGCAGCTTGCTGTACCGCTCCAATCGTCTGGCCCCCGTGCCGTTTAGCTCCACCGAGTGAGGCACAAAGTGGATGTCGGCCAACGACAGGTCCTCCAGCATGGCGTTGTCGACCATGTAGACGAACGTGTCCTGCATCCTGTTGGGGTAGCTGCTGTGCCCTTGAGGCGGCGCGTTGAGCCGTTGCGGAGGCTTGTTGCACCCGACCATCGCCCCCGCCAGACCCGCGACGACAACCAGGCCCTTGGTGAACCGCATCTTCGGACTCCTTGCTGCGGCGGTCGTTGCGTCCCCACGCCAGCCCCCCTGTCCTACAACCCGGCTGGGGGCCAGGTGCGGCTTGGCCTTGACCCGCGAGATCACCCGCGTCGTCCCTGCATCCGGTCTGCCGTCTCGCGGAATCCGCGCGGTCCGCCCACACAGACCGGTCCTCGGACCCGACACGGGCGCCCTTCGCCAACGCCAAGTGGGCGTAACGTACCCTCGCTCTTGTCTACATATATCGGACGTTGGTGGATCTGGTCCCCAGCCCGATCTGACAGAATCCTGCGGCTGGCCCGGAAGATCGGGCCGGTTCAGCGACCCAATCGAAGCTCGATCTGGAACACGGCACCGCAACCGGGTCTGGCACACCGCCTCGTGACCGGAAGTGCCGCGATCACCTGATCGTCGTCCCGCTTGCACGCCATCACGACGTCCAGCACGGCGGTGAGGGCATCGAGGCACATGTGAGCGGGGGCCACCTCGCCGAACTCGAACACCTCGCCGGCCCCACACGGCTCGGGGCAGGTCCGCGTGTTGGCCCCCTCGGTCACCCGGACGACGACGGGGACGTCCTCGTCCGACCTGTGCATGGGGGCGGGGCCTTGGGGCATCGGCGCCTCCACGTCATGCCCGGCCCTGGCCGCGTGCTGCGATAGGGCAACGGCCAGCTTGTTCTCTTCCGTCGGCACATGCGTGATCTGCCACCCGTCGAAGTGCAGCAGGAGCATCTGTGCCTGGGCCAGCAACATGGCCAGGGGATCGCCCGGGTCGCGTCCTTGCCCGGTGAGCTGCCGGACCAACCATTGACTGGACGTGAAGACGGCGATCTCGGACGCGTCCACCGCGACGGCGACCTCCAGCCCGATCAGCAAGCCCTGGACCGCGCCTTCCATGTCCGTCAGCTCGCCGAGGAACCGGCCCATCTGATGAACGACGCGTTCGTCTTGATCCTGGATGACGATGCCGACCCCCGTCGGACCGGGGTTGCCTTGCGACGTCCCGTCGATGTGGAGATGTAGGGCCATGGCCACGCCAGGCTAGGGGGCGGCGGTTTGATCCGTGCTGGCCGGGGAGTGGAGATACAAGATCCGGCCGCACACGTTGCAGGTCTGGACTTCGTCGGTGTTCATGATCGCGTTGACGGACTCCAGCGGTATGCTCATCTGGCAGCCGCTGCAGAGGAATTCCTCGCGCTTGGCGTAGGGCTTGACGACCTGCGCCATCGCCTCACTCTCGTGCCGTTCGGCGATCCGTTGGAAGGTCTGCAGCGCGGTCGCGGGAACGTGGAAGACGGCCTCCTCGCGCTCGTCGAGCAACTCTTTGATCTTCGGGTCGGACTCTGCCTCGGCGTCGACCAGGTCAGCCTCGAGCTTCTCGAGCCGCTCGGTCTGCTGGGCCAGATCCTCCTTGATTGTCCCGGCCTGAGCCTTCAGCTCATCGAACTGGTCCATCAGTCCGAGGATGCGGTCTTCCAGCTTGCGGTTGTTCGCGTCGAGCGTGTTGATCTGCACGCGGATGGCGGCGTATTCCTTGTTCGTTTTGGTGATCTTCATCTGCTCGCGGAACTTGGTGATCTCGTCCTCGCGGGTCTTCCGCTCGAGCTCCAGTCGGTCGATGTCGGCCTGGAGACGCATGAGCTTCTCATGTTGCTCCTGATCGCTCTGACGGACCTTCTCGACGCGGCGGGCTTGAAGGTCGATTCTGCGACGCTGGGTCTGGAGCTTCTCTCGCAGGGAGTACAGGCTGGTCTCAATGGCTTGCAGTCGGTGAAGTGCTTCGAGCGTCGCTCCCATTGACCTCTCCGGGTTTGTCTGAACGCCGTATGGGTCGCAGGCCGGTCGCCGCGGGCCGTCCCGGATGAATCCACTATTATGCGCGGATACGACGACGGGGGCAAGCGCAAGTTCGATCTTGCAGCTCGGCAACGCGGCGCGAGACCCGCTCACCAGTAGATGTGGCGATTGAAGAGGGCCTGGCTTCGCGTGTCAAGGGCCTCGAGGTCGGGGATGCTATATCGATTGCCGTCGACGTCGCGGATGAGACGGCCTCGGGCGCCGACCCGCGAGATGTACTTGGGACGAACTGGAACCGGGAAGTCGCGCGTACCCTTGTCGGTCTCAACGACCCAGTAGAAATAACCCATGTCCTCGCGGATCGAAACGATCTCCTCGACGGTATGAATGAAGTACCGCTTCTCGAGCTCCTCCTCGATTAGCCCTTGGTCCTCGGCCGCAAGATCGCTCAGGCGGCGGAGGATGCCGATCTCCTGCTGTTCCAGCTCCGACTGGCCGACACGGATTGCGAGGTACTCCTGGGGCATCGATAACGGATGCGTCCGGTAGACGCGGACGTGGTCGTAGACGTCCTCCCCCGGGCCCCGCATCCGAAGCCCGCCGTACGCCATCCGTTCGAAGCGGATCTCAGCGGGGTCGAGGAACTCGATCTCGACCTTCGGGCCATCGGTCTGTTGTTCGGCCTGGGCAGCCCCTTTGGTCATGCGGCCCCCCGCTGTTTGACCTGCTGTTTGAGCAGCCCCGGGCCCTTGGCAGGCTTGGCCCCCTTGCCCCTCGGGCCGGGCGGCCGGGGATCGGGCTGGACACGGACGGGGCCTTCATCGGCAGCCGCCAGCGTATCGGTCACCTCCGCGAGGTCCTTCAGCTTGTCGACGGTCTCACGGTCCTTGCTGAGCTTGGTTTGGATGCTGACCAACCGGTGATAGATGCCCTCCCGGGCCATCAGTTCCTCGTGCGTGCCGACCTCGCGGATCTCGCCGTCCTCGAAGACGACGATCCGGTCGGCATTTCGCAACGTGCTCAGGCGGTGAGCGATGGCGATCGTCGTCCGGCCCTTGGTCAGCACCTCGAGCGCCCGTTGGATCTCCATCTCGGCGACCGTATCGACGCTGCTGGTGGCCTCGTCGAGGATCAGGATCTTCGGGTCGAACAGCAACGCCCGGGCGATCGCCACCCGCTGCTTCTCTCCGCCCGATAGTCCTCCCCCCTGTTCGCCGAGCATGGTGTCGTAGCCGTCAGCCATGCGGGTGATGAACCCGTGGCAATTGGCGGCGACGGCGGCGTTCATCACGTCCTCCGGACCGGCGTCCGTGCTCCCGTAGGCGATGTTCTCCGAGATCGTCCCGCGGAACAGCTGTGATTCCTGCAAGACCACGCCCGTCTGTCGGCGGAGGTGGGGCTTCCGGATGTCGCGGATGTCCACGCCGTCGATCTTGATCGTCCCCTCCTGTGGATCGTAGAATCGGCTAATCAGGTTCACCAACGTCGTCTTGCCGCTGCCCGAATGCCCGACCAGGCCCAGCATCTCGCCCTTCTTGATCTTCAGGTTGATGTTCTTGAGGACGGGGCGGTTCTCGTCATAGCCGAACGTCACGTTGGTAATCTCGATCTCGCCCTTGATCTCCACCTCCCCGGCGTCCTTGGCATCCGGCACCTCGCTGGTGCTGTCGAGGACCTCGAATACGCGGTACGAGACGACGGTCAGGTGGGTGACCCAATTGTTTAGCCCATGCAGGACGCCCAGCTGGCTGTAGCAGAGATTCATGTATCCCACGAACTTCATCAACACGCCGATGGTCATGGCGTCGGCCAGGACGGCCCGCCCCCCGACCCACGTCAGGATGATCATCCCCAAACCGAAGATGAAGCTGGAGCATGGACCGAACACCGCCTGGGACTTGTTGACGTTCAGCGCCGCATCGCGATCCCGCTGGTTGTACCGCGTGAATCGGGCTTCCTCTCGAGGCTCTTGGGCGAAGTTCTTGACCACCCGCATGCCGCGAAGCGCAGCTAACAGGACGCTGATCAGCCGGTCCGATCGGTCTGCCTTCCGCCGCTGTTTCGGCACCATGTGCTTGACGAACCAGATGGTCAGGCAGAAGACCACGGGGGCCGGGATCAGCGTGATTAGCGCCAGCTTCGGGCTGGCGGCGATCATGAACGCGATGGCCCCGGCCAGCATCAACATGCTCCTCAGGATGCCGTTGGTCATCTGCCAGATGAAGTCGCGGAAGCCCGCCACGTCATTGACGCAGCGGTTCATCAGCGCGCCCGGGCTCCGCTCGTCGTGAAAACGGATGCTCAGCTCCTGGAGCTTGTCGAAGACCCGCTGGCGAAGGTCGAAGGTGACCCGGGTCCCGAGCACGGCCGCCAATCGGCTGCTCGACGCCTGCATCAGCGCTCCGACCAGATTGACCCCGACCCAGAGCAGCACGATCACCACCAGGCCGCCGATGGGCGTGGTCACCTCCGCCCACCGAGCCAGCGCCTGGAACCACGGGGTCTTGGGGTTCTGCGTCAGGACGTCGTCGAAGAAGGGCTGGCTGATCTGCGGCGTCAGCAGGCCCATCGTCACCCCCACGAGCATGATCAACGTCGCCGCGATCGCCATGGGCCAGTACGGCACCATCATCGCCAAGATGCGTTTGAGGGCTGCCCCCTTGCTGAGGCACCGGGGGCAGACGACCATGTGCCGGCTTTTGATCTTGCCGCACTGAGGACAGCGTTTGTCTTCCTTCTCGTCCTCGGGGGTGATGACGAACTCGCCCTTTTCGGCCAGCTGCTTGATCTTGCTGGCCACCCGCCCGAACTTTCGGCCGGACTGGTAGCTGAACCGGGCCAGCTCCTCGTGCGTCCCGTCCTTCAACTCTACCTGGAGGAACCCGCTGCCGACCCGGCCGTCGATGCCGGCCGACTCGATGTCGGCGACGTCGAAGCCCCGCTCCTCGATCGCCCGACCGTTATCGGCCACGTACAGACCGACCCGCCCTGTCGTTGCGATCAGCCATCGTTGGGCGTACTCGCCTCGGTAGTCAAGATCGGTGTCGGTGCACAGCAGGACGTCGTCGAGATGCTGGCCCGTCTCCAGGAGCAGCTGCGCGATGGGCTCCGGCACGGGCTTCTTGAGTTTCATGGTGCTCCCCTCCCGGGCGATCAGGTCTACCCGAGATACGGGACTGAGCTATACGTCGGCTATACTCCTATGGCCTTCCCGTGAGAAATCTGTCATGGACTGGAATACGGTCCGCCCGGCTGCTTTGGTGGGAACGTCGGAGCTTTCGGGTGCACGCCACCCAGAGGCAACCCCCTTGATCACACCGCTCCTTTGAGTCCTCGCCGCCCCACACCATCGGCGTAGGACCCTGCCTACGTTTCGGCCCGAATCCCTTCGCAGCGCCTGACCCTCGACCTCCGTGTCCCATACAACACGATCAGGTAGCCTATTCCCTTGTAAATGCCACACATGGAGCCCAAGTCAAGGAAAGTTGCAGGAATTCCTTGAACTTTCTCGAAATTCTTGCAGTCGAGCCATCTTCGGTCACGGTTCTTGCTGACTTCAGGCTCGACAGACCCCGCGAAGACGGATGCGACGGGCGTTCTCCCGGGGGAGGTCCGCACGCCTCCGCAATGGACCACGGTGCCCGCGGGCACCTGCAAGCCACGCCGCGTTTCGTTCGGACCGGAGGGCATCCAGGCCTGCGAATTTGCCGATAGAAGGGGCAGATACGCGCAGGCGTCGAAGCGTCGAGTGCCACTTGACCTTGCCACCAGAAGACACTCACTACGTCAGGGGGCTGCGGATCTCCAGGGAGGCCGAGGAGAGGATCCTCTCACTCCTGGACAGAAACGCCGATTCTCCCGCTGAGGCCGAGAACCGTTGTGAGCAACGGCACGGGTATCGTCTGGCAGATGGGCTACGGGTCCGGCTCAACCATCCCGACGGGCGTCCTTCGGATCTCCTGGTCGTCCCCCGCAACCTCAGTCGACATGGCTTAGCGTTCCTTCACGGCAGCTACGTCCATGTGGGCACCATGTGCGTCATCGCCCTGCAGGCCCTCAGCGGAGACTTCGCCGAGGTCCGCGGGAACGTCGTGCGATGTCGCTACGTCGGCGACAATGTGCACGAAGTGGCCATCACGTTCGGTAAGCCTATCGGCAATCTCGGAAACTTCCTGGTGGCTTACCGCGAGGGAAACGAAGCTTCGAACCCCGATCGCGAGCTGCACGAGTTCTCCGGCAAAGCGCTCTATGTCGAAGACTCCCCCGATGATCGCGACCTGGTCGGGTTCCTGCTCGGCAAGCACGGCGTGGACGTCCGCGCCTTAGCAGATCCGTTGGAGGCGCTGAGGCTCATCGACGCCGAATCGTTCGACCTGGTGATCACCGACCACAACCTGCCGGTCATGACGGGCGCTCAGGTCGCCGAGGCACTTCGCGGCAAGGGCTTCGCCGGTGCGATCATCGCGGTCACGGCGGAAGAGGGCCAGGACATCAAACGCGACATCCTGGCCAAGGGCTGCACCGACGTGCTCATCAAGCCCTACGATTTCGATGACCTGCTCAGCCTCGTCAAGGCGCACCTGTCCGACGGCAAGGGCGCCGAGGCGGAGCCCCCGCCCCTCTTCAGCGACAAGTGGTCGGACCTGTCCATGCGGCCGCTCATCCACAGCTACCTGGACCGACTGGACAAGAGGATCGGCGAGGTGATGGGTCTGCTGGGGGCCGAGGACCGAGTCGGTCTCCAGCGGCTGTGCCAGGAATTGAAGGGCTCGGCCAAGGGATACGGCTACCGACAGATCAGCGACGCGGCCGCCGAAGTGCAGCATCTGGCGTCGGCAGGCGCACCGATCGACCGACTCCGAGCCGCTGCCACGGCACTGACCCAGCTCTGCGCCGCTGCCTGCCAGGTCCGCAAGACGTCTGACGCGTAGCGCCCTGACCCCAATCTCCCCCGAACACGCGTGACCGGCTGCCAGATTGCCCTCCCAAAAGTTGGGGCATAGTCCCCACCCGGGCCGCCCCCAAACGGGGAATCGGTCTGCAGATGCGACAGCGACTGCGGCGGGACGGGCCGTCGGAAGATCCCCCAACGCATTGCGGGAGCGGTTCTTATGGGAATACCCGCCACAGCGGCCCTTGCAGTCGGACCTTTGGCACGGATCCTGCTGAACCTATCAGCGGACACCGGAGGGGTGTCCGGAGTAAAGACAATTGAGACAACGGGGTTGCTGCGAGCAACTCGGTGGCGGGGCCTGGTGACGCGGGTGCTCGGCCTGAAATGCCCAATCACTAGGTTCCGCCAGCGGGTTACTGCCATTACCCACTGTGGGGTCACGGTTTGGGGAGACGCCGTGGCCCCGTTTTCTTTGCGGGCGCCCGCCGTCGCACTGGGCCCCGAATGAACCGATCAGGATTGCCCTGAGGCGGACCTAGGTCTTCCCGTTGGACTCCGACCGACCGTCTTGCTGGCCCAGGACCCGCTCGAGGGTCTGCCGAAGGATGTCCATCCTGCCTGTCGTCGCGCCAGACTCGATCTGGGCCATCTGCTCCGAATCGTAGTGTTCCTGAAGGAACCCGTGGACGTCAAACACGTCCGCCCAGCAACGCAGGATCCGAGCGCACGGCAGTGTGTGGTTCATGCGGCGGCAGTAGCCGAACGTGACCGGGCCTCCAAGCTGGGGACATCGCCAGATCGGCCTCTCGTCGTGTGTGGTGATGCTGTCGTCGGGATTCGGGGCTGCCGGCCCGTCGCGCTCCTGGTGGGACATGCTTTCACGGTCCTGACTGTCGGCTCTGGCCTTCATTCTGCGGATCGCTGGCGGAGCACGGCGGAGCCCGACGGGAAGCATCATTCGGGTGATGCTAGAAGCCGCCGGCCGACACGTAGCTTGCCACGCTCGACCTCAACTGCGCCATGTGCATGTTGCGGCCCGGGCATTTCGTGCTCGCGCCGGGCGCCTCCCGGTGACCGATGACGCGATGGGACGGGATGCGACACCGAACCATCAGGAAGCGGATCAGCTTGTTGAGTGAGGCAAGCTGCGCGGCGGTGGGGTATCTCTGCTCGAAGTTGCCCACCAGACAAATCCCGATGCCGTGTTCGTTATGATAGTTGCCCGCCGTCCGGCAGTGGGCCCCGTGCTTTTGCTTGTGCCATCGAGACCCGACCTCGATCTGGCCGTTCCCGCTGCCGCTTCCGTTGCCGATCACGAAATGATAGCCCAGCTCGTCCCAACCGCGCTGAAGGTGTGCGTGGTGGAACTGACCCGCACAGCCGCTGCCGGTGGCACTGTGATGCACCACAATACACTTCCAACGCTTGCTGATCCCCCCCGGGGGGATCCAACCCGGTTCAGCAGCGTACCACCGTCGCCCCTTGGTTTGGGCGACTTTGGGCGCGGGCTTGGCTTCGGGAGGGAGCTTCGGCTTGGCCGGCAGGCTGTACACGGGGGGATCGGGCAAGAGCTTGACCACCTCGATGTCAGTCCGGTTGCACCCCGCGGCAAGCACAATCACCGCGGCGAGCATACCGATGGCCCCGAGGGCGATCCGACGCACCACACACCCTCCCCACTGGAAAAGCGTCTACTATAGCGGATTCTTGCACATCTGCAAGGACCTAATCCGCAGCAGCTTTGATGGGTTATCGGTCCACCCCTGGGGGGAAGTCAAGGAAAACTCCCTCCACGGCAGGTGCCCGAGGTCGCCACGGAGGGGTCAGGGGGCTTCAGGAGCCCGTCGAGCCGAGATGGCGTCAGGCCAACCAAGGACTCATGCTTCAGTCCTCCCGCCGCGAAGGCCTAGCGGGTGGATGGTGTCCTGCGGTCTGGCTCGATTCGCGATTCACAGCCGAGTTCGCAGATGGCCTGCCAGGTGGCGGCGGCTCGGTCGAGCAGGCCCATGTTCTGCAGCGACAGGGCCAAGTTCGCGTGGAAGTCCACGTTCGTGGGATTGCCCTTGATGGCCTGTTCGAAGTGCTCGACGGCCAGCTCGAACCGATTGCGTTCGGCGAATAACAGCCCGAGGTGGTAGTGTAGATCGACGAAATCGGGCTTGAGCTCGACGGCCTGGCCGAGGACGTCGATGGCCTCGTCGATCCGACCGGCCTCCCTCAACGCCAGCCCCAGCTTGATCTGGGCCTTGACGTAGACCGGGTTGATTTCGACGGCCTGGCGGAACGCGCCGATGGCCTCGTCGAGGTGACCGCGGTTCCGAAGCAACAGCCCCAGCCGGTAGTGCATATCGGCGTGGTTGGGCCGGCTCAACAGGGCCTGCCGGTGACGCTCGATCTGCTGATTGATGAGGTCGCCGATCGACGCGTGCCCCGATTCGGACGGATCCTCGGAGGGCTGGGGGACGTCCAGGCCCCGTCTGGCGTCCTCGTTGATGGCGACCTTGAGCTGCAGCCGGGCCATCTCGCTGAACAAGAGGGTGCTGTTGGGCTCGATACTGGCGGCCATCTCGAACGAGGCGAGGGCCTCTTGGCGATGGCCAGCCTCTTTCTGGGCCACACCCAGTCCGACGTAGGCGATCAGGAGGCGGTCGTTGATTTCGACGGCCCGGTTGAACCAGCGAGCGGCCTCGATGTACCGACCGCCGCGCAGGTGCTGCGTGCCCATCTTGACGAGGGCCTCGAGATAGTCCGGCTGAGCCTCGAGGGCCAGCTCGTATTGCTCCAGGGCCTCAGCGTCCCGGCCAAGCTTGGCGTACATGTCCCCGAGGCGAAGATGCGTGTCGGGGAATCCCGGCTGCTCCTCCAACGTCAGGTGAAGCTGCTCGATGGCTTCGTTCAACAGGCCGGCCTGCTCGTACGCGCTGGCCAGGTCGTTGTGGGCGACCCAGTTGTCCGGTTCGATGGTCAGGGCCCGCTCGTAGTGGTCGATGGCGGCTTCGGGTTTGCCGCCTCTCAGCAGGAGGTTGGCGAGCGTGAGCCTCGCGTCGACGCTCTCCGGTTCCCATTTGCAGAGGAGTTCGTAGTGCTCGATGGCCCGGTGGATCTGACCGTTGTGCACCGCAATGGCCGCCAGCCGCTCGTGGGCGTTGCGGAGCTGCGGGCAGTAGGTCAGGGCGTCCTGGTAGTAGCGGGCCGCTGCCTCGAGGCGGTCACGACGTTCCTGAACCAGGCCCAGAGCGAAGAGGAGCGCGGGGTCCGTGGGGTCCTTGCGTTGTGCGCGGCGGAGATGCTTGAGCACCTGCTCGGAATGTCCCAGTTCATCGAGGGCACAGATCGACCCCAACCGCGCGGCCATGCTGCGCGGATCGACATCGAGCGCGAGCCCGAAGCAAGCCTGGGCTTCGGCGAACTGTCCTTCCTTGAGGTATCGCCGGCCCAGCGTGACCTGGACTTCGCCGTCTCCGGGCCGCTCGCGAGCAGCCCGGACCAGCTCAGCCGTCGGCACGCCGCTTGTATCCCCAAGTTGGGCCTCGAAGGCGCTGCTGAGGTTGCCCAGCAGCCCGCGACCCAAGCTCTCCAGCAAGTATCCCATATACCGGCTCCCCTGATCGCTTCCCCCCCGACCCGGGCTCGGATCGCTCACACGGCGGCGCCTAGGCCGCCAGCGTCGCCAAGGCGCGGCGGGCCTCGCCGAAGTCATTCCTCAGGTGCAGCGCCCGCTCATAGGCCGTCCTAGCGCGATCCAGCCTCCCCTCCGCCCGATAGAGGTTCCCCAACACGTAGTGGACATCCGCGTCGTCGGCGCCCGCCTGCAGCGCGGCCTCGAGTCGATCGATGGCTTCTCGACGGCGATCGGTTGACTCGAAGAGCTTACCCATCTGCGCCATCGCACTGATGTAGCGCGGGTTGATCTCGATCGCTCGCTCCGACGCCGCCATGGCCGCCTGACGCAGGCCCAGCCGCTCGTAGACCCGGCTGCAGTAGTGGTGCAAATCGGCGTAGCGGGGGTGTCGTTGAATGGCCCGCTCCAGCGTGGCGGCCAGCAGGGCGAACACCTCGCCGTCGACGTCCGCACTGGGCAGAGATAGGAACGCCTCGGCGAACTCCGGATCCCGGGCGACGATCCGGGACAGCTGCTCGACGGCGGCGTCGTTGTGGCTGAGTTCGGCCACAGGAATCTCGAGGCAGAGCTTCGGTGCTAGCCCTTCCTGAGCCGCGGCAGCAGCGGCCATGCTCAACTGCATGGCGACGTTCGCGTCCGTCGGGCGGAGCCTGTACGCTTCCTCAACGTGCGCGAGCGCCAGCCCATGACGATTCATCGCCGCGTGGCACCACCCCAATCTCAGGTGGGCTTCGGCGAAAGTCGGCTCGATCTCGACGGCCCGCTCGAGCAACACACAAGCACGGGCGAAGTCGTCTCGCGCGGCCTGGATCGTTCCCAGATGGAAGTGGAGAAGGTGTTCGTTGGGGTTCGAGCGCAGTTCTTCCTCGAGGCACTGAACGGCCTGGTCACCTTGACCGTCCCTCCAATAGGCCAGGGCAAGCCGGATGCGGATGCCGATCTCGTCGTCGTTCCGGTCGACCAGGCCTTCCAGTTCAGTAGCCGCCTGGTCGTATTGCCCTTGACCCGCCCAGCACGTAACCAGGTACCGCGACAGCCCCACGCCTCCTGGGATGAGCCGAGACGAGGCGCGAAGGTGGTGGGTGGCCTCTTGGAATCGTCCTTCGCGCAACGCTTCGAGGCCGAGGCGAAACCAGGCTTGCGCCGCATAGAAGCGGGCCAAGTGCTCCTGAAGCCCGCGCCCGTCGGCGACGGCGGAGAGCGTTTCGGCCGCCCGTCCAAACTGACCACGATTGAAGGCCGCCATGCCTTCCTCGTAGGTCTTCGATATCGTGCGACTTGGTCCGTCGAGTCGTGACATGCGTGCAAAGCCTCCGTTCGAGGCTGGGATCCCCAGCCCATGGTCCTTACGCGTATCGTCCAGTCAGGACAGTCGAATTATGTAGCTGAAGTCGAAATCGCGCGCGGGTGGCGCAGCGTTCGATCTATGCGGTTTCGGCGGTGTTATGGGAACCGGGTGGGTCCGCGGTTATCGCTGAACAGAGGTGCCGCAAGTCGCGGGTCAGTATGCACCCCTGCCCGACAACACCGCGGGGACGGTCTTCAAGACGATCTTCATGTCGAAGGCCGTGCTGCGGTTCTGAACGTAGTACCCGTCCAGCTGCATCCACTCCCGATAGGGGATTTCGTTTCGGCCCGCGATCTGCCACAGGCAGGTCAGGCCCGGCTTGACGCTGAGCCTCAGCCATTCGCTCCACGTGTCGGATCGGATTTCGTCGAGAGGCAGCGGCCTGGGCCCGACCAGCGACATCTCGCCTCGCAGAACGTTGATCAGTTGAGGCAGCTCATCGATGCTGCTACAGCGGAGGAATCGGCCGACCTTGGTGATTCGGGGATCGCGACGGATCTTGAAGACCGGCGCGTTTTGACACTCGTCTAGGTTGCGGAACAGCTCCTTGTCGTCGGCCGCGCCGTTGTACATGGTTCGCAGCTTGTACATCGTAAAGGGCCTGCCGCGCAGCCCGGCGCGCCGCTGGCGGAAGACGATGGGGCCTCGGCTGGTCAAGATGATGGCGGCGACCGACGCCGCCAGGATCGGTGCGGTCAGGATCAGCAGTAAAATGGCCAGTCCCACGTCGATGACCCGCTTGGCGACGTCATAGGCCTGATCGCGCGTCTTGGCCGTGTCTCCTTGCAAGACCTGAAGCTCAATCGGCGGCGCTTGAGCGGCCCAGTCGAGCAACGTTGTCTGTGCCTGTGTCATTCCGTCCCCATCCTCGCAGGCGATTTGTGTCCACCCCGGACGGCTTTGAGCAACCGGGTCTTCACGGCCGAGCCCACGAACACCGGCCCCCCCACCAGATACCGCGAGGCCTTGCCGAACGGGTCCGCCCCCAAACGAAACGCCCACTCCAACCCGTGCCGGCACATCCATTGCGGCGCCCGCGGCTCCACGTCGGCCAGGTAGTCAAACAGCGCGCCGACCGACCAGATCACCGGCACGTCCAGCGCGGGCGCGTGCTCGGCCGACCAGCACTCCTGACGCGGGCTGCCCATTCCGACCAGAAGCACATCCGGCCGGGCCTCGTTGATGCGGTCGATCACGTCGATGCTGTCCGACGCAGTGAAATAGCCATCGTGGCTGCCCACGACCCGCAGGCCAAGCGTCAGCGCGCTCAGTCGATCTGCGGCCCGCCTCGCCACGTCCTGAGCTCCTCCCAACAGGTACACCGACACACCACGGGCCTGGCAGGCCTGCGCGAACGCCTCGACGTAGTCGGCCGAACTCAGGCGGGCCGGCAGGGGATCTCCGAAGAGCCTGCTGGCCCAGACCAACGACATGCCGTCGGCGTACAGGACGTCGGCTGTTCTCAGCACCTCGTGAAACGATTCGTCGCGTCGGGCCAGGTTCCAGATGTGGGCATTGACGTAGCAAACGCGCGACCGGACCTTCATGATGGCCCGGTCCACCAGCAGGCGGATCAGACCGCTCGTATCCAGCGCCCACAGCGGCAGGCCCATGACCTCGATGAGGCGGACTCCGCCTTCGGGTAGGTCGGCTGAGTGGGTCCGGTCCTGTTTCACGTCACGCATTCCCCATTGCGAGGGACTCGTAGAGCGCCTGGTACTTCCCTGCCGCGGCGCTGGCCGAAAACCCCTCCACGATCCGCCGCCGGGCCGCCTGTCCCATTCGCCTGGCCAGCGGGGGATCGTTTAGCAGCCGGGCGATTGCGTCGGCCAGCCTGTCCGGCCGACGCGGCGGCACCAGCAGCCCCGTCTCGTTTGCGACGACCAATTCGGGAATCCCCCCGACCTGGGTCGCCACCACCGGTAACCCCACCGCGGAGGCCTCCAACAACGCGTTGGGCAGGCCTTCCATGTAGGAGGGCAAGCAGAAGACGTCGGCCGCTGCAAGAACGGCCGGCACATCCGCTCGAAACCCCACCAGCCGGACCCGATCCGCCAGTCCCGCTGAGGCGATCCTGGCGTCAAGCTCCGCCCGGATAGGGCCCTCCCCCGCGATGGCGGTCACGGCAGTCGGATGCTGCTTGGCCAACGCGACCGCCGCCTCGACGAGCGTCGGCAGTCCCTTCTCGTAGCTGAGCCGCGCCACCGTGACGATCAGCGGCGTGGCTTGGCCAAGTCCCCATTCGCTCCGAATCCGACGGCGTGCAGCCTCATCGGCCCCGTAATCACCCGGCTCGATGCCCGTGTGGATCACCGAGACGCGCGAGCCCGGCCATCGAAGCCGCCGGACGCAGTCCTCCTTGACCGCCTGACTGACGCACACCACGTGCGTCGGAAACAATCGCGTCAGTTGGTCCAACAGCCCATCCAACTGACGCCGCTGGGATCGGCGGAACGCCCCGATGGCATACACGGTCGAGACGACCGCCCCGGCCCCGGCCAGCCTTCCTGCCAACCCGGCGTAGAGGTCTGCTCGCAGCAGGTGCGTATGCACGACATCAAAACGCCCACTGCGAATGTATCGGTACGCGCGACCGACCGCCGATAGGCTCATTTCGGCCGGTGCGTCCAGGTTCTCCGTCTCGATACCGAGCGCTTCAAAGCGCTCCTGCATCGGGCCCCCGCCATACATGCACACCACGGCGGGCTCGACCCGCTGGCGATCCAAGTGCCTCAGCAACAGAAGCAGCCATTTCGTGTCGGTCTTCACCTCGAACGTCGACACGACATGCGCCACCCGGATCGCCCGCGCGGGGCCTGGGCTGCCCCCCATACAGGGGTGGCCTTCCACCTCCACTATACGATTCTGCGTGCTGGGAGTCAATCGGCCCTCATCTAAAGCACGTGCAATCCTGTACTAATCGACATCACCCATTCCCGCGGTCACTTGCATTTCACAGGCGTTGCTCGCTCGTCTCCCCCGCCCAACGGGCACGTCGGGGGGCCCTCAAGCCGTCCCGGGGCCCCCCCAGCCCCGCCCCCCACACCGGGTCCGGCGCAGGTGCCCCACCAGGCGCTCAAATGCCCGGGCCATGTGCTCGGTTCGGAACTCGGCGCGGACCTTGGCCCGGGCGCGCTGTCCCATCGCGGTCCGCTGGGCGGGGTCGGCGATCAACTCGTCCACGGCCCGCTCCAGGGAATCTGGGTCGGCAGGACGGACGAGGCGTCCCGTCTGGCCGTCGACAACGGCCTCGTCGAGCGACCCGATCGCAGGGCCGACGAACGCCCGCCCCGCCGCCATGGCCTCCAGCATCACGATGCTCAGGCACTCCTGCCACGCGCTGCAGAGGCACACGATGTCCAAGCCTTGCATCAAGACCCGGACGTCTTCGCGCTGCCCCAACAGACGCAACCGTCTACTCCGGAGCCCCGACTGGGCTGCCCACGCGAGGACGCTCGCCTCTTCGGGACCCGATCCGATGACGTAGAAGACCGCTTGGGGGTACCGGTGGGCGAGTCGACGGGCCGCCTCAATGAACACGTCGTGACGCTTCTCGGGGCGGAGGTTGGCCACGATCGCGACGGCGACCGCCCCGTCGCCGTCGAGGCCCAGCCGTCGGCGGGCCTCCTTCCGCAGATCGGGCCGATCGTATGCGTCGACGTCAATCCCGTTGCGGATCACGTCGACCCGGCCGGCCGGTACATTCTCCAACCAGATCAAGGCCTGGCGGTGCCGGGCACCGAGGGCCACGAAGCGATCCACCGAGCGGTACAGCGCCCGGTTCGCCCGCTCGAATCCTGGATGCGCCCGCGTCGGATAGACGTGCGACCAGACGACGCAGGCCGAACCTGCCTGGCGGGCCGCCAGAACCGACCAGAACATCCGGTCCCCGCCGCTGCCGACGGGGCAGACGACGTCGATCCGCTCCTGGCGGAGCAGCCGGACCAACCGATCGATCGCAAAGACGTCGGCCCGGTGCCGCAGCAAGTCGGCGTGGACGGCCACGCCGGCCTCCTGGAGTTCCGGCGCCAAGTGGCCGGGCTCCTTCAGACACGCCACGACGGGCGTGACTCGGCGACGATCGAGGGACCGGGCCAGCGTGATGAGCATTCGCTCCGCCCCGCCCGTAACCAGCCGATTGGTCACCAGCAGAAGTCGACTTGTCTTAGACAATGGCGAACCCAACAGCCGCTTCCTCGGATCATTCCACCCAACTCCAACAGATGGCGTCGTCGGTGTCGAATCACCGCGAGGCCCAATCGCAGGCCGGCCAGGACCGTCAGACTCCACAGCACCGCCAGCCACTCCCCCGGGCCCATGGGGATGTTCTTGTGGAGGATGTAGCAGTAGTTGTAGACCGCGGCGTGTCCGAACTTCCCGGGGTCGAGCCGACCGGCCGGATCGTGGTGGTGCACGGCCCGGGCGCGGGTGGCGCATCCCACCAGATGCGTCCTGGACAGGCGATAGCTCATCTCGCGGTCCTCGCCGAGCGCGTAACCTGTCAGGGCTTCGTCGAACCCTGGCGGGTAGACGGCGTCGCGGCGAACCGCCAGGGCCGCCCCCGTCACGTTGGGGGTGGCCCACACGCGTCGACCCAGACCGGCTTGCTTGGGCCAGGGCCCCCGATGCATCCCGCGTCTACCCAGCGACCACCAGCCAGCCAGACGACTGGCCAGCTGCCAGGCTCGTCCGCCCAGACCCGTGAGGGCCGGCTCGACGACCGTCCCTCCCAGGACCGCCACGCGCCCCGCAGGATCGGCGGCGAACAGGGAAGCGATCTCGCCGAGGTAGCCGGCCTCCGGCTCGGCGTCGTCGTCGAAGAACTGCACGATCTGGCCTGTCGCGCGGGCGAGCGCCAAGTTCCTCGATCGGGTCAGGCCCGGGGCGGCCTTGCGGACGTAGACCCAGCCCATGCCGTGCTGCCGGACCTGTCGGGCCAGGTGGTGGCAGGTATCCGGCTCGATGCTTCCGTCATCTACAACAATAACTTCTTTTGGTATAGGGCTTTGCGCGCACACGGACCGGAGGCACCGCTGAAGAGCAGCGGGCCGATCGCGCGTACAGATCGCCACCGAGATGCTGGGCAGTGTCACGCAGTCCATCCGTGTGGAGGCGCCCGGTCCCAGTCGTCATCGCCGGATCCGATAAATGGTCCCGTCTACATATCGGCCATATGGCTGGTTTGCATGCGTCGGGGCCGTCTCCAGGGCCAGTCCGACGCTGCCGAGGACATCGTCAAACCCGCGCGCCATCTGGCGGTTGGGGTCCGCCAGCAAGGCGACGCCGTCCTCGGCAAGGAGCCGCTGGATGAGCTCGGCGATGGGTTGGTGGTTGCGGCGCTCGTAGAGCACGTCGGAGGCGAAGATGCGGTCGAAGCGATCGAAGACGTCTGGGTGCCGCCAGTCGAGCGCCCGGACCTCCAGATCGCCCACCCCGTTGAGACGGGCATTTTCGCTAGCGAACTGCAGCGCGTCCTCGTCGTAGTCGGTCGCCAGGACCTCCCAACCAGCCAGCCGAGCCGCCACGGCGGACAACCCCAGTCCGCAGCCCACTTCCAACGCCCGACGGTCCCGGCCCGACTCATCGGCCAGGATCGCCTCGGCGAGCATCGCCGCCGCCGGCCAGAGCTGACCCCAGTAGGGCAGATACTCGTCCTCGTCGAAGCGAGCCTGCACCTCGGGGGCCTCCAACAGCTCGTCCTCATTGGCGGGTCCAACGATCTCGAGCGTGCGGCCCGCCACCGCGATCGGCCATCGGCGAATGGGGTACCCGAACAGGGATTCGGTGCTCTCCATGCCGCACCTGCGGTGTCGATCTGGCCGACGACCTTGCCGAAGGATCTGGCATTGGGCGATCGGCCGCGTTATCGTACACGCGTCTATCTAACAACTCTCTTGTGCGAACGCCATACCCGCGCTGGTCCGCGGGTCGGGGACGCGCGATCGCGGTGGGGACGCGAAAGAACGGTGAACAGGCGCCCGGCATCTTACGAGTTGCGCCCCTTCGAGTGGATCCACGCCCCGCTCATCGCTGGCTGGGTCCGCGACGACGATGAGCTGTTCTGGCTGGCGCCGCAAACGCCCCCGCCCGTGACGCCCGAGAAGGTCATCGGATGGACGGCTCAACGCGGTCGACCGCTGCTCCTGTGGACATCGGACGCGCCCGCGCCGATCGGCTACGCGGAGCTCAACGACATGCCCACCCATCCGGACGAGCTGTGGATCGGGCATTTCATCATCGCGCCGGATCACCGGGGGACGGGCCTGAGCCGGGAGATGCTCCGATTGCTGCTGAGGCGGGCCTTCGGGCCGTTGCGGGCTGAGCGGGTCGCACTGATCGTCTTCCCCGCGAACGAGCCGGCGGTTCGGTGCTACCGATCCGGGGGACTCCGGACCGTGGGGTATCAGGAGAGGACCTTCGCCTCCCGCCCGGGTCCGCATAAGATGAAAGAAATGGCCATCGACCGGATGGGCTACGACGCCCTGACCCGGGGGTCAGATGAATCGTCGGGCAGCCGTTAGCGATCTTAGGGTGTGGTGGTGCTCCCCGTGTAGGTAACCGTCTGATCGCCCAGCACGTCGCTCCCCGTATTGATGATGGAGAATATCCCGTCGATCAGACCCACGATGATGTAGGTAACGCCCGACTGGATCGAGGGATTCGCGGCGTCGCGGAACGTCTCGCACCAGCCCGCGGTACAGGCGCAGCCCGTCATATTGGGAATGATCGCGGCAAGGATGAGCACGACCAGCAGGCCCATCGCACGTGGTGATGGCTTACCCCGATGCATTTCGGACACCTCCCGTCAGGCGGGTCGATCCGCCTGCAGACCTGGACCCTTCGCCGCCCTTCTGGTTCTGCTATCGGACGTTCGGCCCTCGACCGTCCAGTCGTTTTCGGGCCGTCGAAGGCCTTGGCCGCCTTGACGGCGGCCCCTCGGTCGCGGTAGATGATCGGGCCCTGTCGTAGCGCGTCGCGCGACCGGGTCTGGAGATTTCGATACGTTGACCGACATCGACTCCCGGCAGGACCCGAGCCCATCGCGGCTGGCTCGGATGGGCCGGTTTCTGCTCCGAAACTTCCTGACCATCGGCATCGTCTGCGCGGCGGCCGCGGCCCTCCGTGCCCCCCACGCCGGGCTCGCACTCCAGCGGATCGGCGCGATGCCGGTGATCATTTTCGTTGTCTTTATCTTCAGCGGGCTGTCGTTGGAGACCGGTCACTTCGTCCGCGAGGCCCGCAACCTGCGGGCGCCGCTGTACGCAATCCTGGCCGTCAGCGGGATCTTTCCCGTGATGGGGTACATCCTGGGGCAAGCGTGCGACATGGGCGGGGGTGAGTTCGTCGGCCTGATGGTCGTCTCCTCTTGCCCCACGACATTGGCCAGCGGCATCATCCTGGCGACGCTTGCGGGGGGGTCCGTGCCCATCGCCATTCTCATCACGGTCGTCTGCAGCATGACGGCCGTGCTCTTGATGCCCGTCGTCCTGGAAGGGGTGTTGGGGCTGGTCGGCCACATCGACCTGCCCGTGGCGCGGATGATGCTCCGGTTGACCTACCTGATCATCGTGCCCACCGTGATCGGACAGGTGCTGCGACAGCCTCTGGTCGCTCAGATCAAGCGCTACCAGCCGGTCCTCAAGCTGCTGCCGATCGTGCTGGTGATCCTGATGATCTTCATCGCGGTCAGTCGGGGCAGCGAGGAGCTCCGGGGCAACGGCCTGCCGGTCCTGCTCCACGTCGCGGGGGTGGCGGTGCTGCTTCATATCGTGATGCTGGGGGTGAATTACACGGCCGGCAGGGCGATGCGTCTGCCCGCTGCGGCGTTGCGATCGCTGACGATCGTCGCCAGTCAGAAGACCATCCCCATCAGCGTCTTCGTCGCGTTGACGTATTTCCCCGACTACCCGACGGCCGTTCTACCGTGCGTGTTGTTCCACCTGCTCCAGATCCTCGTGGACAGCCTGATCGCCAACGCCTGGGCACGAAAGCCTACGGACTGACGCTCCGTCAACAGTGATTCTGCAGGTACGCGTGGCCATACCGAGCCGGCCTGTCCCCAGGCCGGTTTTGGGCACCAGGGGCCCCTTGACCGGATTGACCGGCCTGAGGGCAGGCCGGCTCGGTGTAGTCCCTGCGTTGGGCGTTGACCCGGAGCAATCGGCGCGGCGACACATCAGTCGGCGACGCGGAGCAGGGCCTTGATGACGCGGGGTTCGGTGGCGAGCTGGATGGCTTCGGCGCCTCGGGCCAGCGGGAGGGTCCGGCTGATCATGGAAGCGACATCGATCTGTTTGCGGGACAGGGCCTTGATGGCGTCGGGGAATGGACCGCAACGGCTGCCCTGCAGCCTGACCTCGTCCACGACGATCCGACTCAGATCCGCGGTGGTGTTGGCGGCGTAAGTGCTCTTTAGCACGATCCTGCCGCGGGGGCGGACGATCTGGGCGGCCAGATCGAGACCGGCCGGCACGCCCGTGCACTCGACGACCAGGTCGTGATCGTTCCGGGGGACCAGCTCGTCGACCGGGACGGACTGGATGCCCTTCTTCTCGCAGAAGCTCAGCGTGTGCTCGTTGCGGCCGACGACGCTCAGACGGCATCCCGTCTGGGCCAACACCTGGGCGACGAGCAGCCCCAGCCGCCCGCTGCCCAGAACGGCCACGCGCATCCGCGGCTCGATCCGGACCTGCTTGATGACCTGAAACGCGGCGGCGAGCGGCTCGACGAAGACGGCCTCCTCATCGCTGACGGTGTCGGGGACTTCGTGCAGGTTTCGCTCGGGCAGGGCGGTGACCTCAGCGAAGCACCCGTCTCGTCCGTCAATGCCCAACACCGTCCGATGCCGGCAGTGGTTGGACATGCCGCTGCGACACATGTCGCATCGTTCGCAGACGCAGTTGATCTCGCCAACGACGCGTTTGCCCTCCCAGCGACGCGAGCCGGCGATCACCCGACCGACGAACTCGTGCCCCAGCACACCGGTGAACCCCTGGTAGCCACGGGTGATCTCGATGTCGGTGCTGCAGATACCGGCCAGGGAGATTCGGATGATGGCCTCGCCCTTGGGGGGCGTGGGCTCGGGGAAGTCCTTTCGCAGGGCCAGCCCGTTGTCGTAGACCAAAGCGATCACGCTGCCGTCTCTCCGCTGGCCTTTCCACCGTCTCCTGCCGCGAGGCCGACGCCCCTGCCACCCCTACGTGCTACAAGCGCTTGGGGGGGGTGTCGGCCTCCAGCGTCTCTTGCGATTCGCCCTCGTCCTGCGAGATGAAGGGCCGTTGATGGCCTGCTAGCCATTCTCGCCAGGCGTCCGCATCGTAGTCGTGGCTCTGACCCGTCAACTTCTGAAGCGACTTCTCCGCTTCGTTTCGGACGGCGAAGTCCTTCTCCTCCAGGGCCCGAATCAGCGCCGTCAGGACGGTCGCGTGGGGGTAGTTGCCCAGCCCCTGTGCGGCGTAGATGCGGACGTGCCGCTCCGGATCGTCGGTCACCAGGCGGACGAGGGTCCGACGGGCCCAGTCCCAGTGTCCCTCGGGGATGTCGCCGTAGTTTGACATGTAGCAGACCACCTCAGTGGCCTCCCAACGGACCTCCGGCGCGGGCGGGGCCACCTTCTCGGGGTACTCCTTGTGGTTCAGGATCATCAGCAGGGGCTCGACGACGCGTTCGTCGGCGGAGCGTCGCAGGCCCTTGATCGCGATGCAGCGGACCTGCGGGTCCTGGTCGGTCCTGGCGACGAGGGAGAAGACCTTGACGGCCCACTCGGCGGTGGCCTGTTTGTCCTTGACGACTTTGCGCAGCTCTTCGCGGCGTTCGTCGGCGTTCTCGGTCTGCAGGGCCTCGACGAGGCGCTGCTGCGGCGTTCGCTTGACCATCATCTCCTGAATGGTGGTGTTGATGGCCGAATCGACATCCGCCTGGCTCTTGTTGCAGCCGGCCGCGGCCATCGTCAGGGAGAACAGCCCACAGGCGGCACCCCTAAGCACGAGCGGGACTCGGGATCGGTTCGGACGAATCGGCAAAGAACAGCTCCGGCGAGACCCATACGACATCGGTGATGGGCTGACCCAAGAACCGCGACCCCACCGTCTGGAAGCGGCGTGGGTTGTCGCTCAGGTAACACTTGAATGTACCGCCCGACGCCCGTCCGGACAAGCCGCCCGAGGTCGTCAGTGCCTCGACCACGTGCCTGGCCGTCTGCTCGGCCGAGTCCACCAGGAGCGTGCCGTCGCCGAATACCGACGCGATGGCGGGTTTGAGCAGCGGGTAGTGCGTGCATCCCAGGACGACCACCGGCGGGGCCAGGGCCCGCAGGGGTTCCAGGTACTCCTTCAGCACCATCTGGACCACAGGGTCGTCGCAGGATCGTCCTTCCTCGACCAGGGGGACCAGGAGGGGACAGCCCTTCTGGACGACGGGCAGGCTGGGCTGCCGCGCTTGAATGGCCCGGCGATAGGCGTCGGACTCGATGGTGCCTTCCGTGGCGATGACGGCGACCGTCCCGCCGTTGGCGGCCTCAACCGCCGCGGCGGCCCCGGGCTCCACCACGCCGCACGCCGGCACGCTCAGCCACTCCGCCAGCCCCGGCATGGCATGGGCGGAAGCCGTGTTGCACGCCACCACGACCATCTTCGGATCGAACCGAAGCAGGAAGGCACAGTCCTCCTTGGCGAACCGCATCACCGTTTCGGCGCTCTTGGTCCCGTAGGGCACGCGAGCGGTGTCGCCGAAGTAGATGATGTCCTCGCCCGGGAGCTGGCGTCGGAGCTCCGCCACGACGGTCAGTCCACCGAGTCCGCTGTCGAACATCGCGATCGGCCGCGTGTCGTTGTGGTCCATTCAGATCCGATCCAACCTGCGTTCCGGCGCTAGCCGCGTCGCGGTGCTGGCCGCCTCCTGGTGATCGCGGCACCGACGGGAGCCGGAGTGCTCTCCACGATTATGGCCGCTTGCCGTCGCGGTGTCCACGTTGGCTGCCGCATGGGCATCATCAAGCCGACAACGCCGACCGGGCTACTTGACACGAAACAGGTCGCCCTTAGAGTGGTCGCCCGTGCCGATGACCGTCCCAGCGGATCGACCCGACGCACAACAGAGCGGTCGAAGTGCCACACCTGACCTGAACTTGGAGTCCAGCGCCATGCCGAATTACGTGCGGAGTCGTACCAGGAATCGTGCCCTTGGTGGTTGTATCGGCCTGGGCATGGCGGTGGCGTTAGTGTGGCTGGCGGGATGTCCGCCGCAGGAAGTGCCGGCCCCGCCTGTCCAGAGGAACGTTGTCGTGCCGCCGGTGACGTGCCGGATCGACTCGACCCCTGATGAGGTGGTGGCGGGCGGCGAGCTCGAGGTGATCGTTTCGTGCACGTTGCCGCCGGGCCGGGGACTGGTACAGCTCAACTGCGAGATCAAGGGGAGCGGTCCCGAGGTGCTCCGAGCGCACCGGCGGATGGTCCGCGGACTGGGCCAGCACCGGTTCGTTTTCGACGCCCCGGCCGGCAGCGAAGCGACGCCCCTGAAGGCTTACGCCTGGTTGGGCACGGACTGGCAGCACCCCCTCGTGCCGATCGTTGCCAGCGACCCCATCCTCGTCATCAGTCGCGAGACACGGGCCCGTCGAGAACGGACCGAGGCAGAGGTCCCCAAGCTGCTCGCCAAGTTGGCCTACAAGCGAAGCGCGAAGGGCAACGTGGCCCTGCTGGCGGGAGACTGGCCTGGCCAGGATCGCGCCGTCATCGACGCGGTGGCGACCGGCTTGGCGGGGAAGGGCTTCGCCGTCACGCGTCTCGACGGCCAAGCGTTCTTGAATCCCTTCGTCGTTACGCGGGAGCGATTCGATCTGCTTGTGGTCACGGGTGCGGGCGGGCTTCCCGCCGAGTCGGCCGGGACGCTCAACCGGTATCTACAGGACCAAGGGAACCTGATGGCGTTGGGCACGCCGATGTTCAGCGACCCGGTGCGCCGGGTTGGCAAGCGCTGGATGACGACCAGTCAGATCCGGGCCAAACTGGGCAAGACACCCACCGCCAAGATGCTGTTCGATTTCGAGGGCGGCGATCTGAAGACGTGGTCGCGGTCGAGCAATGCCCCGGCCGTGCCGATCACCTACACGATCGGCAAGGAGGGTGCGTCCAAATCACGGCGCGCCATGCACGTCAAGATCTCCAACATGAGCGGGTGGGAAACCCTCTACAGCCCGACGCTGCCGCAGGGCGCCGTGCCCGCCAAACACGTCCTGACGTGTTTCTGGGCCCGCGGTGGGCCGAAGACCGATCGCCTCGCCGTCGAGTGGAACGAGCGCGACGGCAGCCGATGGATCGGCACCATCACGCTGACGCCCAAGTGGCAGTACTACGTGCTGAGGCCGAGCAGCTTCGCCTACTGGCGGGACAGTCCCTCGAAGGGCCGGGGCAAGCCGGGCGATCGGTTCAACCCGGCCAACGCCGGAAGGATCGGGTTTGGACTGGCCTTCACGCACACCGGTCATCTGGGGGGCTCGCATGCGTTCTGGATCGACCAGGTGGGCATGGCGCCCAGTTCGCTGGGCGAGATCCCCGAGCCGAACCCGCCGGAGTTTCCGCGGACGGATCTGCTGTGGCCTTCTTACAAGTACTACCGCGCAAGCGACGTCGGCCGCATCCGACCGAACCCCATGCAGGTGTTGATCGAGACGGACAAGGCGGGCCTGTCGCTGCCCAAGGTGCTTCGCTGCCCGCACCAGCGCCCACAGGGGACGGGGTTCAACAAGGGCCGACGCTGGCGGATGATCACGGTGGCCGAGGCGATCAGCCCGTCCGGCGACTTCCGAGGCCCTGCGCTGTCGGTCATCGTCAACCGTCCGCAGAGCCGCCGCGCCAACGCCTGGGCCGCTGTCGGCACCGACGCCGCCGCATTCCTCAAGGCCCCGGCCACGGTGTCGGCGTTGGCAAGTGTGGCTGAACGGATCATCGACGGGGCCTTCCTGCTCGAGGGCGGCAGCGAGTTCTACACCTACTTCCAGGGCGAGTCGGTCCGCCTGGGGGCGCAGGTCGTCAACGTCCGACGGGACAGCGAGCAGGAGGTCAGCGTGCGTATCCGCGTCGTGGCCGGCACGGCGGAGGTGTTCGGCCAGGCGTTCGCCGGAACGGTTCGCGCGGGCGGACCGCCCACCGTCTTCGAATGCACCTGGGGCCCGGACCGCCTCAATCCCGAAGGCTACACCGTCATCGTTGAGCTGACCCGCAACGGGAAGGTGGTCGACCGCGTTCGGCACGAGTTGGGCGTGTGGCAGCCTAAGGCCAAGCCGCAGTTCGTGACGGCCCGGGACGGGAACTTCTATCTGGGCAGCAAGATCTGGGTGCCCTTCGGCGTGAACCACATGCCGTCCAGCGGGATCGGCATGGAGGACGGGGGCTACTTCGAGCAGTACCTCGGCAAGCGGGCCTACGATCCGGAGATCTTCGATCGCGAGCTGGGCCGGATCAAGGCGCTTGGCATGAACATGGTCAGCGAGTTTCTGTATCACCGGTCGCACGGCGGACGGAATCTGCTGGACCTGCTGCGTCGCTGCGACAAGCACGGGTTGAAGGTCAACCTATCGCTCCGGCCCGGCACGCCGATGGACTTCCGGTGGACCGAGATGCGTCAGATGATCACCGAGAACCGTCTGTCGGAAAACGACACGGTCTTTGCGTACGACCTGGCGTGGGAGCCCTTCGTGGGCAATCACGCCCAACGCGCCCGATGGGACAAGCAGTGGGGCGAGTGGGTCCAACGTCGCTACGGATCGATTGAGGGGGCGGAGAAGGCCTGGGCCTTCAAGGCGCCCAGAAACCAACAGGGGTTCATCACCAATCCGGCGGACAAGTGTTGCGGCGGCGGCGGCCCGTGGCGAAAGATGGTCATCGACTACCGACGCTTCATCGACGAGCTGGCCCACAAGTACTACGCCGAGGCCCGACGCCTCGTCCGCACGGTCGACAACAGGCATCTGGTCAGCTTCCGCATGACGGTCGCCGGCGATCCGACGTTCGACCAGGCGCACCGCATGCCCTTCGACTTCCGCAGCCTCAAGAACGCCGTCGACTTCTTCGAACCCGAGGGGTACGGGCGGATCGGCGATTGGGAGCGTGTGAAGCCCGGCCTGTTCACGACGTCCTACGCCCGCGCCGTCGACCCGACCAAGCCGGTCATGTGGGCCGAGTACGGCGTGAGCAGCTGGAACATGGCCCGGATGGAGACGAGCGAGCGCGGGCTGGCCTTCGAGGCCAAGTTCTACGACGACTTCCTCAAGATGGTCGTGCAGAGCGGCGCGAACGGCGCGGTCTGCTGGTGGTATCCGGGCGGATTCAGGGTCGGGGAGAACAGCGACTTTGGCATCATCAACCCCGACGGCACGGACCGCCCCGTGGCCGCCGTCCTCCGCAAGTACGCCAAGCTAATCGCGCAGAAGCACAAGATCCCCAAGCCGACCGTCTGGATCGGCTACGATCCGGACGACCCCGCGGGCATCCAGGGCATCTACAAACAGGTCAGCAAGCGGTACTGGCAGGCCGTCGATGCCGGCAAGATCCCCGGTCTGCGGCCCAAGAAGTAGACAACGGTCCGCGCTGACGAAGCGTTCGTTCGACAGGCGGACCGCGTTCGGGTCGGGGCTTCCGGCGAGACTCAGCTAATCCACCCGCGCCGGCTGTACGGGAATCGCCGCCCGAGGTGCCGTTCGGCGTGCGTGCCCGATGGCCCGTCCGGTCTTCCCGTGGGCCTCGAAGAGCTTGGCGAACGTCGCAGGCTGGTTGGGCTTGATCCCGCACTGGAGGGCGAACAGCGCGGCTGCGATCTGCGGCATGCGCTCGCGTCCGGTGCCGGCGAAGACGGCCCAGCTGACGTTCCGGAGCCCTTGCTGCTGGTACCACTCCACCGCCTTACGCGACTCGGCCTGGCAGGCGGCCGGATCGCTTCGCGACCAGAAGATGCCGATGGGCAGGTCGCGGTAGCGCTCGACCTGTTGCGGCTCGAGAACGTCCGCCGAGAAGCTCGACTGCCGGACGGCCAGACAACTGAACAGCCCCGGATGTCGGTTGACCAGGTAGTGGGCCAGGTACCCACCCGACCCCCAACTGGTCGACAAGACGCGCTTCTCGTCGACGGGGAGGGCGTCGAGCACCTCGCGGGTGATGGCCACGACGGCCCGTTCATCCCCCTGCACGGAGCTGTGGTTGGCGTTCTTGAGCGGGAACTCCATGAACAGGTCCGACGTCATCAACTTCGGTGCGATCGTGATGAAGCCGTACCGGTCCGACTCTTGCTGCCACTCCTGGGCCTGGGGCCGGCAGTTGTCGAAGGGCTTCATCCCGTGCAAGCTGACCACCAAAGGCCACTGGCCGTTCTGGGTGGCCGGGTGGACCGGGGTCTTGATGCCACGTTGGCTTTGAGCAACGTATTCTTCCGGCAGGTACAGCCAGTAGTGTCGTTGCGTCGTCTTCTCACGCAGCAGCGTGAGCTTTCCCTTTCCCGGCGGATGCTGGACCGCACAGCCCGCGCTCAAACAGACCACGACCCCCGCCAGCACGAAACCACCATGGACGAATCGGGTCATCGGATTCTCTCCTTGTGTTGGACCCGTGGCGTCCGCCCGGCGCCACGCGGCAGACGCCTGCCGGAACCGGATCTTCAAATGGTCAGAATCCACGATCTCGGGTAGCATAACCGCCACCGGTCTGGGAGGACAGGTCAGTGGGATCGGCGCCAATTCGGAGCGGACAGGCGATGAGCGAGGAAACGGGCGATCGTGACACCTGGAACCGTTGTCGGTTCGTCGCCGGCCAGGAGGGGGGGCACTACGAGAGCTACTTCCAACGCGCCAACCACCCGGATCGCCCGCTGGCGTTCTGGATCCGCTACACGATCTTGTGCCCCAAGGGCCAGGCTGATCAGGCCGTCGGCGAGTTGTGGGCCATCTACTTCGACGGGGAGGCGAACCGGATCACGGCCGTCAAAGAGGCGCTGCCGATCTCGCAGTGCGCGTTCTCCCCAACCGGGCTGGACGTCCGCATCGGCGAGGCGACGCTGACCAACGGTCGGCTCGAGGGCCGGGCGGCGTCGGGCGGCCACGCCCTACGATGGTCCCTCGGCTACGAGGGCGACGACCCGCCGCTACTGCTCCTTCCGCGACGTTTCTACGACGGCGGCTTCCCCAAGGCGAAAGCGCTGGTCGGCACACCGAACGCCACCTACGACGGCACGCTGGGCGTGGACGACGACGAGATCGCCATCGACGGATGGGTCGGCAGCCAGAACCACAACTGGGGCAGCCGGCATACCGATCGGTACGCCTGGGGGCAGGTCGCGGGCTTCGACAACGAACCCGACGCGTGTCTCGAATGCTCGACGGCCCGCGTCCGGCTGGGGCCGATCTGGTCGCCGTGGCTCACGCTCATCGTGCTTCGCCACGATGGGCAGGCGTTCGCCCTCAACAGCCTCTACCGTGCGGTGCGGGCCCACGGGCGGTTCAGCTACTTCACGTGGGATCTCGACTCGCGCGGGCCCGGCGTTCGCATTAGCGCCCGGATCCACGCCCCGGCCTCCGCCTTCGTCGGCCTGCGTTACGACAACCCGCCGGGCGGCGCGAAGACCTGCCTGAACACCAAGCTCGCCGCCTGCGAGCTCACGCTCACCCGCCAGGGCGAGCCGCCGCGGACCTTGGCCACCCGACACCGCGCCGCGTTCGAGATCCTGACCGACGACAAGGACCACGGCGTCCCGGTCCTAGGGACGTGATTGCCTCGGCGCTTGCCGCTATCCTCATGGGAGCGGTCCGCACGACGGACCGTGCATACTCAAATAACAGGAGGTAGTGATGGCCAAGTCCGGTGAACTGTCTCAATCGAACCGCGAGGATCGAGCGATGTCCCGCCGGTCGTTCCTCGAGCTGTCGGGCTCGACGGCGGTGGCGGCGTCGGCGGCGATGGTGATGAAGGTGGGACGTGCGTATCCGGCCGGGACGGGCAAGAAGGTTCGGATGGCCGTCGTCGGCGGGGGGTTTGGGGCGTCGTTTCATTGGCATGAGCACCCCAATTGCGTCATCACGGGCGTGACCGATCTTCGGGCCGACCGGCGGGAACGGCTTCGCAAGCACTACCAGTGCGACGCCGTCTACGACGCGCTCGAGATCATGATCAAGCAGGCCAAGGACGTCGACGCGGTGGCCGTCTTCAGCGGCGCCACCGACCACGCCAAGCACGTCCGGATGTGCATGGAGAACGGCTGGCACGTCGTCAGCGCCTGCCCCGCCTGCACGCGGCTGGAAGACGCCGAGATGATGAAGGCGCTCAAGGAGAAGACCGGCCTGAAGTACATGATGGCCGAGTCAAGCTACTACCGACAGGACTGCATCTACGCCCGGAACCTGTACAACGCGGGCGGGTTCGGCGAGCTGTTCTATTCGGAGGCCGAGTACTACCACGATCGCGGCGACCTTAAGAAGCTCATCACCAACAAGAAGACGCGGTTCTATCACCCCCAGACCGGCAAGCCCACGTGGCGGTTCGGGCTCCCGCCGATGTTCTATCCGACGCACTCGCTGGGGTACCTGGTGGGCGTGACGAAGGAACGGGTCAAGAAGGTCTCGTGTCTGGGGTGGGGGTCGGTGCATCCCTGGCTCGAAAAGAACGTCTACGACAATCCCTTCTGGAACGAGGCGTCGATGATGCTGACCGACCAGGGCCACATGTGCCGCTGCAACGTCTTTTGGCTGTGCGCGGCCGGCGGCGAACGAGCCCAGTGGTTCGGCGACAAGGCCTCGCTCTACATGGCCAACGGCGGCGTGAACCCGGCGGTCAAAAAGGAGCGGATGAAGGGCAAGGTGCCGATCGCGATCCCGCAGTACTGGAAGACCGACATGCTGCCCGAGCCGATGCGGCACGGGTCGGGCCACGG
>CAYMLO010000084.1:0-44849 GCA_964390905.1 uncultured Planctomycetales bacterium | reverse complement strand
ACACCTTCTGGCAGCACGCAGCCGCCTGACCGCCAGAGATGTGGACTACACCCGGCGGAACGCCCCAGCCATTCATCGACAAGATGACACAGGCCGGTCGCACGCAGGTCCGCTTCGACGGCAAGCCCGTGAATTGGCTGTGCCCGTCCCATCCGGCCAACCAGAAGCTCGAGATCGATGCGATGGTCGAAGTGGCCACCAAGTACGACGTCGACGGCATCCACTTCGATTACATCCGCTATCCCGGCGCGTTCGCCTGCTTCTGCGATGGGTGCCGCGAGCGGTTCGAAAAGACGATCGGCCAGAAGGTGGACGGCTGGCCGAACAGCCTGCGTAGGAACAGCAAGCACCGACCCGCCTGGCTGGCGTTCCGCAAGAAGCAGATCACGACGATCGTCGCCGGCGTCGCCAAGGCCGTCCGGAAGGCCAAGCCCAAGGTCAAGATTTCAGCGGCCGTCTTCGCTTGGGACAAGTACTGTGATGCGTTCGGCCAGGACTGGCGGCTCTGGTGCAAGCGCGGCTACCTCGATTTCGTCTGTCCGATGATCTACACGCGCGAGACCCCTCGATTCGAGGACAGAGTGAAGCGCCAGCTCGAGTGGGCCGGCGACGTTCCCTGCTACCCCGGCATCGGCCTGAGCGTCTGGCGCCCTTCCCACGATTTCGACAAGCTCGCCAAACACATCGAGATCACCCGCCGCTTCAAGACCGGCGGCTTTACGATCTTCAACTACGACCGCGTCGCGGCAGAGGTCATCGTCCCGCGCTGCGGCAAGGAGCTCACGAACAAGTAGGGCGGGTCGTTTCGACCCACCATTTGCCTTCGTTTAGCGGGGCCGCGTGCGGCCCCTCCCCCGCCGCACGCGGCGGGGCTAACCGAATCACGCCAGACGCATGCGGGACCGGAGGACCTGCCGTACACGTGCGCCTCTCCCCTACCCGATGTCGCGGTATAATCGCGTGGTCGGTTCTTCCAGCAGCGGAGCATAGCCTTGGATGCCAGAGAGAACCTGCTGCGGACTGTCCGGTTCGAGCGGCCGGACACCATCCCGATGGTCTTCCACATCAACCATGCGTGCTGGCATCACTACCCGCCGCAGGCGCTGTGGGACCTGATGGCGGCGCATCCGATGCTGTTCCCCGACTTCGACGCCACAGCCGATCACGCCGTGCCCGAGACGCCCACCTACGCCCGGGCGGACACGCCGTTCGTGGACCCTTGGGGTTGCGTCCACGAGACGTCCGACGACGGCATCATGGGCGTGGTCACCGATCACCCGCTGGCCGACTGGGCCGCCCTGGCCGATTACGTGCCGCCCGACCCGAACCGGTTCAACCACTTCGGCCCGGTCGACTGGGACGATCCCGAGGCGGTCGCCAACCCGGTAGGATTCATGAAGCAGCTCCGGTCCGGTGAGATCGGCCATGGACACACGTTCCTCAGGCTCTGCGACCTGCGCGGGTACGAGAACCTGCTGGTCGACATGGCCGTCGAGGAGCCCCGGCTCTGGCGGCTCATCGAGATCGTCGAGGCCTTCAACATGGGGCTGGTGCGGAACTTTATCGATCGGGGCCGCGTCGAGTGGTTGGGCTTTGCCGAGGATCTGGGTATGCAGCAGGGCCCCATGCTCTCGCCGCAGGACTTCCGGACGTACATCTTGCCGAGCTACCGGAGGATGATGGACGCCGCCCGCGAGGCCGGCTGCATCATCCACATGCACTCTGATGGTGATATCCGAACGCTGCTCGACGACCTGATCGGCGGCGGCGTCGAGGTCATCAACCTGCAGGATCGGGTCAACGGCATCGATTGGATCCAGGCCAAGCTCGCCGGGAAGATCTGCGTCGACCTGGACATCGACCGCCAGCAGATCACCCCCCACGGCACGCCCGCCGACGTCGACGCCCTGATCCGCGAAGAGGTCGAGAAGCTCGGCAGCCGCGACGGCGGCCTGATGATGATCTACGGCCTATACCCCGGCGTCCCCCTACAGAACGTCCAAGCCCTGATGGACGCGATGGAGCGATACGCGACGCACTACGCCTGAGCAGGGCCCACGTGGTGTCCACCGTCAACAAACGAACCTGTCCCCGTTCTCTCCGTCTGGCCGCCGAGGCGGGGGCGCGGTACAATTCTGTGAAGACAGAGGTACTGAGATCCCATGCCCATCACGTTCCGACTCCCCGAAGCCGTTGAGCAGCACCTGCGGGAGGAGTTCGCCGATCTCGACCAGGCCGCCAAGGAGGCCGCCCTTGTGGAGCTCTACCGTCAGGGCAAGATCACGCATTTCGAGCTCGCCCAGGCGTTGGGCCTGTCGCGCTGCCAGGCCGACGACCTCCTGAAGCGGCACGGCGTGACGGAGGACCTGCTGACGCGTGAAGAGCACGCGACCCAAGTCGCCGGGCTGCGGAAGCTCCTGGACCGATGATCGTCGTGTCCGATACCTCGCCGCTGAACTACTCGCCGTTGTCGTGTGGGCGTTGCCGGGCGCGATGGCGCCGCGCGATCCGCTGAGCGGCACTATGACGGCTGATTCATAGCTGGACGCATCCAGATGGGAATGCTGACGAGCGAAGGGGTGTCACACATGAATCCTGATTCAGTAGGCAATGAGGACGCGAAGCTAGATTCGGTTGTTAGCGGCAGCATAACCGTATCGGCCCTGCTGTCCGGCTTCGTCTTGGTCTTCGTCGGGTTGGTGCTGTCAGAGGCCGCCGATCCGTCCCTCCCGGAAGTACTGACGCTCTTCGTCGCATCGTTGCTCTTCGAGTTCTTCTACAGAGCGATGACCAAAAGCTGGAACCTGATAGCTGTGCGCGCCCTTGCGCGGATCGGTGACCGAGTTCTCGATGGTTCGCTCAGAGAGGGCCCAGAATACGCTGCGTTCCGGACCCTCTGGGCTTTTCAGCCAAAGCTGTACCAGGGATCCTGGCTCATTCTGGCTGTCATGGCCTTGTACGGCGCAACGAAATCCTGGTGGAACGTCCCGCCCGTTGTCGCTGGGTTCTTGACTGGGCTGCTTTTCTACTCGGTGCTTGCGGAGAGGTCCTGGAAGAGAACGTGGCGACGCTGCAGTGCATGGGACAAGTGGATCTACCTGGGAGAACCGACTTCGCTTGAGAAGATACCGCTTCACCAGCGACTCTTCGCGAGAGTGTCGTCTTTCAGCCAGGGCGATCGTCCCAGCTCTTGACGAGCTCGCTTCTCACTCTAGGGACAGGAACACACAGGAAGAGGTGGACAAGAGGGGCTGTCAGGGAAGTTTTGCGTATGCCCAGCACGGCCAAATCGCTTCTGGAAGTGCAATTCGACGCACCCCGCAGACCGGATCTGGACTCTGGCCTCCGCGAGAAGCCCGAAGGCGCGGCGCTCCGCGAGCTGCACGCGCTGCTCGTCCGGCTCGACCCCGACAGGCGCTGGGGCGCCGTGCGGCGTGTGCCCACACCGACAGGCGGCTACCTCTGGCTCTGCCTGGAGCACTACCCCCTCTACGATCCCGGCCGGCCGAAGCTCGATTGAGCTGGCTGGGCCAATGCCTGGATGGTCCGACTTGGACTCACCCGCGGACGGCGCTGCGTTCGGGCGTGTGGACGTATCTGTATCTCCGCTATAATCATTTGCGCCCGTGCAGCAGGGATTTGCCAGTCACCTCGACGGGACCGCGATGCCATGACGGACACTCCGGCAATGACCCTCCGACCTCGACGTATTTGCCGGGCGGACTGGGTCTGCGTCGGCGTGCTGTTGGTCGTGACGCTCGGGATGTTCTGGCAGGGGTTCTTCGACCGTGTCGAGCTGATCCGACAGGACGCGGCGTATGTGTTCCAGTGCTACTATGAGTTTGCGTCCGCCGAGGTGCGGGCCGGGCGGTTTCCGCACTGGAACCCGTACGGGATGTGCGGCCTGCCGTTTCACAACGGGCTGCAGGGCGCTCTTCTGTACCCCCTTCGCTGGCCGCTGTTCTGGATGAGCTATCCGCTGGGCATGACGCTGAGCATGTGGACGCACTTCTTCTTGACCGGGGTGGTCACGTTCATCTTCATTCGCAGGACGTTGCGGTGCGGGCCCGTGCCGGCGCTGATCGGGGCGCTGAGCATGACGTTCGGCGGCTTTGCGATGGGGCACGCGTCGCACCCGAGCCGGTTTCAGGCGTATCCGTGGTTCATCCTGTCTGTCCTGCTGCTGAATGAGGCACGCGAGCGGCCGAGCTGGGTTTGGGCGGTGGCCGCGGCGATCCCGGTGGGACTGACCACGTTGACGGGCGACGGGAACGTCCCGGCGATCCTCGCGTTCGGGCTCGCCCTCTGGGCCGTCGCGGAGGCCAGCATCGTCCTGGTCGGCAGGGTCCGGGGCAGCGGCGCGAGGGTCAAAGACGTCTTGTGGTTCCCCGGCGCGGTCGCCCTCGCGCTCGCGTTGGGCGGCGCGCTGGGGATGGCCCAGATATACCCCGCCCTGTATCAGACGTCCCTGAGCATTCGTGCCGGGGCCGACTGGACGTTCATCACCAAGCTCAGCGCCCATCCACTCCGAGCCATCGTGCTGTTCGTGGCGCCCTTCTACTGGGGCGATCATCGGCTTGGCTACTGGGGCGACGACCGCTTCAACGACCCGTGCATCTACGCCGGGATCATCCCGCTCGTCTTCGCAGCGGTCGCGGTGGTGGTTGCTCCTCGCGACCGGTGGGTCGCACGATTGACGGGTCTCTGCCTGATCAGCGCCGCGCTCGGCGCGGGCAAGTTCCTGCCCTTCTACTGGGTGCTGTACAAGGTCGTCCCCGTGTTCGACCAGATCCGCGGCCCGTGCCGATTCTACGTGTGGGTGGACTTCGGCGTGGCCTGCCTGGCCGCGATCGGGCTGCACAAGACCCTCGTCGGTCTCGGTCCGAACCTCCGAAGACGCGCCGGGATCACGGCCAGCATCGCGGGTGTCACCATCGTCGTGATCATCGCTGGCTGTATGATGTCGTTGCACGCCCTGGCCAGGGATCCGGCGCCAGCCATCCGCCACCTCCAAGAGGTCGAGGACATCCTGACGTACGAGCGCAAGCAGCGTATCAAGGCCGTCCAACGAATGCCCCGTGCGGTCATGTACGAAGGGGACCTCGTGACAAGGCTCGGCATCGCGGCCGCTGCCGCATCGTGTGCGCTGTGCATCCTGGTCACCGCGTCCCGCAAGCGGTCGGCGCTTCGCGCCGGCGCGATGCTCACCCCCGTGCTCGTCTTCGACCTCGGGATGTTCTCCGCGGGCATGGTCAACTACAGCAGCACGGCCGACCGCATGGTGCTGACCCGCCCGCCACACGTCCAGTTTCTGCAGGAGCGCCTCGGACTTCACCGGTACCTGTGCCTGCGCCCGCGTAGCGTAGGTGAGACGTCGCTGCACCGGGGCATGCTCTTCGGCATCCGCCACGCGATCGCCGGCGGCGTCGGCGTCTCTCACTCGCCGCGTCAGGACAAGTTCGTCCGGTTGTTGTGGGGCCGCAATCCCAGGTTCTGCAACCTGGCAGGCGTTCGGTATATCGTGGCGTCCACCCCCATGGGAGGGAGGGGGATCCGCCCCGCGCTTCGCGGCCCGGGCGTCTTCGTCCATGAGAACACGCGCGTGCTCCCCCGTGCGTTCCTGGCCAGGCAGATCCGCGTGTTCGACAACCCGAACCAGCTGGCCGACCAGATTCGCAAGGGAACCAGCGACCTGTCGGACGTGGCGCTGTTGGAGGAGGAGCCCATCGAGCCGCTCCTGATCGACAGCGTCTACGACACTGAGGTGGGCGAAGTCTTAGGCCTTCAGGGCGTCCCCGGTCGGTACGAGATGTGGACCTCGGCCCAGGGGCCAAGACAGCTCGTGCTCACCGAGTCGTACCACCCGCAGTGGAAGTGCCTGATCGACGACCAGCCGGCCGGGATCCATCGGACGGATTGGGTCTTCATGTCCGTCCGCGTCCCTGCCGGCGAACACCGCATCACGTGGTGGTTCGAGCCCACCCGGTTCAAGCACGGCCTGGTCGTCACGGTAATAGCGCTGGGAATCGTCTTGGGCACACTCGTGCTGGCCTGGGTGCGCGGACGCAGATTCAAGAACTCGTCAACGCAACCGGCGTAGACGGGCGGTCAGGCCTCCTTCACGGTCATCGTCTTGGCGTCGTAGACCATTCGCTTCCCGCGGTAGAGGCTCTCGGCGGCCAGGACGCACGCGACGGAGTGGTAGTAGCCCGCTTCGATGGGGGCGTTGGGGTCCTTGCGGCTCCGGATGCACTCGACCCAGTTCTCCACGTGGTTCTCATGGGGCTTGGCCTTGACCGCGAAGGGCTTGGGGAAGTGCTTCGCGCCCTCGGCCGCCCCGTCCTTGACGACCTTCCAGTTGATGAACGTCCCGTGGGTGCCGAAGAAGGCGATCTGCCCGCTGTTGTAGCTGTTGCCGAAGTGGTTCAGGTAGAGGCACAGGAAGCCTTCGGGATAGTCGAGCAGGCTGTCGCACGTGTCGGGATGCTCGCGGCCGTCGGCGCCCCAGATGTACGTCCCGCCGAGCTGGACGCCGCTGGTGGGCACCTTCGCGCTGAGGAACCAGATCACGACGTCGATGTAGTGACTGCCGAGCAACGCGACCGGCCCGAGCGTGTAGTCCTTGTACAGGTGCCACTGTCGGAAGCGCTTGGGATCGAAGGGACGGTCGGGCAGGTACATCAGGTAACGTTTCCAGTCGACGTCCTTGGCCTTGTACGGTCGGTAGTCTCGATTGACGCTCCAACGCGCCTTGTTGTCGTGCCAGCCGATCTCGGCCTTGGTGACCTTTCCGAGCTTGCCCGCCTGGAAGAAGTCGGCCCAGGCTTGGAACTTGCCGTCGCTGCGGCGTTGCGTGCCGATCTGGACGACGCGCTTGTTCTGCCGAGCGGCTTGGAGCGCGTCCTTGGCGTCCCCCAGGCGGACGGTCATGGGCTTCTCGCAGTAGGCGTCCTTGCCGGCCTTGCACGCCGCGGCGAGGATCGGCGAATGGGCGTGATCGGGCGTGGCGATCGTGACGGCGTCGACGTCGTCGCGGGCCAGGACGTCTTCGTAGTTCGTGCTGGCGAAAGGCTTGCCGGCGAAGGCCTTCTCCACGGTCGCCGAGGCCTTGCGCAGCGCCGGTCGCCAGACGTCGCAAACGGCCGTGATCTTGAGATTGTGCGTCTTGGCCAACCGGGTGACGTTCTTCATGCACCAGCTTGTGCCCCGATGCCCGCACCCGATGATGCCGACGTTGATCCGCTCGTTCGCACCGACGACCTTGCCGCTCGCGGGCAGCGCCCGCTTGGCGGTTAATCCCGCGGCGCCGGCGGCCGTCCCCATGATGAACGTTCGACGACTGGGCCTGTCTGTTTGCATCTCATCTCTCCTCCCGAGTGATCGGGCGACATTCCTGGGGATCACCTCCATCATCGTCCGGTCCTTGATCCGTGTCCATCGGGTCTGCTATTCCATCGGTTGCAGCGCGACCGACCCCTTGTTGAGGTAGCTGCAACTGCATAGATTCGTGAAGTCGGGCATGACCACCACGCCACCGGCCGGCAGCGTATTGACCCAGCACCCCGGCCGGATCCCACCGAAGTTCTGCGTCCCGTTGTCTCGCAGGAGGTCGATGTAGCCCATCGTAGCCGACCGGAACACCAGCAAGTTGCGCGAGGCGGCTATGGTGCCACACCCGTAGCTCCGCGTGAACTCCCAAGACGCGTTCTTGTCGGCTGGCGACGCCGTTCGCCGCTTGGGCTTGCCCGTCAGCAGATCCCATGCGCCGGGTTCGGCATAGATGGTCCGGCCGTTGATCAATGGACGCGAACGGTACCTGGCCAGGCTCTCCCACAGCCGCTTGCCGGTGCTGGCACGGTAGACGGCGAACCGACCGCCAACTTCCGAACCCAACCGGAACCGCGTCGCCTGATAGCACATCAGCAGCGCGTCGTGCTCAACGCTCAGGACGAGCATCGTGCCGTAGACGTGCACGTCGCTCCGCCAAAGCACCTGACCGGTCTTGGCGTCTAGCGAGATCAGCTCGCCCAGCGGATGGGGCTTGGTCTCTTTGCTCCTGCGCGGCGGCTCGAAGGCGAGCGCTCGATCAATCAAGTACACACGCCCACCCCCGATGGCGATCGCGTTGTGCCGGATGGACCTCTTTGCAACGTGGGTCCACTTCGACTTGCCGGTCTTGGCGTCCAGCGCGAAGACCGAAACGGCCTCAGTGAACTGTTTCCGCATGTCGGCTTCCTCGAACCGGTAGGGAACCAGGTGCGCTTCGTTCACAAGCGTCCCGTAGAGGATGCCGTCTTCGCATGCGATGTACCCCCACCTGCCAGGCTCGTCGTCAGGCCTCACCGGCGCCTCGAACTCGGCGAGTTGTTCGCCCGTCGCCGCATCGATTCGGATGCAGCGCGGCCCGACGCCGACATAGACGCTGCCGTTCGCGGCGCAGTAGCTGCTGTTCGTGCCCGCCGTGCCCATCAGGTGCTCCTGATGGTAGGGCCAGCCGAGTCCTTTGACCGGGGATTCCCACAAGACCAGGCCGTTGTACGGATCCATCGCACGGATCGCATCCAAACCGGCGGCGAAAAGTCGACCGTCCATGAACAGTGGCGCGGGCGGGCGTCCGTGGCGGTTAGGAGTTCGCAGGTCCGGGCTGTCGTACCACAGGATCCCCAGCGGCCCCTTCACCAGAGTATCGCTCGAGCAGCATGTGTTGGCCGGATTGCAGTATTGATGCGTCCAGCTGCCCGCCCCTTTAAGCGGGCCGCGCACCCGCTTGGTCATCGACCCGGGTTTGCCCAGACACGCCACGCCGCCGTAAGGCCGCTGAATCCGAGCAATCTCGTTGGTCCGTACGACCGCAACGCCTTCATTGACGGAACGGCATGAGACGATCAGGTTTGCGAAGTACTTTGGATAGTCTGTCTTGGCGGGGTCGGCCTGGTGCACCGTGACGCGTGTGCCATACAGTTCGGCCGCGTCCAGCTTCTGGCGCGCCGACGCCACGGCAACGGGGTCGGCGTCTACGCCGCAGATCCTCAGCTTCGTGCGTTTGGCCAGTTCGTAGGCAAGCTGGCCGTGACCACAGCCGAGGTCCAAACAGTATCCCTCGGTGACGCCGCTCGTCTTGATGATCTCCTCAGCTGCCGCTGCGTAGAGGGCGTTCTCGCCGTAGGGCGCCGCCTCTGTCTCAGCCTGGAGCAGCGCGGGTGAGAACGTGCGCTCGCCGTCAAAGCAATAGATCAACCCGCGATCGGTGCTGACGTACAGCCGACCATCGGCGACCGCCAGGCCGTAGGGGTCGCCGTCGACCGACGCCGACCACAGGATCGCCTTGGCATCCAGCCCGATCGTCGTGACCTTGTTTGGAGCGGATCGGATGATGGTCCTGTTCGCGACGATGAGGGCCGTGGCGTTCCCGTCGGGGACCGTACACGTCCAGACCACGTCGGGCACCGGCACGAAGAACGTCTTCTCGTCTCGCGTTCGCTCTTCCTGACGGAAGACAGCAGCCCGTTCCACGACCGCGACGCCCTCGGGTGTTGCATAGACGACGCGGTCCGCCGAAGCCGCAACGGCCAGCGCGGGGATCCCCCCGGCGATGACGATGCCGTCTTTGGTGCGGTACGCCTCCTTGCCATTGAACAAATGCTGGTCGATGACGACCGTCGGCGTCCCGCCTCTGTGTCCGTATCGCTGAAGGTGGAAGTAGGCCAACTCCCCGTTGGCGCGACCGAAGGCGGCGGGAACGGCCCGGCCGGTGGGCACGAAGAGCTGACTGTCGTTGGCGACCAGATATCCCTGCGCCGACACGCCGCTCTTGGCCACCGCGGTGGAATGAGGCTGGGGCATCTTGATCCCGCCGGTTCGATCGTTGCACCACAACACGCGTCCCGTGGTGGCGTCGAGGGCGTAGAGGTAGATACCGTCGGTGGGCCAGATTCCCGCGCCGAAGTAGACCACGTCATCAACAACGACGGGGCCGCCCCGCGCCGGCCATCGCGAGACCATGCGACCGTTTCCCAGAACCATGCGGTCGTCCGGGCCGCCACGACGCTTCCACACGACCTTGCCGTCCGCGGTGGCCAGGCAGTACAGATGGCCGTCGTCGCTGGCTACAAAGAGCCGGTCTTTCCAGACGACTGGGGCAAACCGAACGGGGGCCCCCGTGAAGAACGCCCACCGCTGCTCGCCGGTCGCGGCGTCGAGTGCGTAGACCTTGCAGTCCGCCGAGCTCCCGAAGTACAGCGTCCCCTTGGCGATAACGGTGTGATAGGCGCGATCGAACGGCAGGCGGGATGCACGCGGCCGGCCCGGCATCGGCGACCGATGCGGCCAGGCTGGCGTGGGCGCCTGTCGCGACATGTAGGTCCATCGCAACGACAGCTTCGCCGCCAACTCATCTGTCGTGTAGCCGGTCCGGCCGGCATCCGCACGATAGGTCGGCCAGTCCGCGGCCAGGGCGCCGGGGACACAGAACAGCAGGACCGAGCCTAGGATTCCAGGCTTTCGCATCTTCGTTTACCCCACATCGATGCAGCCCCGTTGCGTCTGCCAGTATCGTCTACGCATCCGCGACCGCGTCGCACGCCCGTCATGGCCGATCCACGTAGCGAGGGGCGATCTCGACGTATGGCCGGCCCAGACGCTTTTTGATGGCCACCACCTCGCCCATGTCGTTGCCTTCGATCAGGTGGCCGACGTACTGAAACCCGTAACCAACCCCCACCAACAACACCGGTCGCCACCACGATGCCCAGTCCCACTGGTACAACTGCCAGCAGGCCAGCGGCACGGCAATGAGCGTCATGGGGATGCCCAACGCATGGAGCACACGGTTGACCGGGTGCTGATGACGGGCAGGCCATTCGCGAAGGAACTTCCTCATCACGCCCTGTCCTTCCGGCGATCCACCGTGCGACCATCCGCGCTTCGGGCGAACGGCCCCAGGATCAGCAGGCAGACTGCGGCCCGGCGCCGATGGTGAACGCCACCCTCCAGTGTAGCGACTCAGGTCGCTCGCGTCTTGGGCGGCTCACGATAGAACACGAGACGCTGATTGACGTCAAACAGTACATCACACCCCTTCGAACGACAAGTCAGGCCACAACCGTTGACACGCCATTGCAGGCCTCCTAGATTCCGTGCCGTGGCGTTCCCTTGTCGGCTCGTTGCGCTCCCGGGGTCGCGTCGCGTGGCCCTGTCGCGCTCTATGGAACCTGCTTGCAGAAATGGATTCCGGACCTGAGTATCTCGCGACCGATAGCCAGCAGCGGGTGCTGACGGCCTTGCGGTGCGGGCAGCCCGATCGCGTCCCGGTCCTCGTGCACATCAATCCATACGTGGAGGACTGGTACACCTACGTTCCTTCCTACGCGGACGCACTCTCCGCAGCCAACGGGTTCGGCGACGTCGTCTTCAACTGGGACCTGCCCGCGCCGTTCATGTTCACGGCCGGCGAGCGATGGATCGAACAGCGCGATCTGGGCGGCGGGCGGATCGAGCAAATCATCCATACCCCTGATGGCCCACTCACCGAGGTGGCTCACCGAGGTTGGCGCGAACGCGACGTGATCAAGCGATGGATCCAGACCGCCGACGACGCCGACCGCGCACTGTCCATGCCGTACGTCCCGATCAGGCCGGATCTGTCCGACTTCCTGAACACCGCCTCCCGATTGGCTGGACGCGCCGTCAGCCAGGTCACCTTCTGCGAGCCGATCGCGCTTGCCGACTGGATCGACGAAGGGACCCTCGCGACCTGGCGGAAGTCTGAGCGAGGACTGTTGCGTCAGTTGCTGGATACGGCCTTCGAGCGCCTCGCAGACGGGCTGCGCACGTGTCTTGACGCCGGCGCCGGGCCCCTCTACGTCTCGCGGAGGGGCCGGCTGAGCGGGCTGGAGCATCTTCCCCTCACAGACATCGAGGAACTCATCGTTGGGTACGCACGGCGGCTCGTCGAGCTGATCCACGCTTACGAAGGAACCGTTGTGATCTGGCAAGGCGGCGGCAGGATTGGTCCGCTCCTCGACGTCCTGCCTTCTATCGGCATGGATGGGCTGACCGTAGTTGATCCGCCGTTGAGCGGTGACTGCGACCTGCATCAGCTCAAGGCGTGCATTGGGGACCGCGCTTGCATCGTCGCCAGCTTGCCGTATGACGAGTTGGCCCGCGCCAGCACCGATCGGATCGGTGGGCTGATCCGAGCCGTGCTGCAGGCCGGAGCGCGGGGAGGCGGGCTGATCCTGAGCCCGTGCGCGGCCCTTCAACGCCGCGACCTACCCGAGAAGGTGTCCGAGAACCTCGTCTACTACCTGGAGACGGCTCATCGGCTGGGGCGGTATCCGATCCAGATTTGACCCCGCTTGTGCTGTCACGCGCTGGATGTCCCACCCCATCAGTCCTCACGGCGCAGTTGACGGGACATCAGCTCGCCAATGGCATCCGCGACGCCGCGTCCCTCGAACAACACCGTATGGATGGCAGCCGCGATCGGCATCTCAACGGCGTGCCGTCGCGCCAACTGCAGGACGCTTCGGGTGGTTTCGACTCCCTCCACCACCGATTCGGTCGTCTGCAGGACCGATTCGAGCGGCTCGCCACGCCCGATCCGCTCACCCGTCGATCGGTTTCGGCCAACCGGCGAGATGCAGGTCGTGACCAGATCGCCCATCCCCGCCAGGCCTGCGAACGTCTCCCGCCGCGCGCCCAACGCCAGGCCCAGCCGGGTGATCTCGGCCAGTCCTCGCGTGATGAGCGCGGCCTTGGCGTTGCAGCCAACGCCTAGCCCGTCGATCATCCCGGCCCCCAGCGCGATGATGTTCTTGGTCGCGCCCGCCAGCTCCACCCCGACCAGATCGGTGTTGGTGTAGACGCGAAACCAGTCGGTCGCGATGGTGCGTTGCACGAATTCCACCACCGCCTGGTCCTCCCCGGCGGCAACGGCCGTCGCGGGCAGTCGGTTGGCCAGCTCCGGACCGATGTTCGGGCCGCTCAGCGCCGAGACGGTCACGGGGCCCAACACGTCCCGAAGGACCTGCGTCGGTCGGAGCAATGTCTCGGTCTCGATCCCTTTGGTGATACTGCAGACCGGTACGTCAATCGATAGCTGCGACGCGATGGGCGTCCACCACGCCCGGATGAACTGACAGGGCATGGCGGACAGGATCAGCGTTGCGCCGTCGACTGCTGCTTCGACGTCGGACACCAGCTCGATCTGGGCCGGGATGCGCACGCCTGGCAAGTAACGGCGGTTCTCGTGGGACGAGCGCATCTCGACCAGCTGTTCGTCAAACATGCTGAACAGATGAACGCGGTGCCCCTTGCTCACCAGAATGATCCCACACACCGTGGCCATCGCGCCGTCGCCGATGATGGCAACCGTTTCAGGCATGGGAGTCTGCTCCACTAGATCGGTGCCGGATCGTGCGGCACCACGGGCAATCGAAGCGTCAGGATCGCGGCCGGGATCATGACAAATCCCACGCCGGCAAAGGCCCACTCGATCGGGTCGACGAGCGTCACCACCAACGCAGCCAACCCGCCGACCCCCCACGACCACCCCATCACCAACGATGAGGCCATCCGCGAGCCGGACGGCAGGATCCGCTGGCTCATCGCCACAATGATCGGATTGACGCCCTGCAGCGACGATCCGGCGATTACCGAGCACACCAGCATCAGAGCCGGTCCGCCCCACGGCATGATCGCGACGGCCGCAAACGCCACGACGGACGTGACGATCAGCACCGTCCGTTCACGCTTCGGGTGGAACAGCAGCCCGGACGCCAACCCCGTCACCCCCCCGCTGAACAGGAACGCCGATAGCAGCACGCCCGTCCACGTGATGCTGGTTTGCTGGCGCTCGGTCAGAAGTGTGATGCCCAGCGTCGCCCCCATAGTCGTTAGCGCACGGACGCTGGAGATCGTGACCAACACGAGCATGGCTCCCCCCTGCCCGCGCAAGGCCTGTCTCAGCGACCCGAGCGTTTGGGATTGCCCCCCGAGATGGCCGGCCCGGCCGCAGCTCACCAACAGAGCGATTGTCGCCGGCGCCGCGAAGACCAGCAGCCACCACCCGCCGTCCGGTCCCAGGTGCTCCAGGATATACGAGACGCCTACGGGCCCGAACCCCAGCCCGAGCATGCCGCCTCCCAGGAAGATCGCCAGCGACATCGTCCGACGGGCTGGCCACAGATCGCCCACGATGGCTGCTGGCGTGGGGTGATAGACGGCGACGGACAGCCCGCAGGCCGTCAGCCAAATCGCCATCCAGATCGGTCCGCTCGACTCGATGGCGGCTGCCATCCCCACCCCGGCAACGAACGGCGCCGTCAACGCCACCCATCGGGCTCCCCATCGATCAGACCACAGGGCGAACAGCGGCTGCGTGAACGAGCACGCAATGGTCATGACCACCGTCACCAGCCAGGCGAGGGCCTCGGCCGACATCCCGAACGTATCGACCCGGGCTCGAATGAGGGGGTTGACCATCGTCGCGCAGGCGTCGACGCACCCGTGCCCCAACGCCAGGCTGATGAGTTGGATGATCAAGCGGGCCATCCGCGGACGCGCCTCCCAGAATGGGAGGTTCTACCGGGGCGGCAGTGCGGCTGCAAGGTGACCACGTATGGCAGTGCTCGAAGCGGAAGAGACGTCCTGTGAGGCCTGACCTAGGCGATCCTAGCAGAGGGCCGCATAGGACATGACCGTCAGGAACATGATGCGGTACTTGCGCTGGAAGAACCAGCTGAGCTGACTGAGTCTGTCGTGGAAGGTCATCATCGTGCTCCAGATTCCCCGTCGTACGGGACTGCTGCAACTGGCATTCCATTCCCCTCGCAACGACATTCGCCGAGAAGTCAGTCTTAACCTACTGTTTTACAAAGCGTTACGCCTTCGAGTTCGGGGAACGACGAAATCGGGTGGTTCCGTTTGTGCGGGCCGTGTGGTGTGGGGGCAACATCTGACGGACCGAGCGGGCGTCCATGTCTGTTAGCTCTGTTTTGACAGGTCCTTACAGGCGTTGAGCGGGCTCAACGCCTGGTCGCGGCGCTGGGGGCGTTTCAACACCGGTTCCGGACCGGCGCCGCCCCAAGTGGCCAGAGACGCCTGGGAATGGGCGGCCCTGGATCGAGGTGGGATCTGGGCGGCGTCAGCTGACAATCGAGCGCGACCTGCTTGACGGCCGGTCGCCTGGCGTTCAATCTGATCGCGTCGACCTGCGGGTCGGGAGCGGAGATCGAGCATGCAGCTATCCAGCCAGATGGTCATCGCGGGGGCGGGCGGTCATGCGCAGGTGTTGATCGAGACCGTTCGGACCCAAGGCCGATGGATCGTGGCCGCCTTGACCGATCCGGTCATCCGCGGCGAGGTCCTTGGTGTGAGTGTGGTGGGCGACGACGATGTCCTGCCGGAGCTGCGATCGCAGGGGATCGCAGCGGCGCTCGTGGGGGTCGGGTCGGTGACGCGTCCCACCCAACGGGTGCGGCTGTTCGAACGTTTGGGGGAACTGGGTTTCGTTCTGCCGGCCGTCTCGCACGTTCGCGCGACGATGTCGCCGACCGCCGAACTCGGCGACGGCGCTGTGGTGCTTGCAGGGGCGGTGGTCAACGCACAGGCCGTTCTGGGGCAAAACGTGATCGTCAATACGGCCGCCGTCGTCGAGCACGGTTGCCGAATCGGCGACCACGCGCACATCGCGCCTCGGGCAGTGCTCGGCGGGGATGTCACCCTCGAGACGGAGGTGCACGTCGGCATGGGCGCGGTGGTCCTGGAGGGACGCACGATCGGGCGAGGCACCGTCGTCGGGGCCGGTGCGGTCGTGCACCGCGACTTGCCGCCGAACACGCTGTGCGTCGGGGTGCCGGCCGAGCCGATCCGAACGCTTGATGACGCGGGTCTGCACGGCTAGGCCGTCGACGCCACACGAACCAAGGAGATCTGTGACATGAGCCGCTGGATCGCAACTGTCGGCGCAAGCTGCGTCGTTGCGTTGTGCTGCGTGGGTGGGGTCCGAGGGCAGACAACCGGCAACGTTTGCGTGTGGGCGACGCATGGCATGGCGCGCGTGAATCCGTTGGGCGCCAAGCTGGGAGGGCCCGGCGCGCGGATCACCGCGGCCCGCAACGAATACGAGCCCTTCCAGATCGCGGTGCAGGCGACTGGCAAGCCCGTGACCGTCAGCGACATCGTCGTCGGTGATCTGGTTGGCGAGGAAGACCGCAGGATCGCCTCCAAGAACGCCGTCTGCTATCGCGAGCATTGCGTCTACGTCCGCAGACCCAGCTACACGAGCATTGCTCCCGTGGGCCTGTATCCCGACGCGCTCGTGCCGTTCGTCAACCCGATAGACGGCAGCAAGCTGACCGAATGGAACTCGAGGAAGAACAAGCGAGGCGCGAAGTACGACGCGATCCCACGCAAGATCTTCCCGGGGTTCACCGAGATGTTCTGGATCGATCTCCACGTGCCGGCGGACGCTGCCCCGGGGCACTACAAAGGCGAGGCCCGCGTCAAGATCGCGGGCGTCCAGCCCGTTGTGGTGCCCATCGAGCTGCACGTCTGGTCGTTCGCGCTGCCCGATACGCCGACGGTCCAGTCGCACTTCGGGGGCTTCGGTCGGGTCGCGTCCTCGCATGGCGTCAAGCCGGACAGCGCCGAGTACCACGCGATCGAGGAACGGTACCTGGCGGCGATGGCGCGTCATCGCATCACGCCGGACGTGCCTCGACACCTGCTCCCCAAGGTCAAGCCCGACGGCTCGATCGATCCGTCGGCCTCGCACGCCAAGCTGGCCGCCTTCATCGAGCGCTATCACGTCAACGCGATCCAGGTGCCGTTCGGATTCGCCGCCGATCCGGCCGGCAAGAACCGCCAACTGACCCAGCGCTATCTCGTCGCGATGCAGGCCTACCTTGCCAAACACGGCTGGCTGGACGGCGCATACGTCTACATCCTTGATGAACCCAACGACAAGGTGGCGTACAAGACTGTCCGCCAGCGTGCCGCCGTCGTCCACGAGGCCGCGCCGAAGCTCCGCGTCTTGTGCACCGAGCAGACCCTCCCCAGCCGGCCGGAGTGGGGCGACCTGAATGATGCCATCGATATCTGGGTGCCGCTCTGGCCGTTGCACGACGAACCGACGGCGGTCAAGCGGCTCGCCGCCGGCGATGAGCTGTGGAGTTACACCGCGCTGTGCCAACGGGGCCCCGCCCTGTTCTGGCAGCTCGATTTCCCGCTGCTCAACTACCGGGCTTGGGCGTGGATCAACTACCGCTATCAAATGACAGGCTTGTTGTACTGGTCGAGCGTCTATTGGAGTCACGTGAAGGACCCGTGGCTCGACCAGCCGAGCTTCCGGCTGGCTTACAACGGCGAGGGTATGCTGTTCTATCCCGGCCGGGACGCCGGCTTCGACGGACCGGTCGTCTCAATGCGCCTCAAGCAGATCCGCGAGGGGATGGAGGACTACGAGTACCTCCACCTGTTGGCCACCAAGGCTGGTCGCCAGAAGGCGATGACGTTTGCCAAGCGGGTCGGCCGGACGTGGCGCGATTGGGAAACGGACCCCGCCAAGCTCTTGGCGATCCGGGCGGAGCTGGCAGCGGCGATCGAGTCGGCGAAGTAAGCTCCCTAGCGTCCGCCGGTCCCCACGCGAACAACGAGCCTGCCGGTCTTGGACAGCCCGAACTGCCCTTCCCCCCTTCGGCCGTCCGGCGTGACCGCCTCGACTTTGTAAGATCCGCGGAAGCCTCGGAAGCGCAGCTCGCCGGCCCGATCCGTCTTGCCCTCGAACTTCGTCCACCACTTGCCCTTGATGAGTTTCTTCATCTCGCCAAAGACCGGCTTGGGGCTCATGTCTGCTCGCAACCAGCCCGCCGGTGCGCCCTTCCAGGCGCGCTGGTCGCTGAAGTCCCACCACGTGATGGCCTCAACCGCCGGGTGGCTGAACAGGACCGTGTAGAAGCGAACGGTCTCCTTGGCCTGGTACGCCTCGCCCTCGGCGTTGCCGAACCGGGAGATGACGGTCGTCTCGGTGAAGTGCAACGGCACGCCGAATCGCGCGAACCGCTCGCAGACACCCCAGACATGCCGCGTCTGCCAGACGCCCGCGTGCATGTGGCTTTGAATGCCGATGACGTCGTAGATCCGCTTGCCGTTCTTGTCCACGAGCTTCTCGATCAACGCCGCGTAGTCCCGGTCCGCGCGGTAGTCGTTGATGAGCAGCGTCGCGTTCGGGTTGGCCTTGCGGGCGGTTGCGAAGCATTGCTTGGTGAACTCGATCCGCCCGACGTGGTCCCAGGCCTTCGTCAGCTTGGGCGAGCGCTTCCAGAAGCTCTGCCGCTCGAAGTGGGTCGCCTCGTTGACGACGTCCCAGCGGTCGATCAGACCGCGGAAGTGCTGGACGCAGTCGGTGATCCGCCCGAGCTGCAATCGGAAGACCTCGCTGGGATCGTCCGGCAGCCCTGGCGGGTCCCCGCAGTTCCACGCGAGGGGATGGCCTTTGGTGGCGATTCCGTGCTCCTTGCACCAGCGTGCGACCTGCTCGCGGTACGGGTGACCGGGCTGATCCTTCTGGGCGTTGTACCAGGCCCAGTAGTAGGGTAGCGTTGCGTAGTTGAGGACCTCGGCGAAACGTTGGCGATAGGTGCGCTCCTGCTCGGGCGTCTTGCACCGACCCCACATAAAGACGTTGCTCCCGAAAAGGAACGCGTGACGGGTCTGTTCGACGCGAACGGTCGCGCCCGCCACCGCCTTGCCGGCCGCATCGACGACCTGAACCACCGCGTCGCCCTTGCGGTGCTTCTCAATCCGCGCATCCGCGTCAGCGAGGATATCCTCCCCAGACAGCCGTTCTGCCTGAAGGCCCGCGGGTAGCGACAACGCAACGGCGATTACAGTGCTCGCCAGAAGACCTGAAGGGTTCATTGGTGTGCTCCTTTTCGACGCGCGCGGTAGGATACCGGCATGTGGATGACAATGCTATTGGCGAGGGCACAGGAGAATCAGGTATGGGTGGACGCGTTGTCTGTGTGTACCTTGGTGCGGCGTGGTGCGGGGTGTCGTTCGTCCCGGCGACGGCCGCTGGGGTCGGTCCAGGGAACAAGATCCCGATGAAGCTCGAGGCGTTTGACCTGAAGCAGGTTCGGTTGCTGGACGGCCCGTGCAAGGTGGCCCAGGAAGCAAATCGGCGCTACCTGCACGCACTCGAGGCCGATCGGATGCTGCGGGCGTTTCGCGTCACGGCGGGGCTGCCCGCACCGGGCAAGCCGCTTGGCGGCTGGGAACGGCCCGAGTGCGAGGTCCGCGGGCACTTCGTGGGGCATTACCTGTCGGCCTGCGCGTTGATGTACGCAAGCGCCGGGGACGAGGCGCTCAAGGCCAAGGCCGATGCGATGGTGGCCGAGTTCGCCAAGTGTCAGCAGGCGCACGGCGGGGAATACCTGGCCGCCTACCCGCAGACGTTTTGGGATCGGCTGGAGAAGATGGCCAAGCCGCCCTGGGCGCCCTATTACGTGATCCACAAGATTATGGCCGGTCTGCTCGACATGCACCGCCTCTGCGGCAACGAGCAGGCATTGGACGTCGTCAAGGGCATGGCGGCTTACTTCAAGAAGCGGATCGACAAGCTCCCCCTCCGCACATGGGACCGCATCCTGACGGTCGAGTTCGGCGGAATGTCCGAGGTCCTGCACGACCTGTACGGCGTGACGGGCGATCCGAATCACCTCACGTTGGCCCACAAGTTCGACGAGGGCGCGTTCCTGGGTCCGCTGGCGCTCGAGTGGGACAACCTCAGCGGCATCCACGCCAACACGCAGATCCCCAAGATCTGCGGCGCCGCCCGACGCTACGAGCTAACCGGCGACACGCGGTACCGCACGGTCGTGGAGTACTTCTGGGACCGCGTCGTCCACACGCGCTCCTACTGTACCGGCGGCAGCAACATGGGTGAGCACTGGCCCGAGCCCAACCGGCTGGCCGACACGTTGTCCGACACTACCCAGGAGTGCTGCACCACGTACAACATGCTCAAGGTGACGCGGTACCTGCTCCGTTGGACGGGCGGTCCTGCGTGCGCCGACTTCTACGAGCGCGCGTTCTACAACGGCATCCTCGGCACGCAACATCCCGAGACGGGCATGCTCATGTACTTCGTCCCGCTGGCCACGGGCCACACCAAGGCCAGGGGCGGACGCGGCTTCAGCACGCCGAACGACTCCTTTTGGTGCTGCACGGGTACCGGCATCGAGTCCTTCGCCAAGCTGGGCGACAGCGTCTACTTCCACGACCAGGACGGCCTCTACGTCAACCTGTTCATCGCCTCGACGGTGAACTGGCCCGAGAAGGGCGTGCAGCTCGAGCAGCGGACGCGGTTTCCCGATGAGGACCGGACCACGTTCGTCGTCCACGCGTCAAGGCCGACCGAACTGACGCTTCACGTCCACGTGCCCTACTGGGCGACGCGGGGTGTTGAGGTGAAGGTCAACGGAGAGGTGCTTGCGGTGCAGGCTCGACCTACGTCTTACCTGCCGATCAAGCGCAAATGGCGGGACGGCGACAAGGCCGAGGTCCGGATGCCGATGAAGCTGCATCCGCACCCCATGCCCGACGACCCCGAGCTGGTTGCGATCATGTACGGCCCGGTTGTCCTGTGCGGCCTGACACAGGAGAACCGCTACTTCCTGGCCGACGTGAATGATCTGGATGCGTGGATCCGACCCGTCGACGGCAAGCCGCTGACGTTCCGCACAATTGGTCAGGGCAAAGACATGACCTTGATCCCGTTTTACAGGGTCCTCGACGAGGCGTATGGCGTGTACTGGCCCGTCGTCAAGGAGGGAAGCCCGCGACATCGCAAGATCCTGGCAGACGAAGAGGCGCGTCGGAGGCGCGCCGCACGGATCGTCGACCGCGTCTTTGCCAACAACCAAGTCTCCGAGTCCGCGCACAATCTACAGGGCGAGAAGACGGCGTCCGGACCGTTCCGGAACCGCGGCTGGCGGCACGCGCCGGACGGCTGGTTTAGCTGGGACCTGAAGGTTCTGCCCGACGTGGTGATGACGCTGGTCTGCACCTACTGGGGCAGCGACGTCCCTCCGCGGACGTTCGACATCCTGGTGAACGACAAGGTGATCGCCACGCAGTCTCTGAATCGCAACAAGCCCAACGAGTTCTTCGAGGTCGAGTACAAGATCCCGCCCGACCTGACCCAGGGCCGTCAGAAGGTCACCGTCAAGTTCCGCGCCCACAAGGGTAACAACACGGGCGGCGTGTTCGAATGTGCAATCCTCAAGCCCGAAAGCTGATCCTGGGTTGAAGAGCAGGTAGCTTGTAGGATACTGGGATAGTCTTCAGCGGGCGATTGGCCAGATTCCCGAGAGGAACCGGACGGCATGCGTACTTCAGCCCTGACGTGCCTGGTGGTGTCCCTGACTGTCGGTGTCGCGGCTTTCGTGTTCGGCTGTGATCGTAGCCAACCCGGCTCGCCACGAGCCGCTGATCGAGCCGAACGCCGCGAGCCGCACCCGTCCGCTACCCAACCTATCCAACCTCGAGGCCGAACCGAGACTCAGCCGATGGCGCGACGGATCGTCTCGCTCTCGCCCAACATCACCGAGATCGTGTTTGCGTTGGGTCAGGGCCATCGTTTGGTGGGCGTCACCAGCTACTGCAAGTATCCCCCTCAGGCCGCTCGGCTCCCGAAGTGCGGCGGGGCGATGGACACGGACCTTGAGAAGATCCTGACCCTTCAGCCCGATCTGGTTCTGATCCACGGTCAGCACCCGACGGCCGTGCAGCTGTGTCGCGAGAACCGCATCCCGATGCTCAGGACCTCGCCGAACGATCTCAAGAGCCTGTATGAAGCGATCTCGGCCCTCGGGAAGGGCCTGGGTTGCACCGAGCAGGCCGATGCCCTCGTCGCAGGCATGACCCGCGAGATCGCTCGCGTCCGGTCGGCCGTGAAGGGCCGTCCCAGAGCGAAGGTGTTTCTCTCTATGTCCCGAAGTCCGGATCGCATCACGTCGCTGCCGACGACCAATGGAGAGGGATTTGTCTCCAAGATGCTGGACGCCGCCGGCGGGCAGAACGTCTTTGCCAACACCGACGTGCTCTACCCGAAGGTCTCTCTCGACGAGTTGGTCCGACGTCGGCCGGAGGTCATCATCGAGGTGACCGGCAGGCCGATCTCCGACGCCGACCACAGCAGGATGTTGGGGCAATGGGAAGCGCTCCCTTCGATTCCGGCCGTGGCCGCGCGCCGCGTCTACTTCGTGATAGACGACTTTGCGATGATCCCCGGCCCGCGCGTGCCGCGTCTGGCCAGGCGATTCGCCGAGCTGCTGCACCCCGACCTCAAGGGAAGGTTCGATTAAGGGAAATCCCGCGACCCGAGGCTCTGGCGAAACCGGTCGTGCAACGGTGCCGATTGGCCGGATGCTGAAGCCGGATTTCGTGATTGATCCCGTTGCCGCGCGCGCGGTAGACTTGCGGACCGTGGGGCTGTGAGGTGCTTCGTCCGACGGGCGCGCAGTAAAAAAGAGGATCCGAGCTCGCCGTTACTCGGACCCTCCAAGCCAGGCTGTCCGCTCTATCGAGCGGAGACCCACAGCCTCACGGTAAGTATCGTCAACTTGGCATCATTCCTTTAGTGACGACGGGGCGAAAAGCCTCGGGCACTGGGGGAGGGATGATTATCGGTCGTTGAGGCCAACCGACGACCGCGTTCGGGGTCGTCCATGTCCATCTGCAAACTCGCGCTTGAAGACGGAACCGTCTTGACGGGTCGGCACTTCGGCGCCCCGGGCACGCGCGACGGCGAGGTCGTTTTCAATACCAGCATGGCGGGTTATCAGGAGATCCTGACCGATCCGTCCTACTGTGGTCAGATCGTCACGATGACCTATCCGCTGATCGGGAACTACGGCGTGACCGAGGAGGACACCGAGTCGGTCCGGCCGCAGGTCGAGGCATTCGTCGTCAAGGAGCTGGCCCGTCGCCACTCGAATTTCCGCGCGTCGCAATCCCTCGGCGAATACCTGGCGGAGCACGACATCATCGGGTTGGCGGGTGTCGACACCCGCGCCATCACCCGGAAGCTCCGCATTCAGGGAGCGCTCAAAGGCGTGGTCAGCAGCGAGATTCTTGACGACGAGGAACTGGTGCGCCGGGCGGTCGACTCGCCCGGCTTGGTCGGACGCGACTTGGTCAAGCAGGTTGGCCCGGAGGCGGGCTACGACTGGGATCGCGGTTTCGAATCCGCCTTCGCGGCGGCATCCCGGCGGCATCAGGGCGGGCCCGGGCTTCACGTCGTCGCCATCGACTGCGGGGTCAAGCGGAACATCCTGCGCAACCTGGTGGACTGCGGATGCCGCGTCACGGTCGTCCCCGCCGATTCCTCGGCAGAGCAGATCCGAAGCCTCAATCCCGACGGTCTGTTCGTCAGCAACGGACCGGGCGACCCCGAGCCGGTGACCTACACCATCGAGACGCTCGAGCGCCTGATCCCCGACCGAATCCCCACGTTCGGCATCTGCCTGGGGATGGAGTTGCTCGGGCTGGCATTGGGCGGGCGGATCTTCAAGCTGAAGTTCGGCCATCGCGGCGGGAACCAACCCGTCCAGAATCTCGCCACCGAGCGGGTCGAGATCACCGCCCAGAACCACGGCTTCGCCGTCGACATCGACTCGCTCGACCCGGATGCCGTGGAGCTGACGCACATCAACCTGAATGACAAGACGTTGGAGGGCATCGCACACCGGGAGCTGCCGATGTTCGCCGTCCAGTACCACCCGGAGGCGAGCCCCGGACCGCACGATGCCAGCTACCTTTTCGATTGCTTCATCGACATGATGAAGACCCGCCGCCCCCCCACCGCCGAGCAGATGGCCGAGGCCCAGAAGAGACTCGAGCAACGCCGGTAGGCGGTTACACCAGTCCCCCGACGGGCGCGACGATCGGTTTGACTCCGCACAATCCACCGAGTAGCTTGCGGCCATGTCGAAGCGAGCGCGGCCCAAGACACCCCCGCCAGCGGTGGTGACGACGGTTCCGATCTGGCGTCGGTGGCCGACCGCGCTCGTGATGATCCTCTTGGTGGCCGCTGTGCTTCGGTTCGTGGGGCTGGGGCAGTACGGCCCGCCCGGGCTCAATCAGGACGAGGCCTCCAACGCCTGGAACGCCTACTGCCTGCTCAAGACCGGTCAGGACCAGGCTGGCGTTCGCTGGCCGATCTTCTACAGCCGCTGCCTCGGCGCCAATCGCAGCACGCTGCATCTGTATATCCTGTTGCCGTTCCAGGCGATCGGCGGGCTGAACGTTTGGACCACGCGAGCCCCGTCGGCCCTAGGGGGCGTGCTGACGGTCTTGCTGACCTACGTCGTGGGATCGCGTCTGTTCGGTCGCAAGGCCGGCCTGGTGGCTGCGGCGATGCTCGCCGTGAATCCGTGGCATCTCCAGCAAAGCCGCTGGGGTCACGAGGCCGCCCTATGCACGCTGCTGGTCATGGCCCCCTTCGCCGTATTGCTGTGGGCCAATCTAGCCTTCGACGGCGGACCGGATGACAAACGACGGACGCGCATCTGGGCTGCGGGGCTCGGCGGCGTCCTGACGGGCGTGTGCTGCTATGGGTATCCGGCGGTCCGGGTCTTCCTGCCCGCTTTCCTCGTGTTGGCGGCGGCGGTCACGTGGCGGGGGTGGTGGCATCGTCTTAAGACGCGAAACGGCGCGCTGGGGATCGGGGCCCTGGCGATCGGCGTGGCCGTCACGTTCGGTCCGCTGGCCTGGCAGCACCTGACCGACAGGGACAAGACTGGGATCGCCAAGCGAAGCAAGACGACGATGGTGTGGAAGCCGGATGACTCGTTCGGCCAGAAGGTGTCTGCTGCCCTCGGCCGGTATCCGGGCCACTTCGGACTCGACTTCCTGTTTGTCAACGGCGACGGCTACGAAATCCAGTCCGTGCCGGAGTTTGGGCAGTTCCACTGGTACATGCTGCCGATGATGATCGTAGGGCTGATCGTCGTGCTGCGGCGGGTCTGGTCGTCCTGGCCGGCCCGGGTGTTGCTCGTCTGGATGCTGACCTATCCGATCAGCGACTGTCTCACTTCTCACTTCAAGGGAAGCATGCACGCACTGCGGGCCTCGCCCGGCATGACGTCGCTCATCTTTCTTGCAGCGGTGGGGCTCGCCACGGTGGGCCATTGGTTGTGGAAACGTCAGCGGGCGATGGCGCTGGCGCTTGGTGGCCTGCTGGCAGTGATCGTGATCGCCCTCAACGCGCGCTTCTTGCACACGTTCTTCGGTGCCTACAACGAGCGGGAGCGGGTGTACTACTTGGGCTATCACGTGGACCTGCTCGAGGCCTGCGAATGGCTCCGCCCGCGTCTCGATGAGGTCGACGCCGTCTTCGTCACGACCCGGATGACCAACATGCCCTATGTCATCACCCTGGTGAAGTTGGGGTATGATCCCAATCAATGGTTCACGGACGTCAAGACCGTCCGCACCACGCGCGAGTTCGACAACTACGCTCGCTACGGCAAGATGAACTTCATGTACGGTCGCGTGCTCGGTCATCCGGAAAGATCGGTCCTGAACGAGCTCAAGGCAAACGGTCGTCCGGATCGCGGCCTGTTGATCATCCGCCCGGGGGAGCTCGGCGACTTCGGCGGACGGAAACCCGATCATGAGATCGTCGGCTCTCGCGGGCGTTCCTCGCTTTGGATCTACCGGGTGACCATGTAGGCCCAGAGACGGTGGCTAACGGCATGGGCATGTCCAAGGCCAAGCTCCTCATCGGTACGTTTCTTCTGTTTGGCGTGGGGGTGTTGCTCTTCGCGCGTCTGGGCCATCATCCCCTGTGGGACGACGAGGCGACGACGGCGCTGTACGGCAAAGCCATCTGGCTGCACGGCGACACGTTTGCCTTCGTGGGCCACAACCTCATCGCCTTCCGATCGGGCGCCGAGTTGCGAAACCTGCGGAATCGGTACATGCCGCCCCTGGGCTATGCCGTGGCGGCGCCTTTCGTCGGCCTTCTGGGCGACACCGCGTTCGCGGCGCGCCTGCCCTTCGCCGTCTGCGGCCTGCTGACCGTCGCGCTGATCGTCTATTGGATGTGGCAAGACGACGCCGACATCCTGACTTGGGTGTTGATAGCGATGGCCATCGTGGGCAACGTCTCGTTCGTGCTCTTCTCGCGACAGTGCCGCTACTATCCGCTGGCCATGTTCCTCAGCATGGCGCTGGCGTATCTGTATCTGCACCGCGCCGGCCGGCGTTGGGTCGCTTGGACGATCGGCCTGGTCTCCGTTTGCCTGCTGGCGTCAAACTACCTCAATTACGCTGCGCTGTATGCTTGCTTCCTGATGGACTACCTTCTCTGGGGACGCAGGGCGCATCGTTTGAAAAGGTCCGATTGGCTGGGGATCTGGACGCCACAGCTGATCCTCGGTGCGCCGCTGCTCTACATCTGGAATCCCTTGCAGGCGGTACGCATCTGGCATGTGGACACGTCATCCTGGTTCAGCGATCGGGTCACATTGTTTGGGTGGAATCTCCGCGAGATGAACGGCTGTGAGTTCGGCGTGGGCGTTCTGATCGTGCTCGCCCCGGTCCTGTACCTAGCCGTCCGGGATCGGCGGCTTGTGCGCGGGCCCCTCGCCTTGCTCGTCTATGTGCTGGTCATCACGATCGCCTCACCGCAGCAGGTCGGCATGACGTCTGTGGCGACCGTCCGCTACCTCGTGCCGACGATTCCGCTGTGTATGCTGATCGCGGTCGTTGCCATCCGGGCTGTGACTGCAAGAAGGGCGTGGCTCGCCGTTCCGCTGGCGGCTATCGCCTTCGGCAGCAATCTTCTGCACGGTGGGCCCTGGTCAGGATTGGGACGCCGCACCGCCTTCGCCGATGAGGTCGACACGCGTCGGCTGCGGTCCACCCTCGTCGACTACGTGGGAGAATTGCGATCGGGCCTACCCACCGCCTACGGCGCCACGGCCGAATGGATCAACCGAAACCTCGAGGAGGAGCAGAAGGTCTGGGTCCTGCCCAACTACGCCACCTATCCCCTGATGTTCCACGCCCCCAAGGTGGTCTACGCCTGGCAGCTCGGATGGCCCCCCGAGGAGCAGTTCAAGCGTCTAGGTCCGATCCATTTCAGGGGTAGGTTATTGCCCGAGTTCGTGATCGTCTTCGGTCCGACCGTAACGCGGCCTACGGTCCAAGCTGCTCTGCGTGGGAGGTATCGACAGATCGATACGATAGACCGCTTCTGGGCTGACCTGATCCGGCCGGAGCTGTTTTATCATGCCTTCCGACCGATCGCCGATTTCGACCGATCGGACCAAGCCGTTTACATCTTCGGGAAGGCCGACGTGCCGCCCCCCCCGTAGTCCGTTGGCGGCGGCGGGCCCTTGGCCTTATAGTGCTCGCCATGCAGATCTCTCAGATGAGCTTCGTGGAGTGGTTGAACATCGGGCTGATGGCCCTCGGCGTGGTGATCATGCTGGCGGTCGCGAGCATCGTGACGGCCCGGCGTCGGTGGCGTGCGGCCTTCTCCTTTGGGCCGCGTCGGTCCGGCGAACTCGACTTGCTCTACCTCACCTTTGCGATCGTGCTGTTTCTCGTGCTGATGATCGGGATGAAAGGCCTTGGCTCGGTGCTGGCACCCCCGGGCAAGATGTCCCAGGAGCACTGGATCGGTACGCCATCGATGCCGGGTCTCTGGCCCATCCTCGCCAACAACATCTCGAAGTTGGTCATCGTGGGGGCGGTGTGCGTCATGGCTGCGATCGCGCTCGACGGGGGACTGACGAGTTTTGGATGGCGGCGCGACCGCATCGTTCGCGACCTGGTCTGGGCCGTTCTGGGCTATCTGGTGATCTGGCCCGTCTGCGAGGGCCTGGCCTATCTCGCCGTCCTGCTACGCGGCCCGCCGCCTTCCCACGGCGTCTTGAACTTGGTTCACACTGGCAACGTTCCTCTATGGGGGACGGTCTTGCTGTGGGTCAGCGCCGTCCTCATCTCGCCCGTGGCCGAGGAGGTGTTCTTCCGCGGAATGCTCCAGACGGTCCTTCGCCGCTACGTCGATCTGCCCTGGGCGGCCATTGCCTTGGCGGCAATCGCGTTCGGCGCGATGCACACGGCGCAGCCTCAATACGTGGTTCCGCTCACCGTGCTTGGCCTGGCGCTCGGCTATGTCTACGAACGCACCGGGTCGCTGGTCGCGCCCGTCATTATCCACGTCCTGTTCAACAGCCGCACCATGATCATGGATCTGTTGCTACGACTCGCATAACGCCAGGTCGATTCCGTCGGGAGCTACTCTCCACCGATGTATCGCCGCGGGCCGAGGCGGGCGTATCGGCACAGGACCTCGTGCTGCGAGCAGCCGATGCGCTTGGCGACCGTCGCCTCAGTGAGGCCGTCTCCCAGCAGAACGACCCGATCTCCTGGATGATCGTCAGGCCCGGTCTCGACGAAGGCCGTGTTCATGCCGACTTCCAGCACGCGACGAACGCGCCCATTGACGAGCACCATCGCCGGCGCGAATCCCGATGCGTAGCCGCACAGGATCACGCCGGCGCGGCGGGCCCGAAACCGTCGGTAACCTGCCGGCCCGCCGAGGGACTGCACGGTGCTCAGACGCGTCGTCACCGTCATCGCGCCCTGATATAACGCCAGGCCGGGCCGGACCGCATCCAACCAGGCGGAAGGACGTCCCAACAACGCAGTGCCGGCCGCGTGCAGGCGAGGCACACGGCCCCCGCACAGGCGCTTCAACTGGCGCACGCCCGAGACGGTAACCGTATGCGTGAACGCCTCGGCGACGTCGCACGTCCGGCAGATCGGTTCGATCTGGTCGGGCGCACAACCGAACCGGCGCATGCCGGTGTCGACGTTGAGGGCCACGGGCAGGCCCTTGACGGCCCGGGCTTCCTTCAGGGATCCGACGGCTGGCTTGACCGATAGCTTGCGGTGGGCGTCCGCTGATCCGCTCAGCGGGCCCAGGATGAGACCGGGCCTGCGAAGGGGCTGCGCCTCGGCCAGGCTGAAATAGGCGAACCCCTCCACCACATCGCCGAGGCAGTCGGCGACCGCCTTGGCACCCAGGCCGTAGGCATCCGATTTGATGACTGCGATGACGGGTCGGCCCGTCCGATCGGCGACCGAAATTGCGTTGGCCCGCACCCGTGACAGGTCGATCTCGACGCCGACGGGGCATTCGTTCCGAACAGGACTGGCGGCGGCGCGACGTTCGCTGGATCGGCTGGACTGGGCCCTTGTGGCTGGTTTGCTCATGTCGGCCTCGCGGCGGCGTCGGGTGGGACGGCTACGAGCTGGCCCGGCCGATGCGCAGCACCAACAGCGTGACGTCGTCGCTCTGAGGGAGGCCACCGACGAAGTCCGCGATCGTCCGGCGGCATCGCGTAACCAGTTCCGACGGGGACGCGGCAGCGTTGCGTCTCAGCAACTCTTCGATGCGACCCAAGCCGAAGAACTCGTCCTGCTCGTTCAGCGATTCGGGAATCCCGTCGGTGAAGAGAAACAGCCCGCTGTCGTCGTCGCCAAGCAGCACCTCGACCAGCGGGTAGTCGGCGGCGGGATCGAGGCCCAGCGGCAGGCCAGCCTCGGGCGGCAGCGACTCGACACGGTCGGTTTCCCGTGTCCGATACGGCGGGTAGTGGCCGGCGTTGACGTATCGCAGGACCCGATCGGACAGATCGACCACCGCGACCAGGCAGGTGATGAACTTGCTCTCGCGGGTATTCTCACAGACGAGCCGGTTCAAGCGGCGAACGACGTCGACCAGATCCTCCGCGTCCGGCAGGGCGACGCGAACGGCAGCCTGAAGATTGGCCATCAGCATCGCCGCCGGCACCCCCTTCCCACTGACGTCGGCAATGACCATTGCGATCCGGTCTTCGTCCAGCCGGATCACGTCATAGTAGTCGCCGCTGACGTTGCGTCCGGGGTTGTTGAAGGCGACGATCTGGAAGTCCGCCCGGCTAGGCAGCTCGTGCGGGAACAGGCCCTCCTGGATCTGACGGGCGACGGTGAGCTCGTTCTCCAGCTGCTGGCGAGCCCGGACCTCCTGCACCAGCTCACAGGTCCTCAGCGCCGCGCCGACCTGTGTCGCCAGGCCAGCCAAGAAATTCACGTCCTCCTCGCGGTACTCCCTGCCGACCGTGAGGCGATCCCCATACACCGCGCCCAACGTCTCGTCCTGCCAGGTAATGGGCACGCAGACAGCTGAACAGATTCTGTGCTGGACCATACTCTCGGTCACGTCCTGCGCACCGGGCGCCGCGTTGTTGATGATGCTTCGTTCCCCGCGCTCGATCGCGCGGTTCAGGATCGAACGGCTCACCGTCAAGGTGTCGTCCCCCCCCCCGGTCCGGAGGTTTCGGACAACCGGCAGTCGCCACTTGGCGCGCCGCTCGTGCAGCTCGAGGATCAGGCCCCGCTCGAAGCTGAGTGCCTCGATACAGATGTCCATGGCTTGCTCGAGCAATGACTTTCGATCGAACGTCCCGACCAGCCGGCTCGTGAGCTCCAGCAATTGATTCAGACGGGCCTCGGACAGCGACGGTTGGTGACGGTACACGCTGACCGTGCCGGTGTCCTCCTCGTCGCTGAGCGTCACCGTTGCGACCCCTGCCGCCGGACGATCGAGAAAACGAAGGATGCTCTGCCCCGCCCGGATTTCGTCCCCGTGAATCAGCGGTTTCGAGCGAACCTGTTCGCCGTTGACCAACGTGCCGTTGTGACTGCCGAGGTCCTCCAGCACGTGGAGGCCCGGACGTGGGGAGTGGATCCGGAGGTGCCGGCGCGAACAGGTGGGGTCGTCCAGGATCACGTCGCAGGTGGCGTCACGACCGATGAGCAGTTCCGAACGATGAAGACGAACCGTACGACTTCGCCCGCTGGCGGTTTGGATGGAAAGCTCAGCCATGGCCTTCACGTGGACGCGACGGGCAGCTAGAGCAGTTCAGCGATCCTGAAGATCACCTGTCCGAATGTGTTGTAGAGAATGCTCTGCGGGATCAGGAGCGCGTTCTCCAGCGCGTCGGCTGCGAACAGGACCTCCAGCTCACGCTGGATCGTCCCAAGACAGCCCCCGAGCGAGCCGGTGATCAAACTGGCCAAGGCCAAACGTCGCCACAGCCGCCTGGGATGACGTGTGTGATTCTCGTTCACGGGACGCCTCCATCTAAAGGCCTTATTGTGCAGGGGGCCAAGCCGGGTGTCAACCGATGGCAGGCGTCACACGATCCCCGGCGATCAGCGGCCGGACTCCGTCGACTTCAGTATTGACAGCACGGTCCGGTTCAAGTGTGATGTTGCTGGCGTCAGACGTTCATTCCTAACAAGGCAGGGCATGAAGTTCCGCAACACCACGTCCCTGGACTCAAACCGACTCGAGCAGATGCTGCGCCGCCACGCTGAGCCCTGGCCACACGACCGGCTGAGTGTGTCGGTCCGCTATAGTCGGGGCGCCGACTTCTCGGGCACCTGCTACTACGGCAAGCACCAGATCTACATCAACATCGGCCGGCACGTCCAGTATCCCTATGCGATCAGGACTCACATTGCCCGCGCCCAGTCGAACCGTCACTACTGGTGGAAGGACATCTACTCGGTCGAGGTGTCGGATGGGTGCGAGCTCGCCCTGTTCGTCTTCCTGCACGAGTACTTTCACTGGCTGATTAAGCGGGCGCGACGCAACACGCGTCAGAAGGAATCGATGTGCGATCGGTTCGCCGCACGTGTCCTGGTCGACGTCTACGGTGCCGTCGTCCGCGGTGAATCGGGCGAACCCGTGCCCCGCGAGGACTGGGATTTCCAGGACCTCGACCGCTTCGTAGCCGCCGCCATGCCCAAGCGGCGCGTCGGAAAGGCAGCCCGAACCGTCATCCACCTGCCGCCCGGCAGGCAGCTCGAGCTCGACTTCCCCCGCTAGCGGCCGATCGGCTTGACACCCGAGGGCCCAAACCCTACGATCGAGACTGTGATTTGTGGGTATTTCTGGATCTAAGTTTCAGGAACAAAAGTGTTTACAGGCATCATCGAGAACGTCGTGCCGGTGCGAGCGGTTCGCCGCGTGTCGACCGGGATCCAGCTGACACTGGAGCTCGGCGCGTTGGCTGACGGACTCGAGCTCGGGGCCAGCGTGGCCGTCAACGGTGCCTGCCTGACCGTCGCCAGCATCGATGGGACGTCGGCCACCTTCGACGTGGTTGCCGAGACCGTCGGGCGGACCGCCCTGGGGCAGCTCCAGGCTGGGGACGGTGTCAATGTCGAGCGGTCGCTTCGGATGGGTGGGGCCATCGACGGGCACTTCGTGCAAGGCCACGTCGATGGGATGGCCCGGGTGAGCCGGATTGACACGGGCGGCGGGGAGTGGAAGCTCTGGTGCGAGCCCCCTGCTGAGCTGATGCGCTACATGGTCGTCAAGGGATCGGTGGCCATTGACGGCATCAGCCTGACCCTGGTGGACGTGACCGATCGGGCGATCAGCGTGGCCGTGATCCCGACAACGTTGGATCGGACCACGTTGGGCCGGCGGCGTGTCGGCGACCTGGTCAACATCGAGACCGACCTGATTGCACGGATCGTGGTTCGGCAGATGGAGGGTCAGTCTTCTGGTGGTTCGGCGGCACCGCCGGGTCAGCGCGGTCTGACGATGGAACGGTTGATGGAGAACGGGTTCGCATGACCGCGGGCCCGCCTCGTGAGATGGCAGTGGAAGCAGACACCTCGCACGCAGACGAGGTCGCACCGAGGCGGCCCTTGATCGGTATTGCGATGGGCGATCCGGTCGGAATCGGGGCGGAGCTGATCGTCCGCGCGCTCGACGACGTCGAACTGCGTCGTCAGGCACGGTTCATCATCTACGGACTGCACGAGGCCATCAGTTACGCCGCTGACCGATCCGAAGTGTCGCCGTTCTGGTTCCGCCGTCCGCACGAGGCCGTCCGTCGTGTGGAGACGGGCGTGGTGGTCGCCGACTTCGATGAGTACGCGCTGTTTCCCCGTGCCATTCGTCAGCCGACGCGTCAGGGAGGCGAGGCCTCGCTGCGGTTTCTGGAGGAGGCGGCCGAGCGGGCCCGGGTCGGGATGCTCGACGCTCTGATCACCGCACCTGTCTCGCTGGAGAGCTGGCAGCACGCGGGAATCCGGTTCAAGTCGGTGTCGTCCATGCTGGCCGAGGTGTTCCGGGTCCGCCGTGTCACGCAGATGTTGGTAGGCGGGACGCTGCGCGTGGCATTGGCGAGCGATCAAGAACCGTTCTTCGCGCTGTGGCACCGATTCTCCATCGGCGTGGTGTTCCATCCGATCGACTATCTGAACGGGGTTCTACAGGAGCACTTCGGCATCGAGCGACCGCGAATCGGCGTCTGCAGCCTGAACCCGCCCGGCGTGGAGGACGGACGGTTCGGCGACGAGGAACGCCGGATCATCGAACCGGCGATCGTGATGGCCCGCGAAGCCGGATTCTGTGTCGAGGGCCCGCTGTCGGCGGCGGACGTCTTTGCCCAGTGGAATGGGCGCAGGTACGACGGTATCGTCGCACTCTACTACGACCAAGGGTCCGTGGCCGTGCGGATGATGGCGCCCGAGGGCGCCGTGGTCGCCACGCTGGGACTGCCCGTGATCCATCTGGCGCCGGAGATCGGGCCCTCGTTCGAACTCGTGGGTCAGGACCGTGTCAGCGTCGCGCCGATGAAGCGGGCCATCCGGTTGGCTTGTGAGATGGTGCGGCACCGGGAGGCCTTTCGGTCGAGCGCCGAGGCGTTGACTGGCCAACGGTGACAGCGGGCCTGCTGGTGGGGGTAGCTCGGGTTCATGTCGATGCGATCCAAGGCCGTCGTGGCGATGAGCGGCGGGGTGGATTCTTCCGTCGCGGCTGCAGCGTTGCTGGACCAGGGATACGAGGTCATCGGCGTCTTCCTCGACACGGGCGTCGAGAGCGGCCGGATTCTAAACGGCACACCGGAGGGTTCGCCTTGCCCCCCGACCGCCGAGCACGTGCAGAGGATCGGCGATCGGTTGGGCATTCACGTCGACGTTCTGGAACGACACGCTTCGTTTCAGGGGATCGTCCGGGCGTTCGTGGACGAGTACGTCCGCGGGCGAACGCCCAATCCCTGCGTGCTGTGCAACGAACGGTTCAAGTTCGTTCACTTGCTGGAGCACGCCGACGAGATCGGGGCGGAGGTCCTGGCCACCGGGCACTACGCTCGCGCCCTGCGACATGACGGCGCCGCCTCACTGGCCCGCGGGCTGGATCGCCAGAAGGACCAGTCGTACTACCTGTTCCGAATCGGCGGCCGCGTCCTGTCCCGACTGCGACTGCCCATGGGCGAGATGACCAAGGACCGGGCGCGCGAGCGTGCGCGGGCGCTTGGTCTGCCCGTGCTCGATCGGCCCGAGTCTCAGGACGTCTGCTTCGCCAGCCGATTCCCCTACGTCGAACTCGTCAGGCGGTATCACCCCGATGCCCTGCAGGCCGGGCAGGTGTGTGAAGTGGGCGGGCGCGTGGTCGGCGAGCATGCGGGTCTGGCCAACTACACGATCGGCCAGCGTCATGGCCTGGGGATCGCTCTGGGTCGTCCGATGTACGTAGCCGCCCTCGACCCATCCTCGAACGTCGTGACATTGGGCGAGCGGGAGGCGCTGTTGCAGCGCAGGCTGACCGCCGTCGGGTCCAGTTGGCAAATCGATCCGCCGACCGGGTCGTTCCGGGCTCGGGCCCAGATTCGGTATCGCCACGAAGCGGCCTGGGCGACGGTGACGGCCGTCGACCGCGACCATATGGACGTCGTGTTCGACGAGCCGCAGTGGGCCATCACCCCAGGCCAGGCCGTGGTGGTCTACGACGGCGAGATCGTCCTGGGGGGCGGATGGATCGAAGCCGGCTATGATGCGTGAGCCATTCTGCAGCCACGCTTGACCGGGCTACCGGACGGCGTGTAGGCTGCCGTGTTGAGGAGGATGCGTCTTGGTGAGGATGATCCTCGACGAACAAGGGATGGCGGATACGCTGTCGGCTATGGCCGACCAGATCGTCGGAAGCATCCCCGACGACAGCCGATTGGCCGTCATCGGAATCCGCAGCCGTGGCGAGGTCCTCGCGGATCGGCTGATCCGTCTGCTCGAGGATCGGGGACGCGAGCAGGTCGGACGGGGCGTGCTGGACATCACGCTGTATCGCGATGATCTGGCTGAGAAGGGCGCGGCCGCGGTGGTTCGTTCGACGGAGATCGATTTTGATTTGAACGACTGTACGTTGGTCCTGGTGGACGACGTGCTCTGGACGGGCCGATCGGTTCGAGCGGCGCTGGACGCCCTGGTGGACCTGGGCCGACCGCGCGCGATCCGGCTCGCGGTTCTGGTGGAGCGGCCCGGGCGGGAACTTCCGATCCAGGCGGACTTCGTCGGCGTTCGAACCGAGGACGGTCAACAACACGTCAACGTGATGGTCACCGAGTCGGACGGTCAAGACAGGGTGGAAGTTGGATGACGCAGCGCTCGCCCGCACCTCCATCGCAGCACCCGTCTACGGCGGAAGGCGAATTCGTCTGGCGACGGAAGCACCTGTTGGGCCTGGAGGAGCTGTCGGGCGAGGAGATCACCTGTCTCCTCGACACCGCGGAGGGCCTCAAGGAGGTCAGTACGCGGAGCGTCAAGAAGGTTCCCGCCCTGCGCGGCAAGGTCGTGGTAAACCTGTTCTTCGAGGACTCGACGCGGACGCGCATGAGTTTCACGCTGGCCTCACAGCGTTTGAGCGCCGACGTGCTGGACTTCTCGTCGAAGTCGTCGTCTCTTAGCAAGGGGGAGACGCTGCGCGACACGGCCCGGAACATCGAGGCCATGGGCGTCGACATCATCGTGATCCGCCATCCCGCGGCTGGCGCGCCCCACTATCTGGCCCGTTGCGTGGATTGTCCGGTCATCAACGCCGGCGACGGCCAACACGAGCATCCGACGCAGGCGCTCCTCGACGTGTTCACGATCCGACAGGCTCGGGGATCGATCGCGGGGCTGAAGGTGGCCATCGTGGGCGACATCGTCCATTCCCGGGTAGCCCGGTCGAACCTGTGGGCGCTGCGGAAACTGGGGGCGGACGTCGTTTTGGTCGGACCGCCCACACTGGCCCCGAAGAGCTTCGAGCAACTCGGCGCGACGGTCTGCCACGACTTCGACGAGGTCATCCCCGACGTGGACGTGGTCAACATGCTCAGGGTCCAGAAGGAACGGATCAGCTCGAGCGTGTTCCCGAGCATGGAGGAGTACTCGCGTCTGTTCGGGCTGACGACGGAGCGGATGGCGCGGGCCAGACCGGGCGTCCTGGTGATGCACCCGGGCCCCATCAATCGAGGGGTGGAACTGGCCAGCGAGGTGGCCGACGGACCGCGGAGCACGATCCTGCAGCAGGTCAGTAACGGCTTGGCCATTCGGATGGCCGTGTTGTTTCTGGTCAATCAGGCGGCTGCGAGTGAATCGTAGGGAAACCATGGCGGCCAGGACGATTCTGATCAAGAGCGGCCGTGTGATCGACCCGTCGGAGGGCGTGGACCGGGTCGGCGATCTCTTGTTGGACGAAGGTCGAATCGCTCCCCTCGCCCGGGCGACGACCACGCGCGTGGATCACGTCATCGATGCCACCGGTTTGATCGTCTGCCCGGGGCTGATCGACATGCACGTCCACCTGCGCGAGCCGGGCCACGAGGAGGAGGAGACCATCGCGTCTGGCACGGCGGCGGCCGTCGCGGGCGGGTTCACGTCCGTCGCGACGATGCCCAACACCCACCCTCCGCTCGACAATGAGGCGGGCATCGAGTTCGTGTACCGACAGGCCGCCCGGGCCGGGCGGTGCAACGTCTATCCGATCGGTTGCATTACGAAGGGACGCGAAGGCAAGGAACTCGCCGAGATGGGCCAGATGGTCCGTGCCGGTGCGGTCGCCTTTAGCGACGACGGGGACGGAATCGCCAACGCAAGCGTCTGCCAGCGCGCGATGCAATACGCCACCATGTTCGATCGTCCGATCATCCAGCACTGCGAGGACAGCAACTTGTCGGGCGGCGGTGCGATGAACAGCGGCGCGACGGCGTTGCGCCTCGGGCTGCCCGGCGCCAGCGCGATGGCCGAGATCATCATGCTCCAGCGCGACCTGGTTCTGGCCGAAGCGAGCGGCGCCCGGTATCACGCGGCCCATGTCTCGACCGCGGGCGCGGTCGAGTTGATCCGCCAGGCCAAGTGCCAGGGCATTCGGGTGACGGCTGAGGCCACGCCCCATCACTTGACGCTGACCGAGGACGCCTGCTGCGACTACGACCCAAACTACAAGATGAGCCCGCCCCTGCGGACCCGTCAGGACGTCGAGGCGTGCCTCGAGGGGGTCCGCGACGGGACGATCGACTGCCTGGCCAGCGATCACGCGCCCCACGGACAGGAGGAGAAGGAACTGGAATTCCTGTACGCGCCGTTCGGAGTCATTGGGTTGGAGTCTGCCCTGCCGGTGTACGTCAAGGCCCTGATCGAACCAGGGCTGATGGAGTGGCCGGACGTGGTCCGCGCGATGACGATTCGTCCCGCCCAGATCCTCGGCCTGGCGAAGGGAACGCTGGTCGAGGGCGCAGACGCCGATGTGACGATCATCGACCCTGAGCTGAGCTGGACCATCGACGCCGAGCGATTCGCGTCGCGGTCCCGGAACTGCCCGTACCACGGCTGGCAGGTCCGCGGGCGCGCGGTCGTCACGATCGTCGATGGGCAGATCAAGCACGTCGTGGGGAATCTGGTGGGTCCGAACGCCATCGCGAGCGCCTGACGGCGATCATGCCTGTTCTGATCGACGGCGACAACTTGCTCCACGCGGCGCGGGGCGTCGTGGACGATGCCGAAAGCGCCGGTCGGGCGTGGCTCTGCCGACTCCTCACATCGTGGGATCCCCAGGGCCTGCATCAGGTGACAATTCTCTTCGACGGCGTCCGGCCGGACAGTCCGGGAGATGGGCCGACTGCAGTCGGTCGATTGACCATCCGCTACAGCGACGCGCAGACGGCCGACGACCTGATCATCGAAGCCATCGAATCATCGTCCGCCCCGCGCCGTCTCCTCGTGGTCAGCAGCGATCGAGCGGTGCGAACGGCCGCCCGGCGGCGCCGGGCGCGATCCCTCGATTCGGGTACGTTCATCACGAGGGTGCTAACCGACTTGGATCGTGCGGAGAGAAGAGCCCAGCGCGAGCCGCCGGAGAAGTTCCGCGGCCTGCCGCCGGGTGAAGTCGAGCAGTGGCTCAAGGAGTTCGGTATCGACCCGGGCCCCACCAGCGACGAGGACGAGTTTGGATTGCTCTAGCATGCGGCTCGGGCGACCACGTTCGGACCCGAGGACAACGCCACGATTCGCTGGATGCGCCCCCACCGACAATGGACCTCAGCAGGGGCTTGCGTAAGGCGGTCCCGGCCACATATTGTAGAACGTCTACGATAACCCGAGAGTTGTCAGGTGGGACGTGGCATGAGTGCGATAGGTGTTGGCTTGATCGGATGCGGAACGGTGGGGGAAGGCGTAGCCTCTCTGTTGCTGGAACAGGACGGCGTCGTGTCCAGCAAGGTCGGGGTGCCCATCAGACTGCGTCACGTCATCGATACAGATCTCGACCGACCGCGAGACGTCAAGCTGCCCCCAGGACTGATGACCGATGACCTCGGCCGGCTTCTCGCTGACGACGAGACGCAGATCGCCATCGAGTTGGTGGGCGGCACGACCGTGGCCCGCGACATCGTGTTGCGGTGTCTGGCGGCGGGCAAGGACGTCGTGACGGCCAACAAGGCCCTGCTGGCCCACCACGGTCGCGAGCTGTACGCCGCCGCGCGGCAGGCGGGCCGATGCATCGCGTTCGAGGCAAGCTGCGGTGGCGGAATCCCGCTGGTCGAGAGCATCCGTCGAGGCCTGGTGGGCAACCGGGTCCAGGCGATCTACGGCATCGTGAACGGCACGTGTAACTACATCCTCACCGAGATGGTCGCCGGGGGGCAGACGTACGCTGAGGCGCTGGCGGGCGCCAAGGCAGCCGGCTACGCCGAGGCCGACGAGACCCTGGACGTCAGCGGGGCCGACTCGGCGCACAAGCTGGCGATTCTGGCGGGGATCGCCTTCGGCGTGGACATCGACTACGACCGCATCACAGTGGAAGGCATCGAAGCGATCGAACTGGCCGACCTTCGGGCGGGTGAGGAGCTGGGCTACGTGTGCAAGCTGCTGGCCATCGGACAGCGACGCAAGAGCGACATGCTGAGCTTGCGCGTGCACCCGGCATTCATCCACAAGCGTCATCCGCTGGCCAACGTGAGCGGTTCGTTCAACGCGGTCAGCGTCTACGGCGACGCGGTGGGTCATACACTCTACTACGGGCGCGGGGCCGGGCGGACGCCAACGGCCAGCGCCGTCGTCGCAGACGTGATCGACGTGGCGATCGGCAACGCGCAGCGGACGTTCGATCAGCTCCGGGTGCTGAGCGACGTCTGCCCACCCGCGCAGTACATGCCGATCGAGGACGTCGAGAAGCGGTACTACTTCCGGATGATGGTACAGGATCGTCCGGGGGTTTTCGCCAAGATCAGCCAGGTCTTCGGCCAGCACGACATCAGTCTGTCCGCGGTCGTCCAGCACGAGCCGCCCGTCGATCACAAGGACGAGTCTGTCCCCATCATCATCACGACGCATCTGGCCCGCGAGGGCAACGTTCGCAAGGCCCTCGCACAGATCGCAGCGCTGGACGTGATCGCGGGCGAGCCGGTGTGTATCCGTGTGGTCGAGGAATACGAGGAATTCTGAGCTATCCGCACACAAGGGGAGGCATGGACTTGACCAACCTGAAGCGCTGGATGCGGCCATGAAGTACGCGCTGATCCTACCGGATGGTGCAGCGGACGACCCAGTCGAGGCGCTCGACGGGCAGACCCCATTGGAGGCGGCCGAAACGCCCCACATGGACTGGATCGCTACGAACGGGCGGCAGGGCACGATGCAGACCATTCCCGAGGGCATGCCCGCCGACAGCGGGGTGGCGACGCTCAGCGTCGTTGGCTACGACCCGGCGCGGTGGTATCCAGGGCGCGCCCCCATCGAGGCGGCGGCGCAGCGAATTCGGCTGGACACGAAGGATCTCGTCTTCCGCTGCAACCTGGTGACCATCGTCGACGGTAAAATGGCGGACTTCGCCGCCGGGCACATCCGTCAGGAGGAGGCCGAGCGGCTGATCGACGAGCTCAACGAGCGGCTCGGCAGCGATGAGGTGACCTTCCACGCGGGCATGTCCTATCGGCATCTGATGGTCCTCAAGAACGCGGCCCGATCGAAGATCCGATGCACCCCGCCACACGATATCCCGGGCGAGCCCGTCAGCAAGTACATGCCCGGGGGACGAGGCAGCCGGCGCGTGAGGCGGTTGATCGAGCAGTCCCAGGAGATCCTCGCCGACCACGAGGTCAACCACGTTCGGCACGACCTGGGGGAGAACCCCGCCAATAGCATCTGGTTGTGGGGCCAGGGCGGCCGGCCCCGGATCAAACGGTTCGCCGACGTCTATGGCGTCCAGGCCGCCGCCGTGGGGGCCGTCGACATCTTCCGAGGATTGTCGATCCTGATGGGCTGGCGCTTCATCGCCGTCGAAGGGGCCACCGGGTACGTCGACACGAACTACGCCGGCAAGGGGACCGCGGCCGTGGATGCTTTGGACGAAAACGACATGGTCGTGGTGCACGTCGAGGCCCCCGACGAAGCGGGACACGGCGGCAACCCCGCGGCCAAGGTCGAGGCGCTCGAGCAGGTCGACCGACACGTCGTCGGACCCGTGCTGGAGAAGCTTCAGAGCACTGGGGACGACTGGCGGATCTGGGTCGCGCCGGACCATCCCACGCCCGTGGCGACGGGGATCCACACGGCCGACCCGCCGCCGTTCTGCATGGCCGGCAAGAAGATCATCAGCGTCCTGCAACGGCCCTTCACCGAGGCCAACGCCGCCCGGAGCGATTTCCACGCCCCCCGTGGGCACGAGCTGATGGAGTACTTCCTCAAGCAACGATAGCGGACCGCGATCCGGCGGACCAATCGAAAAGGAGCTGAAATGCAGCTCGTCATGTTCACCAAGATGCTCGCCAAGCTCGACGTCAAACAGCTCGGCGACACGATCAAGGACCTTGGTTTCGACGGCATGGACCTGGCGATCCGCCCGGGGCATCCCGTCAACCCGGACAACGTCGAGACGGCCCTGCCCGAGGCAATCCAGCGATGGGCCGACCAAGGGCTCGTCGTCGGCATGGCCACGACCGACACCAGCCTGATCGATCCGGGCGCCCCCGAGGCCGAGCGGATCTTAGCGGTCTGCGGCCAGGCCGGAATCAAGTACATCAAGCTAGGCTACTACCTGTGGGAACCCGGCCAGGACTACTGGCACCGCGTCGACGAAATCCGGCGGCAACTGGATGGTTTCGCCGAGCTCGGGGCCAAGCACGGCGTGCTGCCCTGCTACCACACGCATTCGGGGCAGTTCTACGGCCTGAACGCCTGTGGCCTGATGCACCTGCTGAAAGGGATGGATCCCGAACGGATCGGCGCCTATCTCGACGCCGGCCATTTGATGCTCGACGGCGAGCCGTTCACCATGGCCGTCGACATCGTCGGGCCGTACCTCAAGCTCGTAGCGGTCAAGGACCCCATCTACCTCAACGGCGCCAAGAAGCTCGTCCCCCTCGGCGAGGGATTGGTGGATTGGATCGGCGTCTGCCGCGACCTGAAGAACGTCGGCTTCGACGGCCCGGTCACCCTCCACAGCGAATACGATCTCGAGGTCGAGCCCCTTATCGCCACCACCCGACAGGACATCCAGCGGTTCAAGGGTTGGATGGCGGAGGCGGGTTGGTAGCGAGCTCAACGAGGTCACATCGTGCCCGCCCCACCGCGGACTCTGCACGAACCTCGATCCCGCACAGCAGGGGCTGCTTGACCGGAGACACCTTCGACGGCACGAGCTTCACCGCCAAGACGTCTTTGACCCGAACGCCCCTGACCTCCCGAACAATGGTGCGGCGTGCCCCCCCTGCCGCCCCGGCGATGTCGAAGTCCGACAGCGCCTCGCGGCCCTGCAGGTACACAGAGAAGACGCGTTGACCCGCCGACAGGTCGCGCAATTCGGCGAAGTACAGGCGAACCGTGTACGCGCATTGGTCTTTGGCGCGGGCCGACAACGTCACAGCCAAGTCCGTCAGGCCTTCGGCGCCGGACGCGCCAACCCAGCGCGGGCCGTCGCCCGCCATCCACGACGCGTGATGCAGCATCCAAGTTGGCCGCTCGGACACGGGCGTCAGATCGAGATCAAAGCTGATGTCCGAGCTGCCCGGGCTTCGCTGATGGATCTCGACGGCCAGGACGTTGGTTCCGTTGGCCAACAGGTCCGAGTCTATCTCCGACGTGTCCCAGGATTCGCTGCCGGTGGACGGGGTCCGGTAGTCGATCGCGCCTCGGGGCATGCCGACACGAAGTACTTCTCGACCGTTCAGGTACACGACCGCACCGTCGTCACGCTTGACGCGGAGCAAGTAGCGGTCGCAGGTCCGAGCATCGGCCACCTCGAACGATCGCCGGAAGTAGGTCGTGATGTGCTTCTTGCTCTTGTCCGGCCCATAGCCGACGACGGTCTTCTCGTCGCCATCGCCGTAGCCCAACTCCGCGGGGCCGGCAGCCCAGCGGCTGTCATCAAACGATCGCTCCCGCCACACCGTGCCCTGGTCCGACCCGTTATCGAGATACTTCCAGACGGACCCACGCGGGACGAGGGCGTGCACGTCGGCCCCCACGCGGATCTCGATCTTCGGCGACGCCCCGCCCACGACCGGGTGCTCCAGCCATAGCGTACCGTCCTCGGTCCTGCGGTCCCCGGGCGCGCCGAGGTTGATACCCACGCGTCGGATTCGGCCTTCCACCTTGTACTGGGGGAACGTCGTCCAGACCTCCACGTCGGGCATGTGGATGAGGGCCAGCGACGTCTGGTTCTGGAACGAGCAGGTACACGTCCGCGTGTATTCAGGCGCGTTGAGCACGCCGTCGGCGGCGATGAGATTCGACGAGCAGCCGGATTTGAAGCCGCCGAAATGGCCCGTCCCGCCGTCGAGGGACAAGTCGTAGTAGCTTGCCGCTGATGACCGGAACGTGAGTAAATGCTCTGAGGCGATGTGATAGCCGCAGCCCTTCGTGCGAAGGTACTTCCAGGGAATCGACTTGCCCGTCAACGGGTCGCGGCGATGGATCTGCTTGCCGGTCAGCAGGCTGTACATCGCGCTGTGCGTGATGATCTTATCGCCGTGGAGCATGGGCGGGTTGCTGAATCTGTGCTCCTCATTCCACAGGACCGTGCCGTCCTTGCCCCGGTAAGCGATCATCCGCTTGCCCTCTTCGCCACGAACCATGTCGCCGGAAGGTCGGGAGGCCTGGAGCAAGACGTCGTGTTCGGCCGAGTACCCCAGCCACGTGCCGAAGACGCCGTCGGACGTCTCCCACTTGGTCTTGCCGGTGCGCAGATCCAGTGCGCGGAGTCGATACGTGCCCGGGTGCACCTTCCCGCGACGCCGTAGGAACTGCTCGATGTAGGGCGGCAGCTTGTCCAGGCAGAAGAGCGTGTCCTGGGCGATGGCGACCCCATTGTTGATAAACCCGTACCGAGCCGTGACCTGCCACCGCACCTGACCCGTGTGGCGGTCCATCACGACGAGCTCTCTACTGGCGGCTCGGTCGTGGTTGAAGAACACCAGGTACTTCTCCTTCCGCACCCTGGGCTTCCGTTCGGACGCAGTCAGCAGCGCCGAAAAGGGAACGAAGCCGCTGCCGCCGACCAGTGTGTCCCCGCAGATGCCGATGTAGGCCCATTCCGGCAGCCTTGTGCCTTTCTTGGCCGGCAGAGAGATCGTCTTCGTCTTCTCGCCCGTTGCCCAGTCGAGCACGTGACACCTGCCGCCCTGGATGACGTAGACTGCATCGTGCGTGGCGACGAAGTTCGTGCCGCGGACATTGGCGCCAGGGATATGGGCCTGATTGGTCTCGTAGGTCTTGTCGTAGTAGACGTCGAACGTCCCGAGGTCGCCCAGTCGCGTGAGCCACAGGACCCGACCCGTGTAGACGTCGCGGGCGCTGAGGCCGTCCATGCCCTCGATGAAGAGCCTGCCTCCGATGATCTGCTCCGGCGGACCGTGGCCGTGACGCGGCAGGACGTCCAGGTTGGAGTTGCCGCCGAACCAGAGCACCCCGAGCGGCATCCGGACCAGCGTATCGTCGGACTTGACCGTGTTGGCGGCGTCGCCGTACTGGTGTGTCCACGATCCCGAGCCGGGCAGCGGGCCTTCGCGACGTAGGACGACACCGTCCTTGTCGGCCCTGGCGGTCGCGCCGGGGAACGCCCTTGCTTCGGTAGCGGTGGCGTCGGCCTTCACGAGGCGCACCAACTCGCCCTGCGCTGTTCCCACCACAGCGATCCACGCCGTCCCGCCGTACGGACGAATTGGCTTGAAGATCCGTGCCAGCCACGCCGAGGCCCGGGATGGATCGAAACCCGCCGCATCGAGGTCGGCGATCACCGTCAGCGAGGCCATATAGGGCGGGGCTTCGAGTGTGAACGGGGTGCCCTCATGTGCAGCGACGCGCCGGCCGTAGAGACCCGCGGCGTCGAAACGACGGCGTATCGCATCGACCTTCGCACGGTCGGGGTCGACCGCGATGAGGGTGAGATCCGATCCTTGCGCCAGCGCCTCCAGCAAGCTTCCGTCACCGATCCCGTACACCAGCGC